>NZ_QDFT01000024.1 GCF_003075375.1 Microbacterium testaceum | reverse complement strand
CCACGGCTTCGTCCGGAGCCTCGTCGACGCCGGCGTCGGCGAGGCTCCGGACGAAGCCGTGGCGGCGCAGGGCCGGCACCGACGAGCCCGTGTCGGCGGAACCGGCGCCGTCGTCGCCGATGTGCGCGATCCGCCGGTGGCCGAGGTCGAGCAGGTGCGCGGTCGCGAGACGACCGACGGCGAGGTCGTCCACGGTCAGCGTGGTCAGCAGCGGGTTGGGGCCGGCGATCGCGACGATGGGCACGCCGAGTCCGCGCAGGTGCGCTGATTCGGCGGCATCCAATTCGAGGGCGATCGTGATCACCGCGTCGATGCGCTGGCGACGCAGGTGGTCGTCGAAGACGCGGCGCCGTTCGGCGGGGTCCTCGCTGACGCTGTACAGCGTGATGTCGTAGCCGCGGCGGACCAGGCCGTCCGAGATGCCGGCCAGCACGGTGCTGAAGAACCAGCGGTCCAGGAACGGCACGACCACGCCGACGGCGCGGGTCCGCCCCGTCGCGAGGCTCGAGGCCGAGGCCGACACGACGTACCCGAGGGCATCGGCCGCCGCACGTACGCGGTCGCGCGTCGCGGCGGACACGGGACCCCGGCCGCTCAGAGCACGCGAGACCGTGGCCGTCGACACTCCCGCCCGGCGGGCGACGTCGTCGATACCGGCCACGGTCTCGTCCGAGAAGGGATGCCGCGGCTCAGGCCGCCGCGATCCAGACCGTCGTGTCGGTGGGCAGGCGGTCGCCGTCCAGCGGGCCGCTCGCCACGAGGACCTCGCCCGCGGGCAGGTCGACGCTCGCGTCGCCGAGGTTGGCGATCACGAGCACCGAGCCGTTGTGTGCCGCCACGACGTCGTCGCCGTATCCGTCGATCCACTCCAGCGCGCCGGCGCCCAGGCCGCGGGCGCGACGCTCGGCGAGCAACGCGCGGTACATCGACAGGGGCGAGGCCGGGTCGTCGACCTGCACGTCGTGGGCCAGGTCGGCCCACTCGCTCGGCTGCGGCAGCCACGAGGCGCCGGTGTCGTTGAAGCCGTAGGCGGGGGAGTCCGCGGTCCACGGCAGGGGCACGCGGCATCCGTCACGACCGTAGCGCTCGCCGTTCGTGCGGAACCACGTCGGATCCTGGCGGGCGTCGTCGGGCAGATCGATCACCTCGGGCAGGCCGAGCTCTTCGCCCTGGTACAGGTACGACGAGCCGGGGAGCGCGAGCATCAGCGCGGTGGCGGCGCGGGCGCGGCGCAGGCCCTTGACGGGGTCGGGCTGGCCGGGCGACTTCGGTCCGATGCCGGCGCCCTGGGGGTTCTCGGCCGTCAGCGCCAGGCGCGAGGCGTGGCGCACGACGTCGTGGTTCGACAGCACCCATGTGCTCGGGGCGCCGACGGCGCCGTACTCGGCGAGGGACTCCTCGATTACGGCGCGCAGGGCTGCGGCATCCCACTTCGTCTCGAGGTAGTGGAAGTTGAACGCCTGGTGCATCTCGTCGGGGCGGACCCACAGGGCCGTCTCGGCCACCGTCGGCAGCCACGCCTCGGCGCACAGCGCGCGGTCGCCGTCGTACTCGGCGAGCACCTCGTGCCATTCGCGCCACACCTCGTGCACGCCCGGCTGGCCCCAGTACGGCACGGCGTCGGCGTCGCCGCCCATCGAGCCGCCCTCGGGGTCGGGCGTGTAGTCGGGCAGGCCCTCGGCCTTGATCAGGCCATGGGCGACGTCGACGCGGAAGCCGTCGACCCCGCGGTCGAGCCAGAAGCGCAGCACGTCGCGGAACTCGGCGCGCACCTCTTCGTTGGTCCAGTCGAAGTCGGGCTGGGTCTCGTCGAAGATGTGCAGGTACCACTGGCCGGGCGTGCCGTCGGCCTCGGTCACGCGCTTCCACATGCCGCCGCCGAAGACGCTCTCCCAGTTGTTGGGGGGCAGCTCGCCGTTCTCGCCCTTGCCCTCGCGGAAGATGTACCGCGCACGCTCGGGGCTGCCGGGGGCGGCTTTCAGCGCCTGCTGGAACCACACGTGCTGATCGCTGGAGTGGTTGGGGACGAGGTCGACGATCACGCGGATGCCGCGCTCGTGCGCGCCCGCGAGCATCGCGTCGAAGTCGGCCAGCGTGCCGAAGATCGGGTCGACGTCGCGGTAGTCGGCGACGTCGTAGCCGGCGTCCTTCTGCGGCGACGTCTGGAAGGGGCTGAGCCAGATGGCATCCACCCCCAGCTCGCGCAGGTCGTCGAGGTGCGCCGTGACGCCGGGGAGGTCGCCCAGGCCGTCGCCCGAGGCGTCGGCGAACGAGCGGGGGTAGATCTGGTAGATGACGGCGGTGCGCCACCACTCCGAGCCCGGTGCCGAGGCCAGTTCGGCGCGCGCGTCTTCCTGCGTGAAAGTCATGCGCCCAGGCTACTGCAAGCGCTTGCACGTTCGATAGACACGTCGAGTGTGCCTTCGCGGCCTCCACCGCTCGTTCGCGATGTCGAGTGTCCAGGGCACGCCGTGTTCGTCCGCCGGCTCGCGGCGTGTGGTGGACACTCGACCATGGAGCGGCGTCGGGCGGTCGCGCCGTCGCCGCGACGGGACGCCCGGGGGCGCCGCGATTAGGCTGGACGGGTGCCCGACGCCACCGCCCTCGCCCGCGCTGAATCGCTCATCACGAGCATCCCCGACTACCCCCAGCCCGGGATCGTGTTCCGCGACATCACGCCCCTTCTGACGGATGCCGCGGCCCTGCGCACCGTCGTCGACGCCCTCATCGAACCCTTCGCCGGTCGCTTCGACGCCGTCGCGGGTGTCGAAGCGCGCGGGTTCCTGCTCGCCGGCGCGGCGGCGATCGCCGCGAACGTCGGACTCATGCCGATCCGCAAGGCGGGCAAGCTGCCCCGCCCCGCCGCCACGATGTCGTACGACCTCGAGTACGGCTCGGCGCGGATCGAGATGCACGACGACAACGCCGCGGGCGCGCGCGTGCTGCTGCTCGACGACGTCCTCGCCACGGGCGGCACCCTGGGCGCGGGCCGCGACCTGCTGCAGGCCGTGGGGAGCGAGGTCGTCGGGATCGCCACGCTGCTCGAGATCGACGGGCTGGGCGGCCGCGAGGCCCTCGGCGACGTGCACGCGGTCTTCCACGTCTAACCCCGCGCCGCAGCCGCGCACGCGCGCGCCGCAGCCGAGCGCGTCTCAGCCGAGCACGCTCGCGCCGAGCTCGACGGGACTTCCCTCGATGTTGCCGACGATGCCCCGGATGACGCCCGTCCCGTCCTCGCGGCGCAGTCCGTCGTACCAGGCCTGGGTTGCGGCGACGTCGAACGCATGGGTCTCGAACGCCCGCTTGCGCGCGCGCAGCACCAGGTCGCCCGCCCGTTCGGTGCGGATGCGCTCGTAGCGCCGCAGCGAGTCCTCGACGCCCAGCGTCGCGGTGGCGAACACGATGCCGAGCGCGAAGCTGTCCTCCAGCGCCGAACAGGCCCCCTGGCCGATGTCGGGGGCGGTGTTGTGCGCGGCATCCCCCAGGATGGCGACGCGCCCGCGCACCCACGTGTCGAAGGGGTCGATGTCCCAGATCTCGACGCGGTTGAGCGATTCGTCGGGGTCGATGCCGTCGAGCAGCGCGCGCACGCCCGGGGCGCCCCACGAGCCGAACGCGTGCTCGAGCGCCGCCATGCGGTCCTCGACGACACCGGACGGACCGGGCACGTCGACGAAGAAGTAGAACCGGTCGCCCGCCACGGGCATCACGGCGCAGCGTTTTCCGTCGCCGACGTACGTCGTCCACTGCTCGAGCGGTCCGATGCGCTCGTCGGCGGCGACCAGGCCGTTGTAGTTCACGTAGCCCGAGTAGGAGCGTTCGGGACGGATGCCGGTGGGCTCGGTGACGTAGTCCCGCACGATCGATCGCGCCCCGTCGGCGCCGATCAGCAGGTCGGCCGTGTCGG
The DNA here is from genome assembly GCF_003075375.1 of Microbacterium testaceum. GTDB lineage: Bacteria > Actinomycetota > Actinomycetes > Actinomycetales > Microbacteriaceae > Microbacterium > Microbacterium testaceum_E. The sequence goes on along the minus strand of NZ_QDFT01000024.1, from coordinate 43,528 downwards.
TGGTGCCGTCGGCGAAGGTGGCGGTCACGACGCCGTCGTGCTCGGCGACACCGGTCAGCTGCATGCCGAGTCGGATGTGGGCGGGGCCGACGGCATCCATCATCAGCGCCTGCAGATCGGCGCGGGCGACGGGGTAGGGCCGCTGGCCCGTCTGCGCGGTGACGGGGGCGAGGCTGAAGCGGCAGAGCTCGTCGCCCGTATGGCCGTCGTAGTAGGCCATGTCGTCCATGCGGCCGCCCAGGGCGGCGACCTGCGGGCCGAGGCCGAGCCAGTTGAGCACCTTGACCCCGTTCGACCACAGCGACAGGGCCGCGCCGACGGGGCGGTTCTCGCGCATGCGGTCGTAGACGACGACGTCGTGACCGAGCTTCTGCAGGGCGAGGGCGGCGGAGGTGCCCCCGACGCCCGCGCCGATGACGATGACCTTCATGGTTCTCCTCAGCTGCCGCGGTAGGTGGAGTAGGCGAACGGGCTCAGCAGCAGCGGCACGTGCAGGTGGGCCTCGCCCGACGCGGTGAACGCCACCGTCACGACGGGGTGGAAGGACGCGACCCCGCGGCCGCGGAAGTAGGCGCCGGTGCCGAAGGTGAGGGCGTAGTCCCCGTCGGCGAGCACGTCGGGGCCCAGGGCGAGGCGGCCGTCCGCGTCGGTGGTGGCCGCGTCGATGGTGGCGCCGTCGAGGTGGCTCAGCGTCACCGTGACGCCGGTCGCGGGGCTGCCGGTGGTGGCATCCAGGATGTGGGTGGTGACGTGCGTCATGCGGGGTGCTCCGGGGCGTGGGGGGGGTGCGGCGGGTCATTCCGCCGCCTCCGGTTCGGCGGGGGTCGCGTCGGCGAAGGTGGTGCGCAGGCGCAGCAGCGCGATCTCGGCGAGCTGCCGCGTGGCCTCGATGGTCTCGGCGTCCGGGTCGTTGGCGAGGCGGCGCTCGAGCTCGGCGCGCATCTCGCCGGGGGTGCGGCCCGCCGCGCGGATGAGGAAGACCCGGCCGAACCGCTGCTCGTAGGCGGCGTTGCCCGCGGCGATCGCGGCGATGTCGTCGTCGGCGGCGGATGCCATGGAACCCTGTTCGCGCCGGGATGCCGCGGCCTCGGCGCCGTCGCCCGACACCATGGCGCCGATCCGGGGGTGGGCGTGCAGCGCGGCCTCGAGGTCGGCGGGCGACCAGGCCGAGGCGAGGTCGCCGGCGTAGGCGGCGAGGGCGTCGACGCTCGCGTAGGGCCGGCCGGCGACGAGGGCGTCCACCCACCCCGGGACGTCGGCCCAGACGCGCACCGTGGCGACCGCTTCGGCGTCGTCGGCGGCGTGGAAGTCGGTGAGGAGCATGCCCGCCAGGCTAGGCGGCGCGCGTTACGCCCCCGTGGCCTGATGTGTCGGCGATGTTGCTGTGGCGAACATCCGCGGCCGCGCGGGTGCGGCGTCACGAGAACAGGGGATGCCACGAGGACAGGCCGATGCGCCCGTCGTTCTCCTGTTGCCGGCGCTGCGGCCTGTTCTCGTGACCGGCTCCGCCCGCGGCGTCAGGCGTGCACGATCAGCCAGTGCGCGACCGCGTCGACCGTGCCGGTGTTGTGCAGACGGTGGGGGACCGAGCAGGGGTAGCTGATGGCATCCCCCGCCCGCAGGATCACCCTCTCCGCCTCGAAGTCGATGGTCAGTTCACCCGCGACCAGGGTGCCGACCTCGTAGCCCTCGTGGTGGAACAGCTCGTCGGCGCCGTGCGCCGAGGCTCCGGGAGGGTAGACCGATTCGAAGTAGTCGACGCCGGGCGAGGTCCCGGGCGTGAGGCGTCGGAACGACACCCCGCTGTCGAGCACGATGTCGGGCGACTGCCCGGCGCGCTGCAGGGTGAATCCGGACGGTCCCGCGGGTTCGACGGGGCGATCGGATGCCGGGTCGAAGGCCGCGACCAGGGGGACGCCGAGCGCGTCGGTGATGGCGATGAGCCGCGAGACGCTCGGCTGCATCACCCCGCGCTCGATCTGCGACACGGCGCTGGGCGAGATGCCGAGGGCTTTCGCGAGCGCCCGGGCGGACATGTTCTGCGCCTGCCGCAGCTCGCGGATGCGCGTGCCGACCCCGGTGTCCGCACCCGCGTCGGGCTCGACGGCGGCGGCGGCTTCGGCGACGGGCGACTGCGACATGTCCCGAGTCTAAGGAGCGCGAGGGCGTGAAGGTGCGACTTCACACACTCGTTACATGGGCGAAATCGCCGGGGTCGTGTGAACCCATAACTTCACATCAGAGCTCCACTCCGGCCGCGGACTCCACGTCGTGGCATCCATCGTCCTGAGAGGAATGACATGACTTCCACACCCCTCACCGGCCCCCACGACCTCGTGGAGGCCGCCGGCCACCCCCACGGGGGCGGCAACATGAAGCCCCACTACGACGAGCGTCTGGCGAATGAGGACCTCGCTCCGCTGCGCAAGCAGAAGTGGTCGAGCTACAACATCTTCGCGTTCTGGATGAGCGACGTGCACTCCGTCGGCGGCTACGTCACCGCCGGCTCGCTGTTCGCCCTCGGCCTGCAGTCCTGGCAGGTGCTCGTGGCTTTGATCGCGGGCATCGTCATCGTGCAGGTCTTCGCCAACCTCGTCGCCAAGCCCAGCCAGAAGACGGGCGTGCCCTACCCGGTCATCAACCGCGTGGTCTTCGGCATCCGGGGCGCGAACATCCCCGCGATCATCCGCGGCCTCATCGCGATCGCCTGGTACGGCGTGCAGACCTTCCTCGCGGCCGAATCGCTGAACATCGTGTTCCTCAAGTTCGTGCCCGGTTCCGCCGCCCTGCTCGACGTGTCGTTCGCGGGGCTGTCGGCCCTCGGGTGGATCTCGTACGCGATCCTGTGGACCGCGCAGTTCCTGCTGTTCTGGAACGGCATGGAGGTCATCCGCCGCTTCATCGACTGGGCGGGCCCCGCGGTCTACCTCGTGATGATCGTGCTCGCGGTGTACCTCGTCTCGCAGGCGGGCATCGAGAACATCTCGTTCACCCTGTCGACCACGCAGCTCGACTTCTGGGCGTCGATCCCCGTGATGTTCGCGGCCATCGCGCTGGTGGTGGCGTACTTCTCGGGCCCGATGCTGAACTTCGGCGATTTCGCCCGCTACGGCAAGAGCTTCGCGGCGGTCAAGAAGGGCAACTTCTGGGGCCTGCCCATCAACTTCCTGTTCTTCTCGCTGCTCACCGTCATCACGGCATCCGCGACGGTCCCGGTGTTCGGCGAACTGCTGACCGACCCGATCGCCACCGTCGAGCGCATCGACACCCCGTTCGCGATCCTGCTGGGCGGACTCACCTTCGTCACCGCCACGGTCGGCATCAACATCGTCGCCAACTTCATCTCGCCCGCGTTCGACTTCTCGAACGTCGCGCCCAAGAAGATCTCGTGGCGCGCGGGCGGCATGATCGCCGCCGTCGGCTCGACGTTCCTCATGCCCTGGAACTGGTACTCCAACAGCGACGCCATCCACTACTCGCTCGGCGTGCTGGGTGCGCTGATCGGCCCGCTCTTCGGCATCCTGATCGCGGGTTACTACTTCGCCGCTCGCCAGCGCGTGAACGTCGATGCGATGTTCACGATGGATGCCGCGGGCCCCTACTGGTATCGCAACGGCTTCAACCCGAACGCGGTCAAGGCCGTCATCGCCGCGGGCGTCCCCACGGTCGCCGTGGCGATCTTCCCGAAGCTGTTCGCCGACCTGGGTCTGTTCGACGTGTCTGCCGTGAGCGACTACAGCTGGTTCATCGGCTGCGCGCTGGGTCTGGGACTCTTCCTGTTCTTCGAGCGGCTCGACCCGCGCATTCCGACCTTCGAGGGCGAGACCGAGGGCATCTCGGACGGCACGGTCGACGGCGCGGCCGCGACGACGGCCTCGGAGCCCCCGGCCATCTCGGCCGAGGTGCCCGTGCAGGCGGTCGGAACGACGCGGACGGATGCCACCGCGTGAGGATCCTGCTCATCAACCCCAACACCTCCCGGGCGATGACCGCGAAGATCGCGGACGCCGCCCGGGGGGTGGCGGGGCCCGGCGTCGAGATCGACGCGGTCTGCCCCGAGGTCGGCGCCGCGGCGATCGAGAGCCACGTCGACGAGATCGCCGCCGCCGCGGCCGTGGTCGAGCTCGTCGCCGCCGATCGCGACGGCCCGTCTCCGGCCGACGCGTACGTCGTCGCCTGCTTCGGCGACCCGGGGCTCGACGCGGCGCGCGAGCTGGTCGACGCTCCGGTGATCGGCATCGCCGAGGCCGCGATGCACCTGGCCGCGGTGTCGGGGCGGCACTTCGGCGTCGTCACGACCCTCAGCCGCACCCTGGGCCGTGCCCGCGACCTGGTCTCGCGCTACGGCATGGAGCGGGCGTGCGTCTCGCTCGCGGCGACCGGCATCCCCGTCCTCGACCTCGAAGACACCGCGTCCTCCGCCGTCGCCACCATCGCGGCGCTGAGTGCCGAGGCCGCCGCGGGCGGGGCCGACGTCATCGTGCTCGGGTGCGCGGGCATGGCCGACCTGTGCGCCGAGCTGACGGTGCGTGTCGGGGTCCCGGTGGTCGACGGGGTGGCCGCGGCCGTGGGGATGGCATCCGGCATGGTCCGCATGGGCCTCGGTACGAGCAAGCGCGACGAGTACGCGAGCCCGCCCGTGCGCCGGCCCGTCGAGGTGTTCGCGTGAATGTTGATGACGGTTACATTCGTGAAACGCGGGGTGCCTAACGTGAGCGGCATGACCACCCGGATCGCCGCCCGACGCGTCTACCTCGACGGCGCGTTCGCCCCCGCCACCGTCGTGATCGACGACGGCGTCATCGCCCGGATCGACGCCTTCGACGCCTCGGCCGACACCGTCCTGCCCTCCGACGCCGTGCTGCTGCCGGGGCTGGTCGACTCGCACGTGCACCTCGACGAGCCCGGGCGCACCGAGTGGGAGGGCTTCGCCACGGGTACCGCCGCGGCGGCCGCGGGCGGCGTCACGACGGTCGTCGACATGCCGCTGAACAGCCTCCCCGTGACCACCTCGGTGGAGGCGCTGGATGCCAAGCGCGCCGCCGCCCGCGGAAAGCTCGCCGTCGACGTGGCCTACTGGGGAGGAGCCGTGCCCGAGAACCTCGGCTCGCTGCGCGCCCTGGCCGACGCGGGCGTCGTGGGCTTCAAGTGCTTCCTCTCGCCGAGCGGGATCGACGAGTTCGGCCACCTCGACGCCGACCAGCTCGAGCGCTGCCTCGCCGAGCTGGCCGTGTTCGACGGGCTGCTGATCGTGCACGCCGAAGACCCCGCGCACCTGCACGCCGACGGCGCACTGGGTCCGCACTACCGCGACTTCGAGCGCAGCCGGCCGCCGATGAGCGAGCGCGCCGCGATCGAACGCGTCATCGCCGCCGCGCGACGCACCGGAGCGCGCGCGCACATCGTGCACGTGTCCGACGGAGGGGCGCTCGCCGCCGTCCGCGCGGCGAAGGCCGAGGGCGTCCGGCTCACGGTCGAGACCTGCCCGCACTACCTCACGCTCGACGCCGAGGCGGTGCCCGACGGCGCCGGCGCGTTCAAGTGCTGCCCGCCCATCCGCGGCGGCGACAACCGCGATCAGCTGTGGGCCGGGGTGATCGACGGCACGATCGACGCGATCGTCAGCGACCACTCGCCCGCGACCGTGGAGCTCAAGGGCCACCCCGACTTCGGTCTCGCGTGGGGCGGCATCTCGGGCCTGCAGACGGGACTGTCGGCCGTGCACACGACGGCCCGCGAGCGGGGCCTCGCCTTCGAGTCGCTGCTGCCGCTGCTGACGACCGGACCCGCCCGCATCGCGGGACTCGCCGGACTGGGCGTGATCGCGCCCGGCGCCCCGGCGCACCTCGTCGCCTTCGCCCCCGATGAGCCTTTCGTCGTGGATGCCGCCCGCCTCGAGTACCGCAATCCGGTGTCGCCGTGGCACGGCGAGACGCTCCTCGGCGTCGTCCGCGAGACCTGGTTGCGCGGGGTGTCCGCCTATCGTCGCGGTGCGCCCGTGACCGAGCGCGAGGGTCGCGAGATCCTCCCCGCCCCCACGGCGGTGCCCGCATGACCGCCGCCGAGGTCACCGAGCCCGTCGACGGGACCGGGACCCCCAGCGCCCGTTCCCCCTTCCCGATCCTCCAGCCGCACACCGGCCCCATCCCCGGCGACCACTACCTCCCCGCCACCCCGGCGACCGTGCTGTGGGGGCGCCTTCCGTGCGCGGGCGACGCGGCGGTCCTCGAGATCGCGTCGGGCGAGAGCGTGACGTTCGACACGGTCAGCCACGAGGGCGTGCTCGACGACCAGGGCAAGGACCCCCGCGCGTTCTTCGGCGCGCACGGCGTGCCCGCCGACCAGGTGCTCGACGACGCGGTCGAGATCGCGGCATCCGTCTCGCGGGATCCCTTCGCCGACGGACCGCACGTCGTCGTCGGACCCGTCCGCGTGGCGGGCGCGCGCCCCGGCGACCTGCTCAAGATCACCGTCGACACCCTCGCTCCGCGCGTGCCCTACGGGGTCATCTCGAACCGTCACGGCAAGGGGGCGCTGCCGGGAGAGCTGCCCCGCACCCCGCACAACGTCAGCGTCTTCGCGGCGGTCGAGGAGCGCGCGGGTGCGCTCTTCGGCACGCTGCCCGTGGTCGAGGGCGGAGCCCCGGTCGTCGCTTTTCCGCTCGCGCCGTTCCTCGGCACGATGGGCGTCGCCGTCGCCGGCGACGAGCGCCCGCACTCCGTCCCGCCCGGAACCCACGGCGGCAACATCGACATCAACCTGCTCGTCGAGGGGACGACCCTGTTCCTGCCGGTGCAGGTCGAGGGGGCGATGGCCTACGTCGGCGATCCGCACTTCGCCCAGGGCGATGGCGAGGTGGCGCTCACGGCGCTCGAGGCCTCGCTCCGGGCGACGCTGCGCTTCGAGGTGATTCCCGCGGATGCCGCACGCGCCGCGTTCGGAGACGTCACCGGCCCGCTCGTGCGCACCCCCGAGTTCCTCGTGCCCACCGGTATGGACCCCGATCTCGACGCCGCGATGCGCGCGTGCGTGCGCGCCGCGCTCGCGCTGATGAACGGGCGGTGGGGGATGGACGAGCACCTCGCCTACGCCTACCTGAGCGCGGCGACCGACTTCGACATCTCGCAGGTCGTCGACATCGTCTCGGGCGTGCACGCGCGCATCCGCGAGGCCGACTTCGCGGCCGTTCCGGCGGTGGAGCCGGCGCCGCGGGACACCGACGGAGGTGCCGCGTGAGCCCCGCGCTCGCCGCCGCCCTCGCCCGCGCCGAGGCCCCCGGCATCCTTCCGCGTCGCGCTGCGGACGATGGTTCAGTGTCCACGACACGCGGACGGGTCGCGCGCGCATCCGCGTGTCGTGGACACTCGACGTCCGACGACGCGCCGAGAGAGGGACGACAGTGACGGATGCCACGATCCCCGCCGACCTGTGGGAGGCCTTCGAGGCGTACGAGCGGGCGATCGTCGCGAACGACCTCGACGCGCTCGACGCGTTCTTCGCGCCCGGACCCGGAACCCTGCGCGGGGATCCCGGCGGCCTGCTCGTCGGACACGACGCGATCAGCGGATTCCGGTCGTTGCGCGGCGGCGTCCCCCCGCGCGAGATCGCCGACGTCCACTACCGTCCGCTGGCCCGCGGCCCCCGTCCGGACGCCGACGACGACGCCGCGAGCATCGACGGCGACGTCGCGCTGCTCGTGTCGGTCTCGCGCTTCACCGGCGGAGGCCGCGGTCTGCAGACGCAGGTGTGGGAGCACGTCGACGGCCGGTGGGTCATCACCGCAGCGCACGTCACCCCGCGCACGCCGGCGTTCGACCGGTCGATCTGGCGCAGCGTCGGCGACCCGTTCCTGCAGGGCGCGTGGGAGGGGCCGCTCGCCGGACTCACCGTCGCGGTGAAGGACCTCTTCGCGATCGCGGGATTCCGCATCGGCGCCGGCAATCCGACGTACCTCGAGCAGGCGCGTCCCGAGAAGGTCACCGCTCCCGCGGTCGCCGACCTGCTGCGCGCCGGGGCGTCGCTGCGGGGGATCGCCCGCACCGACGAATTCGCCTATTCGATCGCGGGCGACAACGTGCACTACGGCACCCCGCCCAACGGCGCGGTCGTCGGTGCGCTGCCCGGGGGGTCCTCGAGCGGACCGGCCGCGGCCGTCGCCCTCGGCCACGCCGACGTCGGTCTCGCGACCGACACCGCGGGCTCCATCCGCGTACCCGCGTCGTACCAGGGCCTGTGGGGCCTGCGCACGACCCACGACCTCGTCCCGCGTCAGGGGATGCTGCCGCTCGCGCAGTCGTTTGACACGATCGGCTGGCTCACCCGCGACGGCGACACGCTGCAGCGCGTGGCCGACTGGTGCCTCAGCTACGACGGTTCCGCCTCGACCGAGAACGTCTACGGCGCCTCGGGCGACGACCTGCCGTGGCGGTTCCTCGTGCCCGAAGAGATCCTCGACTGCGTCGATCCCGACACCCGCGCGGTGTTCTCGCGGCTGCTCGCGGCGCTCGCGGCATCCGAGGATCCTCCGTCCCTGCGCGCCGTCGATGCGGTCGACGTGGATGCCACGTTCACCGCGTTCCGGACGGTCCAGGGTGCCGAGGCCTGGCGCAACGACGGTGAGTGGCTGCGTGCGCACCCCGGGGCCGTGGGTGCCGCGGTCGCGGAGCGCTTCGCCGCCGCGTCGCGCATCACCGCCGCCGACGAGGCCGCCGCCCGCCGCGACCTCGAGCCGATCGCCGCGCACCTCGCCGATCTCGTCCACGACGCGGTGCTGATCTTTCCGACGGTTCCCGGTCCCGCACCGCTTCGGACCGCCGATGTGGATGCCGTCCGCTCCGCGACCCTGCGCATGACCGCCCCTGCCGCGGCGGCGGGGCTGCCCGCGGTCTCGGTGCCCCTGCTGACCGTCGGCGCCGCGCCCGTGGGCGTGTGCCTGGTGTCCCGCGCGGGCACCGACATCGCGCTGGTCCGCCTCGCCCGCCGCCTCGAGGCACTCGTCGCCCGCCCCGCCCGCCCGCCCCGCCCTCGCACCACGGAGTCCTGATGTCCCACCTCCCCGGCCCGATCGACCCGCCCGCCCGTCTGCTCATGGGCCCCGGGCCCATCTCGGCGTACCCGAGCGTGCTCCGCGCGATGGGGGCGCCGCTGGTCGGCCAGTACGACCCGTTCATGACGGCGACGATGACCGAGACGCAGGCCCTGTACCGCGAGGTCTGGGGCACCGCCAACGAGGCGACGCTGCTCATCGACGGCACGAGCCGCGCGGGCATCGAGGCGGCGATGGTGTCGCTCATCCGTCCCGGCGACCGCGTGCTCGTGCCGGTCTTCGGCCGCTTCGGGCACCTGCTCGCCGAGATCGCCGAGCGTGCGCTCGCCGAGGTGCACACGATCGAGGTGCCCTGGGGCGAGGTCTTCCCGGTGTCGATGATCCGCGAGGCGATCGAGCGGGTGAAGCCGCACCTGGTGGCCTGCGTCCAGGGCGACACCTCGACGACGATGCTGCAGCCGCTCGACGAGATCGGCGAGATCTGCCGCGCGCACGGCGCCCTCTTCTACACCGACGCGACGGCGTCGTTGGGCGGGAACCCCTTCGAGATGGACGCGTGGGGCCTGGATGCCGCGACCGCCGGCCTGCAGAAGTGCCTCGGGGGCCCGTCGGGGTCGGCACCGATCAGCCTGTCGGACCGGGCGGTCGAGGTGGTGCGTTCGCGCGCCCGCGTCGAGGCGGGGATCCGCGAAGAGGGCGATGCCTCGGCATCCGACTTCATCCGCTCCAACTACTTCGACCTCGCGATGATCCTCGATTACTGGGGACCGCGCCGCCTGAACCACCACACCGAGGCGACGACCATGCTCTACGGGGCGCGGGAGTGCGCCCGCGTGCTGCTTCTCGAGGGGCGGGATGCCACCATCCACCGCCACCGCCTGCACGGCGATGCGATGCTCGCGGGTGTCGAGGGTCTGGGCCTGACGGTGTTCGGCGACGTCGCGCACAAGATGACCAACGTCGTCGCCGTCGAGATCCCGGACGGGGTCGTCGGCGACGCGGTCCGGTCCGAGCTGTTGAGCGACTTCGGGATCGAGATCGGTACGTCGTTCGGTCCGCTGCACGGCCGGGTGTGGCGCATCGGCACGATGGGCTACAACGCCCGCACCGACGCGGTGCTCACGACGCTCGCCGCTCTGGAGGCGGTGCTGCGGCGCCACGGCGCTGCGGTGCCGGCCGGCGGGGGCGTCGAGGCGGCGCAGGGGGTTTACGCGGCGGCGGAGCGATGACGCTCGAGACCCGATTGCAGGCGTCTCCGGAGCGCATCGCGTCGGCGGCGCGACGCGTGATGGGTCGGTGCGAGGAACTCGCCCGCGTCACGTCGATGACGGGCGGGATCGAGCGCGTGTACCTCTCGCCCGAGCACGCGCGGGTCAACCGTCTGGCCGCGGAGTGGATGCGCGAGCTGGGCATGACGACGCGGCAGGACGCGGCGGGTAACCAGGTGGGCCGCCTGGCGCCCGCCGGCGTCCCCGACGCGCCCGCCCTGCTGATGGGTTCGCACCTCGACACGGTCCCCGATGCGGGTCGGTACGACGGGATCGTCGGCGTGCTCATGGCGCTCGAGGTGGTCCGGCTCGTGCGTCACGTCGACGCCGACGGCGCCGTGGCGAGTCCCTTCCCGTTCGCCCTCGAGGTGATCGCATTCAGCGACGAAGAGGGCACGCGTTTCGGCAAGGCGCTGCTGGGCTCGTCGGCCGTGGCCGGTCAGTGGGACGAGTCCTGGTGGGATCTGACGGATGCCGACGGCTCCACGCTGCGCCAGGCCTTCCGCGAGTTCGGACTCGACCCCGCTCGCGTGGGCGAGGCCGCGCGCCGCCCCGACGAGCTCGTCGCCTATCTCGAGGCGCACATCGAGCAGGGCCCCGAACTCGATCGCGCCGACCAGGCGCTCGCCGCGGTGTCGTCGATCGCGTCGGCGCGGCGCTTCCAGCTGATCGTCGAGGGCGAGGCCCGTCACGCGGGCGGAACCCCGTACGACATGCGCCGCGACGCGCTGCTGGGCGCGAGCGAGGCGGCGCTGGCGGTGGAGCGGATCTGCCGCGGCGAGCACCACGTCATCGGCACGGTGGGGCAGCTCGAGGCGTTCCCCGGTGCGGTGAACGTCGTGCCGGGCGAGGCGCACTTCTCGCTCGACCTGCGGGGGGAGTTCGACGACACCCGCGATCACACCTGGACCGCGATCGCGGCGGAGCTGGATGCCATCATGGGCCGCCGCGGACTGCGGTGGCGCTCCCGCGAGGTCCACAGCGCCCCCGCCGTCTTCTGTGAGCCCCTGCTGCAGGACGTCGTGCGCGCCGGGATCGGCGCCGAGGCCCCGACCTTGTTCAGTCGGGCCGGCCACGACGCGATGGCGATCGGGGCGATCACCGGGGTCGGCATGCTCTTCCTGCGCAATGCCGAGGGGATCAGCCATCACCCCGCCGAGTCGGTGAGGGGAGCCGACGTCGCGGCCGGCATCCGCGCCCTCGCGGAGTCGGTGCTGCACCTGGCGGCCGAGCCCCGCTGACGACCTCGCGCGTCGCCCGCGCGAGAATGGCCGCATGACCGTTCACCCCGACATCCTGCAGTTCTCGGCGTTCGCGGCCCAGTCCGGCGGGGGCAACCCGGCCGGGGTCGTCCTGGATGCCACCGCCCTCACCGAGGCGGACATGCAGCGCATCGCGGCAGAGCTGGGGCATCCGGAGTCGGCGTTCGTGGGTGAGCGCTCCGGCCGCCGGGTCGCCGTGCGGTACTTCTCGCCCGGCGCCGAGGTTCCGTTCTGCGGTCACGCGACGATCGCCACCGCCGTGGCGCTCGCCGAGGCCGAGGGCGAGGGCGCATTCGTGTTCGATACCGCCGCGGGCGTGGTCGCCGTCGACACGTCGCGAGACGCGACCGGTCGTGTGTCGGCGGGGTTCACCAGCGTCGAGCCGCACACGTCGGACCTGGCGCCCGAGGTCGCCGACCGCCTGCTCGGCCTACTGGGCCTGGCTCACGCCGACCTCGATCCGCGGATGCCGCTCGCCCAGTCGTTCGCGGGCAACCTGCATCCGGTGGTCGCGGTGGCCTCGCGCGAGCGGTTCGACGGCTTCTCCTTCGATCCCGCGCTCGTGCGAGCTCTGATGGACGAGCAGGGGTGGAAGGGCACGGTCACCGTGGTGCACGTCGGGGGCGAGGTGGCCGACGGGGCGGTGGTCGAGGCGCGCAACCTCTTCCCGGTCGGCGATATCACCGAAGACCCGGCGACCGGCTCCGCGGCCGCCTCCCTCGGGGCGTACCTGCGGGATCGGCTCGGGATGCCGACCCCCTTCTCGTTCACCGTGCTCCAGGGGCGGCACGTCGGACGCCCGAGCGTGCTCGCCGTCGCGGTGCCCGCAACCGGGGGGATCGTCGTCGGCGGCACGGCCGTCGCCCTCTGATCCGGATCGCGCCGGAGCCGCGGTTCCCGCACGGGTGAGAGCGATGTGCGGGCGAGCCGAGCACGCGGGCGAAACGGTCGACCGCGCGCTCCGCCGCCGTCGAGTCGTCGGCGCGCGGACCTCGCGGTCGACCACCCGGTCCCCCGACGGTCACGCCGGTCCGGCCGGCGCCGCGGTCTCGACCAGGGTGGGTCCGAAAGGGGGCACCGATGGGACGAGCAGAGGGCGACGAGCTCCGGCGGTGGTTCGCCGATCGGGGTCTGGTCGCCGAACCGATCGCCGCGTCGACGCCGGTGCTGTTCTTCGACGAGATCGAGCTGCCCTCCGTGACGCTGCGACGGGTGCGGCACACGCCGCTGGCGCTGTCGCCCTCGTCGAGTCCCGAGGGGGACCGATGGTCGACGGTGGTGCTGCAGACCGAAGGAGTCACGGACTGGGGGTGGGCGGACGACGAGCGCACCGAGACGACCCGGGCCGGGGACGCGCTGGTCCACCCCGCGTCCACCCTTCGCGTCGCGACGAGCGTCGTCGCCTCCGCCCGGATCGAGATCACCGCCCCCCATCTGCCGATCGACGGGGCGACCCGCCTGCCCACGGCCGACGACGGGCCGTCCTGGAGTGCCCTGGCCGCCGCGACGGAGGCGATCCTGGGCGATGTCGCGCGCGTACCCCCGTCCGCCCGGGAACAGCTGGGCGCGGGGATCGAGAAACTGTGCGTCGCGCTGATCGCCGCCCGCGCGCGCGACGAGTCCGGTGCGTCGTCCGGTGGTTCGCACGAGCTGTTCGCGGCCGCGATGGCGGTCATTCGAGACGAGGCCGTCCGCGCGGATTTCTCCGTGCAGCACCTGGCGACGAGCCTGGGGGTCTCGCGGCAGTACCTGGCTCGCGTCTTCGCGCGACACGGGTGCTCACCCCGGGATGCCGTGCGGCGACGTCGTTGGGAGGTGGCCGATGCGCTCCTCGCCGCGGGCTTCGCCCGGGACGAGGTGGTGGCCCGCTCCGGGTTCGCCTCGGCCCGTTCCCTGGCCCGGGTGCGTCGCGAAAGCGGTCGGGTGCCGGGCGAGGTCGAGATGCCGCCCGTCGCGCCGCGGCGATGAACCGCGCCTAGGGCTGCTCCCGCTCGGCGGCGAGACGCCACACCCGGTCACGCGAGAACGGCAGCTCGTAGCCGCGCCGTCCCAGGGCGCGCGACACCGCATTGCCGATCGCCGCGCCCACGGGGTTGTACGGCGATTCGCTCATCGACTTGGCTCCGAACGGGCCCAGGGTGTCGTCGGTCCGGGCGAAGAGCACCTCGGTGTCGGGCACGTCGGCGAACTGCGGCACCCGGTAGGTGCGGAACACCGGGTTCTTCACCACGCCGTCCTCGAGCAGCACCTCTTCGTACAGCGCTCCGCCGAGCGCCTGAGCGGCTCCGCCCTCGATCTGGCCGCGACACTGCGCGGGGTTGATCACCACGCCCGCGTCTGCGCTCTGCACCGACTGCAGCACCCGCACCGTTCCCGTCTCGGCATCCACCGCCACCCGCACCGCGTGGACGTTGAAGGCGAGCGAGCGCAGGTCGCCGAACTCCGCTCCGTCGGCCGTCAGGCCGTTTTCGTCGAGCAGCGAGGCGGGGGCCGCCGCCACGATGCGGTCCCACGAGACGACCTCGTCGCCGACAAGGACACCGGATGCCGACATCTCGGCGGTCGTGGCATCCCCTCCCGAGAGGTCGGCGGCGATCTCGGTCATGCGTCGCCGCAGCGCGACACAGGCGGCGTGCAGCGCCTTGCCGGCCACGACCGTGCCCGCCGACGCGAAGGCACCCGTGTCGTGGCGGACCGCGTCGGTGTCGGCGGCCCACAGCTCGAGACGGTCGGGAGGGGCATCCAGCACCGTCGCCGCGATCTGACGGTGCACCGTCGACGTGCCGTTGCCGAACTCGGCCGTGCCCACCCGCAGCAAGAAGGTGCCGTCCGAGCGCAGGGTGGCGGTGGTGTGGGCGATGTGCCCGCGGGGAGCCATCGTCGCGATCATCGCGGTCGCCATGCCCTCGCCGACCAGCCAGCCCGCGGGGGCATCGACCCCGTTTCCGCGGCGCAGGGCGTCCTGCGCGAGGTCGAGGCACTGATCGAGGCCGTAGCTGCCCCAGATCAGGTCTTCTTCGTACTTCTCGTCGTCGTCGGGGTGCAGGGAGTCGCCCTCGCGCACCGCGTTGAGGCGACGCAGGTCGAAGGGATCGAGATCGAGCTCCTGCGCGAGCGCGTCCATCGCGGACTCGACCGCGAACACCACCTGCCCGAGCCCGTATCCGCGGAACGCTCCCGACGGCGGGTTGTTCGTGTAGACCGCCTCGGCGTCGATCCACTTCGTCGGGACGCGGTACAGCGTCGTCGACTCGGCGCACGAGTGGAACAGCACGCCGATCGCGTGGTTGCCGTAGGCGCCGGTGTCGCTCAGCACGTCGAGCTTCATCGCGGTCAATCGGCCGTCGGCATCCGCCCCCAGGGTCGCGCGCACGCGCATGGGATGCCGGAGCGAGGCGCGGACGAACTGGTCGGTGCGCGAGAACTCGTACGCGACCGGTCGCCCCAGCCTCAGCACCGCGAGGGCGGTGAGGTCCTCGGTGAACAGCTCCTGCTTGCCGCCGAAGCCGCCGCCGACCCGCGCGGCGAGCACGCGCACGCGATCGCGCTCGAGGCCGAAGACGTGCGCGATCTCGTCGCGGGTGAGGAAGGGCACCTGCGTCGAGGAGCGGATCACGAGCCGCCCGTCGTCGTCGAGCCAGCCGACCGCCGCGTGCGTCTCGAGTGCCGCATGCGTCACACGGGACGAACGCCACTCGCCCGACACGGTGACGTGACTGGCCGCCAGCGCCTCGTCGATGTCGCCCCCGTGCCCCGTGTGGAAACCCGCCACGACGTTGCGGGTGGCATCCATCACCCGTTCTTCGGCGGTGCGATCGGGGTGCAGGAGCGGAGCGCCGGGCCCGCGGGCCTCTTCGGGATCGAACACCGCTGGCAGCACCTCGTAGTCGACCCGCACGGCGCGGCACCCGGCGTCGGCGGCCTCGGCCGACTCCGCCACCACGGCGGCGACGCGCTGGCCGATGTGACGCACGACGTCGTCGAGCATGCGCGTGTCATCGGGATCGTCGGTGCGGTGCTCGTGTCGACCGGTCGAGTACCGCACCTCGGGGACGTCCTCGTGGGTGAACACGGCGACCACGCCCGGTACGGCCAGGGCCGCCGCGGTGTCGATCGCCCGGATGCGGGCGTGCGCGTGCGGTGAGACGACCACCCGCAGCACGAGGGGAGGCCCGCCGGGCACCGGCTCGTCGAGGGTGAACGGTTCCCGACCCTGCACGATGCGGCGCGCGGCCTCGGGCACCACCGAGGCGCCGACGGTCTCGATCGACGGGGATGCCGGGGCGTCGCCGCACGCGCCCGCGCAGCCGTCGGACGCGGCGGCCTGGTCGCGGCATCCGGAACCCGTCTCGCGCACGGGACCGAGGACCGAGGCCCGGATCGCCTCGCGGATCGGGCGGTAGCCGGTGCAGCGGCAGAGGTTCCCCTTCATGCGGCGGTCGAGGTCGTCGATGTCGTCGGCGGTCAGGGTGGACGCCGTCACGCTCATGCCCGGGGTGCAGAAGCCGCACTGGAAGCCGAAGCCCGTGGCGAGGGCCTGCTGCACCGGGTGCAGGTCGTCGTCCGGAGCGAGTCCTGCGGCCGTCGTGATCGTCCGCCCCTCGAGGCGCATCGCCGGGACGATGCACGAGTGCGTCGGCGTGCCGTCGAGCAGCACCGAGCAGGCGCCGCAGTCACCCGCGTCGCAGCCCTTCTTCACCTCGACGTGGCCGGTCTGCCGCAGAAGCGTGCGCGCGCACTGGCCGGGGAGCGGCTCCGCCTCGACGGGGGAGCCGTTGACGGTGAACCTCACGCGGCGTCCTCCCGGCGATCGAGGACGAAGCCCTGGCGCAACCGCTCGGCGAGCACGACGCTCACGCCGCGGCGCCAGTCGGCGCTGCCCAGCGGGTCGGTGTAGAAGTCGCTCGCGGAGGCGATGGCATCCCGCAGCTCTCCGGCACCAGGAACGCGCGCGAAACGCAGCACGCGCGGGCGACGCACCGCGGCGGTCAGCACGAACACCGCCGACCCGTCCGGATCGACCCGCGCCGTCACCACGGCCCCCGAACGGCCCAGCTCGGCGAGCGCGATCTTCTGCAGGCCGACCCGTGCGCGCAGCGCGTTCGCGGGCACATCGAGGGCGCGGACGACCTCTCCGGGCGCGAGCGAGGTCGCGGCGTCGTCGATCACGAGGTTGGCGACGGCGACGCGGCGCTCGCCGCCGTCGGGCGTCCAGATCAGGGCCGTGGCATCCAGTGTCGAGAGCAGCGCGATCATCGCGCCCGCCGCGAAGGCCTGGCAGACGTTGCCGCCCACCGTGGCGGTGTTCCAGATCTTGAAGGATGCCAGCAGGGCGTCCGCGGCGGGACGAGCGAGCGCGAGAGAGGTCCAGGCGGACGGCGCCTCGCCCTCGACCCAGTCGAGCAGCCGCGCGATCGTGCAGGTCGCGGCGATCCGCAGACCCTCGTCGGTCACCTCGAGGTCGGGCCACTCGAGGGTGGTCAGGTCGACGAAACCCGTCGTGCCGGGCTGCGGCTCGCTCATGAGCCACGTGCCGCCCGCGATCACCACCTCTCCCGGGGCGAGGGCGAGGTCGGCGCGCGAACGGGCGGGGCGGAACGAGGTGACGGTGGTGATGTCCATGCCTCAGCCCGCCAGGATCCGGCCCGACCAACGACCGTCGGTCAGCGTGTAGTGCTGGCGCGTGCTCTGTCCCGCCGCGTCGCCGCGCCAGAACGTCACCGTCACCGGCCGCAGACGGAACCCGGCCCACCGCTCGGGCGGATCGAGCGCGGGGTGGGCGGCGTCGAACTCGGCCCACAGGTGCCGTCGCGCCTCGACGGGGAGCTCGGCGTTGTCGTTCGTGTTCACCCACGCGAGCAGCTGCAGGTACCGCGAGCGTTGCCGGTAGGCGACGGCGGCGTCGGCCGGGGCGACCCGCTCGACGATCCCGCGCACGACCAGCTGACGACCCACCTCGGGCCACGCCACCGCCATCGCCGCGACCGGGTTCGCCGTAATCTCGGCGACCTTCGCGCTCGCGGAATCGGTGTGGAAGTACAGGCCCGTGGCATCCCGGTCGCTCACGAGCACGTGCCGCAGCGACGGCAGGCCGTCCCGGCCGATCGTCGACAACGCCGCGAGGGGCCGCAGCTCGCCGTCGTGCGGGGGCAGCCACCGTGAGAGCAGGGCGAGGGGATCGTCGACGAGTGCGTCGACGTCGTCGATGTCGGAACCGAACGTGGTGCCGGCCGTGATCATGGCGACCTCCGGGGTGCTGCGGGTGGAGGCGAGCCTAGGCACCGCGCGTTTCGGCGATGTTGCCGTCATGAACATCCGCCGAAACACCGCATTCGTACACTGCCGGGCATGAGCGAGCTGCCCCTCATCGACACCTGCCCGAAGAGCATGGAGTACGGGCCCTGCGGCGGTGTCGGCTTCGACGGATCGTGCGAGGTCGACGCGGGGCACCTCTGCGCGTTCCTCCCCCGCCCGACCGTGCCGTGGACGGGTCTCGACCGCACGACCGGCGTGGCCCCGGCTGCGCGCACGGCCGCCGCCGCGCAGACCCTCGACGCCCTCGGCACCCGTCCCTGGGTGGTGGCCGATCTTCCTGTGCGGGCGTTGAGCGTGGCATCCATCGATCGGGGTGCGGCGATCCTCGCCGGAGAGGTGGATGCCGTCCTGGCCGGCGACGCGGGAAACGCGCGGGTGCAGTTCCCTCCGGCTTACCGCGCGCACCTGCTGCAGCGGCGGGGCCTGCGCGTCTGGACGGGATTGAACATGCGCGACCGTAATCGCGTGGCGATCGAGGGCGAGCTCGCGGCCCTCGCGGTCGAGGGGGTCGCCGGTGTGCACTGCGTGACCGGCGACCACACGCGCACGGGACACCGGCCGGATGCCGCGCCGGTGTTCGACCTCGATTCGACGGAGGCGACCGCCCTGGCCCGCGCCGCCGGGCACGTGGTGTCGGTGGCCGCCTCACCGGCGGCTCCGCCGGTGGATCGACGCGCGGCACGGCTGCGCGAGAAGATCCGGGCGGGAGCGGACGTGTGCTTCGTCAATCACGCCGGCGGGGCGGCGCCCGTCCGCCGGTTCGTCGACGAGGCGGGCGACGGCATCCGGTACATCCCCTGCGTGCCGGTGGTCGTCGACCACGCGTCGGCCGACCTGCTGGAGTCGTTCACGACCCTGGCGCTGCCCGAGGGCTTCGTGGAGCGCGTGCGGCGCGCGCGCGACCCGCGGGCGGAGGGGATCGCGCTCGCGGTGGAGATGGCGCAGCAGATGCTCGCGGTGCCGGGCGTCGTCGGCGTCAACCTGTCGGGCGGTCGCGAGGGCGCCGAGGAGCCGTTCGCCGAAGCTCTCGCCGAGATCGCGCGCCGGCTGCGCTGAGCGCGCGGTCGCCCGCCGGACTCGTCGAGTGTCCAGGAAACGCCGCGCGGTGTCGCGGTGGTGCGGTGTGTTTTGGACACTCGACGGGTGAGTGGGGCGCGCGAGGGCGCGGGGGACGGGGGGTAGGGGTCAGGCGGTGACCGAGGGCGCGAGCGCGGCGGCGACGGCCACCAGGTGCCCGCCCTTGCGCTCGGCGCGGGCGACGCGCGGCGGATCGGCGGCGTCGCGCTCGAGCAGGCGCCACGGGTGCGCGTCGATGTCGGCGCCGCCGGTCGCGCACGCGAGCAGGGCCAGGGGCTCGAGCACGCGCCACCGCCCACGCGGCCGCTGCATGTCGACGACGCCCGCGCGTCCGCCCGCGCGCACCGCCGCGGTCGCGCGGCGCCACGCCTCGGCGCGCTCGGGGATCACGCTCAGCGCATACGTCGAGAAGACGGCATCCGCCCCTCGCCCTCCGGCGGCGGCGCGCAGGACGGCGGGGTCGAGCGTCGCGGCGTCCGCCTCGACCAGCGTCACGGTGTCGTGCCATCCGGCGGTGGCGATCCGGCGGCGGGCGACGGAGAGCATGTCGGCGCTGCGGTCGACGCCGATCACGCGGCCGGTCGGACCGACCGCCGCGATGAGCGCGGGGAAGTTGAGGCCGGTGCCGCACCCCAGGTCGATCACGACGTCGCCCGGGCGCGGATCGAGCAGACGGATGCCGGCCTCACGGCCCGCCCGATACACCCAGCGCTCGCCCGAGAGCACGTCGTACCACCGCGCGCCGGCGCCGTATCGGCGCAGCAGTGCCGCCATCGCGCCACCCCCTTCGCTCCCACCCTAGGCTTCGACCATGACCACCGCCCCGCGCCGTCGCGCCCGCCCGCTCACCCCCGTCGAGGCCGGCCGCGCCGTATGGGACCTCGTCGTCGTGGGGGCGGGGAGCGCGGGTCTCGTGGCGGCGCGCACCGCGGCGGTGCTGGGCGCGCGGGTGCTGCTGATCGAGGCGCGAGGCTTCGGCGGGGAGTGCCTGTACACGGGGTGCGTGCCGTCGAAGGCGCTGATCGCGGCGGCCGACGCGGCGCAGGACGCGCGCGGGGCCGGGCGGCTCGGCATCCACGTCGACGAGGTGCGGGTCGACTTCGCCGCCGTGATGGCGCACGTGAAGAGGGCGATCGCCGAGATCGAACCCGTCGACTCGCCCGAGACCCTCGCCGGATCGGGCGTGTTCACGCTGCGGGGACGGGCCCGGTTCGACGGGCCCCGTTCGCTGGTGGTCGAGGGGGTCGGCATCCGCTTCCGCGACGCCGTCGTCGCCACGGGGAGTTCGCCGGTCGTCCCCGACGGCGTCGATGTGCTCACGAACGAGACGGTGTGGGACCTCGAGACCCTGCCCGAGAGCCTGCTCGTCCTGGGCGGTGGCGCGATCGGCTGCGAGCTGGCGCAGGCGTTCGCGCGTCTGGGCAGTCGCGTCACGCTCGTCCACCGCGGCGACCGGGTGCTGCCCAAAGAGGATCCCGACGCCAGCGCCCTCGTGCTCGCCGCCCTGCGGGCCGACGGCGTCGACGTGCGCCTGGGCACGACGCTCGACGAGGCCACGCGGGCGGACGGGCGCACGACCACTCGCCTCAGCGACGGCTCGACGGTGGTGGCCGAACGCGTCCTGGCCGCGCTCGGCCGGCGGGTCGACACGACGGGACTCGGACTGGATGCCGCGGGCGTCGCGCTCGACGACTCCGGCGCCATCGCGGTGGACCGCACCCTGGCAACGAGCAACCCGCGCATCCGCGCCGCGGGCGACGCCACGCCGCTGCCGCGCTTCACCCACACGGCCGGGATGTTCGGCAGCATCGCCGCCACCAACGCCGTGCTCGGACTGTCACGGCGAGCACGGCTGGACGACGTGCCGCGCGTGACCTTCACCGCGCCCGAGGTCGCGGCGGTGGGGGTGTCGTCGGCGGATGCCGCGGCCTCGGGCCTGCGCGTGGTCGAGACCCCGCACCACGACCTCGACCGCGCGATCGCCGAGGGGCGCACCGCGGGGTTCACGCGCCTCGTGGTCGACCGCCGGGGTCGGGTGGTGGGCGCCACGATCGTGGGACCGCGCGCGGGGGAGTCGCTCGGCGAACTGTCGACCGCCGTGTCGCTCGGACTCACGGTGCGGACGCTCGCCGGGGTGCTGCACGCGTACCCGACCTACTCCGACGCGGGGTGGAACGCCGCGGTGCGAGACGCGCAGGGTGCTCTGCGGCGGGGTGCGGTGGCCGCGGTGATCCGGCTGCTGCGCCGGGTACGCCGGCGTCGGCGCTGAGGCCGGGGCGCGGTTGCGCGCGTCGGCGCGGAGCCGGGCGGTCGCCGCGACGTCCGGCGGTCGGGCCGGGGCGCCGCGCGATCTCACCGCAGCAGGCGGTACCCCACGACGACCCGCTGCACGGCGCTGATCCCCACGAACACGCTCCACACCACGGCGATCCCGCCCGACCAGAACGGCAGGATCAGCCACAGCGCGTGCACGACGATCGTCTCGGTTCCCTCGGCGATGCGGCCGAGGAACGACAGCGACCGCCCGTCGTCGATGCGACGCCCGGTGCGTTCGGCGATCGACGAGAACGCCAGGAACGCCGTGCCGTTGACGTAGTAGACCACCAGCACCAGCAGGAAAGGCCACCACGCGACCCCGTAGCCGGCCGTCGCGCCCCACGCGACGCCGAGCACCCCCGTGCCGTAGGCGATGAAGTCGGCCGTGATGTCGAGGAAGCCCCCCGCCTCGCTGTCGCCGCCGTCGCCGCGCGCCCGTCGACGTCGCGCGAGCGTCCCGTCGAGGCCGTCGGCCACCCGCGACACCAGCCACAGCACGATCGCCGCAGCCCACCACTGCGCCGCCGCCGCACCGGCCGAGGCGAGCGCCAGGGCCAGGCCGGCGAGGGTGAGGCGGTCGGGGGTGACGCCCGGACGATCCAGGGCGGCGGCCATGGCATCCAGGGGACCCGAGAGGACCGCGCGCATGGTGCGGTCAAGCATCCGGCGCCTCCGCGGCGCGGCGCCGCCGGACGACCGCTGCCGCGATCAGTCCCGCCCCCAGCAGCACGCCCACGGCGGCCAGGGCGACCCAGAATGCGGGGCCGAGCTCCCACCCGAACGCCCCGAGGGCGACGTACGCGGCGGAGCCGGGCAGGATCCCGACCGCCGTGCCGATGGCGTAGTCGCGTCGGCGCACCGACGTCAGCCCCGCGCCGTAGTTGATGAGGGTGAAGGGGATGACGGGGATCAGGCGGGCGCTCAGGACGGCGAGCAGTCCGCGGCGGCCGATCGCGGCATCCAGGCGGGCCACCCGTGCCCCCGTGAAGCGTTCGACGGCCTCGCGGCCGAGCGCGCGACCGATCAGGAAGGATGCCGCGGCCCCCAGCAGCGCCCCCACGTAGACCATCGCGAACGCCACGGGGAATCCCCAGACCAGACCGGCCGCGATGCCCAGCACGTTCTTGGGCGCCGGACTCAACGTCAGCGCCGCGTACAGCAGCGTGAAGAGGATGACCCCCGGCCACCCGACCTGGCTCGACCACGAGCGGATCTGCTCGACGTCGTGCGGGACGAAGACGAAGCCAACCGTTGCGACGACGGCGACGAAGACACCGAGAAGAACGAGGCGCAGCAGGGGTCGGCGCATCGCACCGCGCGCGGGCGCGTCGGTCCGGTTCGGTTCCATCGATTCCCCTCCGCCTCCCATACCCTAAGTCCGCACGCGACCTGCGGTCGCCGGTCCCGACCGAGGAGCCTCATGACCCCCCTTCGACGCCGACGTCGTCTCACCGCCCTGACGGTGGCCGCGGCATCCACCCTTCTCGCCCTCACCGGGTGCGCCGCCCCGGCCGCCCCCGACGCCGACGAATTCGCGGACTGGGATGCCGTCCTCTCGGCCGCCCAGGGCCAGACCGTGCAGCTGTGGATGTACGGCGGCGACGACCAGGGCAACGCCTACGTCGACGACGTGCTCGCGCCGGCGGTCGCCGAGTACGGCGTGACGCTCGAGCGCGTTCCCGTGACCGACACCCGCGATGCGCTGAACCGCGTCTTCACCGAGCTGCAGGCCGGTCGCGAGGACGGCAGCGTCGACCTGGTGTGGGTGAACGGCGACAACTTCCGCACGGGCAAAGAGGCCGGCGCGTGGCGCTGCGGATGGACCGGGATGCTGCCCTCGATGGCGAACACCGGCGCGGACGACCCGCTGCTGCAGTCCGACTTCGGCACGCCCGTGGACGGGTGCGAGGCGCCCTGGCACAAGGCGCAGTTCACCCTCGCCTACAACGCCGAGGCGATCGCCGACCCGCCGACGACGCTCGCGGGCGTGCTCGACTGGGCCGCTGCCCACCCGGGCCGGTTCACCTACCCGGCGCCGCCGGACTTCACCGGCTCGGTCTTCGTGCGCGAGGCGCTCGCGAGCGTGTCCGGCGGAGCCGACCAGGTGCCGACGGCGTTCTCGCAGGACGCCTACGACGAGTTGTCGCCCGCCCTGTGGGACCGACTCGGCGCCCTCGCCCCGAACCTGTGGCGCGGCGGCGACACCTACCCCGCGAACGAGACCGAGCTCGGTCAGCTCTTCGCCGACCGTCAGGTCGACATGACCATGACTTACGGTCCGGCGACGCTCACGGGTCTCGTGGCGGACGGGACCTATCCCGCCCAGACCAAGGTGCTGACGCTCGAGGACGGCACGGTCGGCAACGCCAGCTTCCTCGGCCTCCCCGTCAACTCCGACGCCGCGGCGGGCGCGATGGTCGTCGCGAACGTGGCCCTGTCCGCTGAGCAGCAGGCCAAGAAGGCCGAGCCCGACGTGTGGGGGCAGTTCCCCGTGCTCGACCTGGACGCCCTGTCGGCTGAGGACCGCGCCCTGTTCGACGCGCTGCCGGCGTCGCCGGTCGTACCCGCGTACGACGAGCTCTCGCGCAACGCGCACGGCGAGCTCGCGGCCGAGTGGGTCCCCGCCCTCGACGACGGGTGGCGGCAGAACGTGCTCTCGCGGTGACCTGGGCGCCCGTCGCCCGACGCGCCGGTTCCGCGCGCGAGAGACGGCTCGGCGCGCTGCTGGTGCTGCCCGCCGTCGTCCTCTCGCTCGTGGTGCTCGGCGGCGGCGTCGGGGCGACGGCGCTGCAGGCGTTCGGACTGCTCCCCGTGGTGGGGCGACCCACCCCGGGGGTGGAGGCGTTCACCGCGAGGCCGGGTGAGCTGTTCGCCGCGATCGGCGTCTCGCTCGGCGTCGCCGCGGTCGCCACGACGCTCGCCGTCGTCATCGGGACCACCGCGGCGGTCGTGATCGTGTCGCGCACGCGCAGCAGCCGGGTCGTGGCGGCCCTGGGCACGCTCACCGTGACCATTCCGCACCTCATCGCCGCCGCCACCGTGGGTCTTCTGCTCTCGGATGCCGGGGTTCTCCCGCGTCTTCTGGGCATGGCTCCCGAGGCGTGGGCGCCGTGGGTCGGCGGCCCCCTCTGGGGTGCCGCGATCGTGGAGCTGGCGTGGAAGGAGTCCGCGTTCATCGCCCTCATCGTCACCGGCACGCTCGCGACCCGCATCCAGACCTACGACGAGACGG
The DNA here is from genome assembly GCF_003075375.1 of Microbacterium testaceum. Lineage (GTDB taxonomy): Bacteria > Actinomycetota > Actinomycetes > Actinomycetales > Microbacteriaceae > Microbacterium > Microbacterium testaceum_E. The sequence continues at coordinate 19,012 of NZ_QDFT01000024.1, read as the reverse complement.
CCGCGCTGCTGGGCGCCGGTCGCATGCAGCGGTTCCGGCACGTGCTGCTGCCGCTCACGGCGCCCACGATCCTCATCGGCGCCGCGATCAGCTTCGTCTACGCGCTCGGGTCGTACGAGGTGTTGTGGCTGCTCGGCCGCACGTCCCCCGAGCCCCTCCCCGTGCTCGCCGTGCGGCTGTTCCAGGGCGTCTCGCTCGACTCCCGCCCCGAGGCGGCCGCCGTGGCGCTGGTGACGTGCGTTCTCGCCCTCGGTGCGGTGGCGCTCACCTTCGGCGCGCTGCGGCGGACGGCGGCCTGGCGATGACCGCCCTCGACGGCCCCCTCACCCGCTCCCGCGGAGCCGGCAAAGCGCTGCGGCGGCTGCTCGCCGTCGCCCTCGCGGTGTGGTTCGCGCTGCCGTTGCTGCCCCTGCTGCTGTGGTCGTTCGCCGACCGCTGGAGCTTTCCCTCCGTGCTCCCCACGGCCTTCGGCCTGCGCTCGCTCGATCAGGCGGTCGCGTTCGGGGCCCTGCCCGCGTTGGGGCGTTCGCTGGTGCTGAGCGTGGTCGTCGCCGTGGCGGCGACGTTGATCGGCGCCCTCGCGGCCCGTGCGCTGACCTTCGGCGCCGTCCCCGGCGCCCGCCTGGTGTCGGTGCTGCTGCTCGCACCGATCGCCCTGCCACCCTTCGCCGCGGTCCTCGGCGTCAACGTCGTGCTGCTGCGCGCGCACGTGCCCGCGGTCATCGGCGTCGCCCTGGTGCTGACGGTCATGGCGCTGCCCTATACCGCGTTCGTCATGCGCACCGCGTACGGCGCCTACGACCGCTCCTACGAAGAAGAGGCGCGACTGCTCGGCGCCGGGCGCCTGCAGGTGCTGCGGCGCGTCCAGCTGCCGATGATCGCCCCCGCCCTCGCGCGAGCGGCGTTCCTGGCGTTCCTCGTCGCGTGGAGCGACTACATCGTCACCCTCATCGTCGGCGGCGGAGAGGTCGTCACCCTGCCGCTCGTCGTCGCCTCGGCCGCCGCGGGACTGGGCAACGACGCTGCGGTCGCTCTCATGTCGCTCTCGGCGGTCGCCCCGCCCGTCCTGCTGCTCGTCGGCGTGCTGGCCTTCGGCCGCCGCCGCCCCCGTTCGTCGAAAGAGGTGAGCGCGTGAGCGCCGACCTGGTCCTCTCGGGACTGACCAAGACCTTCTCGGCTTCGCCGACCGCCGCCCTCGACGACCTGACCCTCGCGGTCGCCGCCGGAACCTGCACCGCGGTGCTCGGGCCCAGCGGATCGGGCAAGTCGACGCTGCTGCGCGTGATCGCCGGACTCGAGACCCCGGATCGCGGCACCGTGTCGATCGCCGGCCGCGACGTCGCCTCCGTCCCCGCCGAACGCCGCGGTGTCGGCATGGTGTTCCAGCGGTCGCTGCTCTTCCCCCACCTGAGCGTGCGCGACAACGTCGCCTTCTCGGATCGCGTGGCCGGGATGCCGCGCGCCCGTGCCCGCGAGCGCGCCGAGCGCTACCTCGACACCGTGCGACTGTCCGGGTACGGCTCGCGTCGCGTCGGCGAACTGTCGGGTGGGCAGGAGCAGCGCGTCGCGATCGCCCGCGCCCTGGCCGCCGAACCCGCCGTGCTGCTGCTGGACGAGCCGTTCAGCGCCCTCGACCCGGCCCTGCGCGCCGACATGCACGATCTGCTCGAGGCGGTGCGCGCCGACCTCGCCCCCACCATCCTGCTCGTGACGCACGACCGCGACGAGGCCGCCCGCGTGGCCGATCGCATCGCCCTCGTCGAGCACGGCCGGCTGTTGCACGAGGGCACCGTCGCCGACGCCTACCGACGACCGGGCAGCCTGCGCGCCGCCGAGCTCATGGGCGGGCGCAACGCCGTCCCGGGCGAGGTGGTGGGCGGCATCCATCGCAGTGCCCTCGGCGCGGTGGCCGCGACCGGCGTCGCCGACGGACCCGCCACCCTCGTCTTTCGGCAAGAAGATGTGCGGGTGGGGGAGGGGACGGATGCCGGCTCCCTCCGCATCGCCGGCACGGTCCGGTCGCGCCGGTTGGTGGGCGCGCGCAGCGAGATCACCGTCGACGCGGGCGCACTCGAGGTGCACGCCGAGGTCGCGTCGGTGTCGGCGTTGCGACCGGGCGACGAGGTGGCGCTCTCGGTGCCGGAGGCCCTTGCGCACGTGGTCGTGGGCTGAGGGACGTTCCCGCCGCCTCAGGCCGTGCGCGCACCCGTCTCGCGTACCGCGGTCAGCCCCGAGGGGCGTGCCGTCACCGTCGCACCCGGGCGCACCGTCGGCAGCGGCAGGATGCGGCGCAGCTCCTCGTTCTCTTTCGGATCGAGCACCGAGTGCTGCACGCACGCGGGCACCAGGCGGCCGTCCTCGGGGTGCGCCATGGCGTACATGCACGCGCCCAGGCGCTCCTGCGTCTCGCGCAGCAGCGGATCGTCGGCGGTCACGCCCTCTTGCATGAGCTTCCACGCGGGCGCGACCTGCTCGGCATCCATGAAATTGTGGATCACGAACGTCTTGAACGACACCTTGCCGCGGCGGGCGGCCGCCACGACCTTTCGCAGACCACCCGCGCGGCGCAGGACGCGCGACATCAGGCCGATCAGCGGGGGGATGTCGCCCGGGTGCGACGCGAGAGCGCGCACGACCTTGACCGCCAGGACGTGACGGGGGATGCCACCGAAGATCATCCCGCCGAAGTGCGACAGGAACCGGTCGCGCGCGGCGATGTCCTTGGGGTCCTCGGGGTCGAGCACGGGGGCGAAGGTCTTTCCGACGCGCACACCCACGGTCGAGCGGTTGCAGCGCGGATCGCCGAACTGCGTCGCCTGCCACGGCAGCTTCTGCCCGGCGCCGGCCTCGATGCGCTCCCACACCGCGTCGATCGTGACCTCGCCGAAGTCCTCGCGCCAGCGGCGGTCGTCGCCGATGAACGCGGCCGGCTGGAACGACATCATGTCGAACGGCATCTCGAGCACATCGCGCGTGACCTGCTCCACCTCGGCGACGTTCGAGGGGGTGACCGTCATGTTGTGGGCGAGGTAGCTGCTCACACCGTGGTCGCGCTTGAGGTCGACGAACATGCGGGCGAACTTCTCGCGGAACGGGTTGAGCTCGGCCTCGCTGCGGGGGCGCACCGCGCCGCGGCGACCGCGCATGAGCGAGTCGAAGTGCGCGGCGAACGACACCTTGTCGAAGCGGGGTTTCCCGTCGTCGTCCAGGACGACGTCGAGCAGGTAGTCGTAGTCGAAATCGCCGTGCGTCATCGACATGGGCTCGCGGCCGACGGCGCGCATCGCGAGCAGCGAGCGCGCGTGGTCCTCGGCGCTCAGCAGGCTGACCTCGCCGCCGATGAGCTGCGCGTGCGCGCGGGGTCCGCGGACCTCGCGCAGGTAGTCCATCTGACGCGTGACGTTGTCGACCGTGTGGTCGCCGTCGATGCGGACCTTGTTGGCGTCGGCCGAGTGGTAACAGGGCGAGCACGTGAGGTTGCACTTGGGGAAGACGCCGTGCGTCCCCTCGCAGCCCACCGCGCTGCGTCCCAGCAGCTGGCTGGGCGTCTTGGCGTGCGGGGGCAGCTCGGCCCACCGCCGGTCGAGGGCGCGGCGGGTCTCGGGGTGGATGGGCCGCGTGTCCAGCTCGAAGCGTCGGAGGGTCGTCGCGAGTCGCATGTCGTCCTTTCGTGGCGTCTTCGCCCTACGAGGGATGTTCGCCGCTCGCCCCGGTTCGGATTGCGCGTCGTTCCATCCTGCCCCTTCCCGTTGCCGGGTGGGGGCGGCGGCCGCGCGAAACTCCTGAGCAGGTGCGCGGCGACCGGGTGGGGCGCGGGCGGGTCAGCGGACGGCGGCGACGCGACGCGCGGCCAGCGCGGCCGCCACGGCCTCGGCCACGCGGTCGGTCTGCCGCAGCGACAGCGAGTTCGCGTTCGGACGCGTGAAGGCCCCGGCCTCGGTGCCGGCGGTGAAGGGCCCGAGGGCGAACACCGTCTCGTGCGCGGCGCCCGTCGGTGCGATGACGCGGCCGTCGGCATCCACGTCGATCCGCCCGAGCGAGCCGGTGAAGCCCTCATCGGCGACATGGACCTCACGGCCGTGCCGGGTGGCGAGCTCGCGCAGCACCGGGTTGTCGCTCGCGGCAGCGCCCGGCGCCGGCAGCCACGCGTCGACGAGCGCGCGAGCCGCGAGCTCGCCCGACACGCGCGGTGACGAGGCCACGAAGCCGCGACCGGGTTCGACACGGACCGAGACCTCGGGGCCGAGGAAGCGCACGACACCCGCGTCGGCGAGGGCGAGCAGCTCCTCGAGGCGATGCGGCGGGGGTCCGGATGCCACGTAGCTGAAGAACGTGTGCCAGGTGACGGGCAGGTCCACCGCGCGCGAGCGGGCGCTCCACCGCTCGGTGGGGATGTCGGCGAGCGCCAGGAACGAGCCGAGGATGGTCAGGAACAACGCCTGCGCCGTGCTGTGCTCGGGCGTCGTGCGCAGCCGCAGATCGTCGACGATGTGCCGACGGACGCGGTCGTGCGCGGCCCGTGCGTCGGCGAAGGTCTCATCCGCGAGTGGCCGGTCGAGGGCCGGCACGTCGAACCTGTCGAGCGGATCGGGAACCACCGCGGCCACGGCGGCGCGCAGCGCGGGGGTGTCGGCATCCACCGTTCGAAGGGTCTCGCGGAACCGCTCCCACGTCGTGCCGACGCGGTCGGGGTGGCCGGTGAACAGCTCGCGGTAGTGCCCCCAGACGAGTTCGCGGGCGATGAGCGGCCACACGTCGTCGACGAAATCGACCGAGTCCGGTCGGGCGAGCAGGCCGGCGATCGCCGCGGGGGTGAGGACCTCGCGGGTGGGCGGCTCGCCGCGCAGCGGTGACGACACCTTCGAGCGGTACGGCACCCCTCGGCGCGAGCCCAGGTGCAGACGGGGTTCGGCTCCCGAGGGTTCGTACGTCAGGCGGCCGTCGGTCCGCGCGAAGCGTCCGCCTCGGCCCTCGGCGAACAGGACGACGGCATCGATGGATGCCAGCCCCATCCCCCGGACGATCACGTCCTCGCCCGCGCCCAGGACCGACAGGTCGGCGTCGGCCGTGAAAGCGGGCTCGAGGTAGGTCAGGCCCTCGCGCGCGGCGGCGTCGCGCAGGGAGCGCGCCTCGGCGGAGGGTTCGCGCCCGGCGTGGCCGAGGGCGTAGACGAGCACGTCGGCGTCGAGGCGGGTGCCGTCGTCGAGGGCGACCTCCCACCCGTCGGGGGTGTCGTCGACCCACTGCGCGCTGGACGCGCGGTGGTCGATGGCGACGCCGGGCGGCGCGATCGCCACCGTGCGGCGCCAGAACCAGTCGAGGTACACGCTCTGCAACCGCCGCGTGGGAAAGCTGTCGCCGCGCAGCCCCCGCACCTCGTCGGCCAGCGTCGGGTCGTCGAGGTCGACGTCGGGGAGCCGCCCGTCGCGCACGCGCTCCGCCCACTCGATGAGCGAGGGACCCGACCGCACGGGACCGGCGATCAAGCACGAGTCATCGGTGAACACCGTCACGTCGCGCGCCATGGAGTTGAGCTTGAGCAGCGGAGACTGCTCGCGCCGCCAGATGCGCCCCGCGCCCGGCGGGAATGGATCGACGAGCGTGATCTGCACCGGCGCGTCCGCGCGCGTGCGCCGCGCGAGCAGACGCTCGATCAGCATGACCGCGCGCGGGCCCGCGCCGAGCACCACGAGTCGCGAGGGCTGCACGCTCATCGCACCGGAGTCGCCACCGGGGGCAGCCCCAGCAGGTCGTGCAGCGTCGCGCCGTCGTCATACGACCGGCGGTACGAGCCGCGTTCCTGCAGCAGCGGCACGACGCGATCGGTGAACTCGTCGAGGCCGTGCGGGGTGACGTGGCCGACCACGGTGAAGCCGTCGGTCGCGCGCTCCTGGACGTACCGATCGATCTCGGATGCCACGTGCTCGGGCGTCCCGACGAAGGTGTGCTTCGCCGTCAGACGGATGACGAGCTCGCGGATCGACAGCTTCTCTTCGGCGGCGAGGGCGCGCAGCTGGTCGATCCGCGCGCGGATCGCCGCGTGGCGTCCCGCGAAGCCCTGCGCGGTCTCGGCGCCGGTGTCGGGCTCGACGTCGGGCAGCGGACCATCGGCGTCGTACCCGCCGAAGTCGCGGTTCCAGATCTGCTCGAGATACGTGATCGCGGTCTGCGGCCGCACCTGGGCCAGGGCGATCTCGCGCGAACGCTCCCGGGCCTCGTCCGCCGTGTCGCCGAGCACGAAGGTCGCCGCGGGCAGGATCTTGAGCGAGTCCTCGTCGCGGCCGCGGGCGGCCAGCCGCCCCTTCACATCGCGGTAGAACTGCTGCGCATCCGTGAATTCTGTGTGCAGCGAGAAGATGACGTCGGCGTGGTCGGTGGCGAAGTCGCGCCCGTCGGGGGAATCCCCGGCCTGCACGATCACGGGGCGCCCCTGGGGGGAGCGCGGCACGTCGAACACCGCGTCCACGTCGAACAGGCGGCTCTCGTGCCGGACGCGCGCAACGGCGTCGTCGCGCAGGAACGCCCCCGACTCGGCGTCCGCCACGACCGCATCGTCACGCCACGACGACCAGAGCGCCTTCGACAGCGCCGCGAACTCGGATGCGCGCACATAGCGGTCGGCGTGGTCGAGGTACCCGCCGCGGCGGAAGTTCGCGCCGTGGAAGGCGTCCGAGCTGGTCACGGCGTTCCACCCGGCCCGCCCGTTCGACAACAGGTCGAGCGTGCCGAGCTGGCGGGCGAGCTCGTACGGCTCGTTGAACGTGGTGTTGAGCGTGCCGACCAGGCCGATGTGCGCGGTCACGGCGGCCAGGGCGGTCAGGATAGCGAGGGTGTTCGGGCGACCGGCGACGTCGAGATCGTGCAGCTGCCCGCGGTGCTCGCGCAGGCGGAGCCCCTCGGCGAGGAACAGGTAGTCGAAGAACCCGCGCTCGGCGGTGCGGGCGAAGTGCTCGAACGACGAGAAGTCGATCTGGCTGCCCGCGCTCGGGTCGGTCCAGACGGTGGTGTTGTTCACGCCCGGGAAGTGCGCGGCGAGATGGGTCTGACGGCGGGTCATGCGCCGACCTCCTGACGGGCGAAGCGGCTGGACGGACGCGGCAGGCCGAGGCGCTCGCGCAGCGTGGGCTCGCCGCCGTCGGGCGACAGGATGCCGGCGGCCCGCGCCCGCGGCACCACCTGCTCGGCGATGGCGACGAGGTCGGCCGGAAGGCGAGCGGGGCGCAGGCGCACCCCGTCGGCGCCGGCGTCGACGAGCGCGCGGATCTCGTCCACGACGTCGTCGGCGGTGCCCACGACGACCCGTGCGTCGGTGGTGAGCGGAGCGCGCTCCTCGAGCCGTGCCCAGGTCTCGGCGGCCTCGGCGCGGCTCGGGGCGACGAGCACGAGCAGGTCGGCGAAGACCCGCAGGGGCTCGACCTCGTCGCGCACCTGGGCCGCGGCATCCGCCAGTTCGTCCCGGATGCCGCCCACCCCGCCCGCGTCGCTCGGGGTGACGAACACCAGGTCGGCGTGCGCCGCCGCGAAACGGTAAGGGACGCTCTGGTGCGCGAGGGCGGTGACGAGCGGCTGGCCCTGCGGGGAGCGGGGCACGATCGAGGCGCCCGTGATCGAGAAGAACTCGCCCGCGAAGTCGACGCGGTGCACGCGCTCGCGGTGGAGGAACTTACCGGTCTCGAGGTCGCGCACGATCGCGTCGTCCTCCCACGAGTCGGCGAGACGGCGGATGACGTCGGCCACCTCGCCCGCCTCGCGGAACGCGGCGAGCAGCGCGGGGTCGTCCTCGACGCGGCCCGAGGCCGGCAGGCCCGCCGGGCCCTCGGCGCGACGCCCGAAGTTCGCGCGCTCCTGCGGGGTCGAGCCCGCGACCAGGCGAACGCCCGCGCGGCCCCGGCTGACGTGGTCGAGGGTCTGCAGCCCCGTGGCGACGTGGAAGGGCTCGGGGTGCGTGGTGGTCACGGTCGGAACGAGGCCGAGCCGACGGGTCGCGGGGGCGAGGAACGACGACAGCAGCACCGCATCGAGGCGTCCACGGGCGCGGTCGCGGCGGGTCTCGGCATCCGCCTCGGGGGAGCGACCGCCCAGCGAGAGGGCGTCCTCGATCGTCGCGAAGAGCACACCGGCGTCGTCGGCGAGACGCGCGAGGTCGCGCCAGTACCCGGCCGAGGCGAGCTCGGTGGGGCGGGCGGTGGACTCGCGCCAGGCGGCGGGATGCCAGCCGGCGCCGTCCAGGGCGACGGCGAGGTGGGCGCGGTGCGACATGGGGCTCCTTCTCTCGAGGGGTGCTGACCACTGTCGCCGGGCACGGGGCGGGTCTCAACGCGCGTCGTCACACAACGCCTCACGGCGTCACGAAAGGCCACGGGCCCGTCGCTGGGCCGAGCGGAGCGTCGGGGGTGCCGGGGTGCCCGGAGCGCCGGGGGCCCGGGAGAGCGCGAGCTGCGGGGTGCGCCCGCGAGGCGCCCGCACTCCGCGAGGTGCCCATGCTCCGCGAGGTGCACAACCTCCGCGATGTGCGCAAACTCCGCGCGACTCGACCCGTGCCGACTGAGGTTGCGCTCATCGCGGAGGTTGCGCACGTCGGCATCCGCGATTGCGCGTCAGACGGCGGCGGCCCGCCAGCCCAGCAGCGGCCCCAGCCGCCCCGCGATGTCCTCGAGGATCTGCGCGTAGTCGTCGGGGGCGAAATCGAACGGCAGCGCGAACGCGACCTCGTCGACCTCGGGGTAGGACCGCGACGACAGCAGACGCTCGGCGATCTGCTCGGACGAGCCGACGAGATCCTCGGCGAACAGCAGCCCGCGGGGACCGTGCGGGATGCCGACCCGCCCGCGCCGCGCGTCGGCGTAGGCCACGTAGCGGGCACGCTGCTCGGGGGTGGCCGAGTCGGTGGGGATCACGACCAGGCCCTGCGACACGCGGGCCTTCTCGCCGTCGGGATGGGCGTCACGGTAAAGCCGGATCTGCGCGTACTGCTCGCGGTCGAAGTCGGTCGTCTCGCCCGCCTGCACCACGCTGCTGGTCAGCAGGTGGAAGCCGTTCCCGGCCGCCCAGCCGGCGGATGCCGCGCTACCGGCGCCGTACCAGAGCCGGTCGGACAGGCCCGCGGCGTGCGGTTCGACCCGCTCCGAGTACTCCTCGATCCCCTCGGTGCCGGCGCGGGCGCTGACCGCGTCTCCGGCGATGAAGCGACGCAGGCGCGCGAGGCGCTCGTAGCCGAAATCCTCGTGCTCGACCGTGTCGGGGTACAGGGCGTGGGCGACGTCGTCGAGCCGCGGTGGGGGCCCCACCGAGAATCCCGGTTCGAGCCGCCCGCCCGACAGGACATCGACGGTGGCGAGGTCTTCGGCGAGGCGCAGCGGGTTCTCCCATCCGAGCGGGATCACGGCGGTGCCGAGCCGGATGCGACTCGTGCGCTGCGAGGCCGCGGCGAGAACCGCGACGGGGGAGGAGATGCCGTACTGCAGGTGCCGATCGCGCAGCCACGCGCTGTCGAAGCCGAGGCGTTCGCCGCGCTCGATGATCGACAGCGTGGTCTCGTGCCCGGCGCGCGGATTCTCGCGATCGAAGAGGCCGATGGTGAGGAAGCCGAGAGAGCGGAGGGCGCGGGTCATGCATCGACGATAGGGGTGGCGCGGTCAGGTCGCGCGGCGTGCCGTCATCCGCGCAATGTGCGCGTATCGCGCGACTCGCATTTTTAGTTGCGCAATGTGCGCGACTCGCTTAGTCTCGGACCACGAGGTCACCCAACCCACGGTCACGCGTTCGACGAGGCAGGTGGGGCGATGCGGCGTCGACGACGAGGTCGCGAGGGAGTGGCACAAGGATGAGCGAGACGCTGTCGGGCAACGACCTCCTCGAGGTCGAGGAAGCTCGCGCGAAGTACGCCGCGGTCCTCGGAGGACTCAACGGACTCGTCCGGACCGCGCCGCTCATCGCGACCGGATTCTCGGTGTGCAACGACCACATCTGCACCGTCGGAGAGGTCGAATTCGCCGCCATCGTCGACGCGCGGGACGACGACGACGCAGAGGTGCGCGACCTCGCCCGATGGTTGCACGATCGAATCCTGAACGGTCGCGGTGGCGAAGTCCTCGCCGAGCGTCGTGGATTCGACTGGATCGTGCGCACCTTCCGTGGCACGCCCACGATGGGGGGGACCGGAGCACAGGTCTCGCGCGTGCTGGCATCCCTCGGCGTGCAGAGCGTACTGGCCCTGTCGGATCGCACCGCCGCGCAGCTCGACACGATGGACGACGGCCTCCGCGTCGTCGGCGACGACGGCGGGCTGCACTCGCCGCGCGAGATCACGCCGTCGCCCGCACGGCCGAACGACCCGATCTTCGTTTTCCAGTTCACGCAGGGCGTGCTGCTGCGCGGAGCCGTCGGCGACGCCGAGGCGATCATCACGCGCCGCTCGACCCGCATCATCCTGCGTGCTCCGGCTCGCGCTCTCGACCTGGACGACGCGTTCGCGGCGTACGTGGAGGACCACCGGCTCACGACAATGCTGCTGTCCGGCTTCCAGACGGCCGAGCCCGCCGCCGTCGAGCCCACGCGGGCCTGGTTCCAGGATCGCTTCGCCTGGCTCGCGGACCGCCCCCGGCTCGTTCACTTCGAGATCGCCGAGTACGAGAGCCACGAGCACGCTCGTTCCGCGGTCGCCGGGCTGACGGGATTCGCCAACAGCCTCGGTATGTCGCTCTCAGAACTCGGTCAGCTGGCATCCATCCCCGACCCGGTCGAGGCGGCGGTCGCCATCGCGAACGAGCTCGGGCTGGATCGTGTGAGTGTGCACGCCGACGATTTCGCGTTCGTCGTGACGACAGGCGATCCGGTGCTCGAGGAGGAGGCCCTGCTGGCCGGCTGCCTGCTCGCCGCCTCTCGGGCGGTGACCGGCGCGCCTGTCCTCCCGCGCGAGATGCCGGCCGGGACCACTCTCAGCCCCCTCCCCGCCTCGCTGCGCCGGGAGTCTCCCGATCCGCGCTACCGCCTTGTGGCGGTGCCCTCCCCGTATACGCCGTCGCCCTGCGTGACGCTCGGCCTCGGCGATACGTTCGTCGCCGGCATGCTGCTCGCCCTTGCGCCCCGCTGAACTCGCTCCGACCTCGACAGACCACCTACGACAAGAAGGTCCCTCCGTGTCTCACTCCACCTCCGCTCCGCTGCCCCACGACGTGGGCAAGGTCCGATCGCTGCGTCGGTCGACGACGTCCGACGGCTTCTTCACGCTGTGCGCGATCGACCACCTCTCCGACTTCCAGATCCTCATCGACGACGACCCCTCCACCGTCACTTATGAGCAGACGGTCGCGGGCAAGCACCGGGTCATCGACGGCCTGCGCGAGTCGGTGAGCGGCTTCCTCGTCGACCCGCAGTACTCCTACGCCCAGTCGGTGCTGTCGGATGCCATCGGCAGCGACATCGGCGTGATGGTCAGCCTCGAGGACGACGGCTACCTCGGCGATGCCACCGAGCGGGCCACGCGGATGCGCGAGACGTGGAGCATCCGCCAGGCGAAACTCGCCGGGGCCGACGTCGCGAAGCTCCTGTGGTTCTACCGCCCCGAGTCGCCGTTCGCCGCGCAGCAGCGTGACCTCGTCTCCGCACTCGCGAAGGAGGCCGCCGACTGGGCGATGCCCCTCGTGGTCGAACCCATCTGGCATCCGCTCGCCGGAGAAGACCCGACCTCGTCTGAGTGGAAGCAAGCGCGAATCGACGGGATCGTGGAGTCGGGCCGGCTCGCCGTGGAGCTCGGAGCCGACGTGCTCAAGACCGAGTTCCCGGGCTACCTCGGCGCGGGTGGCGACGTGACGCGCGCCGAGGACGCCCTCGCGCAACTGGATGCCGCGATCGACGTGCCGTGGGTGATCCTCTCGGCGGGCGTCGATTTCGCCGAGTTCGCCGACCAGGTCGAGCTGTCGTCGAAGGCGGGTTCCAGCGGATGGCTCGCAGGACGGTCCATCTGGCGCGAAGCCGGCACGGCGACGACCGACGAAGCCTGGAACATCGGTATCGAGCTGGCGCGACAGCGCCTGCGGGACCTGACCGACATCACCCGCGCCCACGCGCGCCCCTACCGCCCGTCGCTCTCCGCGGAGAGCGTCTCGAGCGGGTGGTACGAGACGTACCACGCCGAGGCTGCACGGGCCTGATCCGACGACGTCCGAAGAAGAACGCAAAGAGGTCATCATGTCGAACGCCATCACCACCGATCTGCTCATCGCCGGCGAGCTCTCCACCGGTCGCGGTGCTCCGCGCGATGTGCGCAATCCCGCGACGGAAGAGGTCGTCGCCGTCGTCCACGACGGCAGCGTCGACGATCTCGAGCGCGCGCTGGCCGCCGCCGACCGCGCGTGGGGGCCCTGGGCGGCGACGCCGCCGGGGGAGCGAGCCACGATCCTGCGCCGTATCGCCGATCTGCTCGACGAGCACGCCGAGGAGCTCGCGCAGCTGCTGGTCGCGGAGGTGGGCAAGCCCATCTCGGAGGCGCGGGGGGAGACGGGCGCCACGTCGGGGTACTTCCGCTACACGGCCTCGTTGCTCGAAACCCTTACGGACGAGATGGGCTACACCCCCAACAGGGGCGAGAGCCTGTGGGTCCGCCGCCGGCCGCACGGCGTGGTCGGGGCGATCATCCCGTGGAACTACCCCTCGGCGCTGACCTCGCGCAAGGTCGCTCCCGCGATCGCCGCGGGCAACGCGATCGTGGTCAAGCCCGACGAGAAGACGCCGCTGTCGGCGCTCGCCGTCGCGCGCATCATCCATGACAGCGGCCTGCTTCCGCCCGGCCTCGTCAATGTCGTGACGGGACCGGGCGAGGTCATCGGCTCGGCCCTCGTCACGAGCCGCGCCACGCAGATGATCTCGATGACCGGCAGCACGTTCGCCGGCAAGGCGATCCTCGCCGCGGCGGCATCCCAGGTGAAGCCCGTCTCGCTCGAGCTGGGCGGCAACGCCCCGCTGATCGTGATGCCCGACGCTGACCTCGATCACGCCGTGGCCGAGACCGTCGCCTCGCGGCACGCGAACAACGGCCAGGTCTGCATCTGCGCCGAGCGCATCTTCGTGCATCGCGACGTATACGACGACTTCGTCGAGCGCTACGTCGCGGCGGTCGGCGAGCTGGTGGTCGGCGACCCCCTTTCCGAGTCCACGCAGCTCGGCCCCAAGGTCAGCCGCGCCGAGCTCGAGAAGACTCAGGCCCTGGTGGCGGAGTCCACCGCGCAGGGCGCCCGCGTCGTTCTCGGGGCGGATCTTCCGGATGCCGAGGCCTTCCGGGCCGGCTACTGGATGAACCCGGTCGTGCTCGCCGACGTCACCGACGAGATGGCGGTGTTCACACACGAGGTGTTCGGGCCCGTCTCGCCCATCAGCGTGTTCGACACGTGGGACGAGGTCGTGGCGCGGGCGAACGACACGAACTACGGGCTGTCGGCCTACGTCTTCACCTCGAGCCTCGACACCGCGTTCCGCGCGAGCGACGACCTCAGCTTCGGCGAGGTGTACGTCAATCGCACGGGCCCCGAGGAGATGAACGGTTTCCACACCGGCTTCCGCGAGAGCGGACTGGGCGGTGACGACGGCCCGCACGGGTTCGACCAGTTCTTCCGCCGACAGACCACCTACGTCCGCCACACGTCGCAACGGTCCTGATGAGGGCGCACATCGACGGCGAGCGGGAGACGCGGCGAGGGGTGGCGGTGATCGCCGACGACCTCACCGGGGCTCTCGACGCGGCCGCCCCCTTCTCCGCGCACGGCTTCACGACCCAGGTCATCCCATCGTCCGCGATCGACGCCCGCCCCGGTCGCGGGGCCGACGTGCGCATCCTGTGCTCCGACACCCGCGACCTCTCCCCGTTCGCCGCAGTGGACAAGAGGGACCGCTGCATCGACCTCGTCCTCGAGACCCCGGCGATGCGCCTCGGTTTGAAGATCGATTCCCTCCTGCGGGGCTCCATCGCATCCGACATCCGCGCGGTCGTGTCACGGCTCGAGCAGCCCGGCCCGGTCTTCCTCGCCCCGGCGCTACCGGAGCAGGGCAGGATCACCCGGGGATCTCGCGTCGTCGTCGACGGGGTCGACCTCGACGATACGGAGAGCTACGTGCGGTTCGCGGCGCCGACCGTGCGCGCGCTCGCCGAGCAGACGGGGTTCGCCGTTCGCGTGGTGGGCCTGGACGAGCTGCGCTCCGGCGGCTTCGGCAACGAGGTCGTCGGTGCGCCGCACCCACGGCCGGTCATCTACGTCTTCGACGCGGAGACGGATGCCGACCTCCGCCGCATCGTCGAGATCGGGGTCGCGTCCTCCGTCGCTCTCTGGGTGGGTTCGGCCGGTCTGTTCCGCCAGCTCGCGCTCGAGCTGTCTCCGCAGCTCGATGCGGGGGAAGATGATGAGTCGGCACCCGCCCTCCCTGCTCTCACCACCCGGCGCGATCCCCGCATCCTCGTCGTGTCCGGGAGCGCATCCGCACGCTCGTCGGCCCAGCTCGAGGCGCTCGTCGCCGACGGGGCCGTCGCCTGCTACGCCGAAGAACCCAGCGATGTCTCGCGCCTCATCAGAGAGCTGCGGGCGGCCCTCGCGACCGGCGCCGTCGCCGCGATCGGGGTGCAGCGTCCTGTCGACGACACGCTCCCGCTCGACCCGAAGCACGCCCGCGTCATCGCCGCCGTGGTTGCGGAACTCCGCGGCTACGTCGACGGGATCGTGGTCGTCGGCGGCGAGACCTCCCGCCAGAGCTTCAAGCAACTGGGCGTCCTCACGCTCCACGTGACGGCGTCCCTCGACGGCGGCATGGCCGCGGGGCTCGCCGAGCCCGGGCTGAACGCACCCCAGGCGGCCTTCCCCTTCGTCTCGAAAGCCGGATCGTTCGGCGACGATGAAGCCCTGATCCGCGCCGTCATCCATCTGCAGCGGCAACTCGAAGGAGCACAATGACCAGTCCACGCATCGCCATCACCATGGGAGACCCCGCGGGCGTCGGCCCCGAGATCATCGTGAAGGCCCTCGCGGACCCGACCGTGCGCGAGAGCACCCGCGCCGTCGTCATCGGCGACCTCACCTGGCTGCGCGACGTCGCCTCCACCCTCGGCTCGGATGTGGAGTTCGTCGCGGTCGAGCACCCCGATGAGGCGGACTTCGACGGCAGGGCCGTGCCCGTGATCGATCTCGCCAACGTCACCCCCGAGGTCGTCTTCGGCCAGCTCTCGGCCGCCGCGGGAGACGCCGCGTACCGGTACATCGCGCGCGCCGTCGACCTCGCCGTCGATGGATCCGTGGATGCCATCTGCACGGCGCCGCTGAACAAGCAGGCGTTGCACCTGGCGGGGCACATCTACCCGGGCCATACCGAACTGCTCGCCGACCTGACCGGGACCGAGGAGGTGTCCATGATGCTGAGCGCGCGGTCGCTGCGCGTCATCCACGTGACGACCCACCTCGGGCTCATCGACGCGATCGACCGCATCGAGCCGGGCCTGGTGACCCGCACCATCGAACGCGCGCACCGGACCCTCGTCGACGCGGGCGTCGAGAAGCCCCGCATCGCGGTCTGCGCGATCAATCCCCACGGGGGTGAGAACGGCCTCTTCGGCTACGCCGAGGAGGAGCTCAAGATCATGCCGGGGATCGAGAACGCCCGCGAGCAGGGCATCGACGCGCAGGGTCCCGTGCCCGCAGACACCGCCTTCTTCCGTGCGGTGCGCGGCGATTTCGACATCGTCGTGGCCATGTACCACGACCAGGGGCACTGCCCCGTCAAGGTGCTCGGCATCGATGCCGGCGTCAACATCACGGTGGGACTCCCCGTGGTGCGCACCTCGGTCGACCACGGGACGGCGTTCGACATCGCCGGCAAGGGGATCGCAGACGGGGCGGGCATGACCGAGGCGCTTCGCCAGGCTGTCCTGTTGGCCCGAGTGCGATAGACACGTTCCATGCGACACAGCGCGTCACCGTCGTCCGCGGTCCCCGCCCCGGCGGCCTCGTCGGGAGCCCGCGGCGCCACTCGGGTACGCCGCGAACGCATCGTCGCCATGGTGCAGTCGGGTGAGACAGCGGTCGAGAGTCTCAGTGCGATGCTCGCCGTCTCGCCGTCGACCATCCGTCGCGACCTGGCCGAGTTGCGACGCGACGGACGCATCACGCGCACCTACGGCGGAGCCCTCCTCACGGGCCACGGGCACGAGACCACGGTCGATGAGCGCGACGGCCAGGCCTGGGAGCAGAAGCACGCCATCGCACGGCGCGCCCTCGAACTCGTCGCCGATGGGGACACGGTCTTCCTCGACGGCGGGACGACGGTCGGCCAGCTCGTGCCCGGTCTGACGTCGTTCCGCAATCTGACGGTCATCACGAACTCTCTCACCGAACTGCCCACGCTCATGGAGGCGCCCTTCACGGTCATCTTCCTCGGAGGAGAGCTGCGCAGGCCGAGTCAGAGCACGGTGGGCCCCCTTTCCGAGGAGGCGCTGCGCCGGGTGAGCGCCGACCATGCCTTCCTCGGGGCCGACGGCATCGTCGCGGGCCGGGGTATCTGCGAGGCCGACCTCACGCAGACGATCATCAAGGAATCGATGTCGCGCAACGCGCTGCGCACGCACGTGCTCGCCGACTCGTCCAAACTCGGCAACGCCCCCTTCACCGCGTGGGCCGTGCTGTCCGGGGGCTACACGCTCATCACCGACGACGGTGCCACGGCCGAGCAGCTCCGTCCCTTCGACCAGGACGCCGGTGTCGAGGTGGTCATCGTACCCGCCGGTCCGGCGAAGCGGCCCGCCGGCCTGTCCACCTGACCGGCGGGGCCGGGATCCGCCGTTCGTCCGCAGTCGCGCATGCACGCGCGGACCGGCGAGTCCCGGCCCGAGTCGTGCACGCGTCCGCCGCTCTTGGCCGTAGGAGTGCTCCGGGTCTCCGGTGTCCACCCCGCCCCTGCCGGAGTTGCGCCGCCGGGATCCCGGCATCCACCCGTTCCCTGCTCTCCTCGACCGGAGCCGCGTCGCCGGCCCCGCGTCCGTCCGTTCAAGCGTCGGGGGAACGACGAAGCCCCGGCGATCACGGAACGGGGGTTCCGCGAGGACCGGGGCCTCGGTGCTCTCGGTCAGTCGATGATCCGGATGACCCGATCGGCGTGACGTGCGGTCGAGTGGATGAGGTCGGCGTTGATCTGGTCCGAACCGAGGGTCCAGAACCGCGCGTCGTCGATGGACTTGCCATAGGCCTGGTGGCGTCGGATGAGCCGCTCGTGGCGCATATCCTCGGCCGGGGCGAGGAACCAGACGGTATCCACGGCCGCCCGGGCCTTCGGCCACGCGTCCTTATCGAGCAGGAGGTAGTTGCCCTCCGTGACGACGAGCGGCGTCTCGGGATGAATGCCGATGCTCGAGCCGATCGGCTCCTCGATCTCGCGCCGGAAGACCGGTGCGTAGATCACGGCGTCCGTTTGCTTCTGCGCGTGGATGCGCTCGATCAGATGGGCGTATCCGTCGTCGTCGAAGGTGTCGTGCGCACCCTTACGATCGCGGCGTCCGAGCGAGAGCAGGACCTCGTTCGCGAGGTGGAAGCCGTCCATCGGGACGAGGACGGCGCTCTCGTGGCCCAGGGCCTCGACGATATGTGCCGCCACCGTCGACTTCCCGGCTCCGGGAGCGCCGGTGAGGCCGAGGATACGGCGAGTTTTGGGCACGGCCAGCGTGCGGGCCTGGGCGACGACGTCGGCGAGGGTGAGCTCCTCGACGGTCGGGGTGAAAGGAGTGGTCATGGTCGAACCTGTTTCTCGGCACCGGGGGATGACGGGTCGGAGTGCGTGGGGACAGAGGGAGAGGGAGAGGGGGCGGAGGGTGCGTGGAGGGCGGTGAGCCACTCCCGCGGCCCCATCGTCGCCACCCGCCGCCCGGCGATACGGGCGGCGAAGGCGATGCGCTCCCGGATGTCCGCCTCCCCGGCGGCGAGGGCGAACGCGTAGGCGCCGTGGAAGACGTCTCCGGCTCCGAGCGTATCGATCGCGTTCACGGGCGGTACCTCTATGCGGCCCTCCGGCTCGCCCCTCTCCCGGTAATCGACGGGGGCACCGCCGTGCGTCGTCACGACGGTGCCGACCAGCTGTCGCAGCTCCCGCGCGCTGTCGTCGGCCGAGTCGGTGCCGGGCAGGCGGAAGTCGTCCGAGCAGAGCATGTGCGGGTCGAGATCGATCAGATCGGCCATCACCGGCTTCCAGCGACCGGCGTCGACGACGACGGGCAGCCCGGCCGCCCGCGCGGCCCCGGCGACGGCCACGGCGAGTGCGGGATGGTGGCCGTCGATCAGCACGACGGCTGCCTCGCCGACGAGAGCCCGTGCATCCGCCGACGCCGGGGCGGCGACGCTCGCGCCGGTCGCGTCGATCGACACGACACTGCGCTGGGCCTTCGCGGGGTTCACACTGACGGCGGACACCGGTGCGCGATCCCCCTCATCGGGAGTGAGGTCGACGATGCGCACGCCGTGCCGCTCGAGGTCCGCGACGATGACCTCCGCGACGGAGCCGCGCCCGATGGCCGTGACCAGCGTCGCCTGTCCGCCCAGCGCGGCGAAGGTCACCGCCGCGTTCGCCGCGGGTCCCCCCGCCGCGAGGAACTGCGCCGTGGCGGTGACCTTCTCGTTCGGCGCCGGAGCGCGGTCCACGACGTGGACCACGTCCAGCGTCGTCAGCCCGACGAAGACGCCTCGCGGTTCAGACACGTCCCGCGCGCTCGTCGTCGGTGGGCCGCTCGGCACCGGTCATCAGGGCGACGACCTCCGACATGCTGCGCTGCTTCGGATCGACCACGCCCGCGCGCTGGCCGAGCCGGTGGACGTGGATTCGATCCGCGATCTCGAACACGTGGGGCATGTCGTGGCTGATGAGGATCACGGGGATGCCGCGGTCCTTGATGGAGCGGATGAGGTCGATGACCTGTCCGGACTCCTTCACGCCCAGAGCGGCCGTCGGCTCGTCCATGATGATGACGCCGCGCCCGAAGGCGGCGGCACGGACG
>NZ_QDFT01000023.1 GCF_003075375.1 Microbacterium testaceum | reverse complement strand
CGGTGGGCGCGTTGATCGACACCGCCTTCACCGTCTACGGACTGCGTCGCGTGACCGCGCGCATCGACGCCGAGAACCAGCGGTCCTGGGCGCTGGCGGAACGGCTCGGCATGCGGCGCGAGGCGCATTTCGTCGAGAACGCGAAGTTCAAGGGCCGGTGGAGCGACCTTCTCGTCTGCGCGGTGCTCGCGCGCGAGTGGCGCGCCCGCGCGTGAACCGCCGCGCGCGGGGCTGCTACGATCGCAGAATGCGCTTCGGTGGCCTGCTTCTTCTTAGCTGCCGCGACGAGTCCTCGATCTAAGGGCCTTCCTCGTCGCGGAGATCGTCGTCGGCCCCACCGAACGAATCTAAAGAAGCGACACATCATGAAGAACACCCAGAAGCCCACCTCCGCTCCGGTGCACAAGTACCGTCCGTTCCACGAGCAGATCCGAATCGAGCTGCCCGATCGCACGTGGCCGTCCAAGCGCATCGAGACCGCACCCCGCTGGTGCGCCGTCGACCTGCGCGACGGCAACCAGGCGCTCATCGATCCGATGAGCCCCGAGCGCAAGCGCGTGATGTTCGATCTGCTCGTGAAGATGGGCTACAAAGAGATCGAGGTCGGCTTTCCGAGCGCCAGCCAGACCGACTTCGACTTCGTCCGTCAGCTGATCGAAGAAGACCTGATCCCCGACGACGTCACGATCCAGGTGCTGACGCAGGCCCGCGAGCACCTGATCGCCCGCACCTACGAGGCGATCGCCGGCGCGAAGCAGGCGATCGTGCACCTCTACAACTCCACCTCGGTGCTGCAGCGCGAGGTCGTGTTCCGCACCGACGAGCAGGGCATCGTCGACATCGCGCTCGAGGGCGCCCGCCTGTGCAAGCAGTACGAGGCGACGATCCCGCAGACCGAGGTCTACTACGAGTACTCGCCCGAGAGCTACACGGGCACCGAGCTCGAGTTCGCGCTGCGCATCTGCAACGAGGTGCTCGAGGTCTTCCAGCCCACCGCCGAGCGCAAGGTCATCCTGAACCTGCCCGCGACGGTCGAGATGGCGACGCCCAACGTCTACGCCGACTCGATCGAGTGGATGTCGCGCCACCTCAACCACCGCGAGAACGTCATCCTGTCGCTGCACCCGCACAACGATCGCGGCACCGCCGTCGCGGCGGCCGAGCTGGGGTACCTGGCCGGGGCGGACCGCATCGAGGGATGCCTCTTCGGCAACGGAGAGCGCACGGGCAACGTCGACCTGGTCGCCCTGGGCATCAACCTGCTGACGCAGGGCATCGACCCGCAGATCGACTTCAGCGACATCGACCAGGTCAAGCGCACGGTCGAGTACTGCAACCAGCTGCCGGTGCCCGAGCGCAGCCCCTGGGCCGGTGACCTGGTGTTCACCGCCTTCAGCGGATCGCACCAGGACGCCATCAAGAAGGGCTTCGAGGCGATGGAGGCCCGCGCGGCCGCCGAGGGCAAGACCGTCGACGAGATCGAGTGGGCGGTTCCCTACCTGCCGATCGACCCCAAGGACCTCGGCCGCTCCTACGAGGCCGTGATCCGCGTCAACTCGCAGTCCGGTAAGGGCGGCGTCGCCTACCTGCTCAAGGCCGACCACGCGATCGACCTGCCCCGCAAGCTCCAGATCGAGTTCTCGGGGGTGGTGCAGGCGCGCACCGACGCCGAGGGCGGCGAGGTCTCGAGCAGCCAGATCTGGGACATCTTCACCGACGAGTACCTGCCGTCGAAGGACGACGACCAGCGCTGGGGTCGCTTCGAGCTGCTGTCGACCCGCTCGTCGAGCGACATGTCGGGCGATGTGCACCTGGACGTGTCGCTGCGCGACGGCGACTCCACGCACCCCGCCTCGGCCGTGGGCAACGGCCCGGTCGCCGCGTTCCTCGAGATCGTCCGCTCGCAGGGCTTCGACGTGACGCTCTACGACTACGTCGAGCACGCCCTCAGCTCGGGCGGCGACGCGCAGGCCGCGGCGTATGTCGAGCTGCAGGTCGACGACCAGCGCCTGTGGGGCGTGGGCATCGACGGCGACATCTCGACCGCGTCGCTCAAGGCGATCGTGTCGGGCGTCAACCGCGCGATCCGCACGCGTCAGGCCGCGTCCGCCCTCGCCGGCGTCTGAGTCCCGCGAAGCGCCGCCGTCCCCGTCGGACGGTGGCGCTTCGCCGTTCCCGGGACAGGACGGCGGGGATGCCAGGATGAACACGTGATCCGCGTCGATGCCCTCTACCGCTACCCCGTGAAGGGCTTCACGCCCGAGAGGCGCGAGAGCCTTATCATCCAGGACGACGGACGCGTGCAGGGCGACCGGTCCCTGGTGTTCCGCTTCGCCGACGCGGTCGAACCCGAGGACGCGACGTTCCCGAAAAGTCGGGGGCTAGCCCTGATGACGTTCCCGACGCTCGCCCGCGTCGACCTCGCGTTCGACGACGAAGCGCGGACGCTGCGTCTGCGCGTCGGCGACATCGACGTCACGGCCGATCTGAGCGATGCGGGCCGGACCCGTCTGGCCGACGCTGTCACCGCCTACCTGCGCACGACGAGCGACGCGAGACTGCTCGACGCCGACGGCATCCTGCCCCTCGGTCTGCTCGGCGACGGGCGGACCGCGCGTTTCCAGGACCGCCCGCAGGGTTTCATCTCGCTGCACGGCGCCGCGTCGGTCGAAGCGGTGGATGCCGCGGTGCCCGCCCCGGTGGACGATCGCCGGTTCCGCTCCAACATCGTCGTCTCGGGAACGGAGCCGTGGGCCGAGCTCGACTGGGCCGGACGGGTGCGGATCGGCGAGGTCGTGTTCGAGGTGCAGAAGCCGATCGAACGCTGCGCCGCGATCACCGCCAACCCCGATACGGGCGTCCGTGATGCCCGGTTGCTCCGCGTGCTGACGGGCGAGTTCGGCCAGGACGAGGCCACCCTCGGCATCCTGCTGCTCCCCGCCGACGGTGGCGGCGAGATCCGGGTCGGCGACGAGGTCACCCCCTTGCCCCCCGCGTGAGTCGGCGGCTCACTCCGCGTCGTCGAGGCGGATGACCGGGATGCCGGTCGTCTCGACCGCGACCTTGCGGCGGTAGAGCTTGCGCTGCTCGGGCAGGGACAGGTCGAACAGCACCGCCAGAACGCGGATGACCGTCGTCACGACGACCCCGATGACGGCCGCGATCGGCAGCGGAACACCGAAGGCCGCGGCCGTCGCGAGCACCGCGCACCCGCCACCGGCGGCCACGGCGTAGAGCGAGCCCACGTGCATGATCGCCACCGGCAGGCCCATCAGCACGTCGCGCAGCACGCTGCCGCCCGCGGCGGCCAGCACGCCCACGAACACGGCCGGGACGGCCGGCATCCCCAGGGCCAGGGCCTTGGACGTGCCGAAGGCGCCGAACAGACCGATCACGACCGCGTCGAGCATGACGATCGCGCGGTTGAGCCGCTGGAAGATCCCCGACAGCAGCATCCCCACGATCGAGGCGAGGGTGGCGGTCATCAGGTACCAGTTGCTCTGCAGCGTGGCCGGCGTCAAGCCGAGCAGCAGGTCGCGGATGAGACCGCCGCCCATTCCGAGCAGGATGCCGATGATCGCGACGCCGAGCAGATCGAGACGTCGCTGCCCCTGGAACCCCGACGCGAAGAGCGCCCCCTGCACGCCGCCGAGGGCGACAGCGGTGAGGTCCGCCCACAGCGGGATGACGAAGGTCGGCGTGTCCACGGCATCCATTCTCCCGTTCCGCGTCGGCGGGGACGGGCGCGGCGCGCAGGCCGCTCACGGGCAGCCGGGCGGATAATGGAATGTGCCCACCTACCGCGACGAAGTCGTGGTCCTGCGTACCCACAAACTGGGGGAGGCGGACCGCATCCTCACCCTCCTCAGCCGTCGCAACGGCAAGATCCGCGCGGTGGCGAAGGGCGTGCGCCGCACCTCGTCGAAATTCGGGTCGCGCCTCGAGCCGTTCATGGTCGCCGACGTGCAGCTGTTCAAGGGCCGCAACCTCGACATCGTGCAGCAGGCCGAGTCCCTCGGCGCGTACGGCGCCGACATCGTCGTCGACTATGAGCGGTACACCACCGCCAGCGCGATGGTCGAGACCGCCGACCGGCTCAACGAGGCCGAGGCCACACCGCAGCAGTACCTGCTGCTGGTGGGCGGCCTGCGGGCGCTCGCGCGCGGCGAGCACTCCGAGCGGAGCGTGCTGGACTCGTACCTGCTGCGCGCGATGGCGCTGTCGGGCTGGGCGCCCGGGCTGACCGAGTGCGCGCGGTGCGGCACGGTCGGCGACCACGACTACTTCCTGCCCCAGCTCGGCGGTATGGTCTGCTCCACCTGCGCACCGGCGGGATCCCCGCGCGTGGCCCCCGACACCGTCGGGATGCTGCGCGCCCTGATGGCGGGCGAGTGGGACACGATCGACGCCGCCCCCGGCCGCACGACCGCCGCGGCCTCGGGCCTGGTCGCCGCCTACGCCCAGTTCCATCTCGAACGGGGTATCCGTTCGCTCTCGCACCTGGAGTCGCATCAATGACACCCAAGCCGTTCACGCATCGCGACGCCGTGCCCTACCGCCCGCTGGACTGGACGGGGGAGTACCCGCCGACCTATCCCAGGGGCGCCGTGCCCGAGCATGTCGCGATCGTGATGGACGGCAACGGCCGCTGGGCCAACCGGCAGGGACTCACGCGCGTCGAGGGGCATCGCGCCGGAGAGGCCGCCCTGCTCGACGTCGTCGCCGGCGCCATCCAGGCCGGGGTGAAGCACCTGTCGGTCTACGCCTTCTCGACCGAGAACTGGTCGCGCTCGCCCGACGAGGTGCGCTTCCTCATGGGCTTCAACCGCGAGGTGCTGCATCGCCGCCGCGATCAGCTGAACGAGTGGGGGGTGCGCATCCGCTGGTCGGGCCGCAAACCGCGCCTGTGGGGCTCGGTCATCAAAGAGCTGCAGCACGCCGAGAAGCTGACCGAGGCGAACTCCACCCTTACGCTGACGATGTGCGTCAACTACGGCGGCCGCGTCGAGATCGTGGATGCCATGCGCCGCATCGGCGACGACATCGCCGCCGGAAAGCTCAAGCCCTCGGCCGTGACCGAGAAGCTCATCCGCAAGAACCTGTACCAGCCCGACATGCCCGACGTCGATCTGTTCGTCCGCTCCAGCGGCGAGCAGCGCACCTCCAACTTCCTGCTGTGGGAGTCGGCGTACGCCGAGATGGTCTTCCTCGACACGCTCTGGCCGGATTTCCGCCGCACCCACCTGTGGGACGCGATCGGGCTGTATCTATCGCGCGACCGCCGCTTCGGCGGTGCCGTCGACGCCCCCACCGCCTGACGGATGCCGCCGGCGGAATAGATCCACGATCGAAGGAGTTGCACGCGATATGACGGATGCCATCAAGATCGACGTGTGGAGCGACATCGCCTGCCCCTGGTGCTACATCGGCAAGCGCAACCTCGAGAACGGTTTGGCCGCCACGGCCGCCGATGACGACGCCCCGGTCGTCGAGATCGAGTACCACTCGTTCGAGCTCTCGCCCGACACCCCCGAGGACTTCCACGGCGGCGAGGTGGACTACCTGTCGCAGCACAAGGGCATCTCTCCCGAGCAGGCCCGCGAGATGCTCGACCGGGTGACCGGCGTCGCCGCCGAGGCGGGGCTCGCGTACCGCTTCGACATCCTCCAGCACACCAATACCGTCAAGGCGCACGAGCTGCTGCACTTCGCGAAGGAGAACGGTCGCCAGCTCGAGCTCGCCGAGATCCTGATGTCGGCGTACTTCCTCGAGGGCAAGCACGTGGGTCGCGACGACGACCTGATCGCCCTGGCCGTCGAAGCGGGTCTGGACGAGGACGCCGCCCGTGAGGCGCTGACGTCGCAGCGATTCCGCGCGGCCGTCCGCGCCGATCAGGAGCAGGCCCGCCAGTTCGGCATTTCGGGCGTGCCCTTCTTCGTCATCGACGGCAAGTACGGCGTCAGCGGCGCACAGCCGGTCGAGGCCTTCACCCAGATCGCCCGTCAGGTCTGGGGAGAACGCCGCGAGTCCGTGGAGACCGCCGACGCGTGACGCCTTCTGCACACCGGTGCCCGTTCCCGACTCTTGCGGGGGCGGGCACCGCCGCGTGGAACCGTCTGGGAGAATGAGACAGTGAATACGGCTTTGGCTCCGGCGCGGACGCTCCGCATCGGCAACATCGAACTCGACGCCCCCGTCGTGCTCGCTCCCATGGCCGGCATCACGAACACGGCGTTCCGACGTCTGTGTCGCGAATACGGTGCCGGTCTGTACGTGAGCGAGATGATCACGACGCGCGCGCTCGTCGAGCGCAACGAGACCACGATGCGGCTCATCCGGCATCACGAGTCCGAGACGCCGCGCTCGATTCAGCTCTACGGCGTGGATCCCGCGACCGTCGAGGCCGCGGTCAGACTGATCGTCGACGAAGACCACGCCGATCACATCGATCTCAACTTCGGGTGCCCCGTGCCCAAGGTCACCCGCCGCGGCGGAGGTGCGGCTCTGCCGTGGAAGACCTCGCTGTTCCGCGAGATCGTCGAGCGCGCCGTGAAGGCCGCGGGCGACAAGCCGCTGACCGTCAAGATGCGCAAGGGCATCGACGCCGACCACCTCACCTACCTCGAGGCCGGTCGCATCGCCGAGGGGGCGGGAGTGGCATCCATCGCCCTGCACGCCCGCACGGCGAGCGAGTTCTACTCGGGCCACGCCGACTGGGCCGCCATCTCGAAGCTCAAAGAGACCGTCACGAGCGTTCCCGTGCTCGGCAACGGCGACATCTGGTCGGCCGACGACGCCGTCCGCATGATGGACGAGACCGGCTGCGACGGCGTCGTCGTAGGTCGCGGCTGCCTCGGCCGCCCGTGGCTCTTCGGCGACCTCGCGCGCGCCCTCGGCGGCCCGGGCGCCGCGCACGGCGAGCCCGTCGACGCCACGCTCGGTTTCGTGGCGCGCGCGTTCCGCCGCCACGCCGAGCTGCTCGTCGAGTTCTTCGACGACGAGGGCCGCGGATGCCGCGACATCCGCAAGCACGTGGCCTGGTACTTCAAGGGGTACCCGGTCGGCGGCGAGCTGCGCGCGAGCCTCGCGACGGCCTCGACGCTCGACGAGATCGACGAGCTCCTCGCCACGATGGAACTCGACGCCCCGTATCCCGGAGCCGCCGCCGAGGGCCAGCGCGGTCGCGCCGGTACGCCCAAGCGCCCGGCGCTACCCGACGGGTGGCTCGACTCCCGCGAGATCGGTCACGACGCCGGTCGCGCCCTCGCCGACGCGGAGCTGCACCACAGTGGTGGTTGAGGCGTCGGCGACGGCCGCCCGCCCGGCCGGTTACGACGACGACGACGCCGGGCGCTTCCACGTCGAACGCCACCGCTCTCAGCGCGACGACTTCGCCCGTGACCGTGCCCGCGTGCTGCACTCCGCCGCCCTGCGCCGCCTCGCGGCCAAGACGCAGGTGCTGAGCCCCGCGAGCCCCGCAGACTTCGCCCGCAACCGCCTGACGCACTCGCTCGAGGTCGCGCAGGTCGGCCGAGAGCTCGCGACCGCGCTGCAGCTGTCGCCCGACGTGGTCGACACCGCCTGCCTCAGCCACGACTTGGGCCACCCGCCCTTCGGTCACAACGGCGAGCGGGCCCTCAACGAGTGGGCGCACGGCATCGGCGGCTTCGAGGGCAATGCGCAGACGCTGCGCATCCTTACCCGCCTCGAGCCGAAGGTCTTCGGTGCCGATGGCGAGCCCTTCGGCCTCAACCTCACGCGCGCCAGCCTCGACGCCACGTGCAAGTACCCGTGGACCGTCGACGAGCCCGTCCCCGACCCGGGCGGGCGCCTCAAGTTCGGCGTGTACCCCGACGACGAGCCGGTGTTCCACTGGATGCGCGGCGGCGCCCCCGCCCGTCAGCGCTGCATCGAGGCCGAGGTCATGGACCTCTCGGACGACATCGCATACTCGGTGCACGACTTCGAGGACGCCGTGGTCAACCGCTACGTCGACCCCGCGCGCCTCGCCTCGCGCGTGGGCCGCGAGGGACTGCTCGACGCGATCCAGCGCTGGGTCGGGTACGACTTCGTGCGCGACGACCTGTCGGCAGGCCTCGAACGCTTGATGGCGATGCCCGAGTGGATCCACTCCTTCGACGGCACGCGCCCCGCCCTCGCCCGGCTCAAGAACCTCACCTCCGACCTCATCGGGCGCTTCGCCCGCGCCGCCACCGCCGCGACGCGCGAGGCGTATCCCGCCGACGAGCTCACCCGCTACCGCGCGCACGTCATCGTCCCGGCCGAGGTCGAGGTCGAGATGGCGGTGCTCAAAGGCATCATCGGCGCGACGGTGGTGTCGATCGACGGCCGCAAGGTCCTCTACCGCGAGCAGCGCCACGTGCTGAAGCGCCTGGCATCCGCCCTCTGGGAGAACCCCGGCGCGTTGGACGCGCTGCACGCCCCCGACTTCGCCGCCGCGGTCGATGACACCGCGCGCCGCCGGGTCGTCGTCGATCAGGTCGCGAGCCTGACCGATCAGCTCGCGATCTCGTGGCACGGGCGACTGGTGGGCGAGGTGGATGCCGCCGAGC
Organism: Microbacterium testaceum; assembly: GCF_003075375.1. GTDB lineage: Bacteria > Actinomycetota > Actinomycetes > Actinomycetales > Microbacteriaceae > Microbacterium > Microbacterium testaceum_E. Next base: position 45,116 of record NZ_QDFT01000023.1, on the reverse strand, counting down.
TCGGCGTCTGGGCTCCCGGTGCCCGCGCGTCGCGCGGGGCGGATGCCTGATGGCGGGACGCATCCGGCAGGCCGACGTCGACGAGGTCAAGGCGCGGGTCAACATCGCCGACGTGATCGGCGAGCGCGTCGCCCTCAAGCCCGCCGGTGTGGGCTCGATGAAGGGACTCTGCCCCTTCCACGACGAGCGCAGCCCGAGCTTCAACGTGCGGCTGCAGGTGGGGTACTACCACTGCTTCGGCTGCGGTGAATCGGGCGACGTCTACTCGTTCCTGCGCGCGATGGATCACGTGTCGTTCACCGAGGCGGTCGAACGCATGGCCGCACGCGTCGGCTACACGCTGCACTACGAGGACGGGGGAGCGGCCCCCGAGACGTCGGGGCGCTCGCGCCTGTATGCCGCCAACGCCGCCGCGGCCGAGTACTTCCGCGCGCAGCTGATGACGCCCGAGGCCGAGACCGGCCGCCGTTTCCTCGGTGACCGCGGCTTCGACGCCGGAGCGGCCGCGCACTTCGGCGTGGGTTACGCCCCCAAGGGGTGGTCCCACCTGCTCGACCACCTGTCGGCGCAGAAATTCACCCGCGACGAGCTGCTGCAGGCCGGCCTGGTGTCGCAGGGGCAGCGAGGCGTCTACGACCGGTTCCGCGGGCGGCTCGTGTGGCCCATCCGCGACATCACGGGACAGGTCATCGGGTTCGGGGCGCGCAAGCTCTACGACGACGACCAGGGCCCCAAGTACCTCAACACCCCCGAGACCCCGCTCTACAAGAAGACGCAGGTGCTCTACGGTCTCGACCTGGCCAAGCGCGACATCTCGCGCTCGCATCGCGTCGTCGTCGTCGAGGGCTACACCGACGTCATGGCGTGCCACCTCGCCGGGGTGACCACCGCGATCGCCTCGTGCGGCACCGCCTTCGGCAGCGACCACATCACGGTTCTCCGCCGGGTCATGGGCGACGACAGCGCCTCGGGCGAGGTGGTCTTCACCTTCGACCCCGACGCGGCGGGGCAGAAGGCCGCGCTGCGCGCCTTCGCCGACGAGAAGCGGTTCGCCGCGCAGACCTACGTCGCCGTCGCACCCGAGGGCCTCGATCCCTGCGACCTGCGCCTGCAGCGCGGCGACGGCGCCGTGCGTGCGCTGATGGATGCCAAGGCCCCGATGTTCGAATTCGTCATCGACCAGCGCCTCAAGGACTTCAACCTCTCCAGCGTCGAGGGGCGCGCCGGCGCCCTCAACGCGGCCGCTCCCATCGTCGCCGACATCCGCGACCCCGCCCTGCGGCCCGGGTACGTCCGTGTGCTCGCGCGTCGCCTGGGCCTCGACATCCCCGAGGTGCAGTCCGCCGTCGAGCGCGCCGCTCGCGGAGCCGACCGCGCCGAGAAGCGCGACGCGCAGCGCACGGCCGAGCCGGCTCCGATCGCGGTGTCGGTGACCATGGCATCCCTTCCGCACACCCGTGACGTGGCGCTCGAGCGGGGGGCGATGATGGCCTTCCTGCAGTACGGCCATCGCATCGACCCCGACATCTTCCTGCGGGCGCTGCAGACGCCCTTCGGCCACCCCGCGCTCGAGGCCGTGCGCAGCGCCCTGGCCTCCACCGATCTGTCGCAGGCCGGCTGGGCCGTCACCGCCGTCGAGTCGGTGCGCGAGCCCTTCCGCTCGCTCGCGGCCGAGCTGCTGACCGCCGAGTTCCCCGCGCGCACCGAAGAGGGAGCCGTCGCCTCGGCGAACGACCTCGCCCGGGGGCTGCTCGTGCGCGAGCTCCAGCGCGAGAAGGACGAGTTGCTGCGCGGCATCCAGCGGGTCCCCGCCGACAGCGAAGAGGGCCGGCGCCTGCGGCTGCGACTGCGTGAATTGGATGCCGACCGCCAACGACTCGTCGTCAGCTGAGCCGCGTCGACTGGTGCACGCGCGCCGGGTGGGTGAGGATGAGGGCATGCCCCGGTCCCTCGACACCGACGTCGCCATCCGCACCGACGACCTTTCGCTCGCGCGCAACGGCGTGCGCGTCATCGACGGGATCACCGTGACCCTCCCTGCCGGGCGGACGCTCGTGGTGCGGGGAGCGACCGGTTCGGGCAAGACCTCGCTCGTGTCGCTGCTGGCCGGTCACCCCGACGACGGGCTGACCGTCGTCGGCGGCGACGCGCGCGTGCACGGCATCTCGGCGCGGCGGCCCGGCCGGGCGCGCCGCGAGTGGGTGTTCCACACGGGATACCTGCCGCAGGGTGCGGGAGCCGCGCTGCCGTCTCGGCTGACCGTGCACGACGTCATCTCGGAGCCGATCACCAGTCGCGACCGCAAGGTCAACACCCGCGCCCTCGCGGTGCGGGTGGCGACCCTGCTCGACGAGATGGAGCTGCCGCTGGGTACCGCCCCGAAGTATCCGTACGAGCTCAGCGCCGGCATGCGCCAGCGCGTGGCCCTAGCGCGGGCTCTTGTCCTCGAGCCACGTCTGCTCGTCGCCGACGATCTGTACGCGAACCTCGACCTCGAGGTGCGCGCCGCGGCGCGGGCCGCCCTGACCCGTCGCCGCGACGAGAGGGGCATGGCCTCGCTGATCGTCACGAACGACGCTGAGGCGGCGCGGGAATTGGATGCCGACGTGCTCGTGCTGCACGCGGGGCACGCGATCGGGCTCGGCCACGGCGACCAGGGCGTGCAGTGGACGCCCGACGGCACGCCCGAGCGACGCATTTCGGCGCCGTGATTTCTTCGCGGCGCGCGGATCCTGTTAGTATCGTGGGGTTGCCCGCCGCACGGTGAGCATGATCCTCGGTAGCTCAATTGGCAGAGCAATCGGCTGTTAACCGATAGGTTCTTGGTTCGAGTCCAAGCCGGGGAGCCAACGCAAGGCCCGTCTCGTCAGAGGCGGGCCTTCGTCGTTTCCGCGTCAGGCGAGCGGGACGGGGAGGTCCTCGTCGGACCGCGGGGGACGAGCGACGAGGTCGCGCGCCTGGGTGACGTCGAGGTGCGAGGGGAACAGCATCCGTGAGAACTTCCCCTTGGGATCCTCCGGCGCACGGGGAAGATCGATGGCCGCGCCATCAATCAGCGCCAGAACGGCCTCACGTTCGCGCCCCGTCAGCATCAGTCGACCGCGTCGGCGGAGGATGAGGGGGAAGCGTGTCTTCTTCGGCCCCTCCAGCGTCAGGATGAGCGTTCGCGTCCCGCCGATGAATGCGGCGGTGCCGCTCAGCCGCGCGGCGATGATCTCGTCCCACGCCACGATGCGCGATCCCGATCGCACGCGCTGCCCGTCGACGTCGATCCACACCTCGGGCGCGATCCGCGAAACGACCGTGACGGACACCCCGACCGCCGCGACGAAGATCAGCACCGCCGCGATGAGCAGACCGGCCCCGTCGAGCCGGTGAATGGTGAAGAAGAACAGCGATACCGATTGCCACGCGAAGAAGACGGCGAGCCCCGCCCCCGGCGCCGCGATGGCCAGGACCGACGCGAGATCCCGTCGCGTGACCCGCTGCCACCCGCCGACGTGGACGGGGGAGTCCGGCTCGCGCCGGAGCTCGACGTCGACATCGAGGTCTTGCGCCCGCGGCCGCTCCGCACGCGCCGACACGACCAGGCCGCTGACCCCCAGGACGATGAGGACCACCCCGCCGACGACGAGACGCGGATCGCCGTCGTCCTCACCACCGAGGAGCAGGAGGATCGCGAAGATCCCGATCCCCAAGATGAGGAAGACGATGCTCTGGACCCGGACGGCTCGTCGGCCGCGACGCTGAGCCTGCTCCTGGTCAGGACGAGCGGATGCCGTGGCACGTACGGCGATGCCGCTCGAGCGCGTCAGCCGAAGCATGCCGTAGCCGGCGCCGGCGAAACCGATCGCGATCGCCGTCGCAGCGATCAGGCTCGTCGCGCCCCCGGTAGGAAGGAATCCGATGCCCGCCACCACGAGCACGCCGAACGCGACCGTCGTCACGATCCCGGAGACACGAACCCACGTCTGGCCCACGAGATCGAAGTCAACCGTCGACGGACGCGTCTCGACAGGGCTTGCCGCGACGTGCGTTCTGTGTGACCACCGATGCTCCGGCGTGACGGAGGGGACGACCGCATTCGCGGCCGCCCCCTCTGTCGTCTTCTGAGCGTTCAGCGACGCTGAGCGCGTCGCTTTCCGATCGCGATCAGCCCGCCGATCAGCAGCAGGGCGCCGAGCGCGATGCCCAGGCCGGGTGCCGCGGCACCCGTGATCGCCAATCCGCCGGCCGCACCCCGCACGGGCGGGGTCGTTCCCGCAGCCCCCGGGGTGGGGGAAGCGGCCGAGTCGGTGCCGGGCGTCGTGCCCGCACCGGAGCCGGGCTGGGTGCCCGGGTCCGTCCCGGGGTCAGTCCCGGGATCGGTACCCGGGTCCGTCCCGGGATCAGTCCCCGGGTCCGTCCCGGGATCAGTCCCCGGGTCCGTACCGGGGTCAGTCCCCGGGTCCGTACCGGGGTCAGTCCCCGGATCGGTCCCCGGGTCCGTCGCCTCGGCGACGAACTCGACCACGCCCCAGCGAGCCGTGCTCTGGTACCCGGTACCGGTGGGATCGGCCCACGTCTTCACCGCGTAACGACCGCCGGGACGCCCGTCGTTGACCTGGAAGTCGATGCCGTGCACCGTCCCGAGACCGCCGAGGGGCACGTCGCTCTGTCCGCCAGACTGCCCGGTCAGCTCGATCGCCACCTCGACGCGGTATCCCGTGTCGGTGCGGGTGGTCGCACTGGCCGCCACACGCGCCTGCTGGGTCGCGGTGTCACCCGACCCGAACGACAGCACGTTGTCGGCCGAGATCCGGATCTGGGTGTCGTTCGGGCCGAAGCCACCGGCCTTGGTGTTGCCGAGGTCGAGGAACAGCTCGACGCTGTCCTGCTGCCACGGGTCGCTGGCCGAGAGGTCGATCACCGGATCGGTCACGTCGTAGAGCACGTACAACGTGTTGCCGCTCCACAGCGTGCGCACCTCTGCGCTCGCGCCGTCGGCGGCGCCCTCGACGGTGCGGCCGGTCAGGGCCACGGGCGCGTCGTCGTACGCGGCATCCCTCTGTCCGTCGACCGTGGGCGCGGTGCCCTCGGGCACCTGCACGAACGACAGCGGTTCGAGGAACGACAGCCGTCCCGTGGCCCCCGGGGAATTCCACGCGCCGACGACCTCACCGCCGCGCTCCAGCCGCACGTCGAAGTCGGCGCTCTGCCCGACCGCGACGCCCGAGTGGGGCAGGTGGGCCAGCGTGTAGGTCACGCCGTCGACGACCTCTTGCGCTCCCGGTACCGAGTCCGCCGAACCCTCGGCGTAGACGTAATCCCGGCCCCCGTAGGTGAAGGCGACACGGTCGGGGGTCTGCGCGGACCGGACGATCACCGCGAGATGGTCGGCGTTCCACCGCGCCTGCCACCCGCCCGCGTCCGAGGTCAGGGGCGCCAGCGGCAGGTTGCGCCACTCGGGAGCGTCGGTGAACCCGGCCTCGGGCGAGACGTCGCCCTCGAAGACGTTCGCCGTCGTCACCAGCGGGGGCAGCCCCGCGTCGTCGCCGATCGCTCCGTAGTAGGCCGGCTTGGGCTGCAGACCACCCGTGAACAGCAGCGGCTGCTGCTCGGCGCGCCACGAGCGCGTGTCGGTGAGACCCCACACGGTCGCCGAGAAGAGCCGTTCCGCAGCGGGCGTCTCGGCCTGGTACTCGCGCAGCAGGTCGAACACGTCGCGGTAGAAGTACCCCTGGCGCACCCGATTGGGCTCGTCGGCGGGGTTGATCGTCACGTCGAGCTCGGTGACCGCCTGGGCCAGGCCCAGACCCTCGAAACGCTCCAGCGCGCCGCGCAGGGCGGCGAGCGGGGTGTTGATCGAGGTGTGGAACTGGTGTCCGACGCCGTCGATGGGCACCCCGGCGGCGAGCAACCGCTTCACGAGCGCCTCGTACTGCGCGCCCTTGGCGTCGATCTCGGTGTTGTAGTCGTTGATGAACAGCTTCACGGGGCGGTCGGTGCCCGGCGCCGCGTACTCCCCGTTGAACGCCTCGTCGGCGTTCTGGAACGCCAGGCGGATGAACTCCTCACCCAGCACCTGGTACCAGCGGCTGGTGCGCAGACCGTCGGGCGTCGCCTGGTCCGAGATGACCTCGTTCACCACGTCCCAGGCCACGAGCGGATTGGTGTCCGACCCGAACGGGCCGTAGTCGTCCGAGATGGATGCCGCGACGTCGAAGATGTGCGTGCGCAACCGGTCGCGCAGCAGCTGCTTGTCGGCATCCGAGGTCCCCAGCTCGCGCCCGGTCCCGTCCTGGAAGAACCAGTCCGGCGTCTGCGAGTGCCAGACCAGGACGTGGCCGTACAGGCGCAGGTCGTTGGCCTGCGCGTAGTCGAGCAGCGCGGTGGCCTCGCCGTTGCGGGCGAACTGGTCGGGTCCGGTGTACCAGGCCTCGACCTTCATCGCGTTCTCGGGACTGATCTGGTCGAAGTGGTGCCGCAGCAGATCAGAGGCCGCTCCGCTGGTCTCGCGCGAATCGATCGCGACGCCGAGGGGGAAGTTGACGGTGTCCTTGACCGGGGTCAGGCTCGTGTCGACCTGCGTCGCCTCGGGAACCGAGACCCGTACCTGGTCGACGAGGAACGTCGAGGTGTTGCCGCTGTTGTAGCGTGACTCGACGTAGATCTCGGCCGCCGAATCGTACGCGGGCACGGTGAACTCGCCGCGCACGGTGGTCCAGCCCGTCGCCGAGGCGTTCTCGATCTGCAGCAGGTTGGCGAAGTTCTGCGCGCCCTGCGCGACGGTGCGTGCCGACAGGGTGAGGCCCTGGCCGGTGGCGCTCCCGGGTGCGAAGCGCACCGCGAGGCTCACCGCGTAGGTGCGCCCGGGCTGCAGCAGCCCGGTGACGTCGTGCTGGATGCCGTCGCCCTCGTGCGTGCGCTGATCGACCTGCGCGGCGGATGCCGTGTCGTCGGCGCCGCCGTCGACGATCGCCACCCGCGGTGCCGAGGTGTCGGACCCCGCGCGGGGGGCCCATCCGCCGAGGTCGCCTGAGTCGAAGTCCGAGGCGAGCAGCACGGTTCCGGGCTGCGGATCCCCGCCGGGGGCCGTCGTCGTCGCGCCGACGGGGAGGGTGAAGGTCCACCCCTCGGCCAGACGCTCCGAGACCACCGTGCGCACGGCCGCGAGGGAGCCGGCGCGGTCGCCGCCGCCGTCGTGCACCAGCACGACCTCGCCGGGCTTCAGAGCCGCGCGCAGGTTGGCGGTCAGGGTGGGGACGTCCTGCGTCTGCCAGTCGTCGATCGTGTTGACCACCGCCAGCGGCTGCATCCCCAGCGAGACGGCGGCCGCGGGGGTGTTGCCCCAGGAGCCGTTGGGGGCGCGGAAGAACGGCACCGGGTGGTCGTCGTCGCCGAGCGTCGTCCGGATGATGGTGAGGTTCTCGGCCATGCGCGCGGCGGCCTGCGCCGTGGTGAGCGAGCCCATATCGTCGTACGTCGTCGAGTGGTTGCACAGCATGTGGCCCTCGGCGACGATGCGCCGCAACAGGTCGGCGCCGCCGGGTGCCGTGATGTTCTGCCCGATCACGCAGAACACCGCGCGGATGTCGTTCTCGGCGAGGTAGTCGAGCAGCGCGGGCGTGGTGTCGGGGTTGGGGCCGTCGTCGAAGGTCAGCGCCGCGACGTCGCCCTCGCCCTGCGCGGCCGCGACCGGCGTGGGGGAGGGGTCCACGGCGCCACCGGGCGCCACGTCGGGCGTCGTGCCGCCGTCATCCGCGCCCTCGGTGGTGACGACGATGTCGTCGACGTAGTACGTGTAGGCGGGCGTCCCCGGGATGTCGGAGGTGCCGATGTATGCCTGCAGAGCGGACACGTCGCCGGCGGGCGCCGTGAAGGTGCCGCTGATCGTGGTCCACCCGGCCGCCGTGACGGCGGTGTTGCCGATCCACGTGTACGCGGGCTTCATCACCAGGCGAGCGCTCGTGTCGGGGGTACCCGCGGCGAGGCGCAGCCGCAGAGAGAACGAATAGGTCTCGCCGCTTTCGTAGATCCCGGTCGGACTCTGGATGCCGACGTAGTCGGCGTCGCGGTCGCTCACGCGCAGCACGGTGTCGCCGTCGAGCTCGACGACGCTGAGCGTGGCATCCGTTCCGCCGCTGCGGGTCCAGTCGCCCGTCGTGCCGTCGGTGAAGTCGACGGAGCTGACGGTGGTCGGGGCGGCGTTCGCGGGTGCCGCGGCGCCGCCGAAGATGAGGGCTCCCGCTGTTGCGAGGGAAGCCAGGGTGAATAGGCGTCGTGGCACGAGCGCTCCTTTGCGCGGATAGGTTGTGGCACACAACTTATGTCGCGCAGAGAAGCTCGCGGACCACGTCGTTACGTAAACGCGACGAAACTTCTGCGAAAGTTCGAACGGCGCCGGTCAGCCCTCGCGCGGGGGCGCGGTGCTGGCGCGGACGACGAGGTGCGTGGCGAGTTCCACGCGGGCGACACCGCCCGCGGCGGTCCGCGCCGAGGGGTCGAGGAGCATCCGCGCGGCCTCGACACCCATCCTCCTCAGCGGCTGGTGCACCGTCGTGAGCGCCGGGCTGACCCACCGCGCCGGGGCGATGTCGTCGTACCCCACCACCGACAGGTCCTCGGGCACGCGCAGCCCGCGCTCGCGAGCGGCGTCGTAGACCCCCAGCGCCTGAAGGTCGTTGCCCGCGAAGACGGCGGTCGGACGATCGGGCAGCGCCAGGATCTCCCGCGCCGCGTCGCGGCCGAAGTCGACGTGGAAGGTGCCGAACCGCACCCACAGCGGATCGACGTCGAGACCGGCCGTCGCCATCGCGGAGCGGTACCCGTCCAGTCGCGCGAACGAGCACAGCATGTCGCTCGGGCCGGTGATGGCCGCGATCCGCCGATGACCGAGCTCGAGCAGGTGCCGCGTCGCCGCCAGCCCTCCGGCCCAGTTGGCGGATCCGACCGACGGGACGTCGGCCGGCGGGTCCCCGGCCGAATCGACGACCACCGAGGGGATGCCACGAGCGGCGAGCCGCGCGCGCTGACGCGCGAGAACGGCCGACGCCACCAGGACGATGCCGGCGGGCCGACGCCGCAGCACGCCCTCGATCCACTGCTCGCCGAGGGAGTGCGCCCCGCCGCTCTCGGTGACGACGACCGCGAGACCCTGCTCCTTGGCGACCTCTTGCACCCCCGCGATGATCTCCATCGACCAGCTCGCCTCGAACTCGTGGAAGACGAGCTCGATCAGACCGCCCGGCGGGCGCTCCCGCTGCGACCGCCGCACGTACCCGCGCGCGGTGAGCAGACCCTCGATCCGCGCGCGCGTCGCGGGCGAGATGTCGCCGTGGCCGTTGAGCACCTTCGAGATGGTCGCGACGGAGACGCCCGCCTCGTCCGCGATGTCGCTCAGGCGGACGCGTTCACGGGAATCGGGGCTTCGCATCGCCGCAGCTTACGCCCGTTCCGCGAAACTTACGTGAGCTTTCGACCGCCCACCGCGTGCCCGCCCCCCGTCGAGTGTCCAAGACACACCGCACCACCGCGACACCGCACGGCGTTTCCTGGACACTCGACGGATCCACCGCGCGCGACCGCGCGCTCCGGCGCCCTCATCCCGCGGGCGTCGCGGTGGGCGAGGGCTTCGGACCGTTGCCGTTCCCGTGATTGCCGACGGGTGTCACGTGCCCGGGGGCCTGGTCCGATCGGCCGGGGCCCGACCCGGCGCCCGGGGCGATGCCCGGACCGGGGTTCGCGCTCGCCGCCGGGGACGGCGCGCTCGTGGGCACCCCGCCGCCGGGCGAACCGCTCTCGGGCGCGACCGGGGTGCCGGGCGCCGGGTTCGTCTCGACGGGCGACGGAGCGGAGGGAGTCGTCGGAGCGGTGTCGGCGATCGGATCGGCCACCACGTCGACCGGCGCGCTCGGCGCGGGCGGGGTGTCGGCATCCGTCGACGAAACCGGGAGCACTGCCTGGCTGGGGGTCGGATCGGGTGCGGAGCGCTCGGCCAGGGCCGGGGTCGCGCTCGACGTGGGAGCGGGCTGACGATCCGTGGTCGCCCCGCCCGCGGAGCCAAGCGAGAAGGCCAGCACGTGTCCGCCCACGACGACGGCCGCCGCCGCGGCTGCGCCCGCCCACACCCAGCCGCGTCCCCGGGCCCGCTCTCGACGGGCGCGCGAACCGGGAGCCGCAGCGGTTGTCGTCTCGCGGGCCGGTACCGGGGTCGACGCCGACGACACCACCGCGGGGGCGAACAGCTCATCGAGCGCGCGGGTCTCGTCATCCGCCCGCGAGATCGACCCGAGCGCGGCCGGCGCCGGCGCGTCGGGCGCGAGCTCGGCGGCGCGCCGGGCCACATCCGCCGCGCGCGGCCGCGCGTCGGGGTCGGTCGCCGTCATCGCCGTCAACAGCGACCGCCACTCGTAGCCGAGGCCGGCGGGCACCTCGGGCTGGCGGGCGAGGCGCGCGAGCACGCTCTCCTGCAGAGTCCCGGCACCGAACGGCGACAGACGCGTCAGCGCCTCGATCGCCAGCAGACCCAGGGCGTAGACGTCCGACTCGGCGCGGGGCGGCTCGCCGCGCACCTGCTCGGGCGCCAGGTAGGCGGCGGTGCCGATGACCGTTCCCGGCGTCGTCAACCGCGTCGCGTCGATCAGGTGGGCGACGCCGAAGTCGGCGAGAACCGCCTCGAAGGGCACCTCGCGTCCGCGGACGGGCCGCAGCAGCACGTTCGACGGCTTGACGTCGCGGTGGACGATACCGGCCTCGTGCACCGTCGCCAACGCCCCCGCCAGATCGCGGACGAAGCCGGCCACCTCGGCGACGGGGATCGGCCCGTCCTCGATGCGCCGGCGCAGAGACGGCCCCTCGATGAGCTCCATGACGAGGTAGACGTGATCACCCGCTCCCAGCCGCGCGTCGTAGAGCGTGACGAGCGAGGGGTGGTCGAGAGCGGCCAGCGCGCGTGCTTCGGCCAGCCGCCGGATGGGCGCCGGGTCATCGCCCCCGTCGAGGTGGAAGATCTTGATCGCGACGTCTCGAGCGAGCACCTCGTCACGGGCGCGGAAGACGCGGCCCATCCCTCCCGCACCGATGCGCTCGCGCAGGATGTAGCGCCCGCCGAGGATGTCGCCCGCGTGAGGCATCGGAAGGTCGGGGGCGTGGCTCATCGGGTCCTTCGGGAGGAGGCGCCGCGGGGGCGAGCAGCGAGGGGGGATGCCGTGCGGTCATCCCTCCGAGAGCCGACACTATGCACACGTGGTGCGCGCCGGACGGGGGTGGCGAGCGGGGGTGCCGACGCGCATAATGCCCGCCGGTCCGCGTCTCAGCCGTCGTCGCCGCCCGACGGCGTCCCGCCGGTGTCGCTCGACCACACCGCACGCGCGCCGCTATCGCCCACCTGCACGACCGAGACGGTGGTGCCCACCGACACCGCGACCGCGACGACGGCGATGACGAGCGTCAGCACGCGCGAGCGACCGGGGGCGGCACGCTGCTCGGCCGAACGAGGCGCCCGACGATCGCGTACCCGGAACCACACCCACTGCCCCGCGGCGACGACGAACAGGCCGATCGCCCACGGCAGCAGCTGATCGCCGAGCTCGGTGTGCCGCTCGAGCACCGCCGACTCCGGCACCTGCCGCTCCAGGGCTTCTCCGGCCTCTTTCGCCAGCGGCACGAAGATCAGCGCCACGAGTGCGACGATCGGGGTGAGGATGCCGAGACGGCGACGCGCCGCCGGCCAGACGCTGCCGAGGACGACCATCAGCGCCGCCAGCGGGATGAGCACGACCACGGCGTGCACCAGCAAGGGATGAGCGGGAAGACCCGCGATCTGCCACATGCGCTCATGAAAGCACCGCGACGTCGCGCAGAACGGGGCTTGCTTTCGCGCGGGGTCGGTGCTTGCCGTACACCCGTCGTGGGAGCGCTTCCACTAAGCTCTCTGCGGCCGGTTCCCGCGGCCGGAGGGAGCTGTTGTGATCGCTCGCGTGTCGCGTGTGCGGCGTGATCTGCAGGGTCTGCGCGCGATCGCCGTCCTGGCGGTCGTGGGGACCCATCTCACGGGGTGGCCCCGCGGGGGCTTCGTCGGCGTCGACGTGTTCTTCGTGCTCTCGGGATTCCTCGTCACCGGCATCCTTCTCTCCGAGCTGCGCGTCGCGGGGACCATCCGGCTGTCGACGTTCTTCGCGCGGCGCCTGAAACGCCTGCTCCCCGCCGCCCTGCTCGTGATGGCCGTCGTCGTCGCCGCCGGGTTCGCGCTGTTCTCGGTCGTCCGTGCCGAGAGGACGGTCGGCGACGCGCTCGCCGCGGTGGGACTCGTCTCGAACTGGCGCTTCGGACTCGAGGGCCGCGACTACTTCGCCGCGGGCGACGTGTCACCGCTGCAGCACTTCTGGTCGCTCTCGGTCGAGGAGCAGTTCTCGGTCGCGTGGCCCGTGATGGTCCTGGGGGCGGCGATGCTGCTGCCGCGAACCATCCGCCGCGGACGCGGGGGTCGAATGACCGTCGCCGTCCTCGCGCTGGCGGTGATCGCCCTCTCCGGGGCCGCGGCGGTCCTACTGACGCCCGTGGACGCCAGCATGGCGTACTTCTCGACGACGACCAGGGTGGGCGAACTCGCCGTGGGCGCGATGCTCGCGGCATCCCGCGGACCGCTCCGCCGCCTGCACCCGGCGGTGGGCGGTGCGATGGCGTGGGCGGGCCTGGGTGTCGTCGTCGCCGCGTTCTTCGTCGTCGACCCCACCGAACCCTTCCCCGCGCCGTGGGCGGCGCTGCCCGTGGCCGGGGCGGCCCTGGTGATCGCCGGCGGGGTGGCCGGCGACCCCCGCCACCGCCACTTGTTCCCGCTGTCCAACCCCGTCGCCGTCGCCATCGGGGACGTGTCGTACTCGCTCTACCTGTGGCATTTGCCCGTCATCGTGTTCGCGGGCGTCGTCCTGCCCCCCGGCCCCGCTGCCCTCGCCATCACCGCCCTGGGGATCGCGGTGCTGACCGTCGCGACGTACCTCGGCGTGGAGCAGCCGCTCCATCGCCTGCCGTGGCCGCTCGCCACGCGTCAAGACGGTCGACCCGTGGCCGTGCCACCGGCTCCGTCCACCCCCTCCGCCTCGCCGGCGGCGGCCGTACCCGCTCGCGCGAGTGCCCTCACCTCGCGACCGCCCGGATGGGTGCCCGGTCAGCGGTACTACCCCGGCTCGCGCCCTACGACTCCCGCCGCCGCGGGTCGCGCTCCCGCCGCCGGGGGACATGCTCCCGCCGCCGCGAGTCCGACCCTCGCCGCACCGGCGACCGTCCCCGACACCCGTCGCCCCGGCACCGCCCCTGCGCACCCGTCCTCCGAGACGCCTGCCCCCGGCGCATCCGCGCCGGCCATTACCGCGGCGTCCCCCGTGGCCCCCGCGACCCCCGCGACACCCGCCACCGCCACCGAGGACTGGGCGACGTGGCGCGAGCGCTTCGCACCGCGCGCTGCGATGGCCCTGACCTCTCTGGTCATCGGCGCCGGCGCGACCGTCCTCGCGGTGCTCCTCGCCTACGGCGCACCAGCCCTGCCGGGTATGCCGACCGTAGCGCCCGCGTCGACCGAGGCGGCTGTCGACGCCGGCGACGCTCTCGCGACGCTTCAGGACCAACTCGCCGCCGCGACGACCGCCGACGCCTGGCCGACGCTCCATCCCTCGCTCGACCAGGCTTTGCGCGACTCCTCGTCGGCCAACCCCGCCCACGACTGCTTCACCCCGGATCGCGCTCCGGATGCCGACTCCTGCTCGTGGGGCGACCCCGGCGCCGCCCACCACCTGTACCTCGTCGGCGATTCCAGCGCCATGGCCTACGCTCCCGCGTTCGCACGGCTCGCGGCCGAGAGCGGGGGTGCGTGGCGGGTGACGACCGTCGGGATGTACGGATGCCGCTTCACCGACGTCCTGATCGAGAGTCGCGACCCGGCGGTCACCGCCGGCTGCGACGCGCGCAAGCGCGAGGTGTCGGCCCTGGTGTCGGCCGCACCCGCCGACCTGGTGGTGGTGTCGAACGCGTTCACCCTGGCCCGCTCGGTCGACGGACGCGACCTGGGCGCCGGCGACCTGGCATCCGCCACCGCCCGCCTGGTCTCGGCCTGGGCGCCGCCGGGGCGCACCGTGTACCTCGCGCCCCCGCCGCACGGTGCCGATCTCGGGCGCTGCTTCTCGCCGGTGACGGGACCGAGCGCCTGCCTCTCGGCGGTCGACGACGTGTGGACGCAGATGCAGACCGCCGCCGAGGCGCAGGCCGCGACGACCGGTGACGCCGCCATCAGCGCTCTGCCGTTCACCTGCTGGCAGGGGATCTGCCCCGCCTTCGCCGGTGACACGCCCGTCCGCTACGACGACACGCACGTCACCCCGGCGTTCGCGGAGCGGCTGACTCCGATCCTGCGGGCCGCGCTGGCCGACCGCGGGCTGTACTGAGCGCCGGAGAACGCAACCCCGGGCGCGCCCGCCCGATGCCTGCGAGTCTGGGGGAGTGACCCCGAACCCCGATCCCTCCCGCTACGACGTCGAGGCGCTGCGCGAACGCGTGCGGCACGACCGGGACGGCCGGGTCGACGACAGCATCCCCGCCCTCGCCGGCGCCGACCCCGGCCTCTGCGGCATCGCACTCGCCCTGCCCGACGGCACGGTGCGCGTCAGCACCGAGGCCGACGTGACCGTGAGCGTGCAATCGGCGGTCAAGCCGTTCCTGTTCGCCCTCGCGCTGCTCGACACCGAGGGCGGAGCCCTCGACCGGGTCGGCATCGAGCCGACGGGGGAGTCCTTCGACGCCATCCTGCTCGAGAGCGGCACCGGGCGCCCGCCGAACCCCATGGTCAACGCCGGCGCCATCGTCACCGCCTCGCTCGTGAGGGGCGCGGGCCCCGAGGAGCGCATGGACCGGATCGCCGCCGGTCTCGCGGCCTTCGCCGGACGCGAACTCGACGTCGACGACGACATCGCCCACGACGAGCATCTGCTGGGCGACCGCAATCACGCGCTCGCCCACCTGCTGCGCGCCGAAGGCCAACTGCGGGCGTCGGCCGACGACGCCGTCGCCGTGTACGCACGCGCCTGTGCGACGCTGGTGGATGCCGAGACCCTCGCCGTCATGGGGGCCACCCTCGCCGGGGGAGGGGTCAATCCGCGCACGGGGGCGCGCGTCGTGCCCGAACGCGTCGCCCGCGACGTCGTGTCGGTCATGGCGACCTGCGGGATGTACGACGGATCGGGGCGGTGGATGCGCGCCGTCGGCGTCCCCGCCAAATCCAGCGTCTCGGGCGGTGTCGTCCTGGCCGCGCGGGGGCGCCTCGGGGCGGCGGTCGTCAGTCCACCCCTCGACGAGCAGGGCACGAGCGTCCGAGGCCGCCTCGCGAGCGAGGCCCTCAGCGACGAGCTCCACCTCCACGCCTTCGCGCGCTGACCCGACGCGGACCGGCTCCCGACGCCCGCGGCCACCCGGGTGTGAGAGCATCGCCGAGGAGCCGACGAACCGGCATCCCCGAGGAGAACCCCCATGCATCCGCACGCGCGCCGCCGCGCCTCCCGCACCGTCACCGTCGGCGTGGTCGCCGCGCTCGCCGCGACGCTCACCGGCTGCGGGCAGGGGACGAACGTCTCCGAGGACTACGCGCAGATCTGCCGCGACAACGCCACCGAGAAGCGTCTGCCCGACGACGACTGCAACAACCACGGCGGGGGAGCCGGGTGGTACTTCCTCCCCCTGGGTACGAGCAGCCGGACGATCCCCGCCGTCGGTCAGCCCGTATCGGGTGGAACCGACACGCTGCCATCCGGCCGCACCGCGGCGAAGGGCATCTCGAGCAGCGGCGACAGCGTGTCGCGCGGCGGCTTCGGCGGGTCGGGTTCGGGCGGAGGCTTCGGCGGCTGATGCACCGGATCGAGATGGACCCGCGCCCCGACTGGGAGCGCACGATCAAGCAGTCGGGTCTGATCTACTCGCGCTCCGTCCGCGACGACGGCTCGGCGGTGGAGTACTGGAACGACGGCGCCGCCTACGTCTTCACCCTGCCCGAGGTCGAGCAGCTCGAGCGCGAGACCGAAGAGCTGCACCGCATGAGTCGCGAAGCGGCGCGATACCTCGCCACGGGCGAACTCGGCACCCTCGGACTGCCCCCGCGGGCGTTCGAGTTCGCGCAGTGGTCGCTCGAGCAGGCCGAACCCGACGTCTACGCGCGCTTCGACCTGGCCTACGCCGGAGACGGCTCACCGGCCAAGATGCTCGAGTACAACGCCGACACCCCCACCGGCCTCATCGAGGCGTCGGTGACGCAGTGGATGTGGCTGCAGGACCGTATCGCCAGCGGCGCCGTGCCGGCCGGCACCGACCAGTGGAACGGTCTGCACGAGGCCCTGGTCGCCCGGTGGCGCACCCTGCTGCACCGCTCGCTGAACGAGGGCGAGGGCGGGCGGTTGTTCGTGGCCCACTCGGATGCCGACACCTACGGCGAGGACTGGGACACCGTCGCCTACATGCGCGACCTCGCCGCCGAGGCCGGGTGGGAGCACACCGGCATCGAGATGAAGGACATCGGCTGGCACCACGGAGCCCGCCAGTTCGTGGGCGTCCCCGAGCCGTGGGGCTCGTCCCGCAGCATCGCCGCCCTGCCCGGCGACGAACCGGGCACGCAGTTCCCCGTCATCCGCAACCTCTTCAAGCTCTACCCCTGGGAGGACCTCGTCTCGGGAGAGGACCGGGTCACCGGCGACCAGGAGTTCGGCGCGCTGCTCATCGCCGGCCGCGGGCTCTTCGGCCATTGGTACGAGCCGGCGTGGAAGATGCTGCTGTCCAACAAACTGCTGCTCGTCGCCCTGTGGCGCCTGTACCCCGGTCACCCCAACCTGCTGCCGGCCTACGCCGACGGCCCGAACGGCATGAGCGACTTCGTCGTCAAACCCGTCTTCGGCCGCGAGGGCGACGGCATCCGCGTCCACCGCGCCGACGGCACGGTCACCTCGAACGGGCAGGAGTACCGCCGCGAGGGACTCGGACGCGAACGCGTCTGGCAGCAGTACCACGAGCTGCCCGACTTCCCCGGCGCGCGGGGGAGCAACCACCCCGTCCTGGGGTCGTGGGTCGTCGACGACGAGGCGTACGGGGTCGGCATCCGCGAGTCCGACGGACCCATCACCGACTACTACTGCCGCTTCGCCCCCAACATCATCGAGGGCTGAGCCGGAACGGTTCCGGATGCCGCGCCCCGGCGCCGCACCCGTGACGACGCTCACGCGTCGATGTCGTCGACCCCCGGCATCCACGAGGCTCCCGGCTTGCCCCACTTGCGCTTCTTCGCGATCTTGGCCACGACCCGCGCATCCTCGTCGTCCAGACGATCGACGTACAGGACACCGTCGAGGTGGTCGAACTCGTGCTGCAGGATCCGCGCACGCCACCCCGTCACCTCGATGCGCACCGCGTGACCCTCGAGATCGGTGCCTGTCAGCAGCGCCGCTTCGGAACGACGCAGCGCAAAGCGCTCGCCGGGGAACGACAGGCACCCCTC
The DNA here is from genome assembly GCF_003075375.1 of Microbacterium testaceum. Lineage (GTDB taxonomy): Bacteria > Actinomycetota > Actinomycetes > Actinomycetales > Microbacteriaceae > Microbacterium > Microbacterium testaceum_E. Next base: position 27,613 of record NZ_QDFT01000023.1, on the reverse strand, counting down.
GCTCTCTTCATCCGGGTCGGGGTAGCCGGGCTCGAGCGGGCGGATCCACAGCTCGGGGTTGATGACGACGCCGCGCCACGGCTGACCCTCGTCGTCCTCGTAGGTGTACGTGAAGATGCGCAGCCCCACGCCCACCTGCGGGGCGGCGAGACCGACGCCGGGAGCGGCGTCCATCGTCTCGAACATGTCGGCGACGAGCTGACGCACCTCGTCGGTGATCTCGTCGACGCGGGCAGCGGGAGCGTGCAACACGGGATCGCCCATGATGCGGATCGGGAGTACGGCCACGTCTCCAGCCTATCCAGCGGGGCTGCGGTTATCGTCGAGGGGTGACTCCGCTCGATGCCACCCTCAGCGACGGAATCGACCAGCTCGTCGGTGTGTTCCGCGACCCGCGCATCCTGCTCGGCATCCCGCTGGCCCTTCTCGGTGCCGTGTTCATGTCGTTCGGCGCGCAGTACCAGCACCGCGGCGTGCAGAAAGTCGAACGCCTGTCGGGCGGCAAGACCACCGGCGGCCTCTCACGCTCGCAGCTCACCTCGCTGCTGACGCGCCCGTCCTGGGTGGCCGGAACGGTCATGCTCGGATTGGCGATCGTGTGCCAGCTGTCCGCCCTGTCGGTGGCGCCGCTGATCCTCGTCCAGCCGCTGGGGGCGATCGCCCTCGTCATCACCACCGTGCTGAACGCCCGCGTCTCGCGTCACAAACCGACGCGGCAGTCCCTCGTCGCGATCGCGCTGTGCGTCGGCGGCATCCTCGTGTTCGTCACGATCGCGGCGTTCTTCGCCACCGAGCACGTGATCACCGAACGCGAACTGCTGATCATCCTCGGCATCCTGGCGGTCGTCGTCATCGTGTTCGGGGTCTTCTGGATCCTCGTCCGCCGTCGCGCGCAGGCGCTGTTCTACATCATGGCCGCGGGTGTCATCTACGGCTTCGTCGCGACACTGGCCAAGGTGGTCATCAGCCGCGCGCAGGCGGGCGACTTCGAGTGGCTGACGCTGCTGTGCCTGGTCGCGCTCCTCGCGGCGGTCGCGGTCGGCGCGTACTTCGTGCAGACCGCGTACTCGGTCGGCCCGCCCGACCTCGTCATCGCGGGCCTCACCGTGATCGACCCGATCGTCGCGGTGCTCATCGGCCTGCTGGTGCTCGGTGAGGCGTCGACGGCCCCGGCGTGGGCGCTCATCGGCTTCGTCATCGCCGGCGCCATCGCGACCTGGGGCGTCATCCAGCTGACGAAGCACCACCCGCAGGTCACCGCGGACGGCAAGCGCGCGAAGCCGCGGGTGAACTGAGACGGTCGTCGTCGGGACTCGCGACGACTCTTCCTCGTCCTGACGCGAGGGGCAGCCACGTCATGGGGGCGCAGGCGCCCGTCACTCTTCGGCGAAGGACGTCCACTCCTCCGCCACCAGCGTCAGCGAGTCCCCGTTCAGCGACTCCTGAAGCCCCAGATCCGTCGCGGCGTCGCGCAAGGACAAGTCGTCGCCGGCTTGGTCCTCCGCGTACAGATACAGGCTCGTGGCCCTGATGTCTGCGGCGTTGTCGGCCGTCACGTCGAGAACACGCGAGAGAGTCGTCGCGGCGACCTCTCGCCCGCCCGGCTCCACCCCCTCGGGCGAGAGCCGCACCGTCACCGTCAGACCGCCCGCGGCAGAGGGCGTGATGACCGCCTTCGCGCCGACGACACCGCTCCCTCCGGATTCGAGGGCAGCTGTCAAGCGAGCCTCCCGGTCGGCGGCACTGGGCCCGCCGTAGCAGGATGTCAGCCCGAACACGAGAGCGACGGTGACGACGGTCAGTCCTGTGCGAATCATGCTGATCCCCATCATTCCCCCAACGCGCGGGCGCTCGCCACGGGGCCCCCTCGTGTCAGCTCATGAACACCCTCACCACACCCCTCGCGGCTTCGTGGAGCAGGGAGCGCGGTGTGGACAACCGGATGCCGGTAGGCTCGTCATCGCTGGGGGCGGTGGCCAAGCTGGTCAAGGCAGCGGGCTCATAACCCGACGATCGTGGGTTCAAGTCCCACCCGCCCTACGACACGGAGTTCATCGCGGACTCGTAGACCTCCATCACCGGGTCGACCCGTTGTCCAATGCGGGCGCGCCCACGGATCATGGCCGCGCTGGCGGCGGTGATCGCCTCGGGTCGAGCCCGGAGCCTCGCTCGATGTCGGAGGTCGACGCTAGCTTCACCGCCGTGGCGGAACGCGTGCAGACCTGGTGGGCCCGACGACAGTGGTCGAAGGGACTCGACGTGCCTTATGCCGTGGGCGCGTATCGAGACGCCTGGGCGGCGTACCCCGCGCTCATCCGCCAGTACCACCCCGACCTCAACGCGGGGATCGCGCTCAGCCAGGTGCCGCCCGCGGCCGACGTCCTGCTGCTGTGGCAGTGCGACGCGGGGCATCGGTTCGCCGCGACGCCCGAAGAGCAGAGGCTGCGCCCCGGCCGGGAGCGCCGCCGCAGCGCGTGGTGCCCCGAGTGCAGCGAGCAGGCGAATCCCCGGCGGGCGGTGGCGCTGCCGATGCGGGCGTCGGTCGATGCCCCGGCCGTCACGGCCGCCGCGGTCCTGCGACCGCGCCACCGACCAGCCGCGCCGCCACTCTGCGCGAAAACCCCCGACGTGCCCGTGGGCACGGCCTTCACCTCTTCGTGCGCGCCCGCTCCGGCGTCGGCCGTCGAGGATCGCATCCGCTCCGACCTGCGCGAGCGCCTTTCGCTGGACCAGGGGCTCAACGCCGTACGTGTCGCCAAGCCGTTCTTCCAGCATCTCGAGGTGTGGCCGGACTTCGTCTTCGCCGAACTCCGCGTCGCCGTCGAGTACGACACGATCGGCCGCCACGGACTGGAGCACGTCGGAAAGCGCGAGATCGCGGACCGCCGCAAGGATCGGGCTCTCCGCACGGCGGGATGGGAGGTCATCCGGCTGCGCACGAGTGCTCTCGAGCCGCTCGGGCCGAACGACCTGCAGCTGTCGGCGTGGAACGGTCGCACGCTGGACCGCCTGATCGACGCGATGAGGAGCATCCGCGGTGCGCTGCTCGTGGACGCGTACGTTCTCTGAGCAGGCGGCGAGGGGGCGCGCGCCACGGCCCGCGAGGTGTCCCCTTCCCGGCCGCGCTTCGGGTCCGAAGCCGGGAAGGGGCGGGACGACGCGTCGTCCGCTTCGCCAGGTTAGAGGCGCAGGTCGCGATCTTGCGGTGATTGCGCTGATCTTGAGCCCACCTTGCGCAGGCACGGCCCCGTCACGAGCCGTGCGCCTCCTCGGACACGGGCTGCCACTCGCGCCAGGTCTGCAGACGGGACTCGTAGTCGCGCTCGGCGATGCCCAGGGGCGCCTTGCCGAAGAAGATGCGCAGCGGCGGGTTGTCGGCATCCACCACCTTGAGGATCGCGGAGCGGGTGGCCTCGGGCTTTCCCGGGTCCGCCGCGGACGGACGCTTCGACGCCTGCTCGCGCACCTCCGCGTAGGCCTCGATCTCGTCGCTGCGCTTCGCCGACGGTCCCGACCAGTCCGTCGAGTAGCCGCCGGGTTCGATGAGGGTGACGTGGATGCCGAATCCCGCGACCTCCTGGGCGAGCGACTGCGAGAGGCCCTCGAGGGCCCACTTCGACGCGTGGTACACGCCCACGGACGGGAACGCGCTGATGCCGCCGATGCTCGAGACCTGGATGATGTGGCCCGAGCCCTGCGCCCGCATGATCGGCAGAGCGGCCTGGGTGATCCAGAGCGCGCCGAAGAAGTTGGTCTCGAGCTGCGCCCGCACCTCGTCCTCGGCCAGCTCCTCGACCATGCCGAAGTGGCCGAAGCCGGCGTTGTTGATCACGACGTCGAGCCGGCCGAAGCGCTCGTGCGCGGCCTTGACCGTGGCCGTGTCGGCGGCGTGGTCGGTCACGTCGAGCTGCAGGGGCAGGAAGGTGTCGGGGTAGGCGTCCACCAGCTGGGTGACGTCGTCCAGATCGCGGGCGGTGCCGGCGACGCTGTCGCCTCGTTCGAGGGCCGCCTCGGCCCACTCGCGGCCGAAGCCCTTGGAGGCGCCGGTGATGAACCAGATCTTGCTCATGGAAGTCCTAACCGAAAGAGAGGGGGTGAACGGACGCGACGGTACGCCGCGCCCCTCTGGCTTCCGGACGGCTTGACAGTCCCCGCACACCGTCTCCGCGAGCGCGAACGCCCGCCGCCCACGGGACCGCGCCGGATGCGCGTGCCCGCGGGCGGCGGGCGGATGAGGGGGAGTGGATGCCGCGACTCACCGCGCGGCGACGACCACCTCTTCCGGCCCCGGCAGGATCTCGCGCAGCAGATCGTCCAGGGTGACGACGCCGAGCAGTCTGTCGCCGTCGACCACCGTCGCCAGCTGCACTCGACCGCGACGCATACGGGCGAGCGCATCGTACGCCGACGCATCGGGGGCGAGGATCAGCGGCTCTCGCGCGATGTCGCGCGCGGGGGTCTGCGGGGCGACGGCGAGCGTGTCGCGCACGTGGGCGACACGAGACGCGGCGCCCGTCCCCACGAGGATGCGCAGGTGGGTCGACGAGGCGGCGACCGCCTGGATGTCGGCGACCGTGGCATCCGCGGGAACCGCCGTCGGGCGTCGGTCGGTGCGCACGATGTCGCCGACCGTGAGGGTCCCCAGCGCGATCGCCTGCGCGATCGGCTCGGAGTACTGCTGCTCGAGCGTGCCCGCCTGGCGCGAGTGCGCCACGAGCTCGCGGATCGTGTCGGCGTCCTGACCGCCCGCGGCGGCCTTATCGACGGGTTCGACGCCCGACGCCTTCACGAGTCGGTTCGCGATGTGGTTGATCCAGAGCAGGAACGGACGCAGCGGCCAGGTGAGCGCGCGGGCCAGGATGCCGGTGGCCTTCGCCGCCGTCTCGGGGTGCGCGATCGCCCACGACTTCGGGGCCATCTCGCCGATCACCAGGTGCAGGAAGGTCACCACGATGAGCGCGAGCATGAACGCGATGATGTCGGCGAGCACGTAGGGCAGGCCCCAGGCCTCGAAGACCGGCGCGAGGGCGTAGTCGATCGCCGGCTTGGTGATCGCTCCCAGCAAGAAGGTGCAGGCCGTGATGCCCAGCTGCGCGAAAGCGAGCATGACGGTGAGCTCGTTCACTCCGCGCAACGCGGCACGGGCCGAGGCGCTGGTCGCGGCCTGCTCTTCGAGCCGGTGCCGACGCGCGGCGAGCAGGGCGAACTCGACGATGACGAAGAACGCGCTCGCGATGATCAAGCCGGTCGTGATGAGGGCGACGGTCCAGCCGTTCATCGGGCCACCTCCTCGTCGCGTGCGCCGTCTTCGCCGGCGGGCACGGCATCCCGGTCCACCTCGTCGAGCTGCACCTCGAGCTGCGAGGGGACGTGGCGGTCGACCTCGCGCACCTGGATGGTGAGCCAGCGCTCGATGTCCATGCCCTGGACGCTCTCGCTCGGGCGCTCGGGCAGATCGATGCGGACGACGGTGCCGACGGGGGGCAGATCGCCGTGCGCGTCGATGACCAGGCCCGCGACCGTCTCGACGTCGCTCTCGGCGAGGTCGTGGCCGATCAGACGCTCCAGCTCGTCGAGGTGCAGGTCGCCGGGCACGCTCCACGCGGCGTCGCCGACCGCGGCGACCTCGGTCACCTCGGCGTCGTGCTCGTCCGACAGCTCTCCGATCACCTCTTCGGTGAGGTCTTCGATGGTCAGGATGCCGTCGAAGTTGCCGTACTCGTCGACGACGCACGCGAGCTCGTTGCGCGAGCGGCGCATGCGGTCGAGGGCGACCGGCAGCAGCATCGACGTGGGGATGACGACCGCGGCGCGCATGACGGCGGCCACGGGCGCGTCGTCGGCGGGCTGTTCGCGGAGGATGTCGATGAGCTCCACGACACCGACGGGGGAGTCCTCGTCGCCGATGACCGGGTAGCGCGTGTGGCCTGTCGCCATGAGCGCGCGCACCTCGCCGACGGTGGTGTCGGGCGCGAGCGAACCGACCTGCGAGCGGGGGACCATCGCGTGCTCGACATCGCGCTGGGGGAAGTCGAGTATGCGGTCGATGATCATCGACAGATCGTCGGGCAGGTCGCCGCTCACGCGGGACTCTTCGATGATGGCCTCGAGGTCGCGCGCGGTGGCGCTCTCGTCGACGTCCTCGAGGGGCTCGATGCGCAGCAGGCGCAGCAGAGCGTTCGCGGCCACGTCGAACACCGTGATGAGCCAGCCGAACAGCAGCAGGTAGATGCGCGTGGGCACCGCCAACGCCCGGGCCAGCGGCTCGGGGCTCGCGATGGCGAGGTTCTTGGGGTACAGCTCGCCGAAGATCATCGTGACGACGGTCGCCAGCAGCAGCGCGCCCACGGTCCCGATGAGCACCGACACCGCCGGGTCGACGCCGACGCCGCCGAGCAGGGTCCCGATCGACTCGCCGATGAGGGGCTCGGCGACGTAGCCGATCAGCAGTCCCGTCACGGTGATGCCCAGCTGTGCGCCGGACAGCATGAACGACGTCCGCTTGGTGATGGCCAGAACGCGCTTCGCCTGCGCGTCGCCCTTCTCGGCCCGCGCGGCCAGGCGCGCGCGGTCGACGGACATATAGGCGAACTCCTGCGCGACGAAGAATCCGCAGGCGACGATGATCGCCAGGGTCACGATGATCCCCAACAGAAGCGTCAGGGCCGCAGCCAGCATCAGATCTCACCCCCTCTCACCTGGAAAGGGCTCGAAGATCGACCCTCCTGATCGGTGGAGGCAGAGGTGCGGTGGGGGCTCACGGGTGTTCTCTCTCGTGGGTCGGTGATCGCAGATCCCCTCGACGATATCGCCCGGAAAGCCGCGGAAACTGAGCATTCGCCCCGCTCCACCGATATATCGGTGAGGGCCCCGCCGGCGCCGCCGAAGTGAGATACTGGAGGTCCCCGCATTGCCTCGCCTCCCAGCGTGGTCCCGCCCGTGCTCTACCGGTACGCTTCAACGCGCCAGAAAAGGACCCGCCGTGGGACGCCTCATCTATCGAGACCGCGCATCGTTCGACATCGACGACCGCATCCTCACCCATCTCCGCATCGTCGTGATGAACAAGCTGCGCCGCAACGAGGGCTTCATGCTCCAGCTGCCGGTGAACGAGGGGATTCGCCAGGCGAGCCTGTGGATCCACGCCTCGAACGCGCTCGTCATGCAGTTCTACGGGGGGCGCGAACCCGCGATCGATCGCGCGCTCGTCGACCAGATGATGCACGACGCCAGCGGTGCGGACGGTCTGACGCTGACCGCCGCGGGCATCGCGCCGCAGCCCACGCCGACGCGTCAGACCGCGAGCGGACGAACCGCGTCCTGACGACCGCCCCGCCGAGGGCGGGCGCTCGCGTCGTGCCGCCGGCCGTCGCCGGATCCGACTTCGCGCCGCCCGCGCTCGGTGGGCGCTCGCGTCGGGCCGTCCGCCGTCGGCGGGCCACGTCGCGCCGCGGGCGGGCGCGGCCCGCGTCACCCCGCGGGCAGCGTGACGTCGAACCGTGCGCCCACCGGGACGGGGACGCACCGCACATCGCCGCCGTGCGCGCGGGCGATCCCCCGGGCGATCGGCAGTCCCAGCCCGACGCCGCCCGCCTTCTCGCGCCCCTCGTCCAGGCGCACGAGCCGGTCGAAGATGCGCTCGCGCTCGGCGGCCGGCACCCCCGGCCCGTCGTCGGTCACGCGGACCGTCGCGGTCCCGGCATCCGTGTCGCGGACGAGGGTCAGCGCGACAGTCCCGCGTCCTGCGGTCGCCCGAGCCGCGTTCTCGACGAGGTTCGACAGCACCTGCGCGATGCGGTCGACATCGACGTCGACGGGCATGACGGTGTCGGGGACGTCGACCCGCACCGTCAGCGAGGGGTGGGTCAGTGGCACCCGACGTGCCTCGGCCCGCACCAGGTCGCGCAGGTCCGCCCGCGCGCGCACGAGTTCGAGGCCGCGGTCGACCCGGGCCATCGTCAACAGGTCGTCCACCAGGCGCGACGCCCGCGCCGCCTCGCGGGCGACGTGCGCGGCGAGGACCTCGCGATCCGGGCCCTCGAGATCGGCGCGGACGAGGGTCTCGGCCGCCGCGCGGATGCCCGCCACGGGGGTGCGCAGCTCGTGCGCGGCATCCGACAGGAACGCCCGCAGCCGGGCTTCGGCGTCGCGCGCGGCGTGCTCCGCCCCGACGACGTCGTCGAGCATGTCGTCCAGCGCCGTGGCCACGCGACCGATCTCGGTATCGGAGCGCGTCGGCCGCAACCGGCGTTCCCGCTCGCCCGCGCCGATCGCCCGGGCCACCCGCGAGACCTGGTCCAGGGGCTGCAGACTCCGTCGCACCGCGAGGGTGACGGCCCCGGCCGCGAGCACGAGCACACCCACCGACGACACCGCGACGATCCACCGCACCTGGACGAGGGTCTCGCCGACGCCCACCGCCGAGGCGGTGAGCGTCAGCGTCGATCCGTCGCTCAGCGTCGAGCTCAGCGTGACGAGCTGATCGTCTCCCGACACGGCGGATGCCACGACCTCCACCCCATTGGTCGAGGCGCTCGGCGAGGGCTCCGATCGGTCGCCGGGGCCGGGCCCTCCGGGGCCGGGAGGCCCCTCACGCAGCTGATCCGGACTCGGCCCTGCCACCACCGACCCGCCGCCCGCGCTGTCGATGCGTACGGCGAGACCCTGATCCGACAGACGCTCCGCCAGGTCGGCGTCATCGACGGTGCCCACCAGCGAGGCGGCCGCCGCGGCCCGATCGCGCAGCCGTTCCTCGATCTGCCCGCGCAGGCGGGCCCCGAGGGCGAGGTCCACCACGACGGCCAGCACGACCAGCAGGAGCGCGACCACGGCGAGCACCGCGACGATCGTCCGCCGCCGGAGCGACCCCGACCGCAGCGGCGCGGTCGCCTCCCGCGCCCTCACGGCGCGACGCTCAGGCGGTACCCGAGCCCTCGCACCGTGTGGATCAGACGTGGGCCGTTCTGCTCCATCTTGCGGCGCAGGGCGCTCAGGTGCACCTCGACCAGATTCGGGTCGTAGTCCTCGTACCCCCACACCTGCGTCAGGATCTGCGCCTTCGACAGCGTTCGCCCCCGACTGTCGGCCAGCAGGTGCAGCAGTCGGAACTCCGTCGCCGTCAGATCGAGCGCCGCGCCACCGCGGTGCGCGGTCGCCGCGTTCGGGTCCACCACGAGATCACCCACGGAGATGGTCTGGGGGAGCCGTCCGCGACGGCGGAGCACCGCGGTGGACCGCGCGACGAGCTCCGCCATCGTGAACGGCTTGACGACGTAGTCGTCGGCGCCCTCGGCGAAGCCGCGCAGCCGATCGTCGACCTCGTCCCTCGCGGTCAGCATGATGACGGCCGCGTCTCCCGCCTCGCGCACCACCGGGAGCAACCGGATGCCGCTCGGCCCGGGCATCATCCAGTCCAGGATCACCAGGTCGGGGCGGAACGCGCGCAACCGCTCGTCCAGGTCGGTGCCGTCGGGGGCCGCCTCGGCGACGAAACCGTCGGCCCGCAGTGCGGTCGTCACGGCGAGGCGGATGGTCTCGTCGTCATCGAGGACGAGCACGCGTGCGGGAGAGGACATCCGCCCGACGATACGGACGACTCCTGGACGGGGAGTATGGCTTGCGTATGCGAACGCCCGGGTGCCCCCGGCTTCAGGTTCGCTTCAGTCCCGGCCCGAAATCTGGTCTCAGAGCCGGTGACCGCCACCGGCACGGGAAGAAGACATGAACGACGACAACCCCACCCTGCCGATCCCTCGCCACGAGGAGACCCCCGAACCCCGCCGCCGCTCGTGGCGCGGACCGGCGCTCATCGCCGGCGCCGTGATCGTCGCCGCGGGCCTGACCGGCGGAACCGCCGCCCTCGCCGCGCAGAACGGCGCGACCCCGCTCGCCGCGGCCACCTCGGCCCCCAGCGCCGACGGCGGCTCGACCGGCCCCGGCTCGGCACCCACCCCCGGTTCGACCCCCACCGGCGCCCCCGCCGACGGCACTGCTCCGACGCCCGGCGCGGACGGCACCGCCCCCACCCCGCCCGCGGACGGTGCGACTCCGCCCGCCGCCCCCGAGGGCGGCTCAGCCCCGACGGAGTGCGGCCCCGGCGGTGGACCCGCCGGTCACGGGCCGAAGGGTCCTCTCGGCGACGGTGAGAAGCCGACGCCCCCCGCGGACGGCACGGCCCCCACCCCGCCCGCCGCGGGCGAGAAGCCCACCCCTCCGGCGGACGGCACCGCACCCACCCCGCCCGCGGACGGCACCGCCCCCACCCCGCCGGCCGACGGCGCCCAGCCGACGCCGATCCCCGGCAGCTGACCCGCGTCCGGCCACCGCAACGGCGCCGGCCCGTCGCACCCGCGCCGGGCGACCCGCCCCGCTGACGGCCAGCCTCGCGTCGCATCGACCGGCTCACGCCGGCAGCACCGCGCTGACCCACGCGCCACGTCACGGACGTGCAGCGTGCGGTCAGCGCGGTGCGGCACGATCGAGGGGTGGCGAAGACTCGATCGCGGCGCCGCCGCACCGCTCGTCAGCGCCAGCTGCGTCGCCGCCGTCTCGCCTTCGGCGCGGTGGCAGCCGTCCTGGTCGCTCTTCTTGCTCTGGCGATCACGCCGCTGTTCTCGCTCACCGCGGCGTGGAACACCGAGCTTCGCCGCGAGGCGGTCGATCTCTCGGGGTTCGATCCGGGCACCCTCATCAGCGACGAGGCGTTCTACGACGGCGATGCGATGGATGCCGCACAGATCCAGCGGTTCCTCGACGATCAGGTCGACGGATGCCGCTCCGACCGATGCCTCGCGCGACTGAACCTCACGGTCTCTCCGCGCGAACCGGTCGTCTCGACCGCCACGGGCGAGACCGTCTGCGACGGTTTCGACGGCGGGGAGCTGACGGCCGCCGAGCTCATCGATCGCGTGCAGCGCGCATGCGGCATCTCGGCCAAGGTCCTGCTCGTCACGCTGCAGAAGGAGCAGAGCCTCGTGTCGGGCCGCGCCGCGCGTGCACCCAGCGATGAGCAGCTCGGGGCCGCGATGGGGGCGCGCTGCCCCGACGACGCCCCCTGCGACCAGGGCGCCTCGGGCTTCGCCGAGCAGGTCGCCCAGGGTGCCACCGACCTCAAGTCGTACAGTGCCTCGGATTTCATGCGCCAGCCGGGGACGCATTACATCGCGTTCTCACCCGACCCGGCGTGCGGCGGCACCGACGTCCAGATCACGAACGAAGCCACCGCCGCGCTGTACAACTACACGCCGTACCAGCCCAATCCTGCGGCCCTCGCCGCCCGTTGGGGGACCGGCGACGCCTGCTCCGCCTACGGCAATCGCAACTTCGCCCTGTACTGGGCCCTGTGGTTCGGATGAGCGGCCCCCATCGGCGGATCACAGTGTTGTGATTTCGTTATGCGCGGGCGATAATGGCCGGGACAACCGAACACTCGCCGTGCTCCATCACAGGTCGTAGGGGAAGACGTACCTGACGAAGGAGAAACCATGGCGATCACGTCTTCGCGCGGAGTGATCCTGATCCACTCCGCGCCCCGCGCGTTGTGCCCCCACCTCGAGTGGGCGGTGGGACGCGCTCTCGGCCGTGCCGTCAACTTCGACTGGACCGATCAGCCCGTCCTCACGGGCAGCCGCCGTGCGGAGTTCTACTGGGAGGGCCCGGTCGGCTCCGGCGCGGCCCTCGCCAGCGCCATCCGCGGCTGGGAGCACCTGCGGTTCGAGGTGAGCGAGGACCCCACCCCGCGCAGCGACGGCGGCCGGTGGATGCACACGCCGGGTCTCGGCATCCACTACGCCCAGACCGACGCCTCGGGCAACGTCGTCATCGGCGAGGACCGGGTGCGGTACGCCATGGAGGTCGCCGCCGGAGACGCCTTCGAGCTGCAGCGCGAGCTCGACGTCGCGCTCGGCTCGGCCTGGGACGAGGAGCTCGAGCCGTTCCGTCACGCCGGCGACGACCAGCAGATCGTCTGGCTTCACAAAGTGGGGTGAGCAGCCCGTCAGAGCCGTCGGACGCGCGAGGCGCCATTACCGGAGGTCGGTGATCGCCCCCGGCACCGGGACCGCGTATCGCCCGTCCGACAACACCGACGCCCCCTGGCATCCCCGATCGCAGTCGGAGGGATGCCAGGGGGCGTCGGTACGTTCGGGGTCGCTCAGACCGAGGCGATGGCGACGACGGCGTTGTGACCGCCGAAGCCGAACGAGTTGCTGATCGCGAGCTGGTCTCGGGCGCCGAGTTCGACGGTGGAGCCGGACAGCGCGAACGGGACCTCGGGGTCCTGCTCGGTGAGGTTGATCGTGGGCGGGGCGACGCGGTTCTGCAGGGCCAGGACCGTGAAGATCGCCTCGAGGGCACCCGTCCCGCCGAGCAGGTGACCGGTCGAGGCCTTGGTCGCCGACACGGGGATCTCGTCCACCCGCTCCCCGAAGACGGCGCGCAGCGCCTGGTACTCGTTCGGGTCGCCGACGGGGGTCGAGGTGGCGTGGGCGTTGATGTGGGTGACGTCGTCGGGCGAGGCGCCCGCCATCTCGAGAGCCATGCGCACCGCACGGGCGGCACCGCGGCCCTCGGGGTCGTTCGCGGTGATGTGGTACGAGTCAGCGGTGACGCCGCCGCCCACGATCGACGCGTAGATCTTGGCCCCGCGCGCCTTGGCGTGCTCCTCGGTCTCGAGGATCAGCACACCGGCGCCCTCGCCCATGACGAAGCCGTCGCGGTCGATGCTGGCCGGACGCGAGGCGGTCTCGGGGGAGTCGTTGCGCTTCGACAGCGCCTGCATCGACGCGAACGACGCAATGGTGATCGGGTGGATCGCCGATTCGGTACCGCCGGCGATGACGACGTCGGCGAGGCCGTCGCGGATGTGCTGCACGGCGTTGACGATGGACTCGGTGCTCGAGGCGCAGGCCGAGGCGACGGTGCGCGCGAACGCGCGGGCGTTGAAGTGCAGCGACAGGTTGCCCGCGGCCGCGTTCGGCATGAGCATGGGCACCGTCATCGGCATGACGCGACGCGGGCCCTTCTCGCGCAGGGTGTCCCACGCGTCGAGCAGCGTCCAGACGCCGCCGATCCCGGTGGCGAAGTCGACGCCGAGGCGCTCGGGGTCGATGTCGGGCGAGCCGGCATCCTCCCACGCCTCTTTGGCGGCCACCATCGCGAGCTGCGACGAGGGGTCGAGCCGCTTGGCGACGGGTCGCTCGAGCACGGTCTCGGGGCGTACGAGCGCCTCGGCGGCGAACGTGACGGGCAGGTTGTACTGCTCGACCCACTCGTGTTCGAGGGAACGGGCGCCGGAGGTGCCGGCGAGCAGGGCGGACCAGCTCTCGGGGGCCGTCCCGCCGATGGGCGAGGTGGCTCCGATGCCGGTGACGACGATGCGGGGTGTGCTCATGAGCGAGGAATCCTTGGTGCGGCCGACAGGTCGTGACCGGTGGGGGCCGGAGCCCCCACCGGGAGGTGTCAGGACTGGTTCGACGTGATGAAGGTCACGGCGTCGCCGACGGTCTTGAGGTTCTTGACCTCGTCGTCGGGGATGGTGACGCCGAACTTCTCCTCGGCGTTGACGACGATCGTCATCATCGAGATGGAGTCGATGTCGAGGTCGTCGGTGAACGACTTCTCCATCGCGACCTCGTCGGCCGAGATACCGGTCTCGTCGGTGATGAGCTCGGCAAGTCCGGCGAGGACCTCGTCGTTGGTGAATGCCATGATGTCTCCTGTTTGTTGAGGGCGGGCCTGTCGGGCCCCGATCAGTCTAGGGTTCGACGCGTGCGCGTCAGGGGAGGACGACGACCTGCGCGCCGAACACGAGTCCGGCGCCGAAGCCGATCTGCAGCGCCAGCCCGCCGCTGAGCTCGGGGTGCTCCTCGAGCAGACGGTGGGTGGCGAGCGGGATGGATGCCGCCGAGGTGTTGCCCGTGGTCTCGATGTCGCGACCGATGATCACGGTCTCGGGCAGCCCCAGCTGCTTGGCGAACTCGTCGATGATGCGCATGTTCGCCTGGTGCGGGACGAACGCGGCGAGGTCGGCGGGCTCGATGCCCGCGGCCTCGATGGCCTGACGTGCGACCTTCACCATCTCCCAGACGGCCCAGCGGAACACCGTGGGGCCCTCTTGGCGCAGCGTCGGCCAGGGTGCCGTACCGTCGCGGAACTCGTTGAGTGTGGCGTTCATGCCTACCGCGTCGGCCTTGGAACCGTCGGAGCCCCAGATGGTCGGTCCGATGCCGGGGGTGTCGCTCGGGCCGACGACGACCGCTCCCGCACCGTCGCCCAGCAGGAACGAGATGCTGCGGTCCGTGGGGTCGACGATGTCGCTGAGCTTCTCGGCGCCCACCACGACGACGTGCTTCGCGAGGCCCGCCCGCACGAGCGCGTCGGCCTGGCCCACGCCGTACGCGAAGCCGGCGCAGGCGGCGTTGACGTCGTACGCGGCCGCCGGGTTCGCCCCGATGCGGTCGGCGACGATCGCGGATGCCGAGGGCGTCTGCTTGGGGTTGCTGATGGTCGCGACGATCACGGCGTCGATGTCGGCGGGGGCGACGCCGGATTTCTCGACGGCCTCGCGCGCGGCGGCGGCGGCCAGGTCGATGGCATCCGTGTCCTTGTCGGCGCGGACGCGCGTGACGATGCCGGTGCGCTGGCGGATCCACTCGTCACTGGAGTCGATCGGCCCGACGAGGTCGTCGTTGGGGACGAAGTTCTCGCCGCGGGCGGCGCCGTAGGCGTAGATGCGGGTGTGCGCCGCGCCCTGGGTCTGGCGGAGGGTGGGGGTGCTCATGCCTGGTCTTCTTTCAGGAGTGAGACGGCCGCGTCGAGGTCGTCGGGGGTCTTGACCGCCACGGTGGGGGTGCCGCGCAGGGCGCGCTTGGCGAGCCCCGTGAGTGCACCCGCGGGCGACAGTTCGATGATGCCGGTCACGCCGTGCTCGGCGAACGAGGCCATGCAGCGGTCCCAGCGGACGGGCGAGGCGACCTGCGCGACGACGAGGTCGAGGGCGCGGCGCCCCTCGGCGACGACCGAGCCGTCGGAGTTCGTCCACAGCGTGGTCGCGGGATCGGACACCTCGACGTCGGCGGCGGCGGCGCGCAGCGTCTCGACGGCGGGCTCCATGAAACGGGTGTGGAAGGCTCCGGCGACCTGCAGCGGGATGACCCGGGCGCCGCGGGGAGTCTCGCCGGCCAGCTCCGACAGGGCGGGCAGCTCTCCGGCGGCCACGATCTGTCCGCCGCCGTTGTAGTTGGCGGGGGTGAGGCCGAGTTCCGCGAGGCGATCGAGCACGGCCTGCTCGTCCCCGCCGACCACGGCGCTCATGCCCGTCTCGACGGCCGCGGCGGCTTCGGCCATGGCGCGGCCGCGCAGTCCGACCAGACGCAGGGCGTCGTCGTCGTGCAGGACTCCGGATGCCGCCAGCGCGGCGATCTCACCGACGGAGTGTCCCGCGACCCCGGCGACGGCCGCGTCGGTGCGCTGCCGCAGGGCCGACCACGACAGCAGGCTCGCCGCCACGATGAGGGGCTGGGCGACCGCGGTGTCGCGGATGCGGTCGGCATCCCAGTCGGTTCCGGCGGCGACGAGGTCGACGCCCGCCTGCTCCGAGAACGTCTCGAGACGCTCACGCACTCCGTCGAGTTCGAGCCAGGGCGAGAGGAAGCCGGGGGTCTGCGAACCCTGTCCGGGGAAGACGGCGATGATCACCGTTCCATCCTGCCAAGGATCGAGCGCCCGCTTCTGGAGATATCGACACAGATATGCGGCGTGTCTTTGTGCGCGCCGTGCATCAGCGCGGCCTCTTCACCGTCGAGTGTCCACGACACGCCGCGATGCGCGAGTCGCCGGCGGCGTGTCCTGGACACTCAACAGGCAGGTCCCCCCGGGGGGGGGAGGGGACGGGGACGGGGACGGGGACGGGGGCGGGTCAGCGCGAAGGGGCCGGGCGCCGACCCGCGAGGCCGCGGCGTCGCGTCGCGTCCGTGCCGATCGAGCCGAGGATGAGCGCGGTCTGCAGGATGAGCGCTTCGCGGGGGCCGGTGGCATCCCACCCGATCACTTCCGACACCCGCTTGAGGCGGTAGCGCACCGTGTTCGGGTGCACGTACAGTTCGCGCGCCGTGGCCTCGAGCGACCGACCGTTGTCGAGGTAGCTCCACAGCGTCGCGACGAGGTCGGCGCTGTGCGCCTGGAGCGGGCGGTAGACGCGGTCGACCAGGGTCTGCTTGGCGACGGCGTCACCCGCGAGCGCCCGCTCGGGCAGCAGATCATCGGCCTCGACGGGGCGCGGGGCATGACGCCAGGCCCGGGCGACGGCGAACCCGGCGAGGGCGGCTCGCGCGCTCTGGCCCGCGTCGACGAGGGCGGGCACGGCGGGGCCGAGCACGAGGTGCCCGGAGCCGAAGCTCGGCTCGAGACGTTTGGCGATCTCGGTGAACGGCAGTTCGGTGACGTCGTCGCCCGCGCGGGCCGGCAGGTCGGCGCGGCCCAGCACCAGGACGAGGCGCGACCCCTGCACCCCGATGAGCACGTCGACGCCCAGCTTGCGCGCCGTGCGGCGCACCTGGTCGACGTCCAGCTGCGGGGGAGTCGTGCCCACGAGCACCGACACTTCGCCGTGGCCGTGCCAGCCCAGGGCGGCGATGCGGCTCGGGAGTTCGTCGTCGGCCTCACCGGTCAGGATCGAGTCGACCACGAGGGCCTCGAGACGGGCATCCCACAAGCCGCGGGCTTCGGCGGCACGCGCGTAGACGTCGGCCGCGGCGAAGGCCACCTCGCGCGAGTACGACAGCATCGCCTCGCGGACGCGCTCACTGCGCCCCGCGACCCGCTCCTCCATCACCTCGACCGTGACGCGCACGAGCTGCAGGGTCTGGGTGAGGCTGACGCTGCGCAGCAGCTCGCGGGGAGCGGCGGCGAAGATGTCGGCGGCGATCGCGGGGGTCGACGCGGGCTCCTCGAACCACTTGAGGAACGAGGTGATGCCGGCCTGTGCGACGAGACCCACCGCCGAGCGCCGCGCGGGCGGCATCTCGGCGTACCAGGGCAGCGTCTCTTCGAGCCGCTGGATGGTCGCGGTGGCCAGATCGCCCGAGATGCGGCGCAGCCAGACGAGCGTCTCGGCCTTCTCTTGCGCCACCTCGGCCGCGGCGGCCGCAGACCGGTCGGGCCCGGCCCCGCCCGTGGGGGCGGAACCGGGCCCGTCGGTGGAGGACCTCACGTGATCAGGCCTCGCCGCCCGCGTTGCCGCTGGTGCCGGCGTTGACGTCGTGCAGGCGGTACTTCTCGATGGCCTGGCCGACGACGGCGCGGTCGACCTTGCCCTCTTCGGCCAGCGCCTGCAGGGCGCGCACCGCGAGCGAGGGGCCGTCGATCTTGAAGAAGCGACGGGCCGCGGCGCGGGTGTCCGAGAAGCCGAAGCCGTCGGCACCGAGCGTCCAGTAGTTCTGCGGGACCCACTGGCGGATCTGGTCCTGCACCGCGTGCATCCAGTCGCTGACGGCCACGACGGGACCCTCGGCTTCCTTCAGCTTGTCGGTGAGGTAGGCCACGCGGGGCTCCTCGTCGGGGTGCAGGAAGTTGTGCTCGTCGGCGGCGAGGCCGTCGCGACGCAGCTCCGACCACGAGGTGACCGACCAGACGTCCGCCTTCACGTTCCAGTCGTCCTTGAGCAGACGCTGAGCCTCGAGCGCCCACGGCACACCGACGCCCGAGGCGAGCAGCTGGGTGCGGGGCCCGTCGCCCTCGCCGGTGGAGATGTGGTGGATGCCGCGGACGATACCGTCCACGTCGACCCCCTCGGGCTCCGCGGGCTGGATGTAGGGCTCGTTGTAGACCGTCATGTAGTACATGACGTTTGGGTCGGGGTGCTCGCCGCCGTACATGCGCTCGATACCCGAGCGGACGATGTGCGCGATCTCGTACCCGTAGGCCGGGTCGTACGACACGGTCGCGGGGTTTGTCGAGGCGAGCAACTGCGAGTGGCCGTCGGCGTGCTGCAGACCCTCACCCGTCAGGGTGGTGCGGCCGGCCGTGGCGCCGATGATGAAGCCGCGCGCCATCTGGTCGCCGGCGGCCCACTGGGCGTCGCCCGTGCGCTGGAAGCCGAACATCGAGTAGAAGACGTAGACCGGGATCAGCGGCTCGCCGTGCGTCGCGTACGCCGTGCCGGCCGCGGTGAACGCCGCCAGGGCGCCCGCCTCGTTGATGCCGACGTGGATGATCTGCCCCTCGGGGCTCTCTTTGTACGCCAGCAGCAGCTCGCGGTCCACCGAGGTGTAGTGCTGACCCTTGGGGTTGTAGATCTTCGCGGTCGGGAAGTACGCGTCCATACCGAAGGTGCGCGCCTCGTCGGGGATGATCGGCACGATGCGGTGACCGAAGCCCTTGACCCGCAGAAGGTCCTTCAGCAGGCGGACGAAGGCCATCGTGGTGGCGACGTCCTGCGTGCCCGAACCCTTCTTCGGCAGCGCGTAGGCGGCATCCCCGGGCAGTTCCAGGCCGACGTGGGTCGTCCGGCGCTCGGGCAGGAAACCGCCGAGCTCGCGACGACGCTCGAGCATGTACTTGATCGTCTCGTCCTGCTCACCGGGGTTGTAGTACGGCGGCTGGTACGGGTTCTCTTCGAGCTGCGCGTCGGTGACGGGGATGTCCATCGCGTCGCGGAACGACTTGAGGTCGTCGAGCGTCAGCTTCTTCATCTGGTGCGTGGCGTTGCGGCCCTCGAAGTGGGGGCCGAGGCCGTAGCCCTTGATGGTCTTGGCCAGGATCACGGTGGGCTGGCCCTTGTGCTCCTTGGCGGCCTTGAACGCCGCGAACACCTTGCGGTAGTCGTGGCCACCGCGCTTGAGACCCCAGACCTGCTCGTCGGTGTAATCCTTCACGAGCTCGAGGGCGCGGGGGTCGCGACCGAAGAAGTTCTCGCGGACGTACGCGCCGTTCTCGGCCTTGTACGTCTGGTAATCGCCGTCGGGCGTGGTGTTCATCAGGTTCAGCAGCGCACCCTCGGTGTCGCGGGCGAGCAGGTCGTCCCATTCGCGACCCCACACGACCTTGATGACGTTCCAGCCGGCACCGCGGAAGAAGCTCTCGAGCTCCTGGATGATCTTGCCGTTACCGCGGACGGGTCCGTCGAGGCGCTGCAGGTTGCAGTTGATGATGAAGGTCAGGTTGTCGAGACCCTCGTTCGCGGCGACCTGGAGCTGTCCGCGGCTCTCGACCTCGTCCATCTCGCCATCGCCGAGGTAGGCCCACACGTGGGAGTCGGAGACGTCCTTGATCCCGCGGTTCGACAGGTACTTGTTCGACATCGCCTGGTAGATGGCATTGATCGGGCCCAGACCCATCGACACCGTCGGGAACTGCCAGAACTCCGGCATCAGACGGGGGTGCGGGTAGGAGGGGATGCCGTTGGGCGCGGCCGACTTCTCTTGACGGAAGCCGTCGAGCTGCGCCTCGGTCAGACGCCCCTCGAGGAACGCGCGGGCGTAGGCGCCGGGCGAGGCGTGGCCCTGGATGAAGATCTGGTCGCCGCCGGACGGGTCGTCGAGGCCGCGGAAGAAGTGGTTGAAGCCCACCTCGTACAGCGCCGCCGACGAGGCGTACGTCGAGATGTGGCCGCCGACGCCGATGCCGGGGCGCTGCGCGCGGTGCACGGTGACCGCGGCGTTCCAGCGGATCCACTTGCGGTAGCGGCGCTCGAGCTCCTCGTCACCGGGGAAGTCGGGCTCGTTCTTCTGCGAGATGGTGTTGATGTAGTCGGTGGTCGGAACCATCGGCACGTTGAGGTGCAGTTCCTTCGAGCCCTTGAGAAGGCTCAGCATGATCTCGCGAGCGCGAGCCGGACCCTTGGCCTGGACGAGCTGGCGGAGGGATTCCTGCCACTCCCCGGTCTCTTCCGGGTCGCTGTCCTGCGGCCCCTGCGAATACGGATCCTGGTCGTGAACAGTCACGGAAGACCTTTCGTCGTCTGGCAGGTCATGCCAGAGAATCGCCATACGAGTGCGGCAACCCTTGTTCGCTCCGCACAATCAACCAACGTCCAGCCTAGCGAGTCGCGCCGACATCGGATGCGCGCGGGCGACGCCGCGGCGATCGCGTCGCCCCGTCCACTCGATGTCGAGATGTCGAGCGCCACCTGCGAACTCCCGATGACGGATGCCGGGACCTCCCCGCGGCCGGGGGAGGGACGTTCCGAGAGGTCTAGCCTGAGCCCGTGAGCACCCAGGACGCCGCGGGGTTCCGCACCCGCCCCGAGCACCGGTGGCCGGTGCTGATCGCCCTCGCCGTCGGCGCGGGGCTATACGCCTTCCTGCCGAGCGAGGCATCCGGCATCCTGAGGTACGTCGTCGTCGGGGTCGGCGCGCTGTGCGTGATCCCGATGGTGGTGACCAACCCGTCGCGACTGACCCGGCCGTCGCGCATCGGGCGCGGCTTCGCGATCGCCTTCACCGCGCTGCTGCTGGTCGCCAATCAGATCGCTCTCGTGCTGCTGCTGCAGCAGCTGCTGCGCGGCGAGGGCAGCGGAGCGGCGACGCTGCTCGGAGCGGCGCAGGTCTGGGCGATCAACGTCATCGGCTACGCGGTCGTGTACTGGGAGATGGACCGCGGGGGGCCGATCGCCCGTCGCCGCGACGCGCGCGCGGAGTTGCCGGCGGCGGACTTCCAGTTCCCGCAGGACTCCGACCGCGACGCCGTCAGCGAGGTCGCGCGCCGTTCGTCGGACGTCGCGGACTGGGCGCCCGGGTACGTGGACTACCTCTATTTCTCGGCATCCAACGCGATGGCCTTCAGCCCCACCGACGTGATGCCCCTGACCGGCCGCGCCAAGCTCTTCATGATGGTGCAGGCGATCTCGGGCTTCGTGCTGCTGGCGCTGGTGATCGCGCGCAGCGTGAACATCCTGAGCTGAGCGGGCCCTCTGCGGCGCCCGAAGGCGATGGGGGGTGGGGCGGCAGTGAGCGCGGGATGCATCCCGGCGTCGTGACGTGAGGTGGGCCCTGCCGGGATCGAACCGACGACATCCACGGTGTAAACGTGGCGCTCTACCAGCTGAGCTAAAGGCCCTGGATGCCATGAGTCTACCGCCGCGCGTCCGTCGGACCACGCCACCGGACGGGGCACGGGCGTGCCGCGGATGTCGGAGGCCCGGGGTAGCGTTGAGCACGTGAATGCCGATCCCGCCGACCAGCGCAAACTGCTCGATCTCGCCGACCTCGACGCCCGCATCCGCCGCGACGAGCGCGTTGCGGCGAACCCGCCGCAGGCCGAGCGCGTGCGCGAGCTCATCGCGCAGCGGGCGACGCTCACGCAAGAGCTGTCGGCGCGCGCCAACACGCGCGACGACATCACCGCCGAGCTGAAGCGCCTCGAGTCCGACGTCGCCGTCGTCGACGCCCGCATCGCGCGCGACACCGAGCGCCTGGCGGCGTCGACCAACCCGAAGCAGGCGCAGGGCTTCGAGAGCGAGTTGGCGTCGCTGACGCGCCGCAAGGGCGACCTCGAAGACATCGAGATTGCGCTCATGGAACGCCTCGAGGCCGCGGACGCCGCGGTCGCCGAGCAGCAGGCGCTCATCGCCGAGACCAACGCGCAGGGCGCCCAGCTGAGCGCCGACGCCAAGTCCACCGTCGCCGACGCTACCACGCGCCTCGAGGGCGCACGCCGTGACCGCGACGCGGTGGCGGCCGCCGTCCCCACCGACCTGCTCGGCCTGTACGAGCGTCTGTCCTCCCGCGGCAACGGCGCGGGCCTGCTGCGCGCCGGCGCGTGCGAAGCCTGCCGTATGGTGCTGCCGCCCAGCGACTTGGCCACCGTGCGCCGCGCCCAGACCGACGAGGTCGTGTTCTGCCCCGAGTGCGGCGCCATCCTGGTGCGCACCGAAGAATCGCGATGACCCCCACGGGCGTCCGTGCCGTCTGACACGGTCGTCATCGGGCGCACGAGCGGCGACCTCTTCGCCCTCGTCGACACGGATGCCACGGGCGCGCCGACGACCTCCGTCGAGGTTCCGACCGACCGACTCCCGCAGACCGTCGCCGCACGCGAGGCGCAGGGCGACATCCGATGGGTGTGGGCCGACAGCGCGAGCCTCGCACCGCGACTGCTCGACGCCGGTGTGCGCGTCGCGCGAGCCTGGGACCTGCGGCTGGTGCACGGCATCCTGCGCGACGCTGTCTCGGTGACCGACGACCACGGCCTGCGCACGCATGTCGAATGGGATGCCGCCGCCTCCACCACCGCGACCGGCGACACGCTCTTCGACCTGGGCGAAGCGGCATCCGGGATCCCCGAAAGCGTCGACGCGGCCACCGCCGAATACGGACGTCAGCTCGCCGTCATCCGCGACAGCACCTCGGCGGGGGCCCTGCGCCTGCTGTGCGCGGCCGAGTCCGCGGGCGCACTCATCGCCGCCGAGCTTCATGCGGCCGGCGTCCCGTACAGCCGCGCCGCGCACGAAGCGCTGCTCGAACGCGAGCTGGGCTCACGACGCCCCGGTGGCCCGCCCGTGCGGATCGAGCGGGCGGCCGAGGCCGTCCGCGCTGCGCTCGGCGATGCCTCCGTGTCGCTCGACTCGCAGCCGAAGCTCCTGCGCGCGCTGCACCGCGCGGGACTGCTCGTGCAGTCGACGTCGCGATGGGAGCTCGCCGAGCATGATCACCCCGCCGTCGCGCCCCTGATCGCCTACAAGAAGCTGATGCGCCTGTACACCGCGAACGGCTGGGCATGGTTGGACGAGTGGGTGCGCGACGATCGGTTCCGCCCCGTGTACGTCCCCGCCGGGGTGGTCACCGGGCGATGGGCGTCGTCCGGGGGAGGGGCGCTGCAGATTCCGCGTGCGCTGCGCACCGCCGTGCGCGCGGATCCGGGATGGACGCTCGTGACCGCCGACGTCGCCCAGCTCGAACCGCGCGTGCTCGCGGCGATGGCGCGCGACACCGCCCTCGCCGAGGCCGCGGCCGGTCGCGACCTGTACGCGGGCATCGTCGAGAGGGGCGCGGTGGCGAGCCGCGCCGAGGCCAAGCTCGCGATGCTGGGCGCGATGTACGGCGCCACGACCGGCGAGAGCGGCCGGCTCCTTCCGCGCCTACGCCGCACCTTTCCCCGGGCGATGGCCCTCGTCGACGAGGCCGCGCGAACAGGAGAAGACGGCGGCGTGGTGCACACGTGGCTCGGTCGCACCTCTCCGGCCGCCGGCGAAACATGGCGGTTGCTGCAATCGCAGGCGAGCGCGTCCGCGGCATCCGGGATCGACGAGACGCGCGCGCGTCGGTCCGCCCGCGACCGCGGACGCTTCACCCGCAACTTCGTCGTGCAGGGCACGGCCGCGGAGTGGGCGCTCGCGTGGCTGGCCGACCTGCGCACCCGCCTGGCGGGGTTCTCGGTTCCGGATGCCGTCACCGCGGCCGTGGCGTCCGGTCCGGTGTTCGCGCGCCGACCCCACCTCGCGTTCTTCCTGCATGATGAGATCGTCGTGCACACCCCCGTGGAGCTGGCGGATGCCGTCGCCGACGCGGTCCGTGAGGCCGCCGCCACGGCGGGGCGCCTGCTGTTCGGGACGTTCCCCATCGATTTCCCCCTCGACCTGCGCATCGGCGACACCGCCGCGAAGGGGTGAGCCGTCGGAGGCGCCCGCGCCGCGCCGGTAGACTCGACCTCGCGAATGGGTCGGCTGGACGGTCGCGTCACGGGGTCGCCCGTGCCGAGGAACGTCCGGGCTCCACAGGGCAGGACGGTGGGTAACACCCACCCGGAGCAATCCGCGAGACAGTGCCACAGAGAGCAGACCGCCCGCCTCGCGCGGGTAAGGGTGAAAGGGTGGTGTAAGAGACCACCGGGGGTCGTGGTGACACGATCCGCCAGGTAAACCTCGTCCGGAGCAAGGCCAGACAGGGGATGCAGACGCGGCTCGCCGAGTCCCCGGGTAGGCCGCTGGAGCGGCACGGCAACGTGTCGCCGAGAGAGATGACCGTCCACGGGGCTCACGCCCCCGGACAGAACCCGGCGTACAGGCCGGCCCATTCGCCCCTCATGCAGCAGTTCGCGGCTCCTTGCGACTCACGGCGCGCTGTTCAGCCGGGCGGCAGGAGAGGGGCTCGGGATCGTCGCTAGCTTCTCGCTGATGCGAGCCCGCTCGGGGCTCGCGGAAGGATTGGTTCGGAGTGTTTCCGCGTGAAATGTCCGCAGCCCTTGCCCTCGCCGTCGCCGTTGCCACGGCCCCTGCCGCCGCGTCACCGAGTCACGCCGCCGACTTCGATCCCACTGACGTGGTCGTGGAAGACCCCACCACAGTCACAGTCATGGGATTGGCCGATTCCGAAATCGGAGACACCATGCCTGTGGGCGAACTCATCGAAAACGCCGAGAAGGTCGGGCAGGACATTCAAGACGACCTGCTCGGCGCCGAGCCGGAAGAATCAGTTGCACAAAGTCTCGGCCAGTTTGCGTCTCCTGCGCGGTCGATGGATGTGCGGGTAGTGATGAGCGACGTAAGACTGAACGATGGTGCGCCCCGCGGCGTCATCACCGCGTACTGCGAAGGGCCAACGGTCTGCCCGGCCTGGGTCCGGGAGGTCGCCGGGTGACGCAACTCGATTTCCTCACGCCCCTCCGAGACAGCTTCGGGCCCGGCCAGTATCTGCGAGCCTTTCACCTGACCCGCCTGACACCGGATTCCGGCGGGGTGACGGTCGAGTTCACGGCGGAGCATCCGTACGCGGGCTCCTTCCGTCTGTACGTGCCGCTCCCCGAGAAACGCGGCGATCACCGCTGGAACGACTACGACGATCTCGCGCAGACGGAATCGGAATGGATTCTCATCGGAATCTGCATTCCGCTCGAAGAGGCCTATTACACGCAGGCGCTGTCGACCCCCGCAAACGGCGACGGAGTGAAGACGCTGACGATGCCCTGACGGGATGGCCGCGACCATCACGGCGCCGAACTCGGGACGAAATCGAACCGTCCCTGGGGTGATATCTCTGGCCGCACAACGCACCCGTCCAACCCGATCGCCGCCGCGCGCCGAATACCCTGCAGACCCTCCTGTGCGCCCCCTGCGCCCAGGGGGGTCACCTTCGTCGAGGCGGGGAGTCCACACCCCACCTCAGTGTCGGACATATGTTCTACACTCGGACTCGGCCGGGGAAGGGGTCCGGTGCATGGGGTCGACGAGAGTCAGCGACGAAATGGTCGCGCGGGTTCTGGCATCCATCGCCCCCTGCACGCTGCAGCCCGAGACCTGGGGCTCGCGCCCGATCGAGTGGTACGCCGACAAGCGCGCGGTGTGGGCGTGGATCACCTGGCCCAACCGCGCGGCCACGCGCGAGCCGGCGTGGGCGACGGGCGGCAACGACCGGGTCGTCATGCTCGAGGTGCCCTGCGAGGGCGGGCACTGGGCGCCGGTCGTCTGGCGCAACGCCGTGAGCGTGCGCCAGGTGGATGCCGCGTGACGGCGACGCGGCCTACTTGACCGCGGGAAGCGCTTCGGGAACGGGCACGGCGAGCGAGGCCGCGCCGATGATGCCCGCGTTGTTGCGGTGCTTCGCCGGGACGATCGGCGCGCGCAGCTTCAGCAGCGGCAAGAAGTGCTCGGAGTGCTTCGACACGCCGCCGCCCACGACGATCAGGTCGGGGCTGAAGAGGAACTCGACGTAGTCGTAGTACCACTGCAGACGCTTGGCCCACTTCTCCCACGACAATTCCTCGCGCTCCAGCGCGGAGTAGGCGGCGAAGTGCTCGGCATCCTTCTTGTGACCGGCGCGCTGCAGGTGGCCGAGCTCGCTGTTCGGGACGAGGACGCCGTCGTAGATCATGGCCGAGCCGATGCCCGTACCGAGCGTCGTCAGGATGACGAGGCCCTCGACGCCCTTGGCCGCGCCGTACCGCACCTCGGCGATGCCGGCGACATCGGCGTCGTTCGCGAAGTGGATGTCGCGCGACAGCCCCTGCTCGAAGAACTTCTCGGCCTCGAAGCCGATCCACGCCTTCGACACGTTCGCGGCCGACAGCGTGCGTCCGCCCTTCACGATCGCGGGGAAGGCCACTCCCAGGGGCAGATCCGCCGGCGCCTCGAGCGTCTGGAGAACCTCTTTCACCGCGGCGAGGACGTCGGCGGGTTCGGCTCCGGCGGGGGTGGACACCTTGACCCGGTCGCTGATGAGCTCCCCGGCATCCAGGTCGACGATCCCGGCCTTGATGCCGGTTCCACCGATGTCCACTCCGACCGCACGCGACGCATTCGTTGCCATACCCCTCAGCCTATCCAGCCGCACGGTCGGCATCAGTAGGATCGGGGGAGCACCGGCGTTCTGCGCCGGGACG
Source organism: Microbacterium testaceum (assembly GCF_003075375.1). GTDB lineage: Bacteria > Actinomycetota > Actinomycetes > Actinomycetales > Microbacteriaceae > Microbacterium > Microbacterium testaceum_E. The sequence goes on along the minus strand of NZ_QDFT01000023.1, from coordinate 1,303 downwards.
CACGACCCAGGTGAGGAGCCATCGTGAGCGACGACAAGAAGTACTGGTACAACCTCGAGACCGGCAAGGTCGAGCAGGGCTTCGAGTCGCCCGCGATCGATCGCGCCGGCCCGTTCGACACCGCCGAAGAGGCGGCCGCCGCTCCCGAGCTGATGAAGAAGCGCGCGAAGCAGTGGGCCGACGAAGAGGCACAGGACGACTGGGGCTCGAGCTCGGCTCGCTGACCCACCGAAACGAGGGATGACGATGGACAAGCAGCGCGATTTCGTCCTGCGCACGATCGAGGAGCGCGGCGTCAAGTTCGTGCGCCTGTGGTTCACCGACGTGGTCGGCACGCTGAAGTCGGTGGCGATCGCCCCGGCCGAGGTCGAGGGGGCGTTCACCGAGGGACTGGGCTTCGACGGATCGGCGATCGAGGGCCTCACGCGCTCGTACGAGTCCGACCTGCTCGCGCACCCCGACCCCACGACCTTCCAGATCCTGCCGTGGCGCGGTGAGATCGACCCGACCGCGCGCATGTTCTGCGACATCACCACGCCCGACGGTCAACCCGCCGTCGCCGACCCCCGCCACGTGCTCAAGCGCACACTGGCCAAGGCAGCCGACGCCGGCTTCACGTTCTACACGCACCCCGAGATCGAGTTCTACCTGCTGAAGTCGTCGCAGCTGGGCGCGGACGGCCGTCCGCAGCCGGTCGACTCGGCGGGCTACTTCGACAACGTCCCCGGCGGCACCGCGCACGACTTCCGTCGCCGGTCGGTGCGCATGCTCGAGGACCTCGGCATCTCGGTCGAATTCAGCCACCACGAGGGCGGCCCCGGCCAGAACGAGATCGACCTGCGCTACGCCGACGCTCTCACCACGGCCGACAACATCATGACCTTCCGCACGGTGGTCAAAGAGGTCGCGATCGAACAGGGCGTCTACGCGACCTTCATGCCGAAGCCGATCAGCGGCCAGCCCGGCAGCGGCATGCACACGCACCTGTCGCTCTTCGAGGGCGACATGAACGCCTTCTACGAAGAGGGTGCGCAGTACCAGCTGTCCAAGGTGGGCCGTCACTTCATCGCGGGGCTGCTGCGCCACGCCAACGAGATCTCGGCCGTCACCAACCAGTTCGTCAACTCGTACAAGCGCCTGTGGGGCGGCGACGAGGCCCCCAGCTTCATCTGCTGGGGCCACAACAACCGCTCCGCGCTCGTGCGCGTGCCGCTGTACAAGCCGAACAAGGGACAGTCGACGCGCGTCGAGTACCGCGCCCTGGACTCCGCGGCCAACCCGTACCTGTCGTACGCGCTCATGC
>NZ_QDFT01000022.1 GCF_003075375.1 Microbacterium testaceum | reverse complement strand
CAGTCGTCGGTCGCGGTCCTCGCGTTTCTTGATCGCGACGCGCGGGTCTCCGAACCGGCCGTCGTACTTCAGTAGGCCGTCCGCCTCGCCCGCGATACGCAGTTGGGGCCACCACAAGTCCACGCGGTCTCCGTCCCCGGCCTCTGCGCCGAACCAGACCTGCAGCTCCGGTTCGGCGAAGCCCGCCCATTCAGCGACCGCACGGCTCAGTGATTCGAGCGGCGATTCCGCGGCCGGATCCGCGCGATGAAGAGCCCAGCGCGCCCGCCGTCGACCGCGCGCGGACGCGCGTTCCTCGTTCAGCGTCACGAGAGTGAGAGCGGTGCAGCGTTCATCGACGCGTGCAGCCGCGTCGGCGACGGCCAGGGCGATCGCGGGATGCCGAGTCCTGGCCACGTCGATGCACGTATCGGCGATGGAGGTCAGACGGATGCCGTCGACCTCCTCGATCACGCGGTCCGGGTGGGCGCTGGTGTGCACGCGCACCCCGCCCACCGTCCGGGCCGTCGCGCTCGCCGATCCGAGCACATGGATGTCGTGCGCCGCCCCGACCACGGTCAGTCCGTGCAGCGCCGCCGCGGACTCGAGGCAGAGCACGTCGCCGGGGGCGTTCAACAGATGCGCCCGGACGCGCGCGAGGTACTGCTGCCACGGCGGGAGCGTCTGCCACGCGTCGCGCGGCGCGTAGACCCCGCGCATCACCTGGATGATGTCGCCGCGGCGCACGCTCCGCGTGGAGTGCGTCACCGCGGCGGCGGGCATCAGCGGAAGGGGCGTGTCGACTGTTCGGCGGAGCACCGTCATCGTTCGACTCTGCCGTCCGCGATCGCCCGGGTTCGACGGCATCCGTCGATCTGTGGACGGCTCGTTCTCGCGACCGTCGGTGGAGGAGCCGCGACATCGGCGCCGAAACTGCGCCCGGCCGACGATTCGGTTGAAGGATGTCGCCGAGTTGTCAGCCGCGTGCAGTTTCGCGGTCCGAGGCGGGCGCGACCGGCGCCCCGTCGGGGCCCGGTGCGGGCGTGGCGCGGCGACCCCGGCGCGCCGGCCCGGCCGGCCCGCCGGCCTCGCCGCGGCCGCCGACCTCGCCGCGACCGGCGACCCGCCCGCCAACCCCGCCGCGGCGCGGGGCGCCGGCCCGGGGCCCGGCCGGCCCCGGGGATCGCTCAGGGGGCGTTGGGTAAAGTGCCCCTGTGCACCACGGGCTGAACGACGTTCCTCGACCGACTCGACGACGCCGCGGTGCGGGCCGTCTGATCGCGCTGCTCGCCGCGGCCGGTGTCGTGCTGGCCGGCTGCTCGGCCGCCGAACCGGCACCCGCCCCCGAGAAGGAGCAGCGCACGAGCCTCACGCTCGGCGTCGTCGGCGAGCTCACCAGCTTCAACGCCGCGACCGCGACGGGCGCGACGGCGGCCAACCGCGCCGTGTCGGCGTTGCTCGACGAACGGCTGGGGTCGATCGACGGCTCGCTCCAGGTCGTCCCCAACGACGGTCTCGGCCGCATCACCCGCGTGCAGGGCGACCCGCTCAAGGTCAGCTACGAGCTGTTCACCGATCGCGTCTGGTCCGACGGCACGGCCGTCACCCTCGACGACCTCGTGTTCGGCTGGGCCGTGAGCTCCCACTTCTTCGACGACGCCACCTACGACGTCAACGGACAGGTCGTCTCGGGCACGCGCTACTTCGACACCGCGATGCCGGCCGACCCGAACGCGCGCACGGCGCGTCCGATCGTCGACCGCGCCGACGACACCCTGACCCTCACCTACGACCAGCCGTTCGCGGACTGGAACCGCCAGTGGCTGCTCGATCGGCCCGTGCACGTCGTCGCGCAGCGCGCGGGCGTCAGCGTCGAAGAGTTGATCACGGCGATCCTGACCGCGCCGGAAGGCGACCCCCGCGCCCCCGCCGAGCCGAACCCCGTGCTCGCGGCCGCGGCCGCGGTGTGGAACACGGGCTTCGACGTCGCTCCCGGAACCACCCCCGATCCGGCGAGCGTGGTGTCGGCGGGGCCGTGGTCGGTGGCCGAGGTCACCGCCGACAGCCTGCGGCTGACGCGCCGCGACAGCTATCAGGGGGCGCACTTCCCGGGCCTCGAGGGCCTGACGGTGCGCTTCTTCGCCGACCGGGCCGCGCAGCTCGCCGCGCTCGAGGCCGGTGAGGTCGACGTGGCCAACGTGGGCGACCTCGACGTCGCCGAGCGCAAGACCCTGACCGACGCGGGCTACCAGGTGCAGGTGGGCCCGACCACCCAGACGCTCCACCTCAGGTTCGCGGATGCCACGGCATCCGACCTCCGTCAGGCGATGACGCTCGCGACCGACCGGTCGTCGCTGGTGCAGGACGTCCTGGGCGCGATGCGCCCCGACGCCCAGCCGCTGCAGTCCTTCCTCTCGTCGACGGCGGCCGGGCAGCTGTACGCCGACCTGATCGCCGGCAACGGCGCGCCGGGCACGGGCGCCGACGTCGACGGGGCGCGCAACGCGCTCGGCGATCGAGCCGCCGTGCTGCGACTGTCGTACGACACGACCGACGAGGTGTCGGCGCAGGTGTTCTCGCGACTGGTGTCGATGGGCGCTCGCGCGGGTATCGCGGTCCGGGCGGCGACCCCGGGCGACACGGTCGACGCGACACTGTCGTGGGTCGGCGAGGACGAGAGCCTGTACCGCTCCGCGCGCGACCGCCTGGCCGAGGGGATCGACGGTCCGAACACCGACGAGCTCTTCGACGACCTGACGGTGCACACCGACCCCGTGGACGTCCTCGCCGAGGCGAAGGAGATCGACCGTTCGCTGTTCTCGGTCTACGCCGGCATCCCTCTGCTCGAGCGCACCGGCGCCGTCGTCGCCGCCGCGGGCGTCGGGGGAGTGGCCTACACGTCCGAACCCGACGGGGTGCCGCCGGCGTTCTGGACCTGGTCGCCCCCGCAGTCCTGAGCGGCGCGGGTCGGATCAGGACCCTGATGCCGGGGGTGCGAAGATCGCGGGCCACCAGGCGGCGGCGAGCGGGTACCCGACGAACGCCACGATGTCGATGATCGTGTGCGCCACGACGAGCGGCATGACGCGACCCCACCGCTTGTAGCACCAGCCGAACACGAGCCCCATCACGACGTTCCCGAGCGCCGACGGCCACCCCTGGTAGAGGTGGTAGCTGCCGCGCAGCAGGGCGGTCGACACGATGATGCCGCTCCACGACCAGCCCAGGCGGCGCAACCGGTCGAACAGGTAGCCGAGGAAGATCACCTCTTCGGTGAGGCCGGCCCGCAGCGCCGCGAGGATCAGCAGGGCGATCACCCACCACGACGAGTCGAGCGGGGCCGGGACGACGGTGATGCTCTGACCGATCGCGCGTCCGATCGCGTAGACGCCGATGCCCGGTGCGCCGATCAGGACCACGAGCACGACACCCCGCATGACGTCGGAGCCGAAGCGCCGGAAGTCCAGGCCGATCCGTCGCAGGGCGTTGTTCGCGGGCTCCCACAGCAGGTAGACCGCCAGGGCGACGAGGGCCAGAGAGAAGAAGATGTCGAGGAACTGGTAGATCGCGTCCCACAGCGGCTCCGCGCTGCGCGAGGGGTTCAGCTGCGTCTGCTGCTGCGAGATCGGCGCGCGGGTCGCCGCGCGGATGAACGACACCACCGAATAGATCGCGGACTGGCCGACGCTGACCAGCAGGACGAGCGCGATCTCCCACCCCAGGCGGGCGCGGCGATACCGGTCGGAGGGGGCGATCGTCGGAGGGTATGACCAGTCCGCGCGGGTGGCCGAGCGGGTCTGCTTGTCAGAATGCTCCATTCGAGCCCCTTCGAGTAAATGCTGTGTAACGTTTTTCAGAGAAGTTTGGGGCACCTGGGTAAACGTGCCTAGTGTGTTCTCATCCTGCCCGAACGGATTCCGCTCACCTCGTGCTGCGCGAAAACCTCGTGAGGGCGATGATCATCCCTTCCCTGGAGGAACTGTGAAGCGCAACAAGATTGCCCTGTCCAGTCTCGCCCTGCTGGGAGCTGTCGGGCTCATGCTCGCCGGCTGCTCGGGTGGAGACAACGGCGGCAGCGGCTCGGCCTCGGGCGGCGACGCCTCGGCCATCATCCGGACCAACGGTTCGGAGCCGCAGAACCCGCTGATCCCGACCAACACCAACGAGGTCGGCGGCGGCAAGATCCTCGACTCGATCTTCGCGGGTCTGGTCTACTACGACGCCGACGGCGCCCCCGTGAACGACATGGCCGAGTCCATCGTCACCAACGACGCGCAGAACCTCACCGTGACCCTCAAGCAGGGCCAGAAGTTCACCGACGGCACCGAGGTCAAGGCCGACAACTTCATCAAGGCCTGGAACTACGGCGCGCAGCTGTCGAACAACCAGCTGAACAGCTACTTCTTCGAGGACATCGTCGGCTTCAGCTACGACGCCGACTCGGAGCTCACCGGTCTGAAGAAGGTCGACGACTACACCTTCACGATCGAGCTCTCCAAGCCCGCCGCCGACTTCGCGCTGCGCCTAGGCTACTCGGCGTTCTTCCCGCTGCCCGACTCGGCGTTCGAGGACATGGCCGCCTTCGGTGAGAACCCGGTCGGAAACGGTCCGTACAAGCTCGCCAGCGACGGCGCATGGCAGCACAACGTGCAGATCGACCTCGTCAAGAACGACGACTACCAGGGTGGCCGCACGGTCGCGAACGGCGGCCTGACGGTCGTCTTCTACGCCTCCCAGGATGCCGCGTACGCCGACCTCCTCGGCGGCAACGTCGACGTGATCGACGCCATCCCGTCCGCCTCGCAGGCCACCTTCGAGTCCGACCTGGGCGACCGCGCGGTCAACCAGCCGGCCGCGGTGTTCCAGTCCTTCACCATCCCGGACCGCCTCGCGCACTTCGGTGGCGAAGAGGGCAAGCTGCGTCGTCAGGCGCTGTCGATGGCCATCAACCGCGACGAGATCACCAAGACGATCTTCCAGGGCACCCGTACCCCGGCCAGCGACTTCACGTCGCCGGTCATCGACGGCTGGTCCGACTCGCTCACCGGCGCCGACGTGCTGAAGTACGACGAGGCCAAGGCGAAGGAGCTGTGGGCCCAGGCCGACGCCATCTCGCCCTGGAGCGGCACCTTCCAGATCGCGTACAACGCCGACGGCGGACACCAGACCTGGGTCGACGCGGTGACCAACTCGATCAAGAACACCCTCGGCATCGAGGCGTCGGGCGCTCCCTACCCGACGTTCAAGGAAGCGCGTTCGGCCATCACCGACCGCAGCATCCAGACCGCCTTCCGCACCGGTTGGCAGGCCGACTACCCCGGTCTGTACAACTTCCTCGGACCGCTCTACGCGACCGACGCCTCGTCGAACGACGGTGACTACTCGAACGCCGAGTTCGACGGCCTGCTCGCGGCCGGCATCGCCGAGACCGAGGTCGACGCGCAGAACGCCGACTTCCAGAAGGCTCAGGAGATCCTGCTCCAGGACCTGCCGGCCATCCCGCTCTGGTACTCCAACGTCACCGGCGGATACGCCGACGGCGTGAACAACGTCCAGTTCGGCTGGAACTCGGTTCCGCTCTACTACGAGATCACGAAGTAACCCTTCCGATCTCTGGCCGCGAGGCGGTGACGGAAACGTCACCGCCTCGTGGTCTGCCAGCCAGGCCTCATCACGTCGTGTGATAAAACGGCACGGGTCCTTTCGGGCCCTGCCCCCCACGAAACGTCCGATGAGGCGTTTCCCACGTTCGAAAAGAGAGCGGATGCTCGGCTACATCCTCAGACGTCTGCTGCAGGTGCTCCCCGTGTTCTTCGGGGCCACGCTGCTGATCTACTTCATGGTCTTCGCCATGCCCGGAGACCCCATCCTGGGTCTCTTCGGCGACAAGACCCCCGCTCCGCAGGTCGTCGAAGCCCTGCGGGCGCAGTACCACCTGGACCAGCCCTTCATCGTCCAGTACTTCCTCTACCTCGGCGGCATCTTCCAGGGCGACCTGGGCACGACCTTCTCGGGTCAGTCCGTCAACGAGGTGCTCGCGCGCACGCTCCCCGTCACCGCGCGCCTGGCCGTGATGGCCCTCGCGATCGAGTTCGTCCTCGCCATCGTCATCGGCACCATCTCGGCGATCCGCAAGGGCAAGCTGTTCGACAACGTCGCGCTCGTCGTGGCGCTGCTGTTCGTCGCGCTGCCCATCTTCGTGGCGTGCTTCCTCGCGCAGTACTTCCTCGCCGTCCAACTGGGGTGGTTCCGGCCGACCGTGGGCGCCCAGAACAACTGGGGCGATCTGCTCCTGCCGGCCATCGTGCTCGGCTTCAGCCTCTTCGCCACGAGCATGCGCCTCATGCGCGGGTCGGTCATCGACACGCTCAACCAGGACTGGGTCCGCACGGCCTACTCGAAGGGCCTCTCGCGCCGTCGCGTCATCCCCGTGCACGTGCTCCGCAACTCGCTCATCCCGGTCATCACCAACTCCGCCACCAACTTCGGTGTGCTGCTGGTCGGTGCCACCGTGACCGAGGGCATCTTCAACATCCCCGGCGTCGGCAACACCCTGTACCAGGCCACCATCCGCGGCGAGGGCCCCACGGTCGTCTCGTTCGTGACCGTCTTCGTCATCATCTACGTGCTGGTCAACCTCGTCGTCGACCTTCTGTACGGCCTCCTGGACCCGAGGATCCGCTATGTCAAGTAGTCACTTCCCGGCGCCGCACTACGTCGCCCCCATCAAGACCGAGACCATCTCGGTCGACGCTGTCCGCGTCGCCGCCCGCAAGAGCAACCTCTGGCTCGACGCGTGGCGCGACCTGCGTCGTCGACCGACCTTCTGGATCGCGCTGGCCGTCATGGCGGTCGTCATCCTCATGGCCGCGTTCCCGACCCTGTTCACGCAGGTCCCCCCGAACAACGACTGCCAGCTGTCCAACAGCAACGGCGGTCCCACCGCGGGCCACATCCTCGGATTCACCTTCCAGGGCTGCGACACCTTCTCGCGCATCGTGTGGGGAGCCCGCACCTCGCTGTCGGTCGGCCTGCTGGCCACGGCCATCGGCACGATCATCGGCCTCATCATGGGCTCGCTGTCGGGCTTCTACGGCGGATGGCTCGACGCGGTGATCTCGCGCGTCGGCGACATCTTCTTCTCGATCCCCTACATCCTCGCGGCGATCGTCGTGATGAGCGTGTTCTCGCAGTACCGCAACGTCCTCACCCTGGCCGTCGCGATCGGCGGGTTCGCGTGGGCGTCCACGGCCCGCGTCGTGCGCGCCGAGGTGCTGCGCGTGCGCCAGGCCGACTACGTCGCCGCCTCGCAGGCGTTGGGCCAGTCGCGCTTCAAGACGCTGCTGACCCACGTCATCCCGAACGCCATCGCGCCCCTGCTCGTGGTCACCACGATCAGCCTCGCGGCCGCCATCGTCGCCGAGGCGACGCTGTCGTTCCTCGGTGTCGGCCTGGGTGGCGACACCATGTCGTGGGGTAACGACATCAGCCAGGCGCAGCAGTCGCTGCGCGTCGCGCCGGCAGCGCTGATCTGGCCGTCGCTGGCGCTGACCGTGACCGTGCTGGCGTTCATCATGCTGGGCGAACTCATCCGAGACGCCATCGACCCGAGAGCGAGGGCCCGCCGATGAGCGACGCCACCATGACGCCTCTGCTGTCCGTGCGCGACCTCAAGGTCGCCTTCGAGGGCCAGGGCGGCTCCCGCCAGGTCCTGCACGGTGTGAGCCTCGACGTCTACCCGGGCCAGACCGTGGCCATCGTGGGCGAGTCGGGTTCGGGCAAGTCGACGACCGCGTCGGCGGTGATCGGCCTGCTCCCCGGCACCGGGCACGTGACCGGGGGCAGCATCACCCTCGACGGTCGCGAGCTGACCGACCTCACGCCGACGCAGTTCGAGTCGGTGCGCGGCAAGGACATCGGCTACGTCCCCCAGGACCCCATGTCCAACCTCAACCCGGTGTGGAGCATCGGCTTCCAGGTCAAGGAGGCGATCCGTGCGAACGGCATCGCCACCGGACGCAAAGAGGTCGAGAAGCGCGCCATCGAGGTGCTCAAGCAGGCCGGACTCTCGGATGCCGAGCGCCGCCTCCACCAGTACCCGCACCAGTTCTCGGGCGGTATGCGCCAGCGCGCGCTCATCGGCATCGGCCTCGCCGCCGATCCGAAGCTGCTCATCGCCGACGAGCCGACCTCGGCCCTCGACGTGACGGTGCAGCGCGTGATCCTGGACCACATGGCATCCCTCACCCGGGAGCGGGGCACCTCGGTGCTGCTCATCACGCACGACCTGGGCCTGGCCGCCGAGCGCGCCGACACCATCGTGGTGATGAACCAGGGCGAGATCGTGGAGTCGGGGCCCAGCCGCGAGATCCTCGAGAACCCGCAGCACCCGTACACCCAGCGCCTCGTCGCGGCGGCTCCGTCCATCGCCTCGAAGCGCATCCAGGCGAAAGTCGAGGACCGCGGCATCCTGCGCGAGTCCGACATCGACGCACCGGCCACCGTCAAGGTGACCGACCTGGTCAAGGAGTACAAGATCCGCCAGGGCGGGTTCCGCAGCGAGCAGTTCCGCGCTGTGGACGGGGTGTCGTTCGAGATCCCGCGCGGCAAGACCCTCGCCCTCGTCGGCGAGTCGGGCTCGGGCAAGTCGACGATCGCCAAGATGGTGCTCAAGCTCGAGGAGCCCACCTCGGGCTCGATCGAGGTCGACGGCGTGAACACCGGCAAGCTCAGCGCGAAGGACACCTTCAACCTGCGCCGGCGCATGCAGCCGGTGTTCCAGGACCCGTACGGCTCGCTCGATCCGCTGCGCAGCATCGGCAACCTGATCGCCGAGCCGCTGAACATCCACAAGGTGGGCGACAACGCCTCGCGGCGCGCCCGCGTCGAGGAGCTGCTCGACCAGGTGGCGCTGCCGCAGGAGCTGGCATCCCGCTATCCGAACGAGCTGTCCGGCGGTCAGCGCCAGCGTGTCGCGATCGCGCGCGCGCTCGCGCTCAAGCCCGACATCCTCGTGCTCGACGAGGCCGTCTCGGCCCTCGACGTGCTCGTGCAGGCGCAGATCCTGCAGCTGCTCGCGGAGCTGCAGTCCGAGCTCGGTCTGACGTACCTGTTCATCACGCACGACCTCGCCGTCGTCCGCGTCGCCGCCGACCTGGTCTGCGTCATGGAGCGCGGCAAGCTCGTCGAGCAGGGAACCGTCGACGAGATCTTCGCGCAGCCGTCGCAGGAGTACACCCGTCGCCTGCTCGACGCCATTCCCGGCGCCTCGCTGCAGCTGGGCGGCGCGTGACGCGCGACGAGCGCTATCGGGGCGCGGAGCATCCTCGGGTGTTCCGCGCCCCGTCGTCGGTCGTGGGTTTGATCCTGGCCGCGGCCCTCGCGGCCGTCCTCCTGGGGGATGCCGCGCTCCGCGCCGGCGTCGGCGAGATGCTGCTGATCGCCCCGTGGGTGCTCTTGGCGCTGTGGGGCGTGTACGCCCTGATCTTCGCGCCGCACGTGCGCATCGACGCTCGTGGCATCCGCATCCACAATCCCCTTCGAATCGCCGAGATCGCGTGGGCCCGCGTGACCGACATCGACATGCGGTGGCAGCTCGAGGTGCGCACCGACGAACCCCGCGTGTACAAGGCGTTCGGGGGGCCCGTCGCGGGTCGCCCCGGCCGGCCCTCGCTGCGGCGCGACGAGGAGCGCGGACGCCGTGAGCCTCCGGCCATCCGCGACCTGGTCGTCATCCAGGACGCGTGGGAGTCCGCGCGAGAGGCCGCCGATGCCGCGGGCGGCGTCCGGCGTGTCTGGGACATTCCCTCGGTGATTTCCCTGGCGGTTCTGATCGTCTGGGTTATTATCGCTTTGTTCATCTCAGGCGGTGTTCGTTAAGCGCAGTGCTGCGCTCGACGTGAGCCGTCGTGGCAAAGCGCCATGTAAGAGCTTTGTTACGGTCGTGAAAAGTGTGTTCCCCCGGCACACGTTCCGCGAGAAGCCGACGTAGGGTCGCTGAAGATCCTTAGCAAGGCGAACGAATAAGCGGGGATCTCGAAGGCGAGAGGACCACCATGATGCAGACCATCGACACGTTCCGGACGGGCTGCCGCACGTCATGACGCTGTACGTTCTGCGACGGTTCCTGAACTACGCCGTCCTGAGCCTGCTGGCGACGTGCCTGGCGTACGTGCTGGGCAGCGCTCTGCTGCGTCCCCAGGACCGCTTCTACGGCATGAACCCGCGTCCGCCCGAGGACTCCATCATCGCGAGCCTGAACAACCTCGGCGCCAACCCCGACGTCCCGATCATCGTGCGCCTGTGGAACTGGCTCGTGAATCTGTTCACGAAGTTCTCGCTGGGCTCGACCATCGGCGGACAGGACGTCGTCACCGAGATCGCGGCCCGCGCCGGCACCAGCCTGCGCCTGCTGCTGATCGGCTCGCTCATCGGCGCGGTGGTGGGCGTGCTCATCGGCGTGTGGGGCGCGGTGCGCCAGTACCGTGCGAGCGATCAGATCACCACCTACGCCTCGTACCTGGTCTTCGCGACGCCGACGTTCGTCATCGGCGTCCTGCTGATGATCGCGGCGACCGGCTTCAACAACGCCGTGGGGACCCAGGTGATCCGCTTCACGGGCGAGTACACGGCCGGGATCGAGGGATTCTGGCCGACGGTCGCCGACCGCGCCGTCCACCTGCTGCTGCCGACCCTCGCGCTCGTGCTCATCAGCGCGGCCTCGTACTCGCGCTACCAGCGCAGCATGATGCTCGACGTGCTGGGCGCCGACTACATCCGCACGGCCCGCGCCAAGGGCCTGCCGCGCACCCAGGCGCTGTTCCGCCACGGCGTGCGCATCGCCCTGATCCCGATGTCGACCTTCTTCGCGTACAGCTTCGGCACCCTGATCGCCGGTTCCACGATGCTCGAGATCGTCTTCTCGTGGCGCGGCATGGGCCAGTTCCAGCTGAACGCGGTGACCCAGCAGGACATCAACGCGGTGGCGGGCTCGACGCTCTTCGTCGCGGTGCTCGTGCTGCTGTCGTCGACCCTGTCCGAAGTGCTGTACGCAGCCCTCGACCCGAGAGTGAGGAGCTGACATGACCATGCAGGAAGAAGCCCTCGACGGAACGCTCGTCGCGCCCAGCCCCGTGACCCGCGAGCGCAAGCCGCTGTCGCGCGGAGCCCTCGTCCGCGCGCGTCTGCGCAAGATGCCCCGGTTCTGGGTGGGCGCGAGCATCCTCGTCTTCATCGTGCTGTGGGCCTTCATCGGACCGCTGCTCTACCCCTACGACGCCAGCCAGCGCGACTTCCTCAACGTGGGGCTCGGTCCGACCCAGCTGCACTGGTTCGGCACCAACGGCATCGGCCAGGACATCTACGCGCAGACCCTCGTGGGCCTGCAGAAGTCCCTCATCATCGGCGCCCTCGCGGGTATCGGCGCGACGCTCATCGCCGCGGCGGTCGGCTCGGTCGCCGGGTACCTCGGCGGAAAGATCGACGCCGTCATCGGCTGGCTCATCCACCTGCTGCTGGTGATCCCGTCGTTCTTCATCCTCGTGCTGCTGAGCCCGCTGACGCGCGGCCTGTCGTGGCTGGCGCTGACGTTCTTCCTCGCGGCGTTCAGCTGGATGATCCTGGCCCAGGTCGTGCGCAACCAGACCCGGTCGCTGCGCAACCGCGACTTCGTCCGCGCGGCCCGCTACATGGGCATGCCGACGCGCCAGATCCTCGGGCGTCACATCATCCCCAACATCGCCTCGCTGCTCATCATCGACGCGACCCTCGGGATCGTGGCGGCCATCATGGCCGAGACCTCGCTGAGCTACTTCGGCTTCGGTGTGCAGCCGCCCGACGTGTCGCTCGGCACGCTGCTGGCCGCCGGCACCTCGGCCGCCGTCACCCGCCCGTGGCTGTTCGTCTACCCGGCCGGCGTGCTGATCGTGCTGCTCCTGGCCATCAGCCTCATCGGCGACGCCCTGCGCGACGCCATCGACCCCACCTCGGGAGCGAACCGTGACTGACACCCGTTCCGCCACCATGCTGTCTTCGACCGGACGCTCGCCGCTGCTGTCGGTGCGCGACCTCAGCGTCACCTTCCCGCAGCGCGAGGGCAACGCCGTCCGCGCGGTCCGCGGCATCTCGTACGACGTGCACGAGGGCGAGTTCCTCGGCATCGTGGGGGAGTCCGGCTCGGGCAAGAGCGTGTCCTCGCTCGCCGTCATGGGGCTGCTGCCCTCGAACGCCCGCGTCGAGGGCGACATCGTCTACGACGGCCGTTCGCTGCTGACGATGAACGACGCCCAGCTGTCGAAGATCCGCGGCGCGGAGCTGGCGATGGTCTTCCAGGACCCGCTGTCCGCGCTGACCCCGGTCTACACCGTGGGCGAGCAGATCTCCGAGGGTCTGCGCCTGCACGACCGCGCCCTGTCCGCTCAGGCCGCGCACGCCCGCAGTGTCGAACTGCTCAAGCTCGTCGGCATCCCGGATGCCGAGCGCCGGGCCCGCGCGTACCCGCACGAGTTCTCGGGCGGTATGCGCCAGCGCGCGATGATCGCCATGGCGATCGCCAACGACCCGCGCGTCATCATCGCCGACGAGCCGACGACCGCGCTCGACGTCACGATCCAGGCGCAGATCCTCGAGGTGCTGCAGAAGGCGCGCGAGGTCACGGGGGCGGCCGTCGTGCTGATCACCCACGACCTCGGCGTCGTCGCCGGCCACGCCGACCGCGTCGCCGTGATGTACGCCGGCAAGCTGGTCGAGCGCGGCTCCGTCGACGAGATCTTCCACGACCCGCACATGCCGTACACCGTGGGGCTGCTGCGCTCGGTGCCCAACATGCAGACCGCGGGTTCGCACCGGCTCGTCCCGCTCGAGGGGCGTCCGCCGTCCCTGGCGAACCTGCCGAAGGGCTGCCCTTTCGCGGCGCGGTGCCCGATCGCCATCGACGCCTGCCACGACGTCGAGCCCGAGCTGGTCGTGCACGGGAAAGACCCCGACCACGTCTCGGCCTGCATCCGCGCCGACGAGATCGCCGCGGGCTCCCTGGCCCGACCCGACATCTTCCCGCGTCCCGAGGCGCTCGGCGAGATCCCGCCGCTGCGCGCGGACGTCACGCCCGCGGTCGCGGTGAAGGACCTCGTCAAGCACTTCCCGCTGATGAAGGGCGCGGTGTTCCCGCGACGCATCGGCACGGTGCGCGCGGTCGACGGCATCTCGTTCTCGATCCAGCCCGGTCGCACGATGGGCCTGGTGGGGGAGTCGGGGTGCGGAAAGACCACGACGATCCTCGAGATCATGGAGATGGTCGCACCGCAGAGCGGCAGCATCCACATCAACGGCACCGACGTGGCCACCGTCAGCCGCAAGGACAAGGCGACGCTGCGCAAGGGCATCCAGATCGTCTTCCAGGACCCGATGGGCGCGATCGACCCGCGCCTTCCCGTCGGCGAGGTCATCACCGAGCCGCTGCTGGTCCAGGGCGTCCCGCGCGCGGAGCGCGACCGCAAGATGACCGAGCTGCTCGAGCTCGTCGGGCTCGACCCGAACATGTCCGACCGCTACCCGCACGAGTTCTCGGGCGGTCAGCGTCAGCGCATCGGCATCGCCCGCGCCCTGGCGACCGACCCCGCGGTCGTCGTCCTCGACGAGCCCGTGTCGGCGCTGGACGTGTCCATTCAGGCGGGCGTCATCAACCTGCTCGAAGACCTCAAGGAACGCCTCGGTCTGTCGTTCCTCTTCGTCGCGCACGATCTCGCCGTGGTGCGCCAGATCGCCGACGACGTCGCGGTCATGTACCTCGGGCGCATCGTCGAGCAGGGCCCGGTCGACGCGGTGTTCGACGACCCACGGCATCCGTACACCAAGGCCCTCATCTCGGCGGCGCCGATCCCCGATCCGCGTATCGAGCGACAGCGCACCCGCATCCTGCTGGACGGCGACCTGCCGAGCCCGACGCAGGAGATCTCGGGATGCCGTTTCCGCACGCGGTGCCCGCTGTACCGCCTGCTGCCCGACGCCGACCGGCGCCGGTGCGACTCCGACGACCCCGGTCTGCGCCCGTCGGCGCACTCCGAGGTGGCGTGCCACTACGCCGAACGGTCCGACCTCGTCCTCGAGACGGCGGCGGCCGGTTCCCCCCGAACGTCTTCGACCGACGGCACCACGTCGTCGAAGGCCCTCCCTGATCACCAACGAGAGGATTGATCACATGCAGATCCGCAAAGCGAAGGGGCTCGGTGCGCTCGCGCTGCTGAGCGCCGCCGCCCTGGCGATCGCCGGGTGCGCGCCCGGCAACACCGCGGCGCCGTCGGCCAACCCCGACGACCAGAACGCGCTGCCCTCGACCGCGTGGGTGCGCGCCGACGCCTCGAGCGTGCAGGACGGCGGCACGCTGACGCTCGCCGTTTCGTCGCTGCCGGTGAACTGGAACATCTACCAGATCGACGGCAACGAGCGCGACACCAACGACATCTACTCCACGATGAGCGGCGGTCCGATCAAGATCGACGAGTCGGGTGAACCCGTCGTGGACGAGAACTACGCCTCGTCCGCCGAGCTCGTCAGCGAGGACCCGCAGGTCGTCGAGGTCAAGCTGAACCCGAATGCCGTCTGGGAGGACGGCACGCCCATCACCGTCGCCGACTACCAGGGGATGTGGAAGGCCAACAACGGCTCGAACCCCGACTACGTCGTCACCTCGACCACCGGCTGGGACCAGGTCTCGTCCGTCGAGCAGGGCGAGGACGAGTTCGATCTGAAGATCACCTTCTCGTCCGTGTTCGCCGACTGGCAGTCGCTGCTCAGCCCCGTGCTCAAGGCCAGCGTCACCGCCGACCCGACCACGTTCAACACCGGTTACACGACGCAGGCCGTGCCGTCCTCGGGCCCCTTCAAGGTGCGCTCGATCGACGCCACCGCCGGTGTCGCGACGCTGGAGCGCAACCCCAACTGGTGGGGCGAGACGCCCAAGCTCGAGACCATCGTCTACCGCGCGGTGAGCCAGGACCAGCAGGGCTCCTCGTTCAGCAACGGTGAGATCGACGCCGTCGAGATCTCGGCCAACGCCGACCTCTACCAGACCGCCCAGGGCGTGCAGGGCGCGCAGATTCAGGCGTCGAACGGTCTGACCTGGACGCACATCACGATGCGCGCCTCGGACGGCCCGCTCGCCGACGTCAACGTCCGCAAGGCCGTGGCATCCATCGTCAACCGCGAGCAGATCGCGAACACGGCGAACTCGCCCGTCGGCGTCCCCGCGATCACGCAGGGCAGCTACATCTTCATGCCCGGACAGGACGGCTACACCGACGGTGCGCTGCCCTACGACACCGACGCGGGCGCGAAGTACCTCGAGGACGCCGGTTACACGAAGGACGGCGACTCCTGGGTCAAGGACGGTACCCCGCTGAAGTTCTCGGTGACGGTCCCCGCCGACACCGCGACCAACGTCCAGCGCGCCGAGCAGATCCAGGCCGACCTCGGCGAGTTCGGCATCCCCGTCGAGCTCGTCTCGGTCCCCGTGGGCGGCTACTTCAGCGACTACATCATCCCCGGCGACTTCGAGATGGTGACCTTCTCGTGGGTGGGCACCGCCTACCCGATCTCGTCGACCCGTTCGCTGTTCACCCCCGTGGACTCGGAGCAGAACTTCACCGGCATCGCCGATGAGCGTCTGGACGGTCTGTGGGAGCAGGCGAACAACGAGCTCGACCCGACCGCGCGTCTCGAGACCGCGCAGGAGATCGACAAGGTGCTGTGGGAGTCGGTGCCGATCATCCCGATCGCCCCGCTGCCCAACGTCTGGGCCGTCAAGCAGGGTCTCGTGAACTGGGGCGCCACCCAGTTCGAGACCGTCGACTGGACGATCGTCGGCTTCCAGAACAGCTGAGTCCGGCATCGTTCGAGGGGGCGGGGTCCTTCGGGATCCCGCCCCTTTTCGTGCGCCGTGGCCGTTCCTGAACGTGCGCTGCCGGGAGTGTCGCGGGCGCCCGGTAGACTGGGGTGGCCCGATTCCGGGCGCAACCCCGAAATTTCCTGGAGACCCTCCATGGCGCACGCCCTTCGTCCTGACCTCCGCAACGTCGCGATCGTCGCGCACGTCGACCACGGCAAGACGACCCTCGTCGACGCCATGCTCCGCCAGACCGGCTCGTTCGGCGACCACGCGCACGTCGAAGAGCGCGCGATGGACTCGAACGACCTCGAGCGCGAGAAGGGCATCACGATCCTCGCCAAGAACACGGCGATCACCTACAACGGCATCCACACCGAGGTCCCAGTGACGATCAACGTCATCGACACCCCCGGTCACGCCGACTTCGGTGGAGAGGTCGAGCGCGGTCTGTCCATGGTCGACGGCGTCGTGCTGCTGGTCGACGCGTCCGAGGGCCCGCTGCCTCAGACGCGCTTCGTGCTGCGCAAGGCTCTCGAGGCCAAGCTCCCCGTCATCCTGCTGGTCAACAAGACCGACCGCCCCGACGCCCGCATCGCCGAGGTCGAAGAAGAGGCGCACGACCTGCTGCTGGGCCTGGCGTCCGACCTGGTCGACGACGTGCCCGACCTCGACGTCGACGCCCTGCTCGACGTGCCGGTGGTCTACGCCTCGGGTCGTGCGGGCGCGGCATCCCTGAACCGTCCCGACAACGGCGCGCTGCCCGACAACGACGACCTCGAGCCGCTGTTCGCCGCGATCCTCGAGCACGTGCCGGCACCGGCCTACGACGACGAGGCGCCGCTGCAGGCGTGGGTCACCAACCTCGACTCCTCGCCGTTCCTCGGTCGTCTGGCGCTGCTGCGCGTGTTCAACGGCACGCTCAAGAAGGGCCAGACCGTGGCCTGGGTGCGCGCCGACGGCACCACCAGCAACGCCCGCGTCACCGAACTGCTCAAGACCCGCGCCCTCGAGCGCTACCCCGCCGAGGACGCCGGCCCCGGTGACATCGTCGCCATCGCCGGTTTCCCCGACATCACCATCGGCGAGACCATCGCCGACCCCGAGGACGTGCGCCCGCTCAAGGCGATCACGGTCGACGACCCGGCCATCTCGATGACGATCGGCACCAACACCTCGCCCCTCATGGGCAAGGTCAAGGGCCACAAGCTCACCGCCCGCATGGTCAAGGACCGCCTCGACCGCGAGCTGATCGGTAACGTCTCGCTCAAGGTCGTCGACATCGGGCGCCCCGACGCGTGGGAGGTCCAGGGCCGCGGCGAGCTCGCCCTGGCGATCCTGGTCGAGAACATGCGTCGCGAGGGCTTCGAGCTCACCGTCGGCAAGCCCCAGGTCGTCACCAAGCGCGGCGAGGACGGCAAGCTCAAGGAGCCCTTCGAGCACCTCACCATCGACGCCCCCGAAGAGCACCTCGGCGCGATCACGCAGCTCATGGCCGCCCGCAAGGGACGCATGGACAACATGACGAACCACGGCACCGGGTGGGTGCGCATGGAGTTCGTCGTGCCCTCGCGTGGCCTGATCGGCTTCCGCAGCGAGTTCCTCACGATCACGCGCGGCACCGGCATCGCCAACGCCATCTCGCACGGCTACGACGACTGGGCGGGCTCGATCACCACGCGTCAGAACGGCTCGATCGTCGCCGACCGCATGGGTGTCGTCACCCCGTTCGCCATGATCGCCCTGCAGGAGCGCATGAGCTTCTTCGTGCAGCCCACCGAAGAGGTCTACGAGGGCATGGTCATCGGCGAGAACTCGCGCGCCGACGACATGGACGTCAACATCACCAAAGAGAAGAAGCTGACGAACATGCGTTCGTCGACGTCGGACTCGTTCGAGTCGATGACGCCCCCGCGCGTGCTCACGCTCGAGGAGTCGCTCGAGTTCGCGCGCGACGACGAATGCGTCGAGGTCACCCCCGAGAAGGTGCGCATCCGCAAAGTCGTGCTCGACGCGACCGAGCGCGGCCGCGCCGCCTCTCGCCTCAAGCGACAGGATGCCAACGCCTGACGTCGCGTCCCGTCGAACGGCCCCGCCCAGCTCGCGCTGTGCGGGGCCGTTCGCCGTTTCTCGGGGCGGGGCGCCGTGGAGCGGGCGCGCCGGGGGCGTGCACAGCTGCGGGGCGGTCGGGCGACACGCCGTGTGAGTCGAGGGTCGGGGCGGCGTGTCGGGGGTGAGGCCCGCCGTTGTGCACGGTGACGGCCCGGCCGGGGGACGGGCCGGGCCGGGGGCCCGTCGTTGCCTCGACGGTGCGGCGGCGACACCGTGCAGCGTGCACAACTGCGGGGCGGGCGGGCGACACGCCGTGTGAGTCGGTGGTCGGGGCGGCGTGTCGGGGGTGAGGCCCGCCGTTGTGCACGGTGACGGCCCGGCGGGGACGGGCCGGGCCGTCAGCGCGACTCGACCACGCAGACGGCGCTCATGCCGGGGGTCAGGGCCTCGAAGACGTGCGGGGCGTCGCCCGCGTACGACAGGTAGTCACCGGGCGAGAGCTCGAACGGGGCGTCCGCGGGTCCGACGAGGCCCCGTCCCGACACGAGGACGACGTGCTCGATCGTGCCGCGGGGGTGCGGCTCGGAGCGGCGGGGGGTCCCGGGCTCGGCGGAGAGCAGATAGATGTCACGGCGCGCGTGCGGGGGACTCGCCGAGAGCAGCACGGCGACATAGGCCGAGGATGCCGAGGCCACCGCCGTCCCCGCCTCGCCCGCCCGGATCAGGGTGGGGGAGTGCGCTCCCTCGTCCACGAAGTCCGCGAAGGGGATCTCGAGCGCCGACGCGAGCGCCCACAGCGTCTCGACGCTGGGGTTGCCGCCCCCGTTCTCTAGCTGCGAGACGGTCGCCTTGGCGACGCCGGCGCGTCGCGCCAGCTCGGACGCGCTGAGATCGCGGCGCTCGCGCTCTCGTCGGAGCGTCGCCGCGATGCGGTCGCCGAGATCGGTCATGCGTTCATTATGGTCGTCGATCGTTCGACTTGACGAACAGATGCGCATCGTTCACGATGATGCGCATGCGTTCGTTCTACCGAACACCCGAGGGGGATGCCACCCGCCAGGGTCTCGCCGTGGCCCTCGCCACGAGCGCCTACGGCATCTCGTTCGGTGCGCTGTCGGTGGCATCCGGTCTCGACGTCTGGCAGACGTGCGTGCTGAGCCTGCTGATGTTCACGGGCGGCTCGCAGTTCGCCTTCGTCGGTGTCGTCGCCGCCGGAGGTCTCGCCGCCGCGCCCGCGGCGATCGCCTCGGCCGCGCTGTTGGGGGTGCGCAACGCCGCCTACGCCATGCGGATGGCTCCGGTGGTCGGCGGGGGAGCGTGGCGCAAGGCCGCCGCGACCCCCTTCACGATCGACGAGTCCGTCGCCGTGGCGCTCGCCCACGAGACGCCGCGGGCCCGTCGTGCCGGGTTCTGGGTGACGGGCATCGCGATCTGGGTGGGCTGGAACCTCTCCACGCTGGCGGGCGCGCTGCTCGGGGACGTGCGGGGCGACCCGCGCGCGTACGGACTCGATGCGGCCGCGGCAGCCGCTTTCCTCGCTCTGCTCTGGCCACGGCTGCGTGGCCGGCAGCCCCTCGCGGTCGCCGCCGGCGCGGCGGTCGTCGCGGCCGCGTTGACGCCGTGGCTGCTGCCCGGCATCCCGGTCATCGCCGCCGCGGGAGTCGCCGTGGCCGTCGGTCTCTTCGACCCGCGACGCCCCCCTTCGACACCGGTCGTCACCGATGAGGACGGGATGCCATGACCCTGTGGACCGCGGTGCTCCTGGCATCCGTCATCTGTCTTGCGCTCAAGGCGACCGGGTATCTGCTGCCCGCCCGCTGGCTCGACGCGCCCCGCCCGGCGCGCATCGCGGACCTGCTGACGGTCGCGCTGCTCGCCGCGCTCGTGGTCGTGCAGACCGCGGCGGCGGGACCGGCGATCGTGATCGATGCGCGCCTTCCGGCGGTCGGGGTGGCAGCGGTGCTGCTGTGGGTGCAGGCGCCGTTCCTCGTCGTCGTGGCCGGAGCGGCCGTCACCGCGGCACTGCTGCGCCTCGGGGGGTGGGCGGCCTGAGGGGTTCGCGCGCCGGGACCGCGCCGGTCCCATAGCACCGCACGAGCGTCGGCGGCTCAGCCGGCGCAGAGGAGCCGCACGTAGACTGGCGCCCGTGACTTCGAGGATTCTGCGCGTCGTCGGCTGGGTCGTCGCCCTGCTGGTGGGGGCGTTCTACGGCGCCGCCGGAACCGTGGGTCAGGCGTTCCTCGTCGGTCCGCTGCCCGTCGGACTCATCCTGGCCACGATCGGCAGCGCCGCCCTGCTCGTGGCTCTGCGCAGCCTGACCGGTGATCGCCTCAACGCCCTGGCGGGCGGGCTGGGCCTGACGGCCGCGACCTACCTGTTCTCGCAGATCGGGCCGGGCGGGTCGGCGATCGTGGCCGCGCCCACGGCCGGCACGGAGTGGATCCCGATCGTCTGGACCGTCGTGGGTCCGGCCCTCATGGTGCTCGTGGCGCTCTGGCCCGACTTCTCGCGCTTCGGCGACGCCCCGCGCCCCGCCGGATCATAGGGCCACGGCCCGTCGGCCGGGCCGGGTGTCCCGGCGGGATTAGACTGACCCCGTGACTTACGTGATCGCCCTCCCGTGTGTCGATGTCAAAGACCGCGCCTGCATCGACGAGTGTCCGGTCGACTGCATCTACGAAGGCGAGCGGTCGCTCTACATCCACCCCGACGAATGCGTCGACTGTGGTGCGTGCGAGCCGGTCTGCCCGGTCGAGGCCATCTACTACGAGGACGACCTGCCCGAAGAGTGGTCCGACTACTACAAGGCCAACGTCGAGTTCTTCGATGACATCGGCTCGCCCGGTGGGGCCGCCAAGGTGGGCGTGATCGCCAAGGATCACCCCGTCGTGTCGTCGCTTCCCCCGCAGAGCCACTGAGTCGTGGGCGTCGCCGACCTCGCCGACTACCCCTGGGATGCCGTCGCCCCGTACGCGGAGCGTGCACGGCGCCACCCCGACGGGATCGTCGACCTGTCGATCGGCTCGCCCGTCGACCCGACGCCGGCCGTCGTCGCGGCGGCCCTCGCCGACGCGACCGACGCGCACGCCTATCCGCAGACCGCGGGCACCCCGGCGCTGCGCGAGGCGATCGCCGAGTGGTACCACCGCCGTCGCGGTGTTCCGGGGCTGAGCGCCGAGAACGTGCTGCCGACCGTCGGTTCCAAAGAGCTCGTCGCCCTGTTGCCGCTGCTGCTCGGGCTCGGCCCCGGCGATGCCGTAGTGCATCCCCGCGCCGCCTACCCCACGTACGAGGTCGGCGCTCGCCTGGTGGGCGCCGAGGCAGTGGCATCCGATGATCCCGACCAGTGGCCCTCTCACGCGCGCCTCATCTGGATCAACTCGCCGGGGAACCCCGACGGCCGGGTGCTGTCGACGGATGAACTCCGGGATGCCGTGACCCGCGCGCGCGAGATCGGCGCCGTCTTGGCCTCGGACGAGTGCTATGCCGAACTGGGCTGGGACGCCCCGTGGGACGCGCAGCCCGTGCCGAGCGTGCTCGACCCGCGCGTCGTCGGCGACGACCTGGCCGGGGTGCTGTCGGTGTACTCCCTCAGCAAGCAGTCGAACCTCGCGGGGTACCGTGCGGCCTTCCTGGCCGGCGATCCGACGCTCGTGGAGCGCCTGCTGACCGGGCGCAAGCACCTGGGCCTCATGCCGCCCGCGCCCGTGCAGCGCGCGATGACCGTCGCCCTCGGCGACGACCAGCACGTCGCCGCGCAGCGCGCGCTCTACGCCCGCCGCCGCGCGGTGCTCAAGCCCGCGATCGAGGCCGCCGGCTTCACCATCGACCGCAGCGAGGGCGGGCTGTACCTGTGGGCCACCGAGGGCCGTGACGCGTGGGAGAGCGTCGGGCGCCTGGCCGAGCTCGGCATCCTGGTCGGACCGGGACATTTCTACGGCACCCACTACCCGGATCACGTGCGGTTCTCGCTCACGGCCACCGATGAGCGCATCGCCGCGGCGGCGGCGCGCCTGGCCGGCTGACGGCCCCGGGCGGGTCTTCGCCCTCATCCGGCGCGCTGATCAGGAGGATCCCTCCATTCGATGGGAGCATCCTTTGGCGGTGTCATCTGTACGACCCCTGGCCTACTAGGCTGTAGAAGCACAGCGTCCGGGGCATCCCTCCGTGCGCGTGCCGACCCGGAGGCCATACCCGTGGCATCCATCGGTCGAGAAGACCGCGGGTGCCGCAAGCCTCGCGATCGACCGGACGGGCGACCAGAAATCGCAAGGAGGCGCGGTGAGCGACGCGGGCACGCAGCAGGACAAGGCCACTCTCACGGTAGGGGGCAAGGCCGCCGAATTCCCGGTCCTGCGAGGCACCGACGGCGTCCCGAGCATCGACATCGCGTCGCTGACCAAGCAGACCGGTCACACGACGATCGACTACGGATTCGTCAACACGGCGTCGACCAAGTCCGACATCACCTTCATCGACGGCGATCAGGGCATCCTCCGCTACCGCGGCTACCCGATCGAGCAGCTCGCGAAGAACAGCACCTACCTCGAGGTCGCGTGGCTGCTCATCTACGGCGAGCTGCCCTCGGCATCCGAGCTGGCGTCGTTCGACGAGCGCATCCGCCGCCACACCCTGCTGCACGAAGACCTCAAGCGCTTCTTCTCGTCGCTGCCGCCGACCGCGCACCCCATGTCGGTGCTGTCGGCCGCGACCGCCGCTCTGTCGACCTACTACGAGGCCGAGTCCGACCCGCACAACCCCGAGCACGTCGAGCTCAACACGGTGCGCATGCTCGCGAAGCTCCCCGTGATCGCGGCCTACGCGCACAAGAAGAGCATCGGCCAGGCCTTCCTGTACCCCGACAACTCGCTGAGCTTCGTCGACAACTTCCTCAAGCTGAACTTCGGCGTGCTGAGCGAGATCTACCAGGTCAACCCGGTCATGACGAAGGCGCTCGACCTGCTGCTCATGCTGCACGCCGATCACGAGCAGAACGCCTCGACCTCGACGGTGCGTCTGGTCGGGTCGACCGGTGCCAACCAGTTCGCGTCGATCTCCGCCGGCATCCAGGCCCTCTCCGGACCCCTGCACGGCGGCGCCAACGAGGCCGTGCTGCAGATGCTCGGCCGCATCCGCGACTCGGGCGAGAGCGTCGAGCGCTTCGTCGAGCGGGTCAAGAACAAAGAAGAGGGCGTCAAGCTCATGGGCTTCGGCCACCGGGTCTACAAGAACTACGACCCCCGCGCCAAGCTCGTCAAAGAAGCGGCCGACGAGGTGCTCGAGGCCCTCGGCGTCAGCGACCCGCTGCTCGACCTCGCGAAAGAGCTCGAGCAGATCGCGCTGCAGGACGACTACTTCAAGGAGCGTCGCCTGTACCCCAACGTCGACTTCTACACCGGCGTGATCTACAAGGCGATGGGCTTCCCCACGCGCATGTTCACCGTGCTCTTCGCGATCGGTCGCCTGCCCGGCTGGTTGGCGCAGTGGCGCGAGGCGATCACCGACCCGCAGACCAAGATCGGCCGCCCGCAGCAGCTGTACACGGGTGCCGCCGAGCGCAACTACCCCGGCGTCTGAGCCGGCGTCGAACGCCCCGTCCCTCTTCGGAGGGGCGGGGCGTTCTTCTTGGGGGCGGCCGTGCTCGTCCCACTTTTGGTCGGTCGGGAGGCTGCCGAACCGCGATATGTGGGACATACCCCGTCAGAAGTGGGACATGGCGTCGGTGGCGTGGCTGGTGAGCCCGGCGCTCGGGGCCTCGTCCCACTTTTGGTCGGTCGGGAGGCTGCCGAACCGCGATATGTGGGACATACCCCGTCAGAAGTGGGACATGCGCCCCCGTAAGTGGGACGAGGGGAGGGGGAGCCGCGCGAACGCCGATCCGCGACGCCCGCCGAGACCCACTAGGGTCGGGGCATGCCGCGCCTGCTGGTCCGCCGCCCCTCGCCCCTGCTCGCCGAGGGCGAGCTCACGCACCTCGACCGCGTGCCGGTCGACGCCGATCTGGCTGTCGAGCAGTGGCGCGGATACGTCGACGCCTTCCGCTCGCGCGGCTGGGACGTGATCGAGATCGAGCCGGCCGACGCGCATCCCGACGGGGTCTTCGTCGAGGATGCCGTGGTGATCTTCGGCGACCTGGCCGTGCTGTGCCGGGCGGGCGCCGAGTCGCGCCGAGGCGAGGCCGAGACGGTGCGCGTCGGGGTGGTGGCATCCGGGATCGACACCGCCGAGATCGCCGAGCCGGGCACCCTCGACGGCGGCGACGTGCTCAAGGTCGGCGACACCGTGTACGTGGGCGCGTCGTCCCGCACGAATGCGGAGGGCATCGCGCAGCTGCGAACGCTGCTCGAGACGCGCGGGTGGGTCGTGCGCGAGATCCCGGTCGGCAAGGTGCTGCACCTCAAGTCGGGGGTGACGGCGCTACCGGACGGCACGGTGATCGGGTTCGAGCCGCTCGTCGACGACCCTGGTCTGTTCCCGCGGTTCGCGGGCGTCCCCGAGGAGCACGGCACCGCAGTGGTGGTGCTCGACGACAGCACCGTGCTGATGTCGGCGGATGCTCCCGAGACGGCCGCGTCGCATCGCGCGCGGGGGCTCGAGGTCGTCACGGTGGACATCAGCGAGTTCGAGAAGCTCGAGGGGTGCGTCACCTGTCTGTCGGTGCGCGTGCGTGACTGACGGGGCGGCTCCGGTCGGCGTCGTGGCGCCGATAAACGCCATCTGTGCCGAGAAACGCGGTGACGGAGCGTTTCTCAGCACGGACAGCGTTTATCGGCGTCTTCCCGCGGGCGCGGGGCCCCGCGGGCGCGACACCCCGCGGGCGCGACACCCCGCGGGCGCGGGACCCCGTGGGCGGCGTCAGCCGGGGCGCCGCGCGCTCAGGCGTGCAGGGCGTCGTTCAGCGTCACGCCGACGCCGGCGCGCGCCGAGGCCTCGACCGCACCCGTGAGGGAGTTGCGGCGGAACAGGATGCCGTCGCGGCCCGACAGTTCGCCGGCCTTGACCGTCTCGTCTCCGACGCGGACCTTCGTGCCCGCCGTGACGTAGAGCCCGGCCTCGACGACGCAGTCGTCGCCCAGCGAGATGCCGATGCCGGCGTTCGCGCCCAGCAGGGTCCGCGCGCCGATCGAGACGCGGTGGGTGCCGCCGCCCGACAGCGTGCCCATGATCGAGGCGCCTCCGCCGATGTCGGTGCCGTCGCCGATCACGACGCCCTGCGAGACGCGGCCCTCGATCATCGACGAGCCGAGGGTTCCGGCGTTGAAGTTGACGAAGCCCTCGTGCATCACGGTGGTGCCGGGGGAGAGGTGCGCGCCCAGGCGAACCCGCGACGCGTCGGCGATGCGCACCCCGGCGGGCAGGACGTAGTCGGTCAGACGCGGGAACTTGTCGAGCCCCTGGAGCTGGATGCCGTGGGCCCGCAGCCGCGGCAGCAGGCGCGTCGCGTCATCGGGGTGCATCGGGCCCGCTGTCGTCCACGCCACGTTGGGCAGGTGGCCGAAGATGCCGTCGAGGTTGATCTCGTTCGGACGCACGAGCAGGTGCGACAGCGCGTGCAGGCGCAGGTAGGCGTCGACGGTCGAGGTCGGGGCGGCATCCGCGTCGATCTGCAGCGACACGGTCTCGACGACGACACCGCGGCGCTCGTCGGGGCCTGCGGACGCGGACAGCTCCGTTTCGAGAGCGGAGAGGTCGTCGATGGCGCCGAGCCGCGGGTTCGGGAACCACGCGTCGAGCACCGTTCCCCCGGTGGTCCGCGTCGAGAGGCCGGCAGCGCTGATCAGTCGTTCGTCACTCACGAGCCCAGGCTACCGGCGCGACCGCGTGTGAAATGATCGGGGCATGCCCGGGCTCGACCTCACGTCCTCTTCCGTCGCCCTCACGCGGGCCATCTGCGACATCCACAGCGTGTCGGGGGACGAGACTCCTCTCGCGGATGCCATCGAAGCCGCCGTCTCGGCGTACCCCCACCTCGAGGTGACCCGCGACGGCGACACGATCGTCGCCCGGACCACCCTGGGCCGGGCGCGCCGCGTCGTGATCGCCGGGCACCTCGACACGGTGCCCATCAACCGCAACCTCCCGGTCGAGGACCGTGAGATCGACGGCGAGGCGTTCCTGTGGGGGCGCGGCACCGTCGACATGAAGGCGGGCGTCGCCGTGCAGCTCAAGCTCGCGGCCGAGCTCAGCGCACCCCCGGTCGACATCACCTGGATGTGGTACGACCACGAAGAGGTCGACTCGTCGCTGAACGGCCTCGGCCGACTCGCTCGCAACCGTCCCGACCTGTTCGAGGGCGACTTCGCAATCCTCGGCGAGCCGAGCAACGGCGAGGTCGAGGGGGGCTGCAACGGCACCCTCCGCGCTGTCGTGCGCACCACCGGCGTCCGCGCGCACAGCGCCCGCTCCTGGATCGGCGAGAACGCCATCCACAAGGCCGCACCCATCCTCGCCCGCCTGGCCGAGTACCGCGCGCGCGAGATCGAGGTCGAGGGGCTCGTCTACCGCGAGGGCCTCAACGCCGTGTCGATCACGGGCGGCGTGGCGGGCAACGTCATCCCCGACGCGTGCGCCGTCGAGGTCAACTACCGCTTCGCGCCCAGCCGCGACGCCGAGGCCGCCGCGCGCGTCGTGCGCGACGTCTTCACCGGTTTCGCGGTCGAGATCGTCGACATCGCCGAGGGCGCCCGTCCCGGACTCGACGCCGAGCTCGCGACACAGTTCGTGGATGCCGTCGGCGCCGCCCCGAAGCCCAAGTACGGCTGGACGGACGTGGCGCGGTTCTCGGCCCTCGGCATCCCGGCCGTCAACTACGGTCCCGGCGACCCGCACCTCGCGCACCACGACGAGGAGCGGGTCCCCGTCGCGCAGATCGTGGCGGTCGAGGACGGTCTGCGCGCCTGGCTGAGCGGGTCGTGACCACCGGGGTCTCGGCATCCGCGCCGGTCCGGGTGTGGTCGCGCCTGCCCGTGGCCGCGCGCATCGCGCTCGTCTACGTCGCGGCGCGCCTGGTCACCACCGGGTTCTTCCTCGCCGCCGCGGCCCTGTCGACGCCGGCCTCGCGCTACGGCGTCTCTCCGTCTCTCGCCGACCTCTCGATCGGGTGGGACGCCCAGTGGTACTGGCTGGTCGCGGTGTCGGGCTACCCGACCGAGCTGCCCCTCGCTGCGGGCGGGCACATCGCCGAGAACGCCTGGGCCTTCATGCCGCTGTACTCGTGGCTGTCGGGTGCCGTGGGGGCGCTCATGGGGTCGTGGGGCGCCGGCGCGGTGACCATCTCGCTGCTGTCGGGCTATGGCGCGTGCGTCGTGCTGCACGCCCTGCTGCGCGAGCGCATCGGTGCGTCGGCGGCGATGTGGGCGGTCGTCCTGTTCGCGTGCGGTCCGCTGGCGGCGCTGTTCCAGGTCGGCTACGCCGAATCGCTGTTCCTGCTGCTGCTGTTCCTGGCCCTGCGCTGCGTCCAGCTGCGGCGGTGGGGCTGGCTCTACGCGCTCGTGCCGGCGATGGGGTTCACCCGCCCCGGCATCCTGGCCTTCGCGCTGTTCCTCGGGCTGTACGGCATCCATCGATTCCTGCGTCGACGCCGCGAACCGCTGCCGTCGCGCGAGGTCGTGCACCTCGTCGCGCTGGGTGCGCTGGCCACGATCGTCGGGTTCTCGTGGCAGGTGATCGCGGCCGCGGTCACCGGTGATCCGGGGGCGTACCTGGCGACCGAGCTCGCCTGGCGCCGCAACTGGACGGGGAACAGCGAGGGTGGATTCCTGCCCGGTGACGGGTGGGTGCAGGCCGCCGGCTTCTGGTTCACGCAGTGGGGTCTCGGCGTCTGGGCCGGGTACGCCTTCCTCGTCGTGCTGATCGTCGGCACGGCGTGCGTGCTGCTGTTCGTGCCGCAGGTGAAGAAGCTCGGCGTCGAGGTGCGGCTGTGGTCGGCGAGCTACCTGATCTATCTGCTGCTGGTGTTCTTCCCGCAGTCGAGCGTGTTCCGCCTGCTCGTCCCGGTGTCGCCGCTGTGGGGGGCGCTGGCCCTCCCGCGCTCGCGCGCGTGGCGCATCGGCGTCCTGGCCCTGTCGCTGCTGGGCCAGTGGTGGTGGATCTACAACATGTACGGCCTGGGCAACGCCTACTGGCAGATCCCCTGAGACGGCCGATGACCGCGTCGGGGCGCCCCGACACGGGGTGCCCGCGACGACCGACTAAACTAGTTCACGACCAATCACGAAAAGGGGGCCGCGATGGCAGCCATGAAGCCGCGTACCGGTGACGGACCGATGGAGGCCGTGAAGGAGGGCCGGTTGATCATCGTGCGGGTTCCGCTCGAGGGTGGCGGGCGACTCGTCGTCTCCGTCAACGACGCCGAGGCGAAAGAACTCTACGACGTGCTCGGAGGGGTCGTCGGCGCCGCCTGACGATCTTCGCGCTCACGGAAGCCGGTCCTACGGGACCGGCTTTCGTCGTTCCCGGGGGCGTTGCGCGCCGGGCTCTTCGGGTCAGCCCTGGGTGGGACGGGTGGTCAGCTGCAGCAGCCCTTCACCCGTCGTCGACAGGGCGCCGATCACGGCGGGGGACGCCTGCACCTCTTGGATGAGCGACCGGTAGGCGGTGGTGACGGCGTCGCGGCGCACCGGGTCGGCGACGGCGCCGCCGGACAGGACGCGGGGGATGAGCACCGTGCCGCCCGCGCGCACCAGACGCAGGCCGTGCTCGACGTACTCGATGACGCCCTCGGGGTCGGCGTCGATGAAGACGATGTCGTACGAGGCCTCGTTCATGCGGGGCAGCACGTCGGCGGCGCGGCCGGTGATGAAGCGGGCCCGCGCCGCGGGGACGCGCGCGTCGGCGAAGGCCTGACGGGCGGCGCCGAGGTGCTCGGGCTCGCTGTCGATCGTGGTGATCGTCGCGCGCGGTGATCCGTGCAGCAGCCACAGGCCCGAGACGCCTCCGCCGGTGCCGACCTCGACGATGTTGAGCGCGCGCGACGCGGCCGAAATCACCGCCGCCTGGGCGCCCACCGCGGGGCTGATGGGGGCCGCGCCGAGCTCGAGCGCGTGCGCTCGGGCGCGAGCGATGTGCTCGGGCTCGACCGTCGTCTCTTGCACGAACCGCTCGTTCGCTTCATGACCGCTCACGTGGACCTCCACCCATCAGGCTAGACGGCCCGGCGGTGCGAACCCCCGAGGCGCGGCCGGTAATCTGGACCCATGTTCTTCGGCCTCACGATCGAGAAGCTGATGCTGATCGGCGTGATCGCCGCTGTGCTCATCGGCCCCGAGCGTCTTCCGCGGTACGCCGAGGCGCTGGCGAAGTTCACCAAGCGCGCGAAAGAGACACTGCAGGGTGCGCGCACCCGCATGCGCGACGAGATGGGTCCCGAGTTCGACGACGTCGACTGGAAGAAGCTCGACCCCCGCCAGTACGACCCGCGCCGCATCATCCGCGAGGCACTCCTCGACGACACCCCCACGGCCACGATGCGCGCCGCCGGTGCCGCGGCCCTCGCCGCGCGCGAGAAGCCGGCCACCACGCCGTTCGTGGCGGGGGAACGCCCGCCGTTCGACGACGAATCCACCTGATCCGACCGGGGTCCGACGGTCTCGGCCACCGGGGGCGGGGCCGCGACCCGACCCGACCGGCCTCCGACGTTCTCGGCCACCGGGGGCTGAGCCCCGCGGGCCTCAGACGCTCAGGCGCAACGGTTTGCCGGCCAGACCCCGCGGGCGCACCGCGAGGGCCGCGGCGGCGGCATCGATCGCGCGGGCGGCCGGGTCGTCGGGCTGCGACAGCACCACGGGTCTCCCGTCGTCCCCTCCCGCGCGGAGCGCCGGGCTGAGCGGAACGGATGCCAGCAGCGGCACCGCGGCATCGGCGCTCGACAGGGCGCGCGCGACCTCGTCGCCGCCCCCGGCGCCGAACAGGTCGAGCACCGTCCCGTCGGGAAGGGTCATGGCGGCCATGTTCTCGATCACGCCGATCGGTCTCTGACCCGTCTGCCGCGCGACCAGACCCGATCGCACCGCCACCTCGGCGGCCGCGGCCTGCGGGGTCGTCACGACGAGGACGTCGGCGTGGGGGAGCAGCTGCCCCACCGAGATCGCGACGTCGCCGGTTCCCGGCGGCATGTCGAGCAGCAGCACGTCGAGGTCGCCGAAGAAGACGTCGGTGAGGAACTGCTGCACGGTGCGGTGCAGCATGGGTCCTCTCCAGGCGACCGCGCCCGCGGCATCCTCTCCGGGACGGCGCAGGAACATGCCGATCGAGATCACCTTCACGCCGTAGGCGACCGGCGGCAGGATCAGGTCGTCCAGACGCGTCGGGGCCGGGGGCAGGCCGTCGGCGTCGACCAGGCCCATCAGGCCCGGGATCGAGAAGCCGTGGACGTCGGCGTCGATGAGCCCGACGCGCAGGCCCCGGGCGGCCAGGGCGACCGCGAGGTTCGCGGTGACGGTGGACTTTCCGACCCCGCCCTTGCCGCTGGTCACGGCGATCACGCGCGTGAGCGAATCGGGTCCGAACGGCATCTCGCGCTTCGCCCGACCACCGCGCAGCTTGTCGGTGAGGGCCTTGCGCTCGTCGGGCGACATGACGCCGACCCGCACCTCGACCGCGTCGATCCCGTCGACCGAGGCCGCGGCATCCCGGACCTCTCTTTCGATGCGGTCCGCGGCGGGGCACCCGACGATCGTCAGGGCGATGCCGACGTCGGCGACACCGTCCGCGACGGTGATCTCGCGCAGCATGTCGAGGTCGCCGAGGGGCCGGCGCAGTTCGGGATCGGTGACGGCCGCGACCGCGTCGCGGACGCGATCGGCGAGCGCCGCGGTCACGGGGTGGCTCGCGGAGCGGTCGAGCGGGCGGCGGTGTCGGGCTGGTCGTCCAGGCGTTCCAGCAGCGCCTTGAGCTCGGTGCGCAGCGTGTCCTTGGTGATGACCTCGTCGGTCAGGTCGCGCACGGCCATGCGCAGCGCCACGATCTCGCGGGCGAGGTACTCGGTGTCGGCGAGGTTGCGCTCCGCGCGCTGGCGGTCCTGCTCGATCTGCACGCGGTCGCGGTCGTCCTGCCGGTTCTGTGCGAGCAGGATCAGCGGGGCCGCGTACGAGGCCTGCAGCGAGAGCACGAGCGTCAGGGCGGTGAAGCCGATGTCGGCCGAATCGAAGCGCAGGTCGTCGGGCATGAGCGAGTTCCACCCCATCCACACCACGCAGAACAGTGTCAGCGACAGCAGGAACGTGGGCGTGCCCATCGCGCGTGCCACCCACTCGGTGAAGCGTCCGAAGCGGTCGCGCGAGGGCTGGGGGGTGCGAGGGGCGAGCACACCGGTGCGCCCGCGGGGCGCATCGAGGGCCGGCTGCTTGTTGTTGCGTGCCATCAGCGCCTCCTCGGGGTCTGCGGGATCTGGGGGATGCTCTGCGTCGCGAGCGGTCTGACCGACGTCGGCGGTCTCGGATCATCGCTGTCGTGCGTGCGCCAGTCGTCGGGCAGCAGGTAGTCGAGCACGTCGTCGACGCTGACGCAGCCGACGAGGCGGTGGGCCTGATCGACGACGGGGAGCGAGACGAGGTTGTAGCTGGCCAGCAGGCGCGCGACCTCGGCCGCCGTGGCGTCGGAGGGGACGGGCTCGAGCGTGTCGTCGATGATGGCGCCCAGCCGCTCGTGCGGCGGGTAGCGCAGCATCCGCTGGAAGTGCACGGTGCCCAGCAGGCGTCCGGTCGGCGTCTCGTACGGAGGCAGGGTGATGAACACGGATGCCGCGAGCGCCGGGTGCAGTTCGTGCCGACGGATCAGGGCCAGGGCCTCGGCGACCGTGGCGTCGGCCGACAGCACGATGGGCTCGGGGGTCATCAGACCACCGGCGGTATCGGGTCCGTACTGCAGCAGCGCGCGGACGTCGTCGGCCTCTTCGGGCTCCATCAGATCGAGCAGCTGCTCGGAGCGCGACTCGGGCAGCTGACCGAGCAGGTCGGCGGCGTCGTCGGGTTCCATGGCATCCAGGATGTCGGCGGCGCGTTCGTCGCCGAGCTGCTCGAGGATGTGCACCTGCTCGTCCTCGGGCATCTCTTCGAGGGCGTCGGCCAGACGGTCGTCGCTCAGCTCTTCTGCGACCTCGATCAGACGCTCCTCGGGCAGGTCGAGGAGGGTGTTGGCCAGGTCGGCGGGCTTGAGCTCGGAGTACGTCGCCACGAGCTGCTCGGCGGACTGCGCCTCGCCGGGCGTCTGGTTCTCGCGCACCTCGCCCCAGGCGGCGAAGGTCGTGGCGCCCTTGGCGAAGGGCGACGCGCTCGTGCGCGGGCGACGCAGGAACAGCTGGCCCACGTCCCACTCGCCGAGGCGGTTGCGCTCGATCGCGACGTCCTCGATCACGGCGGAGCCCGAGCCGTCGACGAGGCTCACGCGGCGTCCGAGCATCTCGGCCATCACGCGCACCTCGCCGCCGCGCTGCTGGAAGCGGCGCACGTTGATGAGGCCGGTCGTGATGACCTGACCGGCCTGGATCGAGGTGACGCGTCCGATGGACACGAACACATGTCGACGGCCCGGGATCTCGACGACGAGGCCCACGACGCGCGGTGCGGCGGAGGCGCGGTAGATCACCACGACGTCGCGCACCCGGCCCAGACGGTCTCCCGCCGGGTCGAACACCGTGCAGCCCGCCAAGCGGGCGACGAAAACCCTTTGCGTGCTCACCGGTACAGCGTAGTCCGCACCTCGTCGGCAACACCTCGGGAACGGTCAGGCGTGCGTGACAGGATGATGAAATGAGTATGTTCGCGCAGCGTCCGGGTGCCGGTCGCGACGAGGTCGGCGACAAGATCGCCTCGTTCCCCACGTACGAGCAGGCGCAGAAGGCCGTCTCGTCGCTCATCGCCGCCGAGGTTCCCGCGCGCGACATCGCGATCGTGGGTTCGGGCCTGCGCTCGATCGAGCGGATCACCGGAAAGCTCGGCTACGCCACGGCGGCCCGCTCGGGTGCGCTGAACGGCCTGATGCTGGGTCTGCTGTTCGCGTTCATCTTCGTGCTCGGCACGCCGACCGCGCAGATCTCGGCCTTCATCGGCGTGCTGCTGATCGGTATGGCCCTCGGCATGCTTCTGAGCCTGGGCACGTACTCGATCGTCCGTCGCCGTCGCGACTTCGCCTCGGTCATGCAGGTCGCCGCCGACCACTACGACGTGTGCGTCGCCGCGACCAGCGTGCACAAGGCGCGCGGCGTCCTGGGCCCCACCGGCACGGCCGCGCGCTCCACCGTGTCGCGCCCCGTCGGCGACGACTCCACGCCCCCGCAGTACGGCGAGCGCCGCCCGTCGGGTCAAGCCGCGCCGCCGCGTCCGCCGGTGCCCTCGGTCGCCCCCGGCTCCGCGCCGCGCGACGACGAGCCGCCGCGGTACGGCGAGCGCATCGCTCCGAAGGCTCCCGCGGCCGAGGCGCCGTCGTCCGCCGATGCGGGCGGTTCCGGCCGCTCCGGTCCCGACGCGCCCGCGGACGGTCCCGACGCGGACGACACCCCCGCCTCGCGGTGACCCCGCAGCCCGTCCGCATCGCCGTCGAGCTGCCGGCGGGACCCGCCGAGGTGTCGGGGCTCTGGTCGGCTTCCGCGCAGTCGCATGCCACGGTCGCCCTCGCCCACGGTGCCGGGGCCGGCATGGAGCACCCGTTCCTCGTCGGGCTGGCCGACGCCCTGACGGCCGACGGCGTGGCCGTGCTGCGCTTCGTGTTCCCCTACGTCGAGGCGGGACGACGGATGCCGGGCCCCGCCGCCCACGCGGTGGCGACCTGGCGCGGGGTCGAGGCCTGGCTCGCCGCCCACGCGCCGGGCGACTACACGGCGGTGGGCAAGTCGTACGGCGGGCGCATGGCATCCGTCGCCGCCGCCGAGGGGGCCATCGCCCCGGCGCGACTGGTGTACCTGGGATATCCGCTGCATCCGCCGGGTCGCCCCGACAAGCCCCGCAGCGCGCACCTGCCCGCGATCTCGGTACCCCAGCTGTTCGTCGAGGGCGCGAACGATCCGTTCATCGACCCGCGGGGGCAGTTCGACGAGGTGGTGGCCTCGTGCCAGGACGCCCGCGTGCGGTGGGTCGACGGCGGCAACCATTCGTTCGAGGTCAAGGGTGCGCGGCGGCCGGCCGAGCAGATCGGTGCGGGTCTGGCCGGGGTGGTCGGCGCGTTCGCCGGCGGGCGGTGACCGCCGCCATCCGTTCTCTCGGGTGGGCGTGCGGGGCGGGTGGAGCCGGCCCCGTCCGCCCGTTCTCGTGCGGGCCGGGTCATGTGGCCCGGGTGCCCGCCCCGGTCCGGCGGCGTCTCAGCGTCCGGCCGCGTACCCCTGCGCCCCGCGCGGGTTGGCCGCGGCCCACAGCAGGCCGTCGGCGTCGCGTCCCACGGCGCTGACGCGCCCGAGCGCCCAGTCGCCCGCACGGCGGACGCGGTGGCCGCGCTCCTCGAGCGCGCCGATCACGTCGTCGCCCAGGCGGTCCTCGACGGCCGCCCCGGCCGGAACCCACGTGCGCGGCCAGAACGAGTCGATCAGCGCCGTGGTGTTGAGCGTCGGCGCGTCGATCGCCTGCTGCGCGGTGTAGCCGCCCACGAGCATCCGCAGCAGCACCGGCAGCTGCCACTGGTCCTGCTGGTCGCCGCCGGGGGAGCCGATCGCGATCACCTCGTCGCCGCGCGAGAGCATCGTCGGGGTGAGAGTCGTCCGCGGGCGTCGCCCCGGGGTGAGGGATGCCGGATGCCCGGGCACCAGCCAGGTCGCCTGCAGGCGCGTGCCCAGGCAGAACCCCAGCGCGGGGACCGTCGGTGACGACTGCAGCCAGCCGCCCGAGGGGGTGGCCGAGACGACGTTTCCCCACCGGTCGATGACGTCGATGTGGCAGGTGTCGCCGCGGGTCTGCCCCGACCGGTCGACCGTCGGTTCGCCGGTGGACCCGTCCGCCGACAAGCGGTCGGTGCGCAGCGGTGGCAGGCGCGGCTCGCGTCCGTCGGGCGAGCCGGGCCGCAGCTCTGCGGATGCCGCGTGCCCGATGAGAGCGCGGCGCGCGGACACGTAGGCGTCGGACAGCAGGTCGTCGGCATCGACCGCGCCGCCGCCGTCGCCGAACCAGGCGTCGCGGTCGGCGTAGGCCAGCTTCTGCGCCTCGAGCAGCAGATGCGCCCCCTCGGGCGTCGACGGGTCGAGCCGGGCGTCGTCGGCGTCGTCCAGCAGACGCAGCGTGTGCAGCAGCGCGGGCCCCTGCGTCCACGTCCCCGCCTTGTAGACGTCCCACCCGCGGAACCGCGCCGTCACCGCGGGCTCGTAACCGGCGCGCCACGACCGGAGGTCGTCGGCATCCAGGATGCCGGCATGATCCGCCCCGTCGGCGTGACGGTGCGGGTGGGCCACGAACGCGGCGGCCTCGGGCAGCACCTCGGTCATCCACCGCTCGCGGGCGGCGTCGATGCGGCTCTCGCGGCCGGCGTCGCGGTCGCCCGCTGCGACGAGGGCGTCCAGGACGTCGGCCCACGCCGGGTTGCGCACGACCGTGTCGGGCGCGGGCGGGGAGCCGGTCGGCATCCACCTCTCGGCGGACGTCGGCCAGCGCTCGTGGAACAGGTCCGCGACGCGCGCGATGGTCGCGGCGGCACCGGCGACGAGGGGGTGACCGTCGCGGGCGTAGCCGATCGCGAAGGCGAGGACGTCGGCGAGCTCCCACGTGCCGTGGTCGCGCAATAGCAGTAACCACGCGTCGACCGCCCCCGGCACGGCGGCCGCGAGACCGCCCGCCCCGGGGACCAGGTCGAGGCCGCGACCGGTGAAGTGCGCGATGTCGGCGCGCGCGGGTGCCGGGCCCTGGCCCATCAGGACGACCGGTTCGGCCGCGCCCGCCGGGCGGATCAGCGCGACCAGGTCGCCGCCGGGGCCGTTCAGGTGCGGCTCGACGACGTGCAGCACGAACGCCCCGGCCACGGCCGCGTCGAACGCGTTGCCGCCGCGCTCGAGCACCGCCTGCGCTGTCGCGGTGGCCGTCCAGTGCGTCGAGGCCGACATGCCGAACGTCCCCCGCAGGGTGGGACGGGAGGTGAAGGGTGCCGGGGGCGTGAAGGTCATCGCTTCAGCCGGGCGATCCACTCCTCGACCTCGTCCGCGGTGCGCGGGATGCCGGCCGACAGGTTGACGGGACCGTCCGCCGTCATCACGATGTCGTCCTCGATGCGGGCACCGATGCCGCGGTACTCCTCGGGCACGGTCAGATCGTCGATCTGGAAGTACAGGCCGGGCTCGATCGTGAACACCATGCCCGGTTCGAGCAGCCCGTCGTAGTACATGTCGCGACGCGCCTGGGCGCAGTCGTGCACGTCGATGCCGAGGTGGTGGCTCGTGCCGTGGACCATGTAGCGCCGGTGCTGGCCGCCGCGGTCGCCGTCGAGGGCCTCTTCGGCCGTCACCGGCAGCAGACCCCACTCGGCGACGCGGGCCGCGATGACCTCCATCGCGGCCTCGTGCAGACGACGGAACGGCACGCCGACCTTCGCCGCGGCGAACGACGCGTCGGCGGCCTCGCGGACCGTCTCGTAGATGCGGCGCTGGATGTCGGTGAACGTGCCCGAGACGGGCAGCGTGCGGGTGATGTCGGCCGTGTACAGGCTGTCGACCTCGACGCCGGCGTCGAGCAGGATCAGGTCGCCCGGCTTCACGGGACCGTCGTTGCGGGTCCAGTGCAGGTAGCAGGCGTGCGGGCCCGAGGCCGCGATCGTGTCGTAGCCGACGCTGTTGCCGTCGGAGCGGGCGCGCTGGTGGAAGACCCCCTCGACGACGCGCTCGCCGCGCGGGTGCTCGATGATGCGGGGGAGCTCGGCGATGACGTCGTCGAAGCCGCGCCCGGTGACCTCGACGGCCAGGGCCATCTGCGCCAGCTCGTACTCGTCCTTGACCAGGCGCAGCTCGGACACGAAGCGCGTCAGCTCGTCGTCGGTACCGACCGTGCGGTCGTCCGCCTCGGGCGAGAACGCGTCCAGGTGCGCCGTGGTCAGGCCGAGGTCGGCGGCAACGCCGTCGAGAGCGGGGCGCGGGCCGATCCAGAACTCGCCGATCGTGGCATCCGAGTAGAACTCCGCCGTCGTGCGATCGGCGCGCTCACGGAAGTACAGGACCGCCTCGTGTCCCTCGTCGCGCGGCTCGAACACGAGCACGGCGTCGGGCTCGGCGTCACTGCCCCACCCGGTGAGATGCGAGAAGGCGGAGTGCGCGCGGAAGGGGTAGTCGCAGTCGTTGCTGCGCTGCTTGAGGCCGCCCGCGGGGACGACCACGCGCTGGCCGGGGAAGGCCTTCGACACCTTCTCGCGACGACGGGCGGCCCACGGGGCCTGCTCGCGCGCGACGGGCAGCGAAGCCGGGTGCTCGGCCCACCCCGTCGAGATGGTGTCGAGGAACCCGCGGGGGAACGGCGCCTTGCGGTTGCTGGGGGCGACGGTCTGGGTTTGGTCGGCCTGGGGCTCGGCGGCCTGGGGCTCGGCTGCCTGGGGCTCGGCGGTCGGCGCGGTCGTGTCGCGGGGGGAGGGAGCGTCCATCGTTCCAGTCTCGCACTCGACGGCGTCGGGCGCACGGATGCCACGGCCCCGCCGCTCGGATCCAGGGTGGGGAGGAGGGGCGCAGGCGCCCGTCGTCAGCGGGCGGTGCGCTCGAGCTGCACGACGATGGGGCGGTGATCGCTGCCCGACCCGTCGAGGGAGCGCATGACGACCGAGCCCGACACGGTCCAGTCGGGCGTCGCCATGACGTGGTCGATGGGCGCGCCCAGCAGCGCGGGAGCGTCGGTCGGCCAGGTGCCCACACCGCCGTTGCCGCTCTCGGAGGCCGCGTCGTGGCAGCGGCCCAGGGTGCCGCCGTCGATGCCCATTCCCGTCATGTGGTCGAGCGTGGCGTTGAAGTCGCCGGCGAGGATGACGTTGTCGGTGCCGCATTGATCGGCCAGCCACTGCAGATCGCTGCGCCACTGCGGCATGTACTCCTGGCGCGGCGCGACCGCGTGCGCGGCGACGATGATCGGCCCGTCGCCCGAGACCGGCATGGCCACGGCGCTGGGGACGGTGGAGGTGTTGCTCGAACCGTCGAGCGACGACTGGATGACGGAGTAGTCGCCCAGGGTCGGGCGGATCAGCACGGTCGTGGACGTGGCATCCCACCCCGTGATGCCGTATTCGCCGTACTCGGCGTGATGGGCCCACATGGGCTGACCCATGTCGCGCATCATCTCGGCGACCTGCGCGCCGGTGTCGATCGTGGTCTCGGGCAGCGTCACCACGTCGGCCTGCATGCCCACGGCGAACTTCGCGATCGACTCGGCCGAGGTCGCCGAGCCCGCGGTGTTCCACGTCATCACGCGCAGGCTCGTCTCGGTCTTGGCGGGGAGATCGCCGCCGAAGCCGCGGTCGGACAGCAGGGCGACGTTGATGCCGCCCGAGACGCCGAAGATCAGCGCGAGCACCAGGGCCATCGCCCGCACCGGGCGGATGAACGCGAACAGCAGCATGAGCAGCGTCGCCGCGATCAGGGCGGCCGCGAGCGGCGCGCGGAACGAGATCACCTGCGCGAGCGGGAACGTGCGCTCGAGACCGAAGGCCGAGGGCCACGTGAGCACGGCGGCACCCGCCGCAAAGACGAGCGCGACCAGGAATCCGAGCAGTCGACGCACGCATCCGACCCTAGGCGAGCCGTCTGGGAGATCGACGGATGCCGGCAGGGCGATGCCCGAAGGTCGCCGTGGCCACCAGGGGGGTGAGGGCGATACGCTCGACGGATGCCGCACGATCGTCGTTTCGAGGGACCGACCGATCTGCACCTGCACTCCTCGCACTCCGACGGGACCGAGCCGCCCGCCGAGGTCATGGCCGCCGCGCACCGCCACGGCCTGCGCACCGCCGCCCTGACCGACCACGACACGACCTCGGGCTGGGCCGAAGCCGCCGAGGCGGCGACGTCCTTGGGGATGACGTTCGTGCCCGGCATGGAGCTGTCGGCGCGTCACCGCTGGCGCAGCGTCCACCTGCTCGCCTACCTGATCGATCCCGACGACGCGGGGCTGCGGGCGATGACGGATCGCATCCGCTCGTCGCGCCTCGACCGCGCGCAGATCATGGCGGAGCGTATCTCGCACGACTACGACATCGCGTGGGACGACATCGTCGCGCAGACCACCGACGGCGCGACAGTGGGGCGCCCGCACATCGCCGACGCCCTCGTCGCCCGGGGGATCGTCGCCGATCGCACCGAGGCCTTCGCCGGCATCCTGCACCCGTCCGGCGATTACTACGTCGCCCTGTACGCCCCGGACCCGGTGACCGCCGTCGAGCTCGTCGTCGGGGCCGGGGGCGTGCCGATCGTCGCCCACCCGGCCGGTCGCGCGCTGCTTCCCGACGGGGTGCTGCAGGCGATGCTGCGGGCGGGTCTGGCGGGGTTCGAGCTCGCGCATCGCGAGAACCTGCCCGAGCCGACGGCCCTGCTCGCCACGCTCGCGGCCGAGCGCGACCTGATCGTCACCGGGTCGAGCGATTACCACGGTCTGGGCAAGCCGAACGTCCCGGGCGAGAACACGACCGCCGACGACATGGTCGCGCGGCTGTTCGCGCTCGGCCGCGGTTCGGCGCCGGTCTTCGCGTAGGCGCGGGGCGCTGCTCGCGCGCGAGCCCGGGGTGCGGGGCTGGGCCGCGGGGTGCTGCGCTAGGGCGCTGGGCTTGATCCGGGGTGTTTGGCCGGGCGGGGGTGCTGACCCGGGTCCCGATAAACGCTGTGTGTGTCGAGACACGCGTTCGCGGGGCGTGTCTCGGCACAGGGAGCGTTTATCGCGGGGGTGGGGCCGGGCGATGGGGGCGGGCGTGCTGGCTCGATGCGGGGCGCTGGGCTGGGCCGCGGTGCTGGCCCGGGCCCCGATAAACGCTGTGTGTGTCGAGACACGCGTTCGCGGAGCGTGCCTCGGCACAGGGAGCGTTTATCGCGGGGATGGGGGCCGGGCGGGGCCGGGCGATGGGGACGGGAGCGCCGGCCCGCTGCGGGGCGCTGGGCTGGGCGGGGGTGCTGGCCCGGGCCCCGATAAACGCTGTGTGTGTCGAGACACGCGTTCGCGGAGCGTGTCTCGGCACAGGAGGCGTTTATCGCGGGGATGGGGGCCGGGCGGGGCCGGGCGATGGGGACGGGAGCGCCGGCCCGCTGCGGGGCGCTGGGCTGGGCGGGGGTGCTGGCCCGGGCCCCGATAAACGCTGTGTGTGTCGAGACACGCGTTCGCGGAGCGTGTCTCGGCACAGGGGGCGTTTATCGCGGGGGCGGGGGCGGGCCGGGCCGAGCCTAGCCGGGCGGGCTGAGCCTAGCCGGGGCGGGCCGGGCCTAGCCGCGAGGGGCGGGGCGGAGGGGCCGGATGCCGTCGTCCCGGCGTGACGGACGACGGCGCCGACCCCCGAGGGGATCGGCGCCGTCGAAGGGTCCGTGGCTCAGGCGACGGGGGCCGTCGGGGCTCCGGAGCTGCCCCCGCTGCGGCGGCGACGGCGGCGGCGCGGGGCGGCGTTCCCGTCGTGGTGCTCCTTGCCGGCGCCGTCGTGCGTGCCGGCACCGGCGTCACCGCGCTCGGTCGAGCCGCCCTCGGCCGGAGCGCCCGACGACGAGCCTCCCCGGCGGCGACGACGCGGGGCGCGGGTGCCGTCGGCATCCTGGCCCTCGCTCTTCTTCTCGACCTGCTTGGGCGCGACGGCCTTGGGGGCGGTGACCAGGCGGCCCTTGGTGCCCTCGGGGATGTCGAGGTCGGTGAAGAGGTGCGGGCTCGACGAGTAGGTCTCGGTCGGCTCGGGCTGACCGAACTCGAGGGCGCGGTTGATGAGCGCCCACTTGTGCACGTCGTCCCAGTCGACGAAGGTGACGGCGATACCGGTGCGGCCGGCACGGCCGGTGCGGCCGGCGCGGTGCAGGTAGGTCTTCTCGTCGTCGGGGATGGTGTGGTTGATCACGTGGGTGACGTCGTTGACGTCGATACCGCGCGCGGCGACGTCGGTCGCGATCAGCACGTCCTTCTTGCCGGCCTTGAAGGCGGCCATCGAGCGCTCGCGGGCCTCTTGGCTCATGTCGCCGTGGACGGCGGCGGCGTTGAAGCCGCGGTCGCCCAGCTCGTCGACCAGCTTCTGCGCGGCGCGCTTGGTGCGGGTGAAGATGACGGCCTTCTCGCGCCCCTCGGCCTGCAGGATACGGGCGATGACCTCGTCCTTGTCGAGCGAGTGCGCTCGGTAGACGAGGTGCTTGATGTTCGCCTGCGTGAGGCCCTCGTCGGGGTCGTTGGCACGCATGTGGATGGGGTTCGACATGAAGCGGCGCGCCAGGGCGACGATCGGGCCGGGCATGGTCGCCGAGAACAGCTGCGTGTGACGCACCGCGGGGACCTTCGAGAAGATCTTCTCGATGTCGGCGAGGAAGCCGAGGTCGAGCATCTTGTCGGCCTCATCGAGCACGACCTCGGTCGCGTGCGACAGGTCGAGCAGACGCTGGTTGGCGAGGTCGATGAGGCGACCGGGAGTTCCGACGACGATCTGCGCGCCGGCCTTGAGCTGGTCGATCTGCCCCTCGTACGCCTTGCCGCCGTAGATCGCGACGACGCTCGTGGAGCGGTTCGAGGTCAGCATGTCCATGTCTTCGAAGACCTGGACGGCGAGCTCGCGCGTGGGCACGACGATGAGCGCCTTGACACCGGGCTCGGGGTCGAGACCCAGTCGCTGGACGACGGGGATGCCGAAGCCGAAGGTCTTTCCGGTACCCGTCTTGGCCTGACCGATGATGTCCTGTCCGGGAAGGCCCAGGGGGATGGTCTGCTCCTGAATGGGGAAGGCGTCGATGATGCCCTTGGATGCCAGGGCATCGACGATGTCCTGGTCGATGCCGAGCTCGGCGAATGTCGTCATTGTGCGTGCCTGTTCCGGCGGCGAGAGACCGCCTGGGGGAGTCGTATCCACGCCTCACTCGTCCTCAGGCGCGGGGCCCCGATCCATCGCCGGGGCGTGTCCACTCTACCCGGCGTGTTTCTGCGGGCCCCCGACGCCTAGGCTGGGGGCGTGTTCGAGTGGTTCCGTCGTCGTCAGCGCCCGGTGGGCCGCACGCTGCAATTGCGCTCGCGCGGAGACCTGGGCGAGGCCATGCGCGTCGACTTCGCCGAGCTCGCGCCCGACGTCGAGACCTTCCTCGGTCAAGCCGCGTATCTGCAGCTCGGCTTCTTCGAGACGCTCAGCGAGCTGATCGCCCTGACCCCCGAGCTCGCCGAGAAGGAGTCGCTGTCGCGCGCGGCCGGCGCGGCGCTCATCAAGCATCAGGAGCTCGTCGCGCTTATTCGCGAGCGCGGTGCCGATCCGACGCAGCTCATGCTGCCGTTCCGCGAGTCGCTCGACGCGTTCCGCCGCAACACCCACGGGGTACGTGCGCAAGAGACGATGCTCACCGTGCACATCACGGCGGGCATGCTCGACGACTTCTACCTCGCGCTGTCGTCCAGCTACGGCGACACCGGCAAGCGCGTGGCCCGCATCCTGCAGGCCGACGACGATCGGCAGGCGATCGTCGAGATCCTGGGCGCGACCATCGACAGCGACGAGGAATGGCGCTGGCTGCTGGCGCTGTGGGGCCGCCGCCTGGTGGGCGACACGCTGCTGGTCGCGCGCGCCGCGCTGCGGCGCGGGCACCTCGACCGCGACGAAGAGGCCAAGGTCGAGCCGGTGTTCAGCGAGCTGATGGGTGCGCACGCACGGCGGATGGATGCCATGGGCCTCGCGGCCTGAGAGCGGTTGGCGTGCGCCGAGCGCGTCGGTGGCCCGCCCCCGCGGCGAGCCCGTGCCGTCAGGCGCCGATGCGCGCGCGGTCGGCCTCGTCGCGCGCGAGGCGCGAGCGAGAGAGGACCGGGATCAGCGCGAGGACCGTCGCGGCGGGAGCCAGCACGGCCACCAGCCAGAGGATCGGCGAGTCGACGCCCAGCCCGGCCCACGTGAGAGCGGTCCACACCACGGCCGTGGCCGCCGCCCCCGCGAGAGGGGCGAGCGCCGCCCCGCGCAGCTGCCGGTGGGGCAGAGCGAAGTGAGCGGCGAGGCCGACGACCGCGCCGATGATCAGACCGAGCAGGATCTGCACGGGTCTGTCGTCAGGCGACGAAACCGACGCGACGCGACTCTTCGGTGCCGAGTTCGACGAACGCGAGGTTGGCGGTCGGGACGAGGTACGAGTTGCCCTTGACGTCGGTGAACGTGACGTGGCTGGCCGAGCTGTCGAGGGCCGAGGCGACGGCCGACTTGACGGCGTCGGAGCTCTCGTTGGTCTCGAAGTTGAGCTCGCGGCCGGTGTTGGTGATGCCGATGCGGATCTCCACGATGCGTCCTTTCCCCGCGGGCCGCGGTCGGCCCGGCGCGTGATTCGACTCTAGGGCAGGCCTCCGACACCACGACCCGTCGACGGCGCCGCTTCGCGGACGGCGAACGCCGCGTGCCCGCGGGCGATGTCGGAGGTCGCGATTAGCGTGGA
This sequence comes from Microbacterium testaceum, assembly GCF_003075375.1. Lineage (GTDB taxonomy): Bacteria > Actinomycetota > Actinomycetes > Actinomycetales > Microbacteriaceae > Microbacterium > Microbacterium testaceum_E. Next base: position 9,859 of record NZ_QDFT01000022.1, on the reverse strand, counting down.
CGCATGCAGATTCCGGATGCCGTCGCCCCCGACGTCGCGACCGCGGTCGGTGTCGATCTCGACGACGACCAGCGGACCGTTGCGTCGTGGGCGCCCGAGGCGAGCGGCGTCGTGGTGGGGGCGCCCGGCACGGGCAAGACGACGGCGTTGCTGGCGCGCGTGCGGCGGTTGGTGGCATCCGGAGTCCATCCCGACGACCTCCTGGTGTTGACGCCGACGCGGCCCGCGGCCACGGCTCTGCGCGACCCGCTGGCCCTCGCGGTCGGGCGGGCCACGTCGGGCGCGCTCGCGCGTTCGGTGGCGTCGTTCGCGTTCCAGCTCGTCCGCGGTGCCGAGGTGCGCCGCGGCGCCGAACCCCCGCAACTGCTCACCGGCGGCGACGAAGACCAGATCATCCGCGATCTGCTCGAGGGCGACACGCTCGACGAGCTCGAGGGGGCGTCGCGGTGGCCCGAGTGGCTCGGCGCCGCGATCCGCGCCACGCGCGGCTTCCGCGGCGACCTCCGCGCTTTCCTCGCGGAGTGCACCGACCTCGGCGTGTCCTCGGCCGAGCTCGTCGACCTCTCCGAACGGCACGACCTGCCCGTGTGGGCGTCGCTGGCGTCGTTCGCCGACGAGTACCGGGCCGTGCGCGCCGAGATGCGCGGGGCGCATCGCGACGCCGCCGACCTGGCCCGCGAGGCGGTCGCCGTGCTCGACGACGCGCGGGTCGACCGTTCGCTGCTCGGCCGGTTCGCGTCGCTGCGCTGCGTGCTGGTCGACGACGCGCAAGAGCTGACCGCCGGCGGGATCGACCTGCTGCGCGCGTGCCGCCTGCTCGGCATCGGGGTGGTGGCGTTCGGTGACCCCGACGTCGGCTCCGGCGCCTTCCGCGGTGCCACCCCCGAGAACTTCGCCCGACTCGCGCGCGAGCTGGGCGCGACGCACGCCCTCGCCACCCCGCATCGGGGGACGCCCGAGCAGATCGACCTGGTACGGCAGGTCGCCTCGCGCATCGGCGCCGCGGGTGTGGTCGCACACCGCCGTGCTCCGGTCGGCGCCGCCCCGCAGGGCTCGGTGCGGACGTATCTTCTGCGGTCGCCGGCCGAAGAGGCCGACGCCATCGCGCGGCTCCTGCGCGAACGACACGTCCTCGACGGGGTGCCGTGGGGGGCGTGCGCCGTGATCGCCCACGACTCGCGGCAGGTCGCCACCCTCGAGGCCGAGCTCGCCGCGCGCGAAGTACCGGCGCGGGCGAGCGGGCCGGGACTCGCCCTCGGCGTGCAGAAGCCCGTCCGCGACCTGGTGCGTCTGGTCGAGCTCGGTGCGCTCGACCCCGACGAATGGCGGGCCGACGAGGTCGTCGACGCTCTGCTCGGCACGTTCGGCGGCCTCGACCCCATCGAACTGCGGCGGCTGCGCACGGCCCTGCGGCACGACGAGGTCTCGGCCGGCGGAAGCCGACCCGCGACCGAGCTGCTGGTCTCGGGTGTGCGCCACCCGCTCGAGCTCGAGAGCATCGACTCGCGCGAGGCGCGGCGGGCCATCCGTCTCGGCGAAACGCTCGCGGCGATCCGCGCGCAGGCGCGGGCGCGGGCGACGGCGCACGAGATGCTGTGGACCGCGTGGGAGCGCAGCGCGCTCTCGCGCACGTGGCGCGAGGCGACGCGCGGTCACGGCCCGCTCGCCGAGCAGGCCGACCGCGACCTCGATGCGATCGTGGCGTTGTTCCAGGCCGCCAAGCGCTACACCGAACGCGAACCCGACGGCGAATCGTCGACGTTCCTGCGGTCGGTGCTCGACAGCGACGTCGCCGAAGACCGCATCGAGCAGCCCGCGGTCGTCGACACCGTTCGCGTGCTCACGCCCGCCGCGGCCGCCGGTACGTCGTTCGACACGGTCATCCTCGCCGGCGTGCAAGAGGGCGTGTGGCCCAACACCCGACTGCGCGGCGGACTGCTCGAGACGTGGCGTCTGGCCGACGCGGTGCAGAATCCCGACCTTCCCGCCGCCGGCATGCTGGACCGGCGTCGAGCCGCGATGCACGACGAACTCCGGCTCTTCGTGCGCGCCATCAGCCGCGCCGGCTCGCTTCTCGTCGTCACGGCCGTCGACGACGACGACACCGGCCCGAGCGTGCTGTTCGAGATGCTCCCGGCGCCCGAGGCGGCGGCATCCATCCCCGAACACCCGTTGTCGCTGCGCGGCCTCGTCGCCCGCCACCGGCGCACGTTGACCGCGGCGCGGGTCGGCGCGAGCGAGCGCGCTCACGCGGCCGGCCAGCTCGCCCTGCTGGCCGCGGCCGGCGTCGCGGGCGCCGCGAGCGAGCAGTGGTACGGCGTGGCGGCCCCCAGTTCGACGGCGCCGCTGCGCGACCTCGAGCGCGAGGACGTGCGGGTGTCGCCCTCGCGACTGCACGCCCTCGAAGAGTGCGAGCTCGACTGGGTGATCGCCGACCTCGGCGGTGATCGCGGCGGGACGACCGCGGGAATCGGCACGATCATCCACGCGGCGCTCGAGACCGCGGCATCCGCGTCCGAAGACGACCTGTGGGCCGTCGTCGACGAGCGCTGGGGCGAGCTGGTGTTCGACGCGGTGTGGCGCGAACGCGCCGAACGCACGCGCGCCCGCGACCTGGTGCGCCGTCTCGCCGCCTACCTGCGCCGCTTCGACGACGCGGGTGGGCGTCTGATCGGGGCGGAGCGGCACTTCGAGGTGCCCATCCCGGTGGCGGATGCCGCTGAGCACGGAGCCGTGCTGAGTGGCGACATCGACCGGGTCGAGGTCAATCCCGCCGGAGAAGTGGTCATCGTCGACCTCAAGACCGGCAAGAGCGAACCGCAGACCGACGCGAAGGTCGCCGACAACCCCCAGCTCGCCGCCTACCAGTTGGCCTTCGCGTCGGGGGCGATCGAGCAGGCCGCCGGCATGCCGTCGGGCGGCGCCAAGCTTCTCGTCCTGCGGCCGACCGCCGCGACCAAGGACTACGCCGAGCCGACGCAGAAACCGTTCGACGACGAGCAGCGGGGCGCCTTCGTCGAGCGGGTGCAGCGCGCGGTGGGCGTCATGCGCGGTACGAGCTTCGCCGCGCCCTACGAGGTGCACTGCCGCGACGAGTTCTCGTTCGGCCTGTGCCGCATCCACACGGTGTCGGCGGTGAGCGCGTCATGACGGCGATGCTCTCGGCCGCGACGATCGCGGCCGCCCTGGGGCAGTTTCCGCCCACGCTCGAGCAGACGGCGGTGATCGAGGCCCCGCTCGCCCCGGCGCTCGTGGTGGCCGGTGCCGGCAGCGGCAAGACCGAGACGATGGCCGGCCGCGTCGTGTGGCTCGTCGCGAACGGTCTCGTCCGCCGTGACGAGGTGCTGGGCCTGACCTTCACGCGCAAGGCCGCCGGTGAGCTCGCCGAGCGCATCCAGCGCCGGCTGCAGCGACTGTCCGAGTTCGAGGCCCGCGGACTCCTTCCGGCCCTGCCCGCCCTGCACGCGGCGGGGCGCTTGGCGGTCTTCGCCGAGATCGCCGGTCTCGAGGGCGCGCGGGGCGATGCGGTCCGTCGAGAGGCGCTCGACGCCCTCGCCGCCGAGGTCGGCGCCCACAAGGGCGCGGCGGCCGACGCCGACCAGCTGCTGCACCGGCCCACCGTGTCGACCTACAACAGCTTCGCCGACTCGATCGTCCGCGAGCACGGGCTGCGCATCGGCCGCGACTCCGAGTCGGCCGTGCTGTCGGAGTCGGCCGCGTGGCTTCTCATGCGCCGCGTCGTCTTCGCCAGCGACGACCCCCGTCTCGAAGAGCGGCAGGAGTCCCCGCGCTCGCTCATCGACGCGGCCCTGCGCATCGCCCGCGACGGGGTCGACAACCTCGTCGACCTCGAGCGGTTGGCATCCTTCCCCGAGGAGTTCGGGCGCATCGTCGAACGGCCGTCGACGTCCAAGCGCGTCGTCGTCTATAAAGAGGTCGGCGAGGCGGCCGCCAAGGTGTCCGCCCTGTCGTTGCTCGCCGCGCTGGCCGCCGACTACGACCGCGAGAAGGCGCGACTGGGCGTCATGGACTTCGCGGATCAGGTGGCGGGGGCGCTGCGGATCGCCCAGGAGCATCCCGCTGTCGTCGCCGAGCTGCGCGCTCGATACCGGGTCGTCCTGCTCGACGAGTACCAGGACACCTCGGTCGTCCAGACCGACCTGCTCTCGACCCTCTTCGGCGGCACCGGCGTGATGGCCGTCGGCGACCCCCACCAGGCGATCTACGCCTGGCGCGGGGCGAGCGCCGGAAACCTCGGCGGCTTCCCCGACGCCTTCGCCCCCGCGGGGTCGTGCCAGAGGTTCTCGCTGCTGACCAGCTGGCGCAACAGCGCCCGCGTGCTCGATGCGGCCAACGCCGTGCTCGCCCCGCTCGCCTCACGCGCGGCGGTCGCCGTCGAAGAACTGCGATCCCGGCCGGGTGCGCCCACCGGGGTCGTCGAGATGGTGTTCGAGAACGACCTGGATGCCGAGGCCGACCGCGTCGCGGCCTGGTTCGTGGGCGTGCGGGCGGCGCGTGCCGCAGAGGGGCGCCCCACGACGGGGGCCGTGCTGTTCCGCAGCAAGAAGCACATGGTGCGCTTCGGCGACGCGCTCGGCCGACGCGGCATCCCTCATCGCATCCTCGGCCTGGGCGGCCTGCTCACCACCCCCGAGGTGGTGGACGTCGTCTCGGCGCTGCGCGTCATCAGCGACCCCGAGGCCGGCTCGGCGCTCATCCGTCTGCTCTCGGGGCCGCGCTGGGCCGTCGGACTCGCCGACCTGCGCGCCCTCGCCCAGCTCGCCCGCCGACTCGCCACGCACGACGTGGCCCTGCAGCCGCTCGCGCCCGAGGTCGTCGACCGCCTGCGCTCGACCCCGGGGGCCGATCGCGCGTCGCTCGTCGACGCGCTCGACTTCGTCGCCCGTCAGACCGACGGCCACGGCTGGCTCACCGACTTCACGCCCGAGGGGCGCGCGCGCCTGCGCGAAGCGGGCGCGGTGTTCGCGGGGCTGCGCCGCAGCGTGGGCGCCCCCATCCCCGAGCTCATCCGCCTGATCGAGGCCGAGCTGCGCCTCGACATCGAGCTCGCCGCGAACGAGTCGCGTGGACCGGCGCGCATCGCCTCGGCGCAGTTGCGCGCCTTCGTCGACGAGATCCGCGGCTTCCTCGCCGCTGACGAGTCGGGGTCGGTGACCAGCCTGCTCGCGTGGCTCGATCACGCCGAGCAGGCCGACGAGTTCGCCCCCCGGACCGAGCCGCCCGAAGACGACGTCGTGCAGCTGCTCACGATCCACGGGTCGAAGGGCCTGGAGTGGGATGCCGTCTCCGTCGTGCGACTCGTCACCGACGAACTTCCCTCCGCGCCGCGCGACACGAAGGGGTGGCTCGGGTTCGGCATCCTCCCCGCCGAGTTCCGCGGGGACTCCGCCTGGCTGCCGATGCTCGGCTGGCGCGGAGCCGAGACCCAGCAGGACCTCAAGGCCGCGATCGACCAGTTCGTCGCCGACAACCGCGCACGCCAGCTCGACGAGGATCGTCGACTCGCCTACGTGGCCTTCACCCGCGCCCGTGACCATCTGCTGCTGTCGGGCTCGAGCTGGTCGGGCACGAAGAAGCCCCGCACGCCGAGCGTGTTCCTCGACGAAGCCGCAGAGGCGCTCGGAGTCGACCTGCGGGTCGGCGAGCCCGGCGACGACCCCTACGACGGCGAGCGTCGCCTACTGCACTGGCCCCTCGACCCGCTCGGGGCCCGCCGCACCGCGATCACCTCGGCGGTGGCCGCGGCCGACGCGGCGCGCGCGAGCGAACCGGCCGATCCCGACCCCGATCTCGAACTGCTGCTCGCCGAGCGCGCCGACCGTCTGCGCCCGACCCATGCGCCGGCGCCGACGCGCATCCCGGCGTCGAAGTTCAAGGACTTCGTCGCCGACTACGGACGCGCCGTCGACGACCTGCGCCGTCCGATGCCCGAACGGCCGTACCGTCAGACCCGCCTGGGCACGCTCTTCCACGCCTGGGTCGAGCAGCGGTCGGGGCACGTGGGTGCGGGGATCGGTCTCGACGACGACGGGCTGTGGGACGACGACGAGGTCGGCGCCTCGGCCGCGGACGCCGTAGAGCTGCAGCGCCTGCGCGAATGCTTCGAACGCTCCGAGTGGGCGGGCCTGCGCCCCCTCGAGGTCGAGACCGAGATCGACTTCGTCACGACACGACTCGATGGCCGCGAACACGTCGTCATCTGCAAGCTCGACGCGGTTTACCGCCGTGGTGAGCGGTACGAGATCGTCGACTGGAAGACGGGCCGACCGCCCACCACCGAGGCCGACCGGCGCGCGCGCATGCTGCAGCTCGAGCTCTACCGCGAGGCGTACCACGCCAAGCACGGCATCGACGTCGACCTCATCGACGTCGCCCTGTTCTACGTCGGCGACGAGCTGGTGCTGCGCGGCTGACGCGCGACGCCGCGCAGCGGCGGCTACGCCCGGCGGCGGGTCGGCGTTGCGCGGCGGCGCCGCACGGCGGCGGCTACGCCTGACTGCGGGCCAGCGCCGGGCGGCGGCGACTACGCCCGGCGGCGGGTCAGCGCCGCGCGGCGGTGGCCACGCCCGGCGGCGGGTCCGCGCCGCACCCGTGATCTGCGGAAGCGGCGCCGGGAAAGAGCTCAGGCCGAGTCGCCCGACACGCCCCAGCGCTTCAGCGCCGCACGGCTGGCGCGAGCGGCATCCTCTTCGTCGTCCACATCTCCGTCGCGTGCGTGGTCGCCGTCCCGGAAGATCGGGAGCGAGGCGTCGCCGTGATCGCGGATCGCGGGCTCGGGGGTCGACGGCTCGTGCGAGGACTCGGCCGTCTGCGGCCGCGCCCACAGCGAGGTGCCGTCGGTGTCGCCCGAGAGCGCGGGGCCCTGGGTGGCCGGGGCGGTCCAGCCGTCGAGGTCGACCGGGGCGGTGGCGTCCGGGTCGACGCTGTCGGGCTCGGGCAGCTGGTCGACGTGGATGGCGCCGGTCTCGGCATCCGGGTTCTTGCGCTCGTCGAGGGCGTCGGCCAGCGCTTCGGCCGCGGCGGCGCGGTCGCGTTCGGCCGAGAGGTAGAGCGAGAGGGCCTCGGGGTCGTAGGCGTCGGTCTGCATCGACGTGTCGACGACGCCGGGCGCGGCGACGGGCGGCACGCTCTCGACCAGCGCCATGGCGTCGTCGATGTCGCTGCGCGTGTCGGGGACGATGTGGTCACCGCGGACGCCGTCGGCGAGGGCGTCCAGCAGGGCGACGGCGTCGGCGACGACGTCGGCCTCACCGGCGTCGTGTCCGTGCACGAGCCAGCGGGCGAACTCGAGTTCGGCGTACAGGCGCGCGCGTTCTCGCAGCAGGGGGTCGGGGGAGCGGTCGCCGGCCGAGGCGTAGCCGTCGTGCACGTCGTCGGCGGCGAGGGGGGCGGATGCCAACCACCTCAGGTCGATGGCCGGGTCGCCGACGCTCAGGCCGGCCCAGTCGAGGATGCCGACCACGTGGGGGATGGCGTCGTCGTCGTCGGCGAGCACGATGGAGGCGCTGGTCGCTCCGCCCAGCACGACCGCCGACTCGAAGCGCCAGAGGTCGTCGACCTCCAGGGCGCGGCGCCAGCGCAGCATGAGGTCGTCGGACACGCGGCCGGTCGCGTCGGCCCGGTCGAGCAGGCGCTTGACGTCGTCGCGGATCTGCTCGGGCGAGCGCACGGGCAGTCCGTCGGTGCGCACGATCGACACGGGCAGGGCGTGCACGGCCGCGAGGGCTCCGCCGATGGCCGGGGCGTATCCGGGCCCCTTGGGCAGGTGCGCGGGGTCGATCCGGTAGCCGTGGATGTGCTCGGTGATCAGCACGCGCTGGGCTCCCGAGCCGCTCTCGCCGAGCACCTCGGGTACGGCGAAGGGCAGCAGAGCCCGAACGCCCGCGGTCAGGGCGTGCAGGGCGCGCGACTCGGCCGCGAGGTCGTGGGCGCTGTCGTCGGTGGCCGGCATGCGCACGACGACCTGTCGCCCGTCGTCGGTGCGGGCCAGTGCCGCGTCGAAGCGGCCGCCCGCGTTCTCGGTCAGCGCACGGGCGCTCGTGAAGGCGGTTCCCGGCAGGGCCGTCGTCGCCGACGCGGCTAAAATGAGGGGCGAGCGTGCCATGCCCCCAGGGTAGGTCGGCGCCCCGCTCCGCCACTCGCGCCACGCCCTTGACCGCAGAGGTCGAGCCGACGGTCGCCCGCTCGCTCCCATCGTCAGAGAGGTGCTCGATGCCGCTTCCCGCGTCTTCGTCGTCCGATTCCCTCGCCGTCCAGCCGGTCGATCGCTCCGGCGGCGAGCGCGACGAGCCCGACCTGCTGCCGCGGCTGCTGTCCGAGCGGGGCACCCGCGTGCTCGCCGTCCGCCGTGACGCGGCACCGATGCGAGACGGTCGCCTGTTGTACGTCGCGGTCGACGAGCTGTCGGGCGTGCGGGAGTGGGCGTTCCTGGGACGCGACGCCGATGGGGCGGCCGTCCTTCTCGCGGTCCTCCCCGACGACGCCGACGACATCACGTCCCCGGATGCCGAGTGGGCGTCGTTGCGGGCGTCGGGCGGCGACCTGCCCGCCGCCGAGGCCGAGTTGCTGACCACCGCCGTGGCCCTGGCGGGGTGGCTGCGCGATGCGCCGTTCTGCCCGGCCTGCGGGACGCGCACCGAGCTGCGCCACGCCGGCTGGTCGCGGCACTGCCCGGCCTGCGGGCGCGAGCACTTCCCGCGCACCGATCCGGCCGTGATCGTGCTGGTCACCTCGGCATCCGACGACGATCGGGTGCTCCTCGGCGCGAACGCGGCCTGGGGCGGGGATCGGTACTCCTGCTTCGCGGGGTTTGCCGAGGCGGGGGAGTCTCTTGAGGACACGGTCGCCCGTGAGGTGAACGAGGAGGCGAACGTGCGTCTGCGCCGCGTCGAGTACCGCGGCTCGCAGGCGTGGCCGTACCCGCGGTCGCTCATGCTCGGGTTCCGCGCCGAGGTCGTCGATGACGCCGAGGCGCAAGCCGACGGGGAAGAGATCGTCGAGGTGCGGTGGTTCTCGCGTGACGAGATCGGCGCCGCGATGCGCGGCGAGGGCGTCGCGCAGCTGCCGGGGCCGGCATCCATCGCCCGTCGGCTGATCGACGACTGGTACCGGGGCGTCGCATGACCGGCCCTCTCGACGGTCTCGACGAGCATCAGCTCGAGGCGGCGCGCGCGCTGCGCGGACCGGTGTGCGTTCTGGCGGGCGCGGGCACCGGCAAGACGCGCGTCATCACGCGCCGCATCGCGCACGGCGTCGACACCGGGGCGTACTCGCCGCAGCGGGTCATGGCGGTGACGTTCACGGCCAAGGCCGCGGGCGAGATGCGCGGTCGACTGCGCGCGCTGGGTGTGTCGGGCGTGTCGGCGCGCACGTTCCACGCGGCGGCGCTCGCGCAGGTGAACTTCTTCTGGCCGACCCTCGCGGGCGATCAGGCGCCCTCGATCATCGATAACAAGGTGCGGATGCTGGCCCACGCGGCCGACGGTGTGGGGCTCGCGCCCGACACCGCGACGCTGCGGGATGTCGCGGCATCCATCGAGTGGAGAAAAGTGACGCTCCGCTCGATCGAGCAGTACGCGGTCGACCGACCGGACGGTGTCGGCCGGCTCTCGGTGGACCAGGTGGTCGCTCTGCAGCGCGCGTACGAGAAGCTCAAGGACGAGCGGCGCCAGATGGACTTCGAGGACGTGCTGCTGACGTGCGCCGGCATGATCGAGGCCGAACCGCGCGTGGCCGCGGCGGTGCGCGAGCAGTACCGGCACTTCACGGTCGACGAGTACCAGGACGTCTCGCCGCTGCAGAACCGCGTTCTCGAGCTGTGGCTCGGCGATCGCCGCGA
>NZ_QDFT01000021.1 GCF_003075375.1 Microbacterium testaceum | reverse complement strand
ACTCCGGCCTGTCGCACGCGCTGCTCGACACGGGCGTCGAGGCGTACTGGCCCTACCGCTCGTCGAGCACCCCGCGCCCCTTCGCCGAGTGCTCCGCGCACCCCGACGGACGCGCGCGCCTGATTCCCGTGGATGCCGCTCCCCCGGCACCGACCGACCGGGGCGGCGATCTGACCCTCACCACCGGGCGCTACCTGCAGCAGTACCAGTCCGGGACGCAGACCCGACGAGTGACCGAGCTGCACGCCGCGCGGCCCGAGGCGCGGCTCGAGATCCACCCCGCGACGGCCTCTCGTCTGGGTATCCGCGAGGGCACCCTCGTGGCGGTGGCGAACGAGCGCGGAACCGTGCGAGTCCGGGCGAGCGTGACGACCGACATCCGGCACGACACCGTCTTTCTGCCGTTCCACTACGCGGGCGAGGGCTGCGCCAACTGTCTGACCGAGGCGCTGGTCGACCCGACCTCGGCGATGCCCGAGTTCAAGCGCACGCGGGTGCGGGTGGCGCCGGTCGCCCCCACCCCCGCCGGTGAGGAGATCCATGTCTGAGCGTGTGGTGCTGGTCGGCTACGGACCCGTGGGGGCGCGGCTGGTCGAGGGGCTGCTGCCCGCCGTCCGCGACGGGCGGATCGACCTGACCGTCGTCGGGGCCGAGACGCACGACGTGTACAACCGGGTGCTGCTGGCCGAATATGCCGTGGGACGCATGCAGCGGGACGGCCTCGACCTGGCGGGTCGCGCGATCGCGGAAGAGGCCGGGGTGCGGTTCGCGCTCGGGACGACGGTCGTGGGTGTCGACCGCGATTCGCGGGTCGTTCGGCTGCACGATGGCATCCGGATCCCCTATGACCGTCTCGTGCTGGCGACGGGAGCGCGCGCGAACGTCCCGACCCTGGCCGGTCTCGAGCGCGCGCAGCGCCACCGCTCGACGCGACCGGCAGAGCCGACCGCTCTCGACCAGGGAACGTCGCCCCTGCCGCGCGGTGTCGTCGCGCTGCGCGACCTCGCCGACGCCGAACTCGTGCGCACGGCGGTCTCGGCCGGACAGCGCATCGTCGTGCTCGGCGCCGGTGTACTCGGCATGGAGCTGGCCCTCGCCGCCGCCGAAGCGGGAGCGCAGGTGGTCGTGGCGTACCACTCGGCGGCGCCGATGAATCGGACGCTCGATGAGAACGGCGGACGCGTGCTCGCTCACGCCGCCGCCGCCCTCGGCGTCGAGATGCGGCACCACGCCCGCGCCGAGAGCATCGTCCAGCGTTACGACGACCACGGCCAGGCCTGGTTCGACGGCCTGGTCTGCGCCGACGGGAGCGTGCTGGCGGGCGACCTGCTCGTGCTGTCGTGCGGAGTCGCGGCGCGGACCGAGGTGGCATCCCTCTGCGGGTTGGCGACCTCGACCGGCGTCCTCGTCGACGCGGCGTCGCGCTCATGGACCGACCCCGACGTCTTCGCCATCGGCGACTGCGCGCACGTCGCCGACCCCGCCGACGCCGACCCCGACGGGCGGGTGCCGGGCGGACCGAGCGGACTCGTCGGACCGGGCTGGCGGCAGGCCGACCGCCTCGCGGCGCTGCTGTCGTCCGGGGTCGACGGGCCGGCGCCCGTCGAACGCCCCGGTGTGGTCATGCTCAAGGCCGAGGGCATCGACGTGGTCGCCGCGGGAGACGTCGACGCCGACCCCTTCTCGCACGCCCCCGGATGCCCCGGCCCCCAGGTCACGGTCTGGGCCGACCCGGCCCGCGGCGCGTACGTCAAGCTCTCGACCGTCGACGGCGTGCTGACCGGTTTCGTCTCGGTCGGGATGCCGCGCACCGGCGCGGAGCTGACCCTGCTGTTCGAGCGCGGCTCGGAGCTGCCCGCCGACCGCTCGTCGCTGCTGCGGCTCGACGCGCCCGACGCGGGTATGGCCGTCGTCGCCGACCCCTTCGCCGCGGACGCCACCGTCTGCTGGTGCAACGGCGTGAGCGCCGGGGCGATCCGCGAGGCCGCCTCGGCCGCAGAACCCACCGTCGCCTGTGTGAAAGCGGCCACCCGCGCCGGCACCGGCTGCGGCGGGTGCGTCGGCCGGATCGCCGAGCTGCTCGCGCGCGAGGTCGTCCCGGCCTGAGGCGGCGGGGCTCCCCGGCCATGCCGCCGCGGCTGTACAGTTCACGCGTGCCTCCCCTCGAGTCCCTTTTGGCGTTCGTCGCCGCGTCGATCGTGCTGATCGTCATCCCGGGACCGGGCGTGCTGTTCGTGATCGGTCGCTCCATCGCGCTCGGGCGCCGCGCCGGGCTGCTGAGCGTGCTGGGCAACTCGATCGGCAACATCCCCGCGATCCTCGCCACGGCCTTCGGCGTCGGCGCCCTCGTGGCGTCGTCGATCGTCGCGTTCACCGTGCTCAAGGTCGTCGGGGCCGCGTACCTCGTGTGGCTCGGCATCCAGGCCATCCGTCACCGCCGCGACCACGCGGCCGGGCCCTCACGCGCGCCCGCCTCGCGGTGGACGCTGCTGCGCCAGGGCTTCGTGGTCGGTGTGACCAACCCCAAGACGATCGCGTTCTTCGTCGCCGTGCTGCCCCAGTTCGTCGACCCGCACGCGGGAGCCGTCTGGGTGCAGCTGCTGATGCTGGGCCTGATCTTCCAGGTGCTCGCCGTGATCTGCGACTCGGTCTGGGCCCTCGCCGCGGGGACCGCGCGCACGTGGTTCGCCGGGTCGCCGAAGCGCCTGTCGACCCTGTCGGGTACGGGCGGGCTGATGATGATCGGCCTGGGCGGCGCGCTCGCGCTCACCGGCGCGAAGAGCTGACCGGCGCGCGGGTCAGCGCACGCCCAGATCGGCGGATGCCGCGCCCTCGAGCCGCGTGCCGTCGGGCGCGAAGCGCGAACCGTCGACGGGGCTGTCCCACGACCGCTCGGCGTCGTTCCACGTCAGCGGCGCGGGGGCAACGATCGCGCGGGTGCGCCCGTCGATCGTCGACACCGCCGCCGTCCGCAGCCCCCGGCGCGAGACGACACCGGCGCCCTCGGCGGGGCGCTTCACCGGTGCCGGAGCCGCGGCGGCGAGCGCACCCGCGGCCACCCCGGCCCGCCGGGTCGCCTCGCCGATCCCCCGGCCGAGGTCGGCGGGCACCGTCAGCCGCGTGCCGATCGTGCGCATCCATCCCGGTCGCTTCGCCCGCGCGACGCCGCGGATCTCGTCGCTCAGGCGCATCGCCGCGGCCGGCGCGTTCGTCATGCCCCAGCCGGCGTACCCGGTCGCGAAGCGCAGGCGGCCGAGGCCCCGCGGCATCCCCCCGACGAAGGGGACCAGGTTGTGCGACTGGTAGTCCTGCCCCGACCACCGCGCGATCTCGGCCCCCACGGGCAGCGTTCGGCGCGCCCACGCGGCCAGTCCCTCGGCGAGCGCGACCTCGGATCGCGCCGATCCGACGGGATGCCGTGCCCCGGTCACGATCAACGCCGGACGCACAAGCGACGACGGCGCGGCGACGACGCTGCGCCCCTCGGCGCCGACCTCGCTCCACATGCCGCCGGGGGCCTCGGCATCCCCCTCCAGCTCGAAGGCGATCGCCCACGAGCGCAGAGCGCGGGTCTTGAGGTCGTACAGGCCGCGGCGGGTGATCGGCGTGCCGGTGGCGAGCACGACCGTGTCGCCGCGCAGCGGGCCGTGGGTCGTCTCGACGCGACCGGTGGGCAGCGAATGCACGTCGGTGACGCGGACGCCGGTGTGCAGCACCGCCCCCGCGGCGACGGCGGCCTTCGCGAGCGTCGACACCAGCGCGGCCGGGTCGAGGGCCAGCTGGTCGTCGAGGGCGATCGCGCGGACCGGGGTGCGTCCGCCCAGGTCGCCCGGGTCGTCGGTGCGGACGTCGAGTCCGGCCTCGCGCGCGGCGTCGCGGACGGCGTCGAGCGCGGGATCCGAGGCCAGGCCCCGACCGAAGGTGAACGCCGTGCGACGGTCGGCCGTCGCCCCCGCGCGCTCGACGAGCCAGTCGAGACCGGCGCGGTTGGCATCCACGTATGCGCGCACCAGGGCGGCGGGGTGGTGACGGCGCAGGGACGCCAGGGTCGTCCCCTGCAGGAGGGATGCCATCCCCACCGACGCTCCGGATGCCCCGCTGCCCACCTCGCCGGCCTCGACCACGGCGACGTCGACGCCCGCCTCGGCGAGCATCACCGCGGTCGACAGTCCCGTCAGGCCGGCCCCCACGATGACGACGTCGTGGTGCGCGCCCGCCTCGAACGGGGTGGTGTCGACGGACGGGTGGTCGCGGGTCCACAGCGAGGAGGTCATGCGTCCATCCCACCGCGGGCGTCGACGCCGTGGCATCCGCTTGCCCCGTCGGTCACGATCGTCTACCGGAGCGCGCGGATCGCCCTCGTCGCGGGTGTCCGCGTCGATAGGCTCTGCTCGTGACCGACAGCGCCGCCCCCTCCAGCCGCACGGCGGTGGTGGCCGCCGCGATCGACCTGTTCGTTCAGCACGGCTACGACCAGACCTCGGTCGAGCAGATCGCGCAGGCCGCGGGGGTGTCGCGTTCGACGTTCTTCCGGCAGTTCGGCGGTAAAGAAGACGTCGTCTTCGCCGACCACGAGGTGCTCCTCGCAGAGACGCGCGCGTTCCTGTCGCAGCCGCACGACGACCCGTGGGCCGCGGTGTGCGAGGCGTCGGTGCGGGTGTTCCGCCACTTCGCCGCCGACCCCGAACTCGCCCGCCGGCGGTACAAGATCGTGCGCGAGATCCCGGGCCTGCGCGACCGCGAGATCGTCACGGTGTTCCGCTACGAACGCCTCTTCGACGAGTACCTTCGCGAGGCTCTTCCCGGTCTGGATCCCCTGGATGCCGTCGGCTTCGCCGCCCTCGTCACCGCGGTGCACAACCACGTGCTGCGCCGACTGATGCGCGGCGCCCGGGTGCCGGCATCCGTTCTGCGGCGCGCGCTCGACGACGCCCTGCGTCGTTACGGGGTGCACCCCGGCGGAGACGCCGCGGCCGGAGACGACCTGATCGTGGCGGCCTTTCCGCGGCGGATGCCGGCCGCCGAGGTCACGCGCCGCCTGCGCGCTTCGCTCGGCGAGTAGCCCCGGCGCGCCTGCGCGCGCGTCGTCGGGCCCGCCTCATCCCGCCCCACCCTGGGTCGAGTGTCCATGACACGCCGCGGAGGGGGGTGCGGGCGGCGTGTCGTGGACGCTCGAGCGCCGGGGGTCGCGCCCGCCGGGCCGCGTCCGCGAGCGGCATCCGGGAATCCGCCCCGACGCATCCCGGGGGCGTGACACCGAGTACCACTATGCGCGATACTGGGGACCATGACCATCGACGCCGATGCCCGCGCGCTCCCCGGCGAGCGCATCGCCCACTACGACCTGCTGGGCCGCCGCGACACCGACTACTACGCGGTGTTCGCCGACATTCCCGACGCCGACCGCGCGATCTGGGACCGCGCCAAGGCGTTCGCCGACGAGGTCGGCACCCGCATGCAGGGCGAATGGGATGCCGCGACCTACCCCGTCGAGCTGCTGCAGCGCATGGGGGAGCTCGAGCTGTTCACCGACGGCATCGAGCACGACGAACTCCCGCACACCTCACCCCTGGCCGCGGGCCTGGTCAACATGGAGATCTCGCGACACGACGGCTCGCTCGCCACGGCCCTCGCCGTGCAGGGCGGACTCGCGCTGCGCACGCTCGCCTTCTACGGCTCACCCGCGCAGCAGCAGCGGTGGCTGAAGCCGCTCGCCGACGGCACCGTCCCCGGGGCCTTCGCGCTGACCGAACCCGACCACGGCTCGGACTCCGTCTCGCTCGAGACCACCGCGACGCGCACCGCCGACGGGTGGTCGCTGAGCGGGACGAAGAAGTGGATCGGCAACGGCGCGTCCGGCGGCATCACCTTCGTGTGGGCGCGCGTCGACGACGAGGGCGCCGACGACCACGACAACGTCCGCTGCTTCCTGGTCGAGCAGGACACCCCGGGCTACGTGGGCACCGTCATCACCGGAAAGGTGTCGCTGCGCGGCATCCACCAGGCTCACATCGCGATGGACGACGTGCGCCTGCCCGAGGACGCCGTCCTGCCGGGGACGCACACCTTCAAGGACGCCTCGGTCGTCCTGTTCGCCACACGCTCCGGTGTCGCCTGGTCGGCGCTCGGTCACGCGACCGCCTGCTACGAGATCGCCCGCACCTACGCCACCGAGCGCACGCAGTTCGGCAAGCCGCTCGCGAAGTTCCAGATGGTGCAGGAGCGGCTCACGCAGATGCTCGACGAGCTGACCGCGATGCAGCTGTACTGCCGCCGCCTCGCCGACCTCGAGACCGCCGGCGGACTGCGACCCACGCAGGCGTCTCTCGCGAAGTACCACAACACCCGCGCCGCACGCCGCGTGGCGCAGATCGCGCGCGACCTGCTCGGCGGCAACGGCATCCTGCTCGAGAACGGCGTCATGCAGCACATGGCCGACATCGAGGCGATCCACACGTACGAGGGCACCGAGAGCGTTCAGGCGCTCCTGCTCGGTCGTGACATCACGGGCATGAGCGCCTTCGTCTGATCCCGGATGCCATGCGCGCCGGCGCGGGGCGGGTCCCGGCGCGGGGTGGCTCCCGGCGCGGGGGCGCACCTCGTGCTCAGACCGCACGCGATAGCCGAGACCGCACGCGATCGACGACGAGAGCGTGCGGTTTCGGCATCGGTGTGCGGTCTCGGGGGCAGGCGGCTCCGCCCGGGGGCTAATCCGCGGGAGCCAGGGGCGCAACCCGCGCGGACGATGTCGGACGCTGCCGATACGGTGAGCGCATGGGCCTGTTCTCTCGTCATCCCGCGCCGCGCGACGCCATCGCTTCGGTCGCCGAGGCCATCCAACCGCCGCCGAAGAGCCTGTGGGCCGACGGTTTCGGTCGACTGGCCATCCGCGCCGTGCAGATCCTCATCGTCGTGGTGCTCGTCGCGGGACTGATCTGGGGCATCCGTCAGGTCTCGCTCGTCATCATCCCCCTCGTCCTCGCGCTGATCTTCGCGTCGGCATTCGGTCCGTTCACCATGTGGATGCGCCGCAAGGGCGTGCCCGCCGTGCTCGCGACCGTGCTGACGCTGCTCGCGGTCGTCCTGGTGCTGAGTGCGCTCGGGTGGCTCGTCGTCAACGCCGTGATCAACCAGTGGGACACCCTGAGCACGCAGGCCGTCGAGGGCTTCCAGAAGGCCCAGGACTGGTACCACACCCTGCCGTTCGCGATCTCTCCCGACCAGATCGACCAGGCCGTGCAGGGCGTCACCGACTTCGTCACGAGCGCGCAGTTCGGCAGCGGCGCCCTCGCCGGGGTCAGCGCCGTCGCGTCGTTCCTGACCGGCTTCGTGCTGATGGTCGTCATCCTCTTCTTCTTCCTCAAGGACGGCCCCCGCATGTGGGAGTTCGTCCTGCGGCCCCTTCGCGGCAGCGACTACGAGCGCGGTCGCCGCATCGGCGACAAGACGGTGACCGTCCTCGGCGCGTACATCCGCGGCACCGCCTCGGTCGCCGCCGTCGACGCCATCGGCATCGGCATCGGCCTCGCGATCCTGCAGGTGCCGCTGGCGCTGCCGCTCGCGGTGCTGGTGTTCCTGCTCGCGTTCATCCCGATCGTCGGAGCGGTCACCGCCGGCATCCTGGCCGCCCTGGTGGCGCTCGTCACCAACGGGTGGGTCGTGGCGCTGATCGTCGTCGGCATTGTCGTTCTCGTGAACCAGCTCGAGGGCAACTTCCTGCAGCCGGTGCTCATGGGCCGCTCGATGAAGCTGCACTCGTTCGTCGTCCTGGTCGTGCTCGCCGGCGGTACGGCGATCGGCGGCATCCTGGGCACCCTTCTGGCGGTGCCGCTCACCGCGGTCGTGTGGGGCATCATCACGGTGTGGAACGGCGACGACAAGCCCGCCGAGTGGGCGCGACGCAAGAAGCGCTCGAACCCCGTGCCCCTCTCGGGCGACGAGGGCTGACGACCGTGCCGCACGACATCCCCGCGCCGATGCTGGCGAAGTCGGTGCCCGAGGTGCCCGACCACGCCAAGGTCGCCGGCGGTTTCAGCTACGAGCCCAAGTGGGACGGCTTCCGCGCCCTGGTGTCGTGGGACGGCACCGACGTCGAGATCGGCAGCCGGGGCGCCAAGCCCCTCACCCGGTACTTCCCCGAGCTCGTCGAGGCGTTCGCCCGACTGCTGCCCGAACCCTGTCTCATCGACGGCGAGGTCGTCGTGGCACGCGGGGAGGCGGGCGCTCAGCGGCTCGACTGGGAGTCGCTGTCGCAGCGCATCCACCCCGCGGCATCCCGGGTCAACATGCTGGCCGAAGAAACGCCGGCGATGTTCATCGCCTTCGACCTGCTCGCCCGAGGCGAGCGCGACCTGCAAGGTGAGCCCTTCGCCGAGAGACGGGCACAGCTCGTCGACCTGCTCGGCGATGTCCCCCACCCCGTGCACGTCACCCGCACGACCGACGATCCCGACCTCGCCCGTCGCTGGCTAGCCGAGTTCGAGGGCGCCGGGCTCGACGGCGTGATCGCCAAGCCCCTCGCGCAGCCGTACGCGCCGAACAAGCGCACGATGTTCAAGATCAAGCACGCCCGTACGGCCGACGTCGTCCTGCTCGGATACCGCATCCACAAGTCCGGCGACGGCGTGGGTTCACTGCTTCTCGGGCTCTACGACGACGACGGCCGACTGCACGGCGTCGGCGGCGCGTCCGCCTTCACCGACAAGCGCCGCCGCGAGCTGATCGACGAGCTCGAGCCGTACGTCGAGCGCGACGACGACGGCGCCGCCGTGACCGGCGAGACCGACCGCTCGCGCTTCTCGGCGTCGAAGGACGTGTCGTTCGTCCGTCTCCGGCCCGAGCGCGTACTCGAGGTGCGGTACGACCAGCTCGAGGGCATGCGCTTCCGCCACACGGTGCAGTTCGACCGGTGGCGCCCCGACCGCGAGCCCCGCTCGTGCACCTTCTCGCAGCTCGACGCGGTGGCGTCGTACGACCTCGGCGACGTTCTGGACTGAGGTCCGTCTCGCTCGGGGGTGGTCGATTCGGTCGCCGTTGCACGGCCGGCGCCGGGTCGCCGCCACGCGGTGGCGCCGGGCCGACCGACGCCTCGCTCCTTCGCCACCAAAACAGGCCACGTCGTCGAGAACAGGACATTCCGCACCGAAATCCCCTGTCCTCGCGGCAGCCCCTGTTCTTGTGACGCCGCTCCACTTCGCGACCGGACTCGCGCCCGCGCCACCTCGCGACCGAGCGCGCACCCGCGCCCGCGCCCCGCGCACCGCCGCGCTCCGCGCCCGCGCCGCGCCCCGTCACCCGCGCCTACGACGCCGGGTTCTTCGCCCGCGAGGGCTGCACCCGCGGCGGTTCCCCCGGCATCTTCGGGAACTCGGGCGGGAACGGCAGCTCCCCCAGCCCGTTCTCGACGTCGCGCTGCCACCACTCCAGCAACGTGTCGATGCGCCCCGGCTGGGCGGCGAACCCCTGCCACGGATCACCGACGGATGCCAACCGCTCGGGCACCGAGCGCACTGTGAAGGCGAG
The DNA here is from genome assembly GCF_003075375.1 of Microbacterium testaceum. Lineage (GTDB taxonomy): Bacteria > Actinomycetota > Actinomycetes > Actinomycetales > Microbacteriaceae > Microbacterium > Microbacterium testaceum_E. Next base: position 48,006 of record NZ_QDFT01000021.1, on the reverse strand, counting down.
CGGGTCGACGCCGTCGAGTTCGTCCCACGCGAGCGGCGTCGACACCGTCGCGGTCGGAAGTGCCCGCGGCGAATACGCCCCCGCCATGGTGCGGTCGCGATTCGCCTGATTGAAGTCGACGAAGATGCGCTGCCCGCGCTCCTCCTTCCACCAGTTGGTGGTGACGGCATCCGGCATCCGCCTCTCGAGCTCGCGCGCCGCGGCGATCACCGCGTGCCGGACGTCGAGGAACTCATGCGTCGGCTCGATCGGGCTGAACACGTGCAGGCCGCGGTTGCCGCTGGTCTTGATCCACGCCTCCAGGCCCGCCTGGCGCAGCACGGTCCGCAGCTCGTGCGCCGCGGTCACGGCCTCGGCGACGCCGGTGCCAGGCTGAGGATCGAGGTCGATGCGCAGCTCGACGGGGTGGTCGGCATCCGTCGCGAGAGAGGCCCACGGGTGGAACACGATCGTGTTCATCTGCGCGGCCCACACCGCCGACGCGATCTCGCCCAGAAAGAGCTGCGGATGCCGCCGCCCGCTGTTGTACGTGACCGTCACCGCCTCGACGAAGGCCGGCGCGCCCTTCGGCGGGTTCTTCGAGAAGAACGCCTCACCCCCGACGCCCTCGGGAAACCGCTCGAGCGAGACCGGCCGATGCCCGTTCGCGGCGATGAAGGGGTCGGCGACGGCGATGAGATATTCGGCGAGCTCGCGCTTGGTGATGCCCACCTCGGGCCACAGCACGCGGTCGGGGTTCGAGATGCCCACCTCGCGCTCGCCCTCGGGGCCCGGCACGGTCAGCGTGATGCGAGGGGATGCCATGCCCCGACGCTAACGCTCCCCCGCCGCCATGTCTGCCCCCGTTGCGCCGCGCACGCCGGGGGCTCATGCGTCGATTCGCGCCCGTCTGCACCCTGCGGGGCACTGCGCGACGATCCGTCGCGTGCGCCTGCACCCTGCGGGGCCCTGTGCGACGATCCGTCGCGTGCGTCTGCACCCTGCCGCGCGGGGGCCGTGCCGGCCGAAGCCGTAGGCAGATGCCCCGCCGCCGTGTCCAGCACGGTTCGGCCGCGCCCCCGAGGCCGGGCGCGCGACGCCCGTCGTGTCCAGCCCCGGCCGCCGCACCCCCGCGCCTCGTACGGTGGAGGAATGACCACCGCTGCCGCCCGCACCGCCCTGGACATCGCCGACTGGCGTCGCCGCGTCTTCGCGCTCTACGACGCCGTCCGCGAGGCCGACGACCCCGAAGACGCCCACGAGCTGTGGCGCATCGAGCGGGACGCCCTCTTCGCGGACCACCCGGCGACGCCCCTGCTGCCCGAGCAGCGCGACGGTTTCGTCGGGCTGCCGCTCGCACCGTACGACGCGGCCTGGCGATTCGAGGTCGAACTCCTCGACGCGGACGAGGCGTCGTTCGTCGCCACGACCGGCACCGACGGCGAGGTCGGCTTCGAGCGCATCGGTCGCGTCGAACTGCCCGACACGGGCTCCCTCGACGTGTGGCGCCTCACGTCGTACGGGGGCGGACTGTTCGTCCCCGTGCGCGACGCAGCGGCCGGACGCCCGGGCGGCACCTACGGCGGGGGCCGCTACCTGCTCGACACGATCAAGGGCGCCGACCTGGGACGCGGCTCGACGCCGAACTCGCTGGTCATCGACTTCAACTTCGCCTACAACCCCTCGTGCGCCTACGACCCGATGTGGGCGTGCCCGCTCGCGCCGGCGGGCAATGTGCTGCCGGTCGCCGTGCCGGTCGGCGAGCTGTACGGCGTCTGACGCTCTGCCGTACGGCCCCGCCTCGCACCCCGCCCATACGACAGCGGCCGCCGCGAGATCGCGACGGCCGCTACACGGGTCGAGGTCAGGCGCTCGGCGCGGGGGCGTCGGCCAGGGCGATCACGGGCGCGAGCTCCTCGCGCGTGAGGCGGATCCAGGGTCCGGCCGGATCGATCAGGATGCCGGTCAGCCCGGCATCCACCGCCAGGGCCTTCGCGAGCTGCGCCTTGGCGATGGGCAGCGGCTGGTCGCCGCGCCCGAGGGCCAGGAGTTCGAGCGGGTGTGTGAACACCTCGAGGAAGCGCTCGCCCGCGGCCGATCGCGATTCGGCGACACCCACGGGTCCGCCCTCTTCGGTGCGCGCGACGGCGATCCACATGGGGGCGTCGGCGACGATGGCGTCGACGACCACGCCGGCCGTCTCGTCGGTGCGCGTCTCGCACAGGGCGGTCTTGATCCGCAGCTCGGGGTCGGCCTCGGCCATCATCCGCTCGAGCAGCGCCTTGGGCAGGACGGCGCGACCATCGGCCGCGGCCGGGTTGAGGACGACGCCGCCGTAGGGGCCGCTGAGCACGTGGCGCAGGAGCGCCATGATGGGCTGGCCCATCGCGGACGTGTCGCGGTCGCCGTCGGCCTCGACGCTCGCGCGCAGGGCCATGCCACCGCTGTAGGCGAGGACGAGCTGCTCGTCTCCGTTGTTCGCCACGGCGAGGGGGAGGTCCTTGCCCTCGGCCAGCAGAGCGCGGGCATCGCCCTTGACGCGCAGAAAGACGTGGCCCTGCAGCAGCTGCCGGGCCACGTTCAGCAGCTGAGCGGGCTCGGCCGGTCCCGAGATCTCGGCCAGGGCGTTGCCGAGCAGGACGTTGTCGCGCAGGCCGGGCACGGTCTCGGGAGCCTCGGGGGCTTCCATGGCACCGGGCTGACGAGCCGAGGGGCGCGCCGAGACGCCGGGGGTGGACTCGGCGGCCGGGGTGTCGGGGCCGGCGCCGACGCCACGGAAGGACGACATCGAGATGCCGACCGTCGGAGTCGTCTCGGCCGCCGCGGGCGCCGGGGCGGCGTCGCTCGGACCCGAGGGGTCGACGGGCTGTTCACCCGGTTCGATCGTGGAGTCGGGCCGGGAGACCGATGCGTCGTCGGAGTCGGAATTCTTGCGGCGCGAGAAGAGAGCCATTGGACAAGCCTATCCGGGCAGGTCGGGCCGCCGGCCCGGACGGTGACAGCGGCCGGGCGCCGCGCGCGCGGCGCGGCGCCGCGCGCGCGGTGCGGCGCGGCGATGCGCGGCGGTGCGGGGCGCGGCGGTGGTTCGGGGCGCGCTTTTCCGTTCGGGGCGCAGAATTCGCGCCCCGAAACGAGAAATGCGCCCCAAACCGAGCGCGCGCCTGCGAGCTACACCTTGCTGATGGGCGCGATCTTGACGAGCAGCTTCTTGGGCCCGACCGTGTCGAAGCGCACGCGGGCGACGCGCCTTGCCGTTCGGGCGCAGAATCCGCGCCCCAAAGCGAGGAACGCGCCCCAGACCCAGCGCGCCTGCGAGCTACACCTTGCTGATGGGCGCGATCTTGACGAGCAGCTTCTTGGGCCCGACCGTGTCGAAGCGCACGTGGGCGACGCGCTTCGCGCCCTCGCCGGTGACGGCGTCGACGCGTCCTTCACCGAAGTCGTCGTGCCGGATGCGGTCGCCGGCGGCGAGCTGCATGTCGCCGTTGTCGCGGACCTTGGCCGGGATGCGGTTGGGGAATTTGCTGGGGTCGGCCGGGGCGCGCTTGGGCAGCGGCACGAGGTCGTCGCCGTAGCGGTTGCCGCCCGGCTGGCCGGGCCGGCGTCCCCGCGCGTTGAGCGCTCGGGATTGCGAGCCCCCGCGTCCGTTGACGTCACCCGGCGATTGACGCCAGTCGATCAGATCGGCGGGGATCTCTTGCAGGAACCGGCTCGGCATGGCGACGGTGACCTCGCCGAACTGCGCGCGGGTCATCGCGAGCGACACGTGCAGGCGCTTTCGCGCACGGGTGATGCCGACGTAGAACAGACGTCGTTCCTCTTGCGGTCCGCCGGGCTCGTTGGCCGAGATGCGGTGCGGCAGCAGGTCTTCTTCGACGCCGGTGAGGAACACGGCGTCGTACTCGAGGCCCTTGGCGGTGTGCAGGGTCATGAGCGACACCGACCCGGACGCGTCGTCGAGGTCGTCGGCATCGGCCACGAGGGTCACCTCGGTGAGGAAGTCGATGATCGTGCCCTCGGGGTTGTTGCGCGCGAACTCGCGGGTGACGGCGACGAGTTCGTCGAGGTTCTCGAGGCGCGCTTCGTCCTGCGGGTCCTTGCTCGCCCGCAACGCGTCGAAGTAGCCGCTCTTGTTCAGCAGGAGGGTGAGCCCCTCGGTCACCGAGGTGGAGGGAGCGAGTTCTCCGGATGCCGGCAGCATGATCGCCGTCGCCTCGGTGAGCACGGCGTCGAGCTGATCGATGGCCTTCTGCAGCTTGGGTCCCACGCCGATCTGCGCGGAGTTGGCGAGCGCATCGCGGAAGGTGATGTCGTGCTCGGCCGCGTAGCGCGCGATCGCGGTCTCGGTGACGTCGCCGATGCCCCGACGGGGACGGTTGAGGATGCGGCGCACCGCCATGCCGTCGGCGGGGTTGGCGACGGCGATCAGGTACGCGAGGGCGTCCTTGATCTCGGCGCGCTCGTAGAACTTGGTGCCGCCCATGATCTTGTAGGGCACCGCCGAGCGGATGAAGATCTCTTCGAGCGCACGGGACTGCGAGTTGGTGCGGTAGAACACCGCAACGCCTGAGTACGGCAGGCCCTTCTTGTGCAGCGACTCGATCTCGTCGGCGACGAATTGCGCCTCGTCGTGCTGCGAGTAGCCGGTGAAGCCGATGATCGGGTCGCCCGCGCCGACGTCGGTCCAGAGCTTCTTGTCTTTGCGGTCGAAGTTGTTGGCGATGACCGCGTTGGCGGCCGACAGGATGTTCTGCGTCGAGCGGTAGTTCTGCTCGAGCAGCACAACCTTGGCGCCGGGGTAGTCGCGTTCGAACTCGCTGATGTTGCGGATGTCGGCGCCGCGGAACGCGTAGATCGACTGGTCGGAGTCGCCGACGACGGTGAGCGACGCGGCGTCGTCGCCCGTGGGCTCCGCCTCGAAGATCATCATCCCGCCCGACGAGAAGGGTTCGGCGTCGGATCCGACGGGCCGCGTGAGCTCGTGGATGAGCGCGTACTGCGCGTGGTTGGTGTCCTGGTACTCGTCGACGAGGATGTGCCGGAACCGCCTGCGGTATACGTCGGCCACCTGCGGGAAGGCGCGGAACAGATACACGGTCTGCGCGATGAGGTCGTCGAAGTCGAAGGCGTTCGCCCGCTGCAGCTCGCGCTGGTAGGACGAGAAGATCTCGACGAAGACGCGCTCGGCCGGGTCGCTCATATTGGCGGACCGCGCGTAGGACTCGGCATCGGCGAGCTCGTTCTTGAGCTTGGAGATGCGACTCTGCGTTCCGGCCGGCGTGAGGCCGAACGAGTCGCCCTCGTGCTCTTTGACCAGCCGCTTGATGAGCGCGCGGGAGTCGCCCGAGTCGTAGATCGTGAACGACTTGGTGAAGCCGAACTGCTCGGCCTCGCGCCGCAGGATGCGCACGCACGCGGAGTGGAAGGTCGAGATCCACATGCCATCGGCCTTCTGCCCGATCAGCTGGTGCACGCGCTCGCGCATCTCGCCCGCGGCCTTGTTGGTGAAGGTGATCGCGAGGATCTGGCTGGGGTAGGCCTCGCGCGTACGCAGCAGCGAGGCGATGCGGCGCGTGAGCACGCTGGTCTTGCCCGACCCGGCACCGGCGACGATGAGCAACGCCTGCCCGCGATAGGTGACGGCCTCGCGCTGGGGGCCGTTCAGCCCCTGCAGGAGGTCGGCGTCGGGGCGGGCGTCCGACGGTGCGGGACCGCCGACGATGAGAGGCGTGGAGGCGTCGGTCATGGCGGGGTCAAGTCTAAGCGGGGCCTCCGACATCGGCCCCGCCGACCCCGACCGCCGCCGCCGCGCGCAGCCCGCCGCCGCGCGCAGCCGCCGCCGCGCGCAGCCCGCCCCGCGCGGGCGCCCGGGTCACATCCGGTCTTCGCCCGCCGCCCCCGCCGACAGCAGCGACTGCGCGCGCGCCAGGTGCTCGGCATCCACCGTCACGTCCCAGCGCTCGGCCTCGAAACCCTGCACCGACGAGAAGTCACGGCGTCCGCCGGTGAACGCGTGCCCGGCGAAGCCGAAGACCGCGCCCCACACGGCACCCAGCACGAGGCCCAGCAGCAGCAAACCGAGGAACCCGCCCGGGCTCAGCAGTCCGACGATCACACCGATCATCAGGCCGAACCATGCTCCCGAGGCGGCGCCCAGGCCGGCGGCGCGGCCCTTCGTCAGCCGCCCGGTCACCTGCTCGACGATGCGCACGCCGTGTCCGACGATGGCCGTGTGCTCGACGGGGAAGCCCGCGTCCGAGAGGCGGTCGACGGCGGCCTGCGCCCCGGTGTAGTCGGTGAAGCTCGACAGCACGCGGCGTTCCGGCGTGGCGCGGGTGACGTCAGTCATGGTGGGGTTCCTTCCCTCGGGATCCTCACGCTAGGACAGCCGGGCGCGGTGCACGGGGCGCTTGCGCGCGGCCGGATGCCCGGGTAGTCGGACGAGGGATGCCGGGGTCAGCGCACCCGACGGGCGTAGACGCGATCAGGCAGGGCGAGCGCCATCCCCACGATGGTCGCCACGGCGCCGATCACCGCCGTCACCGCGACGACCTCGATAGGGAACGCGCCGTCGCGCATCCCGGTCAGTCGCGCGAGGTCCCACGGCAGGATGCCGATCTGCTCGTTCCACGACCGCAGCGCGTCGCGCGCGCCCATCAGCGCGATCGTGGCGGCGGGCAGCGCGTAGCCGATGCCCATGCCGGCCAGGGCGACACCCCCGGCGCGACGGCGGCCGAGCTGCGCAGAGAGCGCCCATCCGGCGGCGACGAACACCCACGCCACGAGGGCGAAGGCGATCATCAGGTAGAGGATGCGCACGGCCGGGAGAGCCCAGAGGTCGGGCCAGACCCCCTCGGGCCCCGACAGGGCCACCGCCACCAGGGCGACGACGCAGCGCAGCACCAGCGCGCCGCCGACGGCGGCGATGATCGGCCACGGGGAACGCCTGCCCAGCAGCAGGCGCACGGCGAACGCGAAGAGCAGCCATCCCGCGATGGCCACCGCGACGCCCCACAGCCCGTCGCGCGGCGTCTGCACGATGCGCGTCGTCACGAGCAGGCCGCCGGGCACGAGGATCATCAGCCAGCGGTCCAGCGGCAGCACGCCGAGGGTGGACTCGCGTGCGCGCCATGGACGCGTCGAGGCGATCCAGGTGGCGCGGGCCGCGGCGGCGCCGGGGCGGCGGACCAGGCTCGTGCGGGCGGCGAGCATGCCGATGACCAGCCACGCGACGCCGAGGAGCAGCAGCAGGCGCGCGAGCCACTCGGTGGTGGCGTCGACCATCATGGGCACGCGCGTGAAGGGATCGACCAGCACCGCGATGACGGCACCGGAGGCCAGCAGGATGCCGCTGATGCCGAGCGCCACCATGCCTCGCCCCGCCGTGGTCGCCATGCGCCTACGTTACCGGCCGCAAGCTGAGGGTCCGCCGGTGCTCGGCCCGGTCAGGCGGTCGATGACGGCGGCCTCCGCCGCGGCCCACCCCGAGCACAACGGCGGACGGATGCCGCGACACGCCGAGGTGTCGGCATCCTGTCCGGAGTGTCGGCCCAACCGCCCGCTCCTGTGCACGGCCCGCCCGCGGGGGCACGGCTGTCCGGGGCACGGCTGTCCGCGGGGGCACGGCCGTCCGCGGGGGCACGGCCCATCCGCGGGTGCCCATCCGTCGACTGGATTGTGTAACAATCCATCCATGCTTCCCGCCCTCGCGATCCTCGCCGCGGCGCTGTGCTTCTCGACCACCGGCACCGCCCAGGCCCTCGCCGACGTCGACGCCTCCCCCGTCGCGGTCGGGGCCGCGCGGATCGTCGTGGGCGGCGGCATCCTGGGCCTCCTCGCCCTCGCACAGCTCCGCCGCACCCGCCCCCTCTCGCCCGTGCGCGTCCCCGGCGGCACGGCCCGCACGGCGGTCCTCATCGCGTTGGGCGCCGTCGGCGTCCTGGCGTATCAGCCCCTGTTCTTCCTCGGCACGCGAGAGAACGGCGTCGCCATCGGCACGGTCGTCGCCCTGGGCTCCGCCCCCATCGCGACGGGGATCGTGGATGCCGTGCGCCGGCGCCGCGCCCCCTCACCGCGGTGGATGCTCGCCACCGCCATCGCGCTGGCCGGTGTGGTGCTCGTCTCGGGCGTCACCGGTGGGGCGATCGCCCTCGCCCCCGGCGGCCTGCTCGCCTCGGCGGGGGCGGGGATGTCGTACGCCCTCTATACGGTGTGCGGCAAGGCGCTGATCGAGAGGGGGTGGAACTCCACGCGCGTCATGGGCACGGTGTTCGGCGTGGCCGCCCTCGCGAGCGTGCCCGTGCTCCTCGCCGCCGGCACGGCGTGGCTCGCGACCCCTGCAGGACTCGCCCTGGCCCTGTGGCTGGGCGTGGTCACCACGGCGGTGGCGTACCTCTTGTTCGGCTGGGGCCTGGCACGCCTCAGCGCGGTCACCGTGTCGACCCTGACCCTCGCCGAGCCCTTGGCGGCGACCCTGCTGGGGCTTTTCGTGCTGCGCGAGCAGCTGACGCTCGTGAGCGGCATCGGCCTCGCGCTCATCGCGGTGGGTCTCGCCGTGGTGTCCGCTCCCGCGCGTCGGACGAAGGAGGTTCCGGATGCCACGGCCCCCGCGTGACGGGTCGGTCCGGGGCACCGCCGCCCCCGGGCCCCGCGCCGCCGACGTCCTCGCCGACGCCCTGCGCGCCCGCATCCTCTCGGGCGAGCTCGCCCCCGGCACACCTCTCCGCGAAGAGGAGCTGAGCGCGGCGCACGGGGTCTCGCGCCACACGGCGCGCACCGCCCTGGCCGCCCTCACCGCCGAGCGTCTCGCCACCGCCGAGCCGTACCGCGGGGTGCGCGTCTCGCTGCTCGACGACGACGCCCTGATCGCCCTGCAGCAGCTGCGGTGCGCCCTCGAGACCGAAGCGGTGCGCATCGTGCGGGAGCGCGGCATCCATCCTCCCGGGGTCGACGACGCCCTCGACGACCTGGATCGCGCCGAGACGGCCCTGGACTGGCCGGCCACGCTCGCCGCGCACGCGCGGGTGCATCTCGCCCTCGTGGATGCCGCGGGCAGCCCCCGCATCGCCGAGGAGTACCGCCGGCTGGACGGCGAGATGCACCTGCTGCTCACGCACGTGCGACCCGCCTACGCGCCCGGCGCGTTGACGCGCGAGCACCGCGCCTACGTCGTCGAGGCCCTGCGCGACCCCGAGCGAGCCGTGCGCGCGCACCTCGCGCACTCGACGCGCGCGATCCTGGACGGCCGTCGCCGCGCCTGACGTCAGAGCGTCGGAGCCCGATCGCCCAACCAGTACTCGACGCCGCGGATGGGCGAACGCCGATCGTTGCCGGCGTATTGCTCGTCGTGGGAGAGCTGAACGTCGAGTGCGCGCGTGACGGGGTCGAAGAGGAGCCGGTACTCGGTCGGTCGCGGAATCCCGGCTGCGGCGAGAGCATCCTCGGCGTCGAAGAGATCTTCGGTCAGCAGATCTGCAGGCGCGAGACCCGCGCGGTATCGCCGGGGATGCCGTCGACCCGGCCGGGATGCCGCACGGAGCCCCGCTGGTCGACGTACAGGTTGGCGACGGTCATGCCCCGCTCGGACGAGGCGTAGATGTAGAGAGCCCGCACATCCGGGGCACCCGCCACGAACTCCTCCGCGAGCGCGGTCCACGCGGCGAAGAGACCGGCCAGGATGTCGGATCCAGCACTCACGACGACTGCCCCGCTCGGTCAGAACGGCTGCGGAGCACGATCCCCCAGCCAGTACTGCAGACCGCGCTCGGGAACCTTGACCGGGTCGTTCGCGTAGATCAGCTCTCGCGACAGGGTCATGTCCGTGCGGCGGGTCGCCACGTCGAAGGTGATGCGGTACTCCGTCGGTTGCGGCACGCCGATCTCGCTGAATCTCGCCTCGGCGGCACGGAGATCCTCGAACTGGAAGCGGTGGACACTGCGCACCCGCTCCACGCCGGTGTCGACGCCGACCACATCACTGGGATACCGGATCTCGCCGCCCTGCTCGAAGAACATCTCGGGGTAGACCGATCCACGCTCGGACGAGACGTAGATGTAGATCGTGGTGAGGTCGGGCGCTCCCTGGGCGTATTCGAGCGCCAGTGACACCCAGCTCGAGACGAGGTCGTCGAGGATCTGCTGCTCGGTCATGGAATCCATTCTGGTCACTGCGTGAAGAAGCGGTCGAGGGGGCGACCGTTCACGAGGGATTGCACGTCGAAACTCGTCGGCCGTCCATTCGCGTCGGTCATCAGCCGAACGTCGACCGACACGCTACCCGGCGGTTCGGCGCGCAGTGCGTCGGCCCACTGGATCTCGAGCTTGCGGTAGTCGCTGAGGTTGATCGACGACAGTTGGCTCACGAGATTGTCGAGCTTCGGGGACCCGCCGAACAGGTCGCCCGCGAGGTGTCCGGCGTGGTCGCCCTCGAGCTTGCCGGGGGTGTCGGGGTCGTGCGACAGACGCCCCTCGTGCGTCTTGATCTGCAGCTCTTCCGCATGGAAGCGGTCGATGTGGCCGTTCGCATCGGTGTGGTAGACGTAATCGTGTTCGCCCGTCTGGTACCAGGTGTCGGGCAGGGGCCGCCCGTCGGGACCCATGTGGGTGCCGTCGCGGACGACCGGAAGCTCGTCGATGTCCGCCTGTGTCAACGGCCGGTGCCCCTCGGGGACCGACGAGCCGCCGCCGAGCCGTCCGCCACCGGCCGGCGCGGGATCGTTACGAGGGAAGGATGCCGCGGGCGCATCCGCTTCGGGCGCCCTGGCCGCCGGCGCGTCGGGGGTCGACCCGTGCGGCGTGGGCACGTCGGGGGTGGCGCCGTGGCCCGGGACGCGACCCCGCAGGCGCGCGGCGACCTCTTCAACGACACCGCTGAGGCGACGGAGCAGGGGGATCGCCTCGTTGAGCGAGCGCAGCAGCTTGGTCACGAACGACCCCACGCGCGCCGCCAGGGACGACACCTTCGTCACGATCTGGCCGATGGCCAGCGGCGCACCGAACCCGACGGTGGCGGCGGTGGTGATCGCGGCACTGATGGCGACGCCCACGACCTGCGAGATGGCATCCCTCACCAGTTCGTAGACGGCCTGAACCAGCATGGCGGCGATGTCGAGACCGCCGCTCACGGCACCCGCCCACGTCCCGGTCGACGCGACGGAATCGGCGAGTTCCTGCACGTGGGCGCGATAGGCGTCGACGGTCGCGCCGCTCATCCCCTCGAGGTCGGACAGCCGATGCTGCAGGTCGCCCCCGACCTGCCGCAGCCGACCCGAGACGTTGGTCCACGTCTGCGCGAAGGCCTGCACCTCGGCGGCGTTACCGGTGAGGTCCTGCAGCCAGCCGCGCAGCGGCTCGATGTGGTCGATGACCCAGCCGAGTCCGTTGGCGATGAGCGTGCCGATCGGATCGATGACGGCGCCGATGCCGTCGAGAACGGTGCTGAAGGCGGCGACACCTCCCTCGACCCAGTTGCCCGTTTGGAAGGCGTGCGCGAGGTCCGCGCCGTCCTGCAGCAGATAGGCGCCTCCGAACGCGGAGGGTCCCGCATCGACGGGGGCGGCGACCAGTGCGTTGTCGCTCATCGGCCGAGCTCCCGGTCGAGTGATCGGACGGTGTCGACGACGGAGTCCTCGTACGTCTGGAAGTCATCGGCCACCGCGCGGATCTCACGGCCCGTCCGTTCGATCGCGCCCTCTCCCGCGTCGATGGCCGCCCCGACCGCGGCCGAGACGATCCCGACGGGGGGAACGAAGAAGCTGCAGAGGACGCCGAAGGCCCCGCCGGAGAGGTTGATCGACTGCACGGCCGACAACGCCTCGACGGCGTCGGCTGCGAGTTGCTCCACCCCCGATGCGTGCTGTCGCAGCGTGTCGGTGTCGATGGCGATGTCGCTCATGGGCGCGGTCCCCCCGCGGGAGCGTCGTCGGCGGCGTTCCGCGCGTCGAGCTGCTGCGCGATCGTCGTCACGATGGGATCGTCGGCGCCCATGATCTCCGTCGTCGCCTCGAGCGTCTTGGCCCGGGCGGTGCGCGTGGCCTTCGCGACGAGTTCGAGGATTTCGGATGCCACCCGCTCCCCACCCCGGTCCAGCGCCGCGTCCGCGATGCGAAGGTCGCGCAGCACTCCCCCGGCGTCGACCTCGACGGAGAGGTCACGACGGATCGACACCGCCGACCCGCGGACCGCATCGATCGATGCCTGCAGCGCCGGATAGAGTTCCGCTCGCTGCTGTGCGCGGCGGACATCGTCCTCGACGCGCGCGATCGCCTCGTCGGCTCCCCACATGGCCGTGCTCCCTTCAGCCTTTACGAGGATAGGTCGGCGGGCCGGGGCGCAGGATGAGAGTTCTCTCACCCGAGCGCGCCACGGGGCGACACACGTCGTCATGCCGCGCAACGCCCGCTCGCGTCGGCGGCGGGGCGGGTTAGCGTGGTGCTCGTACACATCGCGGCGATCCGGGCGGTCCCGGGCCTCGGTTCATAACCGGAGGCGTAGCGGGTTCGACTCCCGCCGTCGCGTCGATCCCCGAGAGCCCGCACCGACCGCCGCGCGGCCTGTCATGCTGGATGGATGACCGCATCCGCTCCCCTCGACGTCCCCGTCGGCAGCGACGGCATCCGTCTCGGATCCTTCCTCAAGTTCGCCGGCGCCCTCGACTCGGGCGGTGACGCCAAGGAGGCGATCATCGACGGCTACGTGAAGGTCAACGGCGAGGTCGAGCGCCGTCGCGGTCGCCAGCTGCGGATCGGCGACGTCGTGTCGCTCGAGGGGCGCTCGTTCCGCGTGCAGGCCTGACGCCGCCGTGGAAGTCGGCGTACGATATACCACGGAGGTATAGAGGATGCCGGGTCGCTTCGACACCAGCCGCGCGGCGACGCTCGTGCGCGCCGCGCGCCTCGACAGCGGGTTGTCACAGGCGGCACTGGCGAAGGCCGCCGGAATGAGCCAACCCCACATCGCCGCCATCGAGACGGGCGTCCGTGGCGTGAGCGAGAACATCCTGGAGCGTCTCCTGCACGCCGCCGACTACCGCCCGGGCATGGCCGTCGAGGAACACGCGGGTTCGATCGTCTCTCTCGGCGCGCGCCACGGACTGACGGACCTTCGCGTGTTCGGGTCCGTCGCCTCGGGAGCGGATCACTTCTCGTCCGACATCGACCTGCTCGCGCGGGTCGCGCCGGGGCGCTCGTATCTCGACATCGCGATGTTCCAGAACGCCGTCGAGAATCTCACCGGGTTCCCGGTCGACGTCGTCGTGGACACCGAGAACCGCCCCGCGTTCCTCGACGACGCGCAGCTGGTGGCCCTGTGACCGACGTCCCGCCCGGATCGGGGAAGTTCACCCGGATCCCCCGCACCAGCGGGAGCCCCGGGGTCGATGTCCGCGCCAAGCTCCGCGACAGCGTGCAGGCCATCGAGGCGTTCCTGCACCACGCGGTGGCCTCGGGACGCGACGCATTCCGTCGCAACTCCCCCGCCTACGCCTCTGGCTCGATGGCCGTGATCCGGGCGGCCGCCCTCTTCGAGACCGGCGAGTTCGACGACCTGCTCACCGAGACCCCCGCGGATGTGCGCCAGGCTCTGCGCACCCTCCGAAACATCGCCTCGCGCTCCGGCTATCGCAGCATGGATGACGACATCCTCTGGGTGACACTCACTCGAGACCTGCCGCCCCACGTCGCTTCGTGGCGACGTGCCGCCTTCGACTGACCCGGCCGGAACGCCGACCGCCCGGCATCCCTTCGAAAGGCGGATACCGGGCGGCGGGATGAGCGACGATCAGTGCTCGTCGTAGTGGTCCGTGTGCAGCGCGTGACGGTGACCGTCATGGACGTAGTCGGCGTGGTCGTCGTGCACGACCTTCTCGTGACCGCAGTCGTCTCCGTGCCGGTGCTCGTCGATCGAGTGCTCGGCGTGCGACTCGTGCTCGTCGTAGTGGTCGCCGTGCAGGGCGTGACGGTGCGTGCCGTGCACGTAATCGATGTGGTCGCCGTGCTCGACCTTCTCGTGACCGCAGTCGTCGCCGTGGGCGTGTTCGTCGACGGAGTGCTCGGCGTGGGTCTCGGCGATGCTCATGAGGTTCTCCCGTGGTGTTTCGGTTTCCGGACAGCACGCGCGCGCACCGTCCACGACGACCCCACGACATCATGCGCCGCGAGCCCGATCAACCCTTCGCCGGACTTCGGGAACGGTTCTCGTTCGCGTTATCGACCGGCGCGGCCCGTCACCCCTGCCGCCCCTTGAACCGGGGGTTCTGCTTGTTGATCACGAACACCTTGCCGCGGCGGCGCACGACCTGCGCACCGGGCTGTTTCGCGAGCGATCTGATCGACGCGCGGACCTTCATGGCATCCTCCTTGTTGATAATGGTTCTCAACAACAGAGTAAGGTGAACACCACTCCTCGACAAACGGAAGGTGGATGCCATGCCCCGCAGGATCGCCGTCATGGGCGTCTGCGCCCCGGAGCGCCGGGCCTACGCCGAGCGCATCGCCGTCGCCCTCGGCCGTCCCCTGCACCTGCTGCGCACCGCTGATCTGCGCTCCGCCCACGCGCTGCCGCACCCTCGGCCGCGGATGAACGAGGACCCCGCCGTCGTCGACCTCTCCGCCGACGTCGATCTGATCCACGCTCTCGTCGCTCGGGGCGGCGCCGAGGTCGACGCCGTGTGCATCGTCGATGCCCGGCACATGATCGGCGACCTGCTCGACGATGCTCCCCTCGTCCCCTCGGCGCGCGCGGGAGACCCTCGCGCGGACATCGGCGCCCGCGCGCGCCAGGCCGCCCTGGCGCTGGAGCTGGCGACGCGCATCGTCTGGGTCAACTGGGAGCTCGTGCCCACCGCGGCCCTGGCCGTGCAGATGTCCCTCGCCTCGCACCTCAATCCCACCGCGACCGTGCGCCTCTCACGCGATCCGCTGGGCGACCTGCAGTCCCCCGCCACGCACGACGGCGAGCTGCTCGAGCGCGCCGGGTGGGTTCGCGCCCTGAACGACGACCACGACCCCTACATGCGCGACAACCGCGTCGCGACGATCCGTTACGACCAGGTGCGCCCGTTCCACGCCGGCCGACTCTCGACCGCCCTCGACCAGCTCGACGACGGAGCCGCCGGCCGCCTCGTGCGCTCCGCCGGTTTCTGTCGCCTCGCCTCGAGACCCGGCATCCTCGCCCGATGGGAGCACGTGGGCTCGGCGATGTGGATCGAACCGCTCGGTGCGGACGACGGACGCATGGGCTTGGGGCAGGAGCTCGTCTTCACGGGCCTCGACCTCTCGGCGCCGCGCCTCGCGCACATCCTCGACCGCGCCGCTCTCACCGACGACGAGCTCGCCGCCGGTCCCGCGGCGTGGGCATCGTTCGACGATCCGCTTCCCGCCTGGCCCGCGAACGCGCCGTCGATCCCGGATGCCGGCGACTGAGGCCACCGGCGAGCCGACGTGCACCGTGACGAACGACCGTCCGCGCGCGAGGGCGTCGTGTCAAGCCGGTTCGGGTCGGATGCCGTCAGGAGCACCGTGGACACATGAGCACTCCTGACATCCCCACCCGCCACTCCGACGACGCGCACGCCGACTCGGCCGCCCCCACCGACGCCGTGACCGACGAGGTCCGCGAGGACGCCGCCGAGGCCGAGGAGCACGTCGACCTCGACGACCGCACCGGTGACGCGGTCGACGGCTCCGCCGATGCCGGCGCCCCGGCCGACGACCCGGGGTTCCCTGCCGCCGAGGGACACGCCTGAACCAGCTCGAGCGGGGCACCCCCGGGCGGGGTGCCCCGGCCCGGGAGTGAGTTCGCGGTCGTGGTGCGCGCCGGTCTCGGGGCGCCCGCGGGCGCCGAGCTCGAGCACCCACCCCCGACCCGTGCCGCCCCAGCCCGCGGGCCCGTCCGCGCTCAGGCGATGCGCGTCCCGGGCGGAAGACGCCGCGCGGGCGTCCGCGTCCGGGCGATGCCCCAGGCCATCAGCCCGCCCGCCAGCGCGAACTGCACGATGAGTCCCACGAACCAGCTGGGCGCCGTTCCGGCGATCCGCTCCGCGGGCGCAGGGTCTTGCTGCTGCTGCTGCGAGTACGTGACGCACCCGTTGTACTCGATCCGGGGTTCCGGCGGGATCTGGGCGAGGCGCACGCCGTAGGCGATCTGCGAGAACAGGTCGCGCGGCCAGCCGTACTCCTCGTCGTACGTGGGCGGGGTCGCATCGGCGAGGATGACGAACGGGTTGGCCGCCAGCACTCCCCACACGCGATCGAAGCGCGGGATCTCGTTCACGGTGCTGGTCTCGACGCATCCGACCTCTCCGAGCGAGGGACAGCCGTCGGACTGTTCGGGCGCGTACGGATCGCAGCCCGGAGGGATGGCCGCGTAGTCCACCTCGCGGGTCACGGCCTCTTGCGGCGAGCGCAGTGCCGCGCCCCCGAGTCCGAAGACCAGCAGCGTTCCGACGGTCAGCGCGGCGACGATGAGGTACGTGCTGGCGACCGAGAACAGCGGACGCGCGAGGACCGCGCTCAGCCCCACCCCGATCGCCGCGACCACGGCCACCTCGACGACGAGGATGAGCAGTGAACTGAAGATCACGAGGGGGTTGAGCGAGCCCGCGAGCACGGCGACGAGAAGGAAGGGCAGGGCGACGACCAGGAACGCCAGCCCCGAGATCCACGCGGCCAGGAACTTGCCGACCACGATCTCGGCCGTCGTCGCCAGGGTGACCTGCACCGGGGCGAGAGTCGCGGCATCCCGATCGCCGTTGACGGCGCTGCCGCTCAGGGTCGGCGAGACCAGCAGCACCAGTAGCAGCACGAGCATGATGACGAGCGAGAAGAACAGCTCGTTGCCGCCCTCCCACAGAGCGAACGACGCGAACGACAGCGCCAGCAGGCCGATGAGGATCACGGCGAAGACGCCGAGCAGCACGTACCAGGCGACCGAGCGCACGCGCTGACGCAGCTCGATCCCGACGATCGTGCGCAAGCGGAGGAGGTTCACGAGCGGCTCCCGTCGTCGTGGTGATCGGCCGAGGGCGGTGCGGGCGGCGCCTCGGACCGCAGGTCGAGGAACGCGTGCTCGAGATCGCCGACCGCGGGAGCGAACTCGACCACGGCGACGCCCGCGCTCACCAGCGCGCGCAGGCCCGCGAGGGCCGCGGCCTCGTCGGCGAACGGCACGAGCACGTCGCGACGGTCGATCCCGACCTCGTCGACTCCGCGACCGAGCGCCGCGGCGATGTCGGCGCGAGCCGCCTCGGTCGAGCCGGTCGCGTCGGCGAGCAGACGGACGCGCCAGGGGCGGACGCGCGTGGCCGCCGCGGCGACGCGATCGCCGCCCACGGTGCGCCCCTCGAGCAGGAAGACGGCGTCATCGACCACCTCTTCGAGCTCGGACAGGACGTGGCTCGAGATGAGGATCGTGCGCCCCTCGGCCGCCAGTCGCCGCAGCAGCACGCGCAGGGCGATCCGCGCTTGGGGGTCCAGGCCCGAGGCCGGCTCGTCGAGCAGCAGCACCCGAGGGTCGTGCACGAGGGCGCGCGCGAGGGCGAGCCTCTGCTTCTGTCCCCGCGACAGCACGCGCGCCGGTGAACCGGCGAGCGCGCGCAGGTCCACGAGGTCGAGGAGCTCGTCCGCGCGGGCGCGCGCGGCTTCTCGCGGCAGGTCGTACAGCTGCGCGGTCGCGACCAGCACCTCGCGGGACGTCAGGCTCGGCCAGGCGCCCAGGGAGTCCGGCATCCATCCCAGGATCCGCCGCACCCCGGCGGGATCCGCCACCGGGTCGACACCGCCGATGCGCATCTCACCGGCGTCCGGTCGCAGCAGCGAGGCGAGCATGAGCAAGAGCGTCGTCTTGCCCGATCCGTTGGGCCCGACCAGTCCCGTGACGCGTCCCGGAGCGGCGGTGAACGTCACCTGCTGCACCGCGTGGACCGCGCCGAACGACCGTCTGACCCCCGTGGCGTCGATACCGGCATCCATGGCCCCACCCTAGGGCGGGGCCCCGACATCGATCGGGCGGCCCCGGGGGCGTACCGCCGTCACGGCGGACGGGATTCGCGGCCGTCCGCCGATCCGACCCCCGCGGCCGCCCGCGCGTGTCGCGGCACGATTTCAGCCGAACGGACGAAGCGGCCTCGGCCTCAGGATGCCGTCAGCGCCCGCCCCAGCGCATCGCCCGACGTCCACGCCGTGCGCACCGCCGCGCTGCGGCCCCACGCGTCGCCGCAGGCCGAGAGACCGGGCGAGCGGGAGAAGGGCTGTCCGGTGGTCTGCCCCGGACGGGCGAAGGTCCACCGGTGCGCGTACGTCGCGATCGGATCGGCGTCGATGCGCAGCAACCGCCGCGTCGCGGCGAGCACCGGACCGACCGCCCCCTCGGGGTCGTCCAGATGACGGCGCGCGCGGTCCCCGGTCGTGTGCACGACCAGCACCGGGGCGCCGTCGCCACGGCGATCACCGTCGTCCGCGATGAACGACACGTCGGCGTCCCCGTCGGTGAAGGCGCCGTGCAGATCGGCATCCCACATCCGCTCCGGCCAGCGCAGCACGACCGCGATGACCGGCTCCCATTCCTGATCCCCGCCGGGGGCCGCGTCGGTCAGACGCTGCGCCTGGGGCGCGGGCATCGCGAGCACCACCTCGCCCGCGTCCTCGCCATCGACCTGGTAGGGCTCCACCCGGTCGACGACGCGCTCCGAGACGACGTCGAGCCCGTCGGCCAGATCGAGCGCGAGCGAGCGCAGACCGGACGGCGCCGCCCAGCGCATCGGCCCCGGCTTGGGGGTCTGCCCGCCGTCGGCGTCGAGCACCTGGAAGGTGTCGGTCCACGGGCGCGCCAGGCCGCGCTCCTCCCAGTCCGCGACGACGTGGCCGAACCCCTCGGCCTCGCCGACCACGAAGTACGACGCGCCGAGGTCGACCGGACGCCCGTCGATGGTGCGGCTGGACAGGCGCCCCCCGACGCGGCGGCCGCGGTCCAGCACGCGCACCGAGCCGCCGGCATCCTGCACCGCCCGTGCGCACGCGAGACCCGAGATACCGCCGCCGACCACCGTCACGTCCACCGTCATGCCGACATCCTGTCCCGACCCGCGCGGCCCCGGCCCGGGGTTGCGGTCGGGGCGCACTCCTGGGAACGCGGGGGGCCGGCGTCAGGATCCCGCTCCGCCCCCGCGGAAGAACTCGACGCCCAGGTCGGGGTGGTCGACGAACACGCCGTCCAGTCCCGCGGCGCGCAGCACCCCCCATTCGCCGCGATAGTCCCCCGGATCCGCCGGACCGCCGTCGCCGCGGAACCCCGGCAGCAGGAACGCGTTCTCGGGCCGGCAGGTCCACGCGAACACCCGCAACCCGCGGTCGCGCGCCTCCTCGACGAACCGGGCGGGCCCGCGCGCCCGCCCCCGCGCGTCGGGGTCGAGGATCAGCCGCTTGTCGGTACTGATCCCCCCGACCTCCTCTGCGAGCGCGTCCAGCCCCGCGGGCGTGAGCATCGCGGCGTACCGGGCGGCGTCGTCCCCGTCCCTCTCGCGCAGGTCCCACGGCGCCCCCTCGGCCTCGACGAGCTGGACGAGAGGGTGAGGGATGCCACTGTCCCGCAGCCGCGCGAGCACCAGCGGCTCGAAGGACTCGATGACGAGGGGCCGCTCGGCATCCCCCCATCCTGCGTCCGCCAGCTCGGCCCGCACCAGCTCGGCCATGTCGAAGCCGCGGCGCGCGAAGTACGCCGCGTGCTTGATCTCGAGCACCACGCCCGCACCGCCGTCCCGCGCGAGCTCCAGCACGTCGCGCAGCAGCAGGACGGGCTCGGTGTCGTCGTGCGTGGCGCTGTCCGGTCGGAGCGCGGAGAGGCGTTCGCGGCACCGGAGCGTCTGCAGCTCCTCGGCGGTGAAGTCCTCGGTGAACCAGCCGGTCAGCTCCTCGCCGTCGACGGCCCTGGTCGTGCGGCGCGCGGCGAACTCCGGTCGGCGCGAGACGTCGGTGGTGGAGCCGATCTCGTTCTCGTGCCGCACCACCAGCACCCCGTCCTTCGACGGCACGACGTCGGGCTCGACGGCATCCACTCCCGCCCGTATGGCTCGCAGGTAGGAACCGCGCGAGTGCTCCGGCAGGTACCCCGGAGCCCCGCGATGACCGATGATCAGGGGCACGGCGACACCGTACCGAGGACGGGTGAAATCGGGGTGCGCTCAAAGCGGAATCCCAGTCAGCACCGGGATTCTCGCGGCACGCTCGGCTAGTGTTGTCTGACAGCACGGTGCTGTGATCACCATCTTTGGAGTGTGAGTTCCCGTGGCCCTCAACAACCCGGCTTTCAATACCCCGGCGTTCCAGGACCCTCGAGCCGGTGGCGCTCAGACGCGCTACAGCCCGCCCCCGGCCGTCGACCCCGCCGCCGCCGCCACCATCGAAGGCGCGTACGCCGCCCCCTCGGCGAGCGCCGTCGACACCGGCCGCATGACGGTCGAAGACACCGTCATGAAGACGCTGGCCCTGTTCGGCATCCTCGTCGTCACGGCCGTCGTCGGCTGGATCTGGTCGATGGCCGGCGTCAGCGTCGCCAACCCCAACCCGAGCGCCGCCCCGATGATCGTCGGTGGTCTCGTCGGCTTCGTGCTGGCGATGGTCGCGACGTTCAAGAAGAAGCCCTCCGTTCCGGTCTTCATCGCCTACGCGGCGTTCGAGGGTCTGTTCGTCGGTGGCATCTCGGCGTTCTTCGAGTTCATGTTTCCCGGCATCGTCCTGCAGGCGACGCTGGCCACGCTGTCGGTCGTCGGTGTGACCCTGGCGCTCTTCGCGAGCGGCAAGGTGCGCGCCTCGGCCCGCGCGACCAAGATCTTCATGATCGCCATGGTCGGCTACATGGTCTTCGCGCTGGTCAACCTGGGCCTCATGCTGTTCAACGCCCCCATCGCGGGTGGCCCCTTCGGCCTGTACAGCATGACGGTCGCCGGCATCCCGCTCGGCCTGATCATCGGCGTCCTCGTGGTCATCATGGCCGCGTACTCGCTGGTGCTCGACTTCGACCAGATCCAGCGCGGCGTCCGTAACGGTGCCGCCCGGGTCTACGGCTGGGTCGGCGCCTTCGGCATCATGGTCACCGTCGTGTGGCTGTACGTCGAGATCCTGCGCCTCATCGCGATCCTCCGCGGCAACAACTGACGCGAGTTCCGCACGAAGGGCCGTCCCGTTCCGGGGCGGCCCTTCGTCGTTGCGCGCGCCCGCGCCCCTCCCCGCCCCCGCCGCGCGCCCCCGCCGCGCCCAACCCCGTTGAGTGTCCAAGACACGCCGCGCGGGTCCCACACGCGGCGGCGCGTCCTGGACACTCGACACGCCGCGCGGGTCCCACACGCGGCGGCGCGTCCTGGACACTCGACACGCCGAGCGCCCGCGCGCGCCGGCACGAGCGCGTCGCGACGCCGCCGGGGGCGCACCGCAAGGGGTGCCGCGTCCGCCCGGCCCGCCGCTAGCCTCGCGCCATGAGCCCCGCGAAGACGCCGCCCGAGATCCTCGACGTCGACGGGCACGAGGTGCGCGTCACCAGCCCCGACCGCGTGGTCTTCGCCGAGCCGGGACTGACCAAGCTGGACCTCGTGCGGTACTACCTCGCCGTCGCCGAGGGAGCCCTCCGCGGGGCCGGCGGACGCCCCATGGTGCTGAAGCGCTTCTCGAAGGGCCTCGATCAGGAACCCTTCTTCCAGAAGCGCGTCCCCGAGAACCACCCCGACTTCGTCGACACCGCGATCCTGCGCTACGCCTCGGGCACCTCCGCCGAAGAAGCGGTGATCCGGGATGCCGCGGGCCTGGCCTGGGTGGTCAACCTGGGCTGTCTCGACCTCAACCCCCACCCCGTCCGCGCCGAGGATCTGGATCACCCCGACGAGCTGCGGGTTGACCTCGACCCCATGCCCGGCGTGGACTGGGCGCAGATCGTGGACGTGGCCTTCATCGCACGCGACGTGCTGCAGGATCACGGTCTGACCGGTTGGCCCAAGACGTCGGGCTCGCGCGGCCTGCACATCCTCGTCCGGATCCGCCCCGAGTGGGATTACGCGGCCGTGCGCCTCGCCGCCGAGGCCCTCGCCCGCGAGGTCGAGAACCGCGCCCCGGGATTGGCGACGGCACGGTGGTGGAAGGAGGAGCGCGGCGAGAGCGTGTTCGTCGACTTCAATCAGAACGCCAAGGACCGCACGGTCGCCTCGGCCTATTCGATCCGTCCGCTTCCCGACGCGCGCGTGTCGACGCCGCTCACCTGGGATGAGGTGCGCAGCCGCCGCCCCGAGGAGTTCACCGTCCTGACGGTGCCCGAGCGGTTCCGCGCGATCGGCGACCCCCACGCCGGGATCGACGACGCCGCCGGGTCGCTCGATGCGTTGCTCGCCCTGGCCGAGCGCTTGGGTCCGGCCGAGAAGCCTCCGCGCGGCTCCGACGGCTCGGGCCGCCGCACGTCGACCATGCCGCTGATCGAGGTCGCACGGACGAAGACGAAGCCCGAGGCGCTGGACGCGCTCGAGACGTGGAAGACCCGGCATCCCCAGGCCACGTCCCACCTGCACCCCGCGGACGTCCTCGTCGACGGCATGCGCGGCTCGAGCTCGCTCTGGTACCGCGTACGCGTGAACCTGCAGCACATCCCGGATGCCGAGCGCCCCGCGCAAGAGGATCTGGTCGCCAACTACGATCCCTGGGCCGGCCGCTCCCCGTCCTGACCATCCACGAGCGAGCGCACGAGGTGGGCGCAGCCGTAGCGGTACGCCTCGTCGAGGTCGCCGCCGAGGCGGAAGGCTCCGGCGAGCTCCATGGTCACGAAGCCGGTCGCCCACGCCGTGAGAAGACGGGCCGCGTCCAGCGCACGCCCCTCACCCACGATGTCCGTCGTCGCGCGCAGCACCGGGGCGCTGGTCTGCGCCAGGGTGTCGGCATCCACGACCGAGGCGAAGAGCAACCGGAACGCCTCGGGCCGCGCGTGCCCGAAGGAGCGGAAGGCGTGCAGCTGCCCGTCGAGATCGGTCGCGGCCTCGAGCCGGCTCGTGAGGTCGCGCGCCGCGTCGCCCCCGACGAGGGCGAGCAACGCGTCGCGGTCGCGGACGCGCTTGTACAGCGAGGGCGCTCGGACTCCGACCTCGACCGCGACCGCCTGCATGGTGACCGCGGCGATCCCGCCGGCATCGAGCAGGCGTGCGGCGGCGGCGACGATCTCGTCGAGCGTCGTTCTGACCGGTGTCGGCATGACCCCTCCCATGGCTACAGGCATAAGCTATCATGGCTACACTCCGTAGCTATCCCCGAGAAAGGCAGGCCCATGCGTCTCGCCCCCGCCCTCCACCGCCTCGGCAACGACCTCGTCGCCGCGCACCTCATCGTCACCCCCGACGGCATCACCCTCGTCGACGCGGGCCTTCCCGGCTTCTACGCCGACCTCGTCCGTGAGATGGATGCCATCGGCCGCCCCCTCACCGACATCCGCGGCGTCGTGCTGACCCACGGCGACGTCGATCACGTCGGCTGCTCGGAACGGCTGCGCCGCGAGCTCGGCATCCCCGTCTACGTGCACGCGGCCGACGCGGATCGCGCGCGCGGCGGGGACAAGCCGAAGACGCCCGTCGGCCCGATGCGCCCCGGACCCCTGCTCGGCTTCGCCGCCTATGCCATCCGCAAGGGGATGCGACCGCAATGGCTCACCGAGGTGCACGAGGTCGCCGACGGCGACGAGCTCGATCTGCCGGGCCGCCCGCGCGTGATCGGCATGCCCGGCCACTCCCCCGGCAGCATCGCCGTGTTCTCGCCCGCCGTGCGCGCGGTCTTCGTCGGGAACGCCCTGACGACACGGCACGTGCTGACGGGTCGCCGCGGACCGGCGCCCGCCCCGTTCACCGACGATCCCGCCGAGGCCCTCGCCTCGCTCGCGCGCATCGAGGACCTGGATGCCGACTGGGTGCTCCCCGGGCACGGTCCGGCCTTCCGCGGGTCACCGTCGGCCGCGGTCTCCGCCGTGCGGGCAGCGGCGAGGGCCTGAGGCAGGGCCCCTCCGCCGTTAGCGCGGCCGCGAGGGCCTGAGGCAGGGCCCCGGGGATCAGCGCCGTCGCGGACGCTCCAACACCCCGCGGCTGACGTCGGCCAGCGTCCGCATCGCTCGTTCCGGAGTCAGGGTG
This sequence comes from Microbacterium testaceum, assembly GCF_003075375.1. Lineage (GTDB taxonomy): Bacteria > Actinomycetota > Actinomycetes > Actinomycetales > Microbacteriaceae > Microbacterium > Microbacterium testaceum_E. The sequence continues at coordinate 23,891 of NZ_QDFT01000021.1, read as the reverse complement.
TGCGCGGCATCCCGCGCTTCTCGGGCGAGCCGCTCGCGCAACGCCTCATCCGTCAGCACGTTCCGCAGCGCCGCGACGAGCGCCTCGTCGTCGTCGTCCGGAACGAGGATGCCACCCCCCGCCGCGAGCATGTCGCGGGGGCCGTAGCGGATATCCCACGCCACGACGGGCGTCCCGTGCGCGAGGGCTTCGGCGAGCGCCAGCCCCTGCCCCTCGAACGCCGAGGTGGTGAGGTAGACCGCGGCCCGGTCGAGAACCGCCCCGGGGTCGCTCGTCAGACCGCGTAGCGCGACCGCCCCGTCGAGGCCGAGCTCGACGACCAGGGCCTCGAGCGCCTCGCGCCGCGCCCCGGCTCCCCACAGCTCGAGCCGAGCGGACGGCACGTCGGCGCGCACCCGGGCGAAGGCGCGGATGGCGCGATCCAGCCGCTTCCCGGGGGCCAGCCGCCCCACCGCGACGATCAGTCCGGGTTCGCGCGCCGACGGGGGCACCACGGCATCCGGCCCCTCGACCGCGTGCGGGGCGACGATGTCGTTCGCGGCGCGCCCGAAGCGTGCGCGCACGTCGTCGCGCTGGTGGGCGGTCGGCCAGAGCACCGCGTCGAACCGGTCGGCGAGGGCGAACCACCTCGTCCACAGGCCGTTGAGCGGAGCCTCGGCGGTGTAGGGCGCGTCGAGGTGGATCGTGTGGATCGTGTGCAGGATCCGCGTGTCGTCGTCGCCCCACCCGACGATGAGCTCGCCCAGCTGCCGCGACTCGCACACCACGACGATGGGACGGTCGCGCCGCGTGCGCAGCCGCGCCGACACGTGCGTGAGCCACGCCCGGTAGAGCGCGCCGAAGCCGTCGACCACGCCGACGGGCTGGCTCGCGGCATCGCGCACGACGATCGGCGCCGTGCTGAGGTGCCAGTCCGGGTCGATCACGACCGGCAGGTCGACGGCGCCGCCGGCGACGCGGCGGTACTCCAGCGACGCGTCCGCGGTTCCGGCTCGTGCGGCCGCGCGCACCCACGGTGCGGCCCCTCCGTCGGCGTCGACCGCCTCGTCGAACAGGTTGAGGAAGCTCTCGGATGCCGCCACCCCCCGCTCCTCGAAGGTCGCCCGGTGAGCGGCGTGCGCGTCGGCCTCGGCGGGGTCGACGGTCAGCAGAAGCGCATCGGCGCCGGCGGCGCGCATCTGCCGCGCGCGGGCGAGCGTCGAGATGGTGTAGCCGCCGTCGAGGTCGGGCACGAGCCGGCTCGACAGGATGAGGTACCACGCGTCGGGGAAGTCGGCCGAAGTCACGCCCCCATCCTCCCCCACCCGCGCCGTCCCCACCCGCGCGGCGAACGCCCCGGGGAAACAGCTGCGGTCTCGCGGGCCCGGTGGCGGAACGACGGCGCCGCCGCCCGAAATCGGACGGCGGCGCCGGTCACCGCGAGAAGTCAGCCGCGGGTCACTCCCATTCGATGGTCCCCGGGGGCTTCGACGTCACGTCGAGCACCACGCGGTTGACGTCGCGCACCTCGTTGGTGATGCGGTTCGAGATCTTCGACAGCACGTCGTACGGCAGGCGCGTCCAGTCGGCGGTCATCGCGTCCTCGGACGAGACGGGACGCAGCACGATGGGGTGGCCGTAGGTGCGTCCGTCGCCCTGCACACCCACCGAGCGCACGTCGGCGAGAAGCACGACGGGGCACTGCCAGATCTCGTCGTCGAGGCCGGCCTTGGTCAGCTCGGCACGGGCGATGGCGTCGGCCTCACGCAGGATCTCGAGACGGTCAGCGGTGACCTCGCCCACGATGCGGATGCCAAGACCGGGCCCCGGAAAGGGCTGGCGCCCCACGATGGCCTCGGGCAGGCCGAGCTCCCGACCGATCGCGCGCACCTCGTCCTTGAACAGGGTGCGCAGCGGCTCGACGAGCTCGAACTGCAGGTCCTCGGGCAGGCCGCCGACGTTGTGGTGGCTCTTGATGTTGGCCGTGCCCGCGCCGCCACCCGACTCCACGACGTCGGGGTAGAGCGTGCCCTGGACGAGGAAACGCACCTGCTCGCCCTCGGCCTTCGCCTCGGCGACCAGGTTGGCCTGAACCTGCTCGAACGCGCGGATGAACTCGCGACCGATGATCTTGCGCTTCTGCTCGGGGTCGCTCACACCGGCCAGGGCGTTGAGGAACGTCTCGCGCGCGTCGACGGTGATGAGCTTCACGCCGGTCGAGGCCACGTAGTCGTTCTCGACCTGCTCGCGCTCGCCCTTGCGCAGCAGTCCGTGGTCGACGAACACCGCGATGAGCTGGTCGCCGACGGCCTCGTGCACGAGGGCGGTCGACACCGCGGAGTCGACGCCGCCCGAGAGCGCCGAGATGACGCGGCCGGTTCCGACCTGCTGGCGGATGCGCTCCACCTGCTCGGCGATGACGTTGCCGCTGTTCCAGTCGGCGGGCAGGCCCGCGGCCTTGTGGAGGAAGTTCTCGAGCACGTTCTGCCCGTGGTCGGAGTGCTTGACCTCGGGATGCCACTGAACGCCGTACATGCGACGGGCGTCGTTCGCGAAGGCGGCGACGGGCGTGTGCGCCGTGCGGGCGAGCACGTCGAAGCCCTCGGGCGCGCGCGACACCTGGTCGCCATGGCTCATCCACACGTTCTGCTCGGCGGGCTGCCCCTGCAGCAGCGTTCCCTCGGTGACGACCGTGGCATCCGTCGCCCCGTACTCGCGGAGACCCGTGTTGGCGACCTCTCCGCCCAGCGCCTTGGCCATGACCTGGAAGCCGTAGCAGATGCCGAGCGTGGGCACGTCGAGGTCGAAGACGCCCGTGTCGAGGCTGGGCGCGCCGTCTTCGTACACCGACGACGGTCCGCCCGACAGGATGATGCCGACGGGGTTCTTCGCCGCGATCTCATCCGCCGAGGCGGTGTGCGGCACGATCTCGCTGTACACGCCGGCCTCACGGACACGGCGGGCGATCAGCTGCGCGTACTGCGCGCCGAAATCGACGACGAGGACGGGGCGCTGGGACGTTTCGGTCTGTTCGGTCACCGGTTGCCTTCCGGGGCGGGGACGGGAGCCGAGGCCTGGGCGGCCTCGCGCTCGGCGAGGTAGGCGCGCACGCCACGGGCGGTGCGCACCTCGAGGATGAAGGACAGGAAGGGCACGACACCACCGAGGGCGAGGAACACGAACCGACGGAACGGCCACCGCATCAGGCTCCACACGCGGAAGCACGAGATCAGGTAGACGACGTAGAACCAGCCGTGCGCGACGAGGATCGCGAGTGAGACGTTCACGCCGTCACCGGTCGAGAGGATCTCGCAGCCGTTGCCGCCGGGCACGAACAGCGAGAACCACTGGCAGTCGGGGCCGGGCACGGCATCCGCGAACCACAGGAAGCCGCCCGATCCGCCCAGGAACAGCTCCACGTGAATGGGCGTGTACTTCAGGATCATCTCGGCGACCAGCAGCAGCAGGCCGATACCGGTGATGATCGAGCAGATCTGGTAGAACTTCAGGGCTCCGCGGATCGCCGGGAACGAGGCGAGCTTGGGGGCGCGGGGCATGGATGCCAGTCTACCCGCGGGATTCCGCGGCACCCGTCGCACTGCTCGACGTGGAGCTTTCGGCCAGAGCCTCGGCCTGCTCGTCTTCGAGGTCTTCGACCTCTTTCTCCCACGCGTCGCGGGCCAGGCGATACCAGAGGTAGAGCGCGAAGCCGGCGAAGATCGCCCACTCGGCCGCGTAGAAGATGTTGAGCCAGTTGACCCGCGAACGCTCGTCGGGTGCCGGGGAGGAGATGTCGTCGAGCGGGCCGATCGCGGTCTGCGACGCGATGTACTGCCGATAGACGTTCAGCTCGGCGGTGTCGTGCCAGCGGCCGAGCAGCATCGGCGGCGACATGCGCGTGATCGTGAGGGGGTCGGCGCCCGACGGCGGCACCGAGGGGCCTTCGTCGGAGATCAGGCGGCCCGTGACCTGGACCACCGCGGTGGGGTCGGCCGAGACCTGGCGCTCGAGCTCGTCGGCGGCAGCGTTCGCCGCGTCGAGCGAGGACGTCCAGCCCGCCGCGACGGCGATCGACGTCGGTGCGGCGGCGCCCGCGACCCGGAGCTGACCGGTGACCCAGTACCCCTCGACGTCGTCGTTGAAACGCGACGACACCACGATGAAGTCGGATGCCACCCACGTGCCGCTCACCTCGACCCGCTGGCCGACGAGCGGCTCGGGCAGATAGTCGCCGGGCTGCACGACCTGATCGAGGGGCTGCACCACCTCGGTGAGACCCGGCTCGGGCGGAGATGTGTCGACGGCGCGCCCGAGCTGCCACTGGCCGAGCCAGGCGAGCACACCGGCCACGACGAGCGAGAACGCCAGCAGCGCGATCCACCGCGGCCGCAGCATGACCTCGCGCAGCGTCGGCGGGAAGACCTGCGGGGGCAGCGGCTGGGTCACGGGGGCGGACGTCATCGGGTTGCGGGAGTCAGTGCCCGTAGGGGGCGACGACGACCTCGACGCGCTGGAACTCCTTGAGGTCGGAGTACCCGGTCGTGGCCATCGACTTCTTGAGCGCGCCGATGAGGTTCGCCGTGCCGTCGGCGACGGGCGCCGGACCGTACAGGATCTGCTCGAGCGGGCCGACGCGGTCGACCGCGACGCGGCGGCCGCGCGGCAGCTTCGCGTGGTGCGCCTCGGGGCCCCAGTGGAACCCGCGGCCGGGCGCGTCGGTGGCACGTGCCAGGGCGACGCCGAGCATGACGGCGTCGGCGCCCATGGCGAGCGCCTTGACGATGTCGCCCGAGGTGCCCACTCCGCCGTCGGCGATGACGTGGACGTAGCGACCGCCCGACTCATCGAGGTAGTCGCGGCGGGCACCGGCGACGTCGGCGACGGCGGTGGCCATCGGCGCGTGCAGGCCCAGCGTCGCACGCGTGGTGGATGCCGCCCCCCCGCCGAATCCGACGAGGACGCCGGCGGCGCCCGTCCGCATGAGGTGCAGCGCCGCGGTGTAGGTGGCGGCACCGCCCACGATGACGGGGACGTCGAGGTCGTAGATGAACTTCTTGAGGTTCAGGGGCTCGGCGACGCTCGAGACATGCTCGGCCGACACGGTGGTACCCCGGATGACGAAGAGGTCGACGCCCGCGGCGACGACGGTCTCGTACAGATCGTGCGTGCGCTGCGGCGTGAGGGCGCCCGCCACGGTGACCCCCGCCGCGCGCACCTCGGCGAGGCGGTCGCGGACGAGCTCTGGCTTGATGGGCTCGGAGTACAGCTGCTGCATGCGACGCGTGGCATCGGCCTCGGGCAGCGTCGCGATCTCGGCCAGCAGCGGCTCGGGGTCGTCGTACCGGGTCCAGAGCCCCTCGAGGTCGAGCACGCCGAGGCCGCCGAGGCGACCGAGCTCGATCGCGGTGCGCGGGCTGACCACGGAGTCCATGGGTGCACCCAGCACCGGGATCTCGAACGGGAACGCGTCGATCGTCCACGCCGTCGAGACGTCTTCGGGATTGCGCGTGCGCCGCGACGGCACGACCGCGATGTCGTCGAAGGTGTACGCGCGGCGGGCACGCTTGGCTCGGCCGAGATCGATCTCCATGGTCACCCGACCAGCCTACCCGCGCCCTCCGACATCCCCGCCGGCGCGGGGTTCCCGAACGGGTGATGCGGGGGCGTCCGCCCCGCGCAGCAACCGGGTGAGGGCACCGTCGAACGCGAGCAGCAGAAAGCCGAGCGACCCGACCAGCGGACTCGCCAGCATCGCCGCCCCGCTCAGGATGACGGCGCTCAGGCCCGCCCGGCCGAGCCGGCGCGCGTCGTCCGCGGTCAGATCGGCGATCGCGCCCGAGCGCACCGCCCACCCCCACTGCAGCCACCCCATGACGATCGCCAGGAAGAAGTTGATCGGCAGCAGCACGCGTCCCAGCAGCAGATCGGCGTGCAGCGTGTCGAGCGACGAGGTGAAGGGCACCAGCACCACGAGCAGCAGGCGGACGTTGTTGATCCACATCCCCGTGTCGTCGATGCGCACGATCCACTCGAACTGCCGCACGTGCGTCATCCACATCACGCACAGGATGAGGAAGCTGATGACGAACGAGAACACCGGGTGCGCGAGCGAAACCAGCCCCGCGGCGAGGTCGGCGTCCGTCCGCACCGAGCCGAGCGACTGGTCGGTCAGGCCGAGCACCAGCAGGGTCGCCGCGATCGCGAAGACCGCATCGGTGAACGCCTCGGTGCGACGCGCCGACAGCGACGCGTCGGGGTGACTGCGCCGACCGAGCATGCGCACAGCGTAGCGGCGGGATCCGGCGCGGGGCAGGGCCCGGCATCCGGGAACGACGAGGGGCCGGACCGATGCGGCCCGGCCCCTCGGAGAGCGCTTACTTCTTGTAGTTCGGCGCCTCGACGACGATCTGCACGTCGTGCGGGTGCGACTCCTTGAGCCCCGCCGAGGTGATGCGGACGAACTTGCCCTTGGCCTTGAGCTCCTCGACGGTGCGGGCGCCGACGTAGAACATCGACTGCCGCAAGCCGCCGATCAGCTGATAGGCCACCGCCGCCACGGGACCGCGGTACGGGACCTGACCCTCGATGCCCTCGGGGATGAGCTTGTCGTCGCTCGGCACATCCGCCTGGAAGTAGCGGTCCTTCGAGTAGGACGTCTTCTTGCCGCGGGTCTGCAGAGCGCCGAGCGAGCCCATGCCGCGGTACTGCTTGAACTGCTTGCCGCCCTGGAAGACGATCTCGCCCGGCGACTCGTCGGTCCCGGCGAGGAGCGATCCGAGCATGACGGTGTCGGCACCGGCGACGAGGGCCTTGGCGATGTCGCCCGAGTACTGCAATCCGCCGTCGGCGATCACCGGCACCCCGGCGGGGACCGCGGCGAGCGAGGCCTCGTAGATCGCGGTGACCTGCGGGACGCCGACGCCGGCGACGACGCGCGTGGTGCAGATCGAGCCCGGTCCGACGCCGACCTTGACGGCATCCACGCCCGCGTCGATCAGCGCCTGGGCGCCGTCGCGGGTCGCGACGTTGCCGCCGATGACGTCGATGTGGTCGAACGAGGCGTCGGCCTTGAGCCGGCGCACGATGTCGATGACACCGGCCGACTGGCCGTTCGCAGTGTCGACGACGAGGACGTCGACCCCCGCGTCGCGCAGGGCCTCGGCGCGCTGCCACGCGTCGCCGAAGAAGCCGATGGCCGCGCCGACGCGCAGTCGACCCTGGTCGTCCTTGGTGGCGAGGGGGTACTTCTCGCTCTTGTCGAAGTCCTTGATGGTGATGAGACCGGCGAGCTTGCCCTCGTCGTCCACGAGAGGGAGCTTCTCGACGCGGTGCTTGGCGAAGGTGGCGATGACGTCGTTGGCGTGGATGCCGACGTGCCCGGTGATCAGCCCGTCCTTGGTCATGACGTCCTTGACCTTCGTGGTCTGACGCTCGAAGCCCGACACGAACCGCATGTCGCGGTTGGTGACGATGCCGACGAGGACCCCGTCGGGGTCGACCACGGGCAGACCCGAGATGCGGTACTGCGCGCACATCGCGTCCACCTCGGCCACGGTGGCATCCGGGTTCGTGGTGATCGGGTTCGACACCATGCCCGACTCGCTGCGCTTGACCTGATCGACGATGCCGGCCTGGTCCTCGATCGAGAGGTTGCGGTGGACGATGCCGATGCCGCCCTGGCGTGCGATCGCGATCGCCATGCGCGCCTCGGTGACGGTGTCCATCGCGCTCGAGAGCAGCGGCGTCGCCACGGTGATTCGCCGGGTGAGGCGCGACGAGGTGTCGGCCTCGCTCGGGATGACGTCGGTGTGCCCGGGCAGCAGCAGAACGTCGTCGTAGGTCAGTCCGATGAAACCGAAGGGGTCGTGCTGTTCCATGGATCCTCCTGCGCGCGCGGCGCCTGTTCGGGTAAAGGACGACGTCGGCCGGAGCGCGCGGAGCGCTCCGACATGAATTCTAAGCGTCGAGCGCCCGGGTTTGTTCCCCGCGGGCGACGGCCCCGATGCGCAGTCGCCGGGACACGGTTCGCTAACGACGGGGTCTGCGAAACACTCGCGACACATTACGCTCGTAGCGTCGACCGTCGAAGCTGACGGGACGACTTCGTCAGCGCTGCCGAACTGGAGACTCCGTGGGTCATTCCTCCCCCACCGCGATACGATCGCGCACCCTTCCCCGCATGGCCGTCATCGTGTCGTTGCTCGCGACCGCGATCGCCGTCCTCAGCCTGCTGTTCGCGACACCCGCGAACGCGCAGACCACGCCGGCCCCCACCCCCGCGACTTCCGCGGGGACGGGGGACGTCTCGACCCAGTACTCGATCGGCGGCATCATCCGCGCCGGTGACGAGCCGGTCGAGGGCGTGCAGATCTCGGTCGAGGGCTCCGGCTTCTCCGAGGTCGGCACGACCGGCGCCGACGGACGCTGGGCCGTCGCGGTCCCGGGTCCCGGTGCCTACACGGCCACCCTGCAGGTCGACACCCTGCCGGACGGCGTCGCCCCGCGCGACCCCGACAACGTCACCCGCGACGTGACGATCGGCACCACCAACACGGTGAACGTGCTGTTCCCGACGGGTGAGGGCACGGCCGCGTCCGGATCGATCTGGGACACGCTCTTCTCGCGCTTCTTCTACGGCCTGAACTTCGGTCTGCTGCTCGCCCTCGCCGCGATCGGCATCTCGCTGATCTTCGGCACCACGGGCGTCAACAACTTCGCCCACGGCGAGATGCTCACCTTCGGCGCGATCATCTTCTACGTCTTCACGGCGATGGGGTGGAACATCCTGCTGGCGATCCTGCTCACCGTGGCACTGTCCGCCGCCCTCGGCTGGACACAGGATGCCGTGCTGTTCAAACCGCTGCGAAAGCGCGGCGTCGGTCTGGTCCAGGTCCTGATCGTCACCATCGGCCTGTCGATCGTGCTGCGCTACCTGTACCTGTACTTCTTCGACGGCGGCACGCGCAACATCGACACCGGCATCACCGACAACGTGACCATCGGCCCGGTGACCGTCACGCTGACCTCGATCATCAGCATGGGGGTGAGCATCGTCATGCTCGCCTTCGTGGCCTACTTCCTCACGCGCACCCGCATCGGCAAGGCGACGCGCGCCGTGAGCGACAACGCCTCGCTCGCCGCGGCCTCGGGCATCAACGTCGACCGCGTCATCCGCATCGTGTGGGTGCTCGCCGGTGCCCTCACGGGACTCTCGGGCGTGCTCTACGGCCTCTACCGCGGTGTCACGTGGGACATGGGCTTCGCGATCCTGCTGCTGCTGTTCGCCGCCGTCACCCTGGGTGGCCTCGGCAGCGCGTTCGGCGCACTGGTGGGCTCGCTCATCATCGGCATCATCACGGAACTGTCCACCATCGTCATCCCGCCGGATCTCCGGTACGCGGTGGCCCTGATCGTGCTCATCGGCGTGCTGCTCTTCCGGCCGCAGGGTGTGCTCGGTCGTAAAGAGCGGATCGGCTGAGGAAAGACGACATGGACTGGCTTTCGATCTTCAACAACGCTGCGGGCGAGCTCATCAGCCCGACCACCGCGGCCTACGCCCTGGCCGCGATCGGCCTCAGCGTGCACTTCGGCTACGCGGGACTGCTCAACTTCGGCCAGGCGGGCTTCATGGCCGTCGGCGCCTACGCCTTCGCCATCGCGACCCTGTCGTTCGCGGCGCCCGTGTGGCTGGCGATCCTCGTCGCGATCGTCGCCTCGGTGCTGTTCGCGTTCCTGCTCGGCATCCCGACCCTGCGCCTGCGGGCGGACTACCTGGCGATCGTGACGATCGCCGCGGCCGAGATCGTGCGGTACGTGGTCTCGACCGTCGGCCTGACCGACGTCACCGGCGGCTCGCAGGGCCTGAACGGCTACAACCGCGAGTTCCAGGCGATCAACCCCCTGCCGGCCGGCACCTACGGCATCGGGCCGTGGACCTACTCGGCGAACGACTGGTGGGTGCGCGTCTTCGGCTGGGGCCTGGTCATCATCGCCACCCTGCTCGTGTTCCTGCTCATGCGCAGCCCCTGGGGCCGCGTCGTCAAGGGCATCCGCGAGGACGAGGATGCCGTGCGCAGCCTCGGCAAGAACGTCTACTCGTACAAGATGCAGGCGCTCGTCCTCGGCGGCGTCATGGGCGGCCTCGCGGGCGTCGTGTTCATCCTTCCCCGCGCCGTGCAGCCCGGTAACTACGGGACGGCGCTGACGTTCTTCATCTGGACCGCCCTGCTGCTGGGCGGAGCGGCCACCCTGCTCGGACCGATCGTCGGCGCCATGCTGTTCTGGGTGCTGCTGTCGCTGTCGAACGGCATCATCGTGGGACTGCGCGATGTCGGCATCCTGGGCTTCATGTCCAGCACGCAGACCGGTCAGGTCCGCTTCATCCTCGTCGGCATCGGCCTCATGCTCCTGGTGATCTTCCGGCCACAGGGCATCTTCGGCAACAAGAAGGAGCTGTCGTTCAATGTCTGACACGACCGTCACCCACCCGCTCGTCAAGGGCGACGTCCGACCCGGTTGCGCCAAGGTCGACCCGATCGTCGTCGCCGACGGCGTCACCCGCCAGTTCGGCGGCCTCAAAGCCGTCGACGTCGAGCACCTCGAGATCCCCCGCGGCCAGATCACGGCGCTCATCGGACCGAACGGTGCGGGCAAGACCACCCTGTTCAACCTGCTCACCGGTTTCGACAAGCCCAACACGGGCCGCTGGAGCTTCGAGGGCGACAACCTCGCGAACGTCCCGGCGTTCAAGGTGTCGCGCAAGGGAATGGTCCGCACCTTCCAGCTGACGAAGTCGCTGGGTCGCCTGACCGTGCTGCAGAACATGCTCCTGGGCGCGCGCGGGCAGAAGGGCGAGAACATCTTCCGCGCCCTGATCCCCTCGATCTGGGGCTCGCAGGAGAAGGCGAACACCGAGCGCGCCGACGACCTGCTGCGCCGGTTCAAGCTGGATGCCAAGCGCGAGGACTTCGCCGCGTCGCTGTCCGGTGGACAGCGCAAGCTGCTCGAGATGGCGCGGGCGCTCATGAGCGACCCGAAGCTGGTGATGCTCGACGAGCCCATGGCCGGCGTCAACCCGGCGCTCACGCAGAGCCTGCTCGGGCACATCCTCGACCTGAAGAAGGAGGGGATGAGCGTCCTCTTCGTCGAGCACGACATGCACATGGTGCGCCACATCTCCGACTGGGTCGTCGTCATGGCCGAGGGCCGGGTCGTCGCCGAGGGACCGCCCGAGACGGTCATGACCGACCAGGCCGTGATCGACGCGTACCTCGGTGCGCACCACGACACCGACCTGGGCGACATGACCACCTCGCAGCTGGAGACCATTCAGGCCGAAGCCGCCGCCGAGGCGGAGGCGGAGCTCATCGCCGACGAGAAGGACGGGAAGCTCTGATGACCGACACCGCCACCGCCACGCGCACCCCGGTGCTGCGCACCGACGACCTCGTCGCCGGCTACCTCCCGGGCGTCAACATCCTGAACGGGTGCACCGTCGACGCCTACCAGGGCGATCTGATCGGCATCATCGGCCCCAACGGCGCGGGTAAGTCGACGCTGCTCAAGGCGATCTTCGGTCAGGTCAAGATCCGCGGCGGAGCCGTTCTGCTCAACGGCGAAGACATCACCTCGCTGAAGGCGGACAAGCTCGTCGCCAAGGGCGTCGGCATGGTCCCGCAGAACAACAACGTGTTCCCGAGCCTGTCGATCGAAGAGAACCTGCAGATGGGTCTGTTCCAGCGGCCGAAGGTGTTCGCCGAGCGCTTCGACTTCGTCTCAGGGCTGTTCCCCGAGCTCGCCAAGCGCCGCAAGCAGCGTGCCGGGTCGCTCTCGGGCGGTGAGCGTCAGATGGTCGCGATGGGTCGCGCCCTCATGATGGACCCGTCCGTGCTGCTGCTCGACGAGCCGTCGGCCGGCCTGTCGCCCGTCCGCCAGGACGAGACGTTCCTGCGCGTGGCCGAGATCAACCGCGCCGGTGTGACCATCATCATGGTCGAGCAGAACGCCCGTCGGTGCCTGCAGATCTGCCACCGCGCGTACGTGCTCGACCAGGGCAAGGACGCGTACACCGGCACCGGTCGCGAGCTGCTGACCGATCCCCGCGTGATCGAGCTGTACCTCGGAACCCTGGCCGCCGATGAGGACGCCAAGCGGGACCGCAAGGAGCCCGAGGCCTGATCCGCCTGCCGTACGTCGCGAGTGCGGCGCTCACCGTGGTGGGCGTCGCACTCGCGTCGTGTTCGGCCCCACCCCCGCCGCCCGCGCTCGAAACCGTCCTGGTGCAGCAGCGCGGCGACATCGCCGTGCAACGCGCTCAGGTGCGGGTCACCAACACGTCGGACGTCCCCGTCACCCTCGTCTCGGCGATCGTCGAGTCCGCCGCGCTCACCGCGCCCGCGGGTGGCGACACTGCCCGCCCGCTTCGTATCGGCCCGGGTCAGACCACCGACGTGCCCGTTCCCCTGACGGGGCTGCAGTGCACGGATGCCGACGGCTCCCCCACCGTACGGCTCCTGCTGCGCGACGGCGGCGTCCGGGTCGAGACCGTCCACCCGCTCGACGACCCGCTGGACGTCGTCGCGCGGCTGACCGCCGAGCGCTGCGACGTCGAGGCGGTGGCATCCGTGGCGCGGGTATCGGCGTCGGACCTGTCGCCCGGAGCGGACGGGACCGCGGAGCTGGTCGTCTCGATCCATCCCACCGGCGTCGCCGAGGCGGGTCGGCTCGAGCTCGTCGCGTTGCGGGGCACTCCCCTGCTGCGGTTCGCGGACGGCGCGAGCAGCGCTCTCGGGGTGTCGGTGGGCCCGGATGACGCGCCGTCCACCGTCCGCGTGGCCGTGACGCCGCTGCGCTGCGACGCCCACGCGATCGCCGAGGACAAGGTCGGGACGCTCTTCGATCTCGTCGCCCGCGTGGACGGCCGCAAGGTCGTCGTCCCTCTGGAGCGTCCGCGCGCCGTCGCCGAGGCCCTGCTCGCCTTCACCGCGAGGACCTGCGGCCTGACGCCGTAGAGCTGCGGGCACCGGGGGCGGGGGCGCGCCGGACACGACGGAAGGCCCGGATCCGAGGATCCGGGCCTTCCGCGTTCTCAGGTCACTCGTTGAGCGAACCGAACTCCGTGTTCAGGAGCGTGTACTTGTTGTCGGCGCCGTACTGGTAGATACCGATGTACGCCTCGGTGGGGTCACCGTTGGCGTCGAAGGTGATCGGGCCCGAGACACCGTCGTAGTCGATGTCCTTGCCCTCGTTGATGAGCGCGAGGCAGTCCGCGAAGGTGGTGCACTTCTCGCCCTCCTCCGAGACCGACTGCAGGTTGTCACGGATGGCCGTGCCCGAGTCGTCCTTGGCCTGAGCCGCGGCGAGAGCAGCCACGATGACCGCGTCGTAGGACTCGGGAGCGTAGCTGAAGTCGGTCAGCGCGGGGTCGACCTGCTTGAGACGGCTCTGGAAGTCGGTGTCGGCGGGGTTGCCGGGAAGCGTGCCCTTGGCGCCCTGCAGCGTGCCGGCGGGGAACTCGTACGAGTTCGACAGGTTGCCATCGACGAAGTACACCTTCGACGCGGCGTAGCCCTGCGTGCTGACGAGCTGCGGGATGATCGACGACGTCTCCTCGAAGGCGATGACGGCGATCGCGTCGGGCTGCGACGCGAGGACCTGGTCCACCTGCGACGTGAAGACGGTGTCGCCCGGGTTGTACGGCACGGCGGCCGAGACCTCGCCACCGGCGGCCTCGATGGCCGTGGTCGCGTTGTCCTTGAGGCCGATGCCGTACGGGTCGTTGATGTAGATGATGCCGACGTTGGCGGCACCGTCACCGACCATCAGGTTGCCGAGCACACGACCCTGCAGCACGTCGGAGGGGGCGGTGCGCCAGTAGTACCCGTCGTCGGCGTAGGTGGTGAAGTCGGGCGAGGTGTTGGCGGGCGAGATCTGGACGATGCCCGCGTTCACCAGCTGGTCGATGAACGTGAACGACACGCCCGAGGAGGCCGCACCGATGACGACGTCGGCACCGGCGTCGACGAGCTCGGTGGCCGACTGGGTGGCGATGTCGGTGGTGGTGTCACCGGAGTCGCGCTCGGTCAGTTCGGTCGTGAAGGGGAACGCGTCGCCCGTCGCCTCGATGTCCTGGATTGCGAGCTTGACACCCGCGACCTCGGGCGGGCCGAGGAAGGCGAGGTTACCCGTGGCCGGGAGGATCGTGCCGACGTGGAACGTACCGTCGGCCGTGGACGTGGCGCCCCCGCCGGAGGAGGCGCTGGGGGCGGCGGCGTCGCTGCCGCCGCCGGAGCAGCCGGCGAGGACGAGCGCGCTGGCGCCGACCAGGGCGATGCCGCCCAGGATGCGGGCGCTGCGCGTGCGCGGGAAGACGTTCATAGTGCTCCTTGCTGTGAATGAACGTTGGGCGACCCATCGGGTCACCTGGTGTCCCCAACCTAATCGGGTGCAGGTTTTGCGCATGTTGCCGTTCGTTAACGATGTGCGTCGCCGCGATCACGGCCCCATAACGGTTCTCCCGCGGCGGTCCCGGACACGGTAGGGCGCGACGGCGTGACGGCCGCGAAGCGCAGCCTCGGGCCGCTCAGACCGGTTCGGCGACGTCCTCGACGACGGGACGGTGACGGCGCGCGGCGACGAGCGAATCGACGCTCAGGACGACCAGGGCCACCCAGACCAGACCGAAACCGATCCACCTCTCGGTCGTCATCGGTTCGTGCAGCACCCAGACACCGATGATGAACTGCAGGATCGGCGCGATGAACTGCAGCAGACCGATCACCGTGAGCGGGACGCGGCGAGCGCCCGAGGCGAACATCAGCAGCGGGACGGCCGTCACCGCACCCGCGAGCAGCAGCAGGATCGTGTGCACGGGACCCGCGGTGCCGAGCGTGATGCCGGTGGTGCTCGCGACCACGGCGAGTTGGATGCCGGCGACCGGCAGCAGCCAGAAGGATTCCAGGGTCAGTCCGCTGACGGCATCCACCGAGGGTCCGATCTGCTTCTTGACCAGACCGTAGAAGCCGAACGAGAAGGCCAGCGTCAGGGCGATCCAGGGGAAGGACCCGTACCCAACCACGATGATCACGACCGCCAGCACGGCGATGCCCACCGCGACCCAGGGCAGCACGCGCAGGCGTTCGCGCAGAACGATCACGCCGAGCAGCACGGTCACGATCGGGTTGATGAAGTAGCCCAGGCTCGTCTCGATGACGTGCTCGTTGAGCGCCCCGTAAAGGTAGGTCTGCCAGTTGACGTAGATGAGGACGCCCGCGAGCGCCGTGAGGCCCATCAGTCGGGGTTGCCGGACGATGCGCAGGAAGGCGGGCCAGGCGCGCAGCACGGTGAGCAGGAGCAGGCAGAAGACGAACGCGAAGACGATGCGCCACGCCACGACCTCGAACGCGCCGGTCGGCTTGAGCTGCAGGAAGTAGACGGGCAGCACGCCCCACAGCAGATAGGCCCCGAGGGCGTAGAGCGCGCCGCGGGTGGTCCCGCCGGTCGTAGCGGCAGGAGACGGGGTCACCGATTCAGCCTACGCGCGCCCTTCGACACGGGGCGGCCCGGGACCGCTCTTTCCTGCCACGATGCGGCGGAGAAAAGACGAAGACCCCGGATGCCAGGGCATCCGGGGTCTGCGTGGAGTCGCGATCAGCGGACGACGACCGCCAGGACGTCGCGGGCCGAGAGCACGAGGTACTCTTCGGCGCCGAACTTGACCTCGGTGCCGCCGTACTTGCTGTAGAGCACGCGGTCGCCGACGGCGACGTCGAGGGGGACACGGTTGCCGTTGTCGTCGATGCGGCCGGGGCCGACGGCGACGACTTCGCCCTCCTGCGGCTTCTCCTTGGCGGTGTCGGGGATGACGAGACCACTCGCGGTGGTCTGCTCAGCCTCGACCTGCTTGATGACGATGCGGTCCTCGAGCGGCTTGATGGAAACCGACACGGTCTACCTCTTCTTTCTCGTTACAGAAGACTTTTCAGCACTCACGCGGGGAGAGTGCTAATGCGAGTGTAGAGAAGCGCTGGCACTCCCGCAACGCGAGTGCCAGCACAACCCGCACCACGCCCTCCGGTCGAGCGGGAATCGCCTCGAGCACATCACCTGCCGGGCGAAGGGGCACTATCACAGAGCGCAATGCGGCGTCACCCACTCTTTCATCCGGTTCCCAGGTGTGACACACTCGTGGCACCAGCGCCGGTCGGGTACAGGGGGTACCTGCGGGCGGAACGAAAATGGGGCTCGTCGTCGAGCCCGAGGAATCGGGGGATTCAGGGGCGTTTCGGCGTTCCTGCATGCCTTCGGGGGGTCGAATCACATGGCAACGCCGTACTTCTTGGCGATCGATGTCGGAACGAGCAGGACGGCGGCCGCGATCGCGCGCACCGCTCCTGACGGTGCTCTGGTGGCGGCCTCGCTGCCCCTGGGGCGCAACGCCGACAACACGCCGACCACGGTCTTCGTCTCGGACAGCGGCCTGCTGTTCGGCGATGCCGCGGAGCGACGCGGCACCGCCCAGCCCGAGCGACTCGTCCGCGAGTTCAAGCGCCGCATCGGCGACGACGTGCCCATCGTGGCCGGCGACCGCCGGTTCTCTCCGCAGGATCTCTACGCGCTCATGGTCGGCTGGGTCATCGGGACCGCGGTCGAACGCGAGGGCCAGCACCCCGCCGGCATCGCCGTCTCGGTCCCCGTCACCTGGGGCGAATACCGCACGCGGCTGGTGCAGGACGCGGTCGGCCGCCTGGGCTGGAACGACGTCCAGGTCATCACCGAGCCCGAGGCGGCCGCGCGCCACTACGAGTCGACGCACCCGCTCGACATCGGCCGCGCGCTCGCGGTCTACGACTTCGGTGGCGGCACCTTCGACACCGTCATCCTGCAGAAGACCATCGACGGCCGCGTCGACTTCGTCGGCGCGCCCGTCGGCATCCCGGATCTGGGTGGCGCCGACTTCGACGACATCGTCCTGCGACACACCGTCAAGGCCGCGGGCATCCCCGCCTCGGCCCTGACCTCGGCCGCCGGCGACCCCGGCATGCGCATGGCCCTGGCGTCGCTGCGCCGCGAGTGCGTGGAGGCGAAGGAATCGCTGTCGTTCGACGGCGAGGCCGTGGTGCCCGTCCTGGTCGGCGAGGGCCACGGCGCGGTGCGCCTGACGCGCGCCGAGTTCGAGGACATGATCGAGCCCGAGATCGAGCGCACCGTCGAGGTCCTCGAGATCGCCCTCGAGCAGTCCGGCCTGACGCCCGAGGACCTCGACGCCATCCTGCTCACGGGTGGTACCTCGCGCATCCCCCGTGTCGCGCAGCTGCTCTCCGAGCGGTTCGACCGGCCCATCGCCGTCGACGCCGACCCCAAGGCCATCATCGCCCTCGGCGCCGCGCGCACAGCGGCCGGCGTGGCGGCGGGCGATTTCGTCCCCGTGACCCTGGATGCCGTGGGCACCGACGACGATACGGACCTCGACGACGATGACGACGATGACGACGCGATGGACGGGCCGGGCTTCACCGCGACCCGCGCCGAGAAGCGCGCACCGTGGTTCCGCCGCGTGCCGGCGACGGCTTATGTCGCCGCGGGCGTGACGGCGCTGGCCGTCGGCGTGGGCGTCGTGAGCGTCCCGGCGATGGGTGTCGGCATCCTCGCCCGCTCCGGTGTGGGCATCACCTCGCAGCCCCTCGCCGCCGACGAGGAGCTGCTGATGTTCGAGCCCCTCGACCTGCCCTCCTCTCCTCCCGCCAGCATCGCCGCACCGGGCGTGACGCCCGCCGTCGAGCAGCCGGCCGCCCCGCAGGCCGCGGTGCCGGACGAGACCCAGCCCTCGGCCAAGAGCGAGCCGCGTCAGCGCACCCCGCAGCGCCTGACTCCGCGCACCGCGGAGGAGCGCACCCCGTCGATGGCTCCGCAGCAGCAGGGTGGCGGCGGGGGCGGAGGCGGCGGCCAGTCGAACCCGGCGCCCGCTCAGCCCGCCCAGCAGCCCGCGCAGCAGCCGTCGAGTTCGGCGCCCTCGGCATCGACCGAGCCGTCGACGAGCGCCCCGGCCCCGGTCGACCCGTCCCCCTCGGAGACCGCCACGACCGCGCCGTCGACGCAGCCGCCCGCCACGCAGGAGCCGACGCAGGAGCCCACCCAGGACCCGGCGCCGAGCGAGACCACCCCCACCGAGACCACTCCCCCGTCTTCCGAACAGCCGGCCGAGACCTCGGCTCCGCCCGCGGAGAGCTCGACACCCGATCCCTCGACCACCTCGGGCGGCGAGATCTGACCCGCGGCCGCCGGAACGAGAGCACACACCGATGTCGATCTCGCACACGTCCACGGATACGACGCACGGTGACCTCGAGTCACTGCTGCTGCCCCGCGTCGCGCGCACGCTCCTCGACGCCTACACCAGCACGGCCGTCCCGCTCCCCCTCGCGGTGATCGGCACGGCGGGTTCGGGCAAGTCCCGGGTGCTCCGCCATGTCTTCGCGGCTCTGCGCGAGGCGGGCGCGGCGCCCGTCGCGCTCGCGCACCCCTCGGACCTGCCCGCTGCCGAGGGGGCGGTCGTCCTCATCGACGACGCGCACCTGCTCGACGACGCGCTGCTGAGCCGGGTCGCCGGACGCCTGCGCGAAGGGACCGCGACGGTGCTGCTGTCGACGCGACCCGACCCGGCATCCGTCGTCCTGCGCTCCCTCATCGACGACATCGAGCGCCACCAGCCCCCGGTGCTGCTCGGGCACGTCTCGATCCCCGACGCGCTCGCGCACCTGGGCACCACGCCGACCGGGGCCGGCCGCGACTGCGTGTCGACGCTGTTCGAGGCCACGGGCGGCCTGGCCTGGCTGACCTCCGAGGCGCTCGTCCTGCACGGCGAGGCGATGTGCGACGGACGCTGCGACCGCGACGAGATCGCGCGGTCGCTGCACGACCTCATCTCGCACCGCATCGACTCCCTCGATCCCGCTCTGCGACTCGCGGTCGAGGCCCTGTGCCTCGACGAGCGGTCCGCCCTGGACGCCAACGCGGGCGCGGCGTGCGCCGCGGGCTACGACGCGGGTCTGCTGCAGCGCGGCGGACGCACCGTCCCCGTCGTGCGCGAGGCGGTGCGGGCTCGCCTCACGCCCGACCGTCTGCTCGACCTCTACTCGGCCCGCCTGGTCAAGGACGCCTCGACCGTGCAGGCCCTTCTCGGCGGAGCGACCGATGACCGCGTGGCCGCCGCCCTGCTCGCCGACGGCGATCGCGAGCTGACTCGCGATCCCCGCCGGGCCGCGGAGCTGTACGACGCCGCCGACCGCGCCGGCGCCTCGGCGGACGACCTGCCGCTGCGCCGCGCCCGCGCCGCGTGGGCCGTCGGAGACGTGGATGCCGCGGGCGCCTTCGTCGATCGGATGTTCTCGGCCCCCGAGGCACCCGGCGATGAGGCGCTCGACATGGCCGCGGCCGTGTGGGCCCTGCGCGGCGACATGAGCCTCGGCGCGCAGGTCTACGCCGGCGGACTGCCGCAGACCGCGGAGAGTCGCGCGAAATGGTTGATCGCCGCCGTCGGCTCCGGGCACCCCGATCCCGCCACCGTTTCGGTCGGCGCCGCCGCCCGGTCGATCCCGACCGCGCACGGCGTCTCGCTCGAACTGCTCTCGCGCGGCCTGCGTTCCTCGCTCGACACCACGGACCGCGACGGGCTGCAGGACCTCGTCCGCGCGAGCGAGATGTACACGGCATCCGGGTCCGACGCTCCCCTGCCCGAGCTGCCCGCCGTCGTCGCCGCCCTCGTCGCGCTGCACCTGGGTGAAGCGGCGGTGGCGCAACGCGTGCTGGACGCCGCGATCGCCGGCGGGCAGGGAGGGTCCTGGGCCGCGCCGCGTCTGATGCTGTGGCGCGCCTGGGTCGCCGTGCAGAGCGAGCACGCCGCCGAGGCCGAGGTCGCGCTGCGAACCGCCACCACGAGCGGTCGTCCGCTGGCCGCGCGCGACCGACTGCTGGCCGACGCCGTCGAGCTGGGCCTGGTGCGCCGCAACGGTCAGCCCTCCGAGCTCGGCCCGGTCTGGGCGCGGGCGCAGCAATCGCTGCTGCGCGCGCAGATCGACCTCTTCACCCTCGTGCCGCTGGGAGAGTTCGCCGTCTCGGCGGCGAAGCTCGGCGAGTTCGCGGCGGTCCGGTCGCAGGTGGAGCAGGCCGAGCGGTTGCTCGCCGACCTCGGGCAGCCGGCGCTGTGGGCGGCGAGCCTGCAGTGGTCGGCCCTGCACGCCAGCATCCTGCTCGGGAGCCCCGAGGAGCTCACCCTGCACGCGCGCGCCCTGCGTGCGGCCGCGGAACACTCCCCCCTCGCGGCGCGCCTCGCCCGCGCGGGTCGGGTGTGGACCGACGTGCTCACCGGGGTGGTCGACGCCGACGCGATCGAGGAGGCGGCGGCGGGACTGGCGGCCTGCGGCTTCGCATGGGACGGCGCTCGGCTGGCCAGCCACGGGGCGAACAAGTCCGACGATCGCCGCGTCATCGCCCGTCTGCTGGCGTGCGCCCGTCAGCTGCACCCGCGCGAGCGCGCGGAGGCGGTGCCCACGGCCCCCGCGATCGCCGAGACGGGACCGGTGACCACCCCGACGCGGCCGGCCGAGAGCCACGGCGTCCTCAGCGAGCGCGAGCGCGAGGTCGCGGCACTGGTGCTGCAGGGCAAGACCTACGCCGAGATCGGCGAGGCCATCTTCATCTCTCCGCGCACCGCCGAGCACCACATCGCGCGCATCCGCCGACGCCTGGGCGCGACGTCGCGCTCCGACCTGATGGCGCGCCTGCGCACGGCCCTCGACGACGACGTGCGCGCGCCCGTCGCCCTGCCCGAACGCGTGGGCTGACCATGCGTTCGGCAAACCCCTATGACCCGTCCCGCGCTATGGGGGTTCCCCCCGACGCGGATCCGTACCCCTTCGACATACCGTCGAACCAAGGAACAACCGTGAGGAGACCCCAATGAGCGTCACGCTGGCGACCATGGCAGATGCGCTGATCGAATTCATCCTGAGCCTTCTGCGCGACCCGCAGGCTGCGGCCGAGTTCGAGGAGGACCCGGAAGGCGCGATGGCGGCCCGTGGGCTGAACAACGTCTCCTACGCGGACGTGTGCTCGGTGGCCCCGGTCATCGCGGACAAGCCGTCGGTCGCTCCCAACCCGACCCCGGCCCCGGTCCACTACGACCGCCCGGAGCACAGCAACCCGGTCGTGCGCGAGATCAAGACGATCACCAACTCGCTGCAGTACACCCACATCGACGATCGCGACACGATCATCGACCAGTCCGTGAACCAGAACATCTGGGCCAACGGCGACGTCAACCAGACCTTCGGCAACGAGGCCGTCGTCGCCTCGGGCGACAAGTCGATCGCCGCGGGCAACGACGTCGACCAGGACACCACCCTGGACCACTCGACGAACATCGGCGCCGGCAACGACGTCAACATCGGCAACGAAGAGACGAACACCGACATCGACGGTTCGTACAACGAGAACACCGAGAACACCGAGACGACGGACAACTCGACGGACATCGACCTGACCGACTCGGCCAACGACTCGTCCACCGACGTCGCGGTCGGCGACTCGTTCAACGACACCACCGACACGACGATCGACACCGACGTCGACGAGGACACCACCGTGGTGTTCGACTCGGGCAACGAGACCGTCATCGAAGACACGTCGGATGACCAGTTCTGACACCCCCTCGGAACGGCGGGTGGGCTCCCAGGAGCTCACCCGCCGTTCCGGCGCGTCCGCCCCGCAGTCGCAGGTGCGCCGCTCGCCCGCGCCCCCGCCGTACGAACCGCCCCCCAAAGCCGCGAAGCCCGAGCGACCGGCCCTGCACGACAAAGCCGCCGCCCCGGTCATGGTCAAGATGCCGCCCCCGGCGGCCGTGCGGCTGGCGCAGATCAGCTGGGTGCTGAGCCTGGTGGTCGGCGCGATCGCGGTGGGCTACCTCTTCATCATCCGGCAGTCGATCGACCCCGACATCGAGGCGATCGTGCGCGAGGTCGACACCACCCGTCCCTCCGAGACCATCAGCTCCGCGGCCGACATCGTCTTCTGGTGCGTCTTCGGCGCGATGGTGACGGTCCTGCTGGTGCAGATCACGACACTGGTGTCGTTCAACAACCGCCGCAACAACGCGCGGTGGTGGATGCTCGGCATCCTGGTCTTCCTCGCCGTCACCGTGCTGGCCGCGCGCCAGTTCGTGGCCGTGGGCGACCGCGGCGTCCCCCTGGACCGACTGCTGCTGATCCAGCTGGGTCTGTCGGCCCTGGGTCTGCTGTTCTCGGTGATCCCGGCGGCTCTACGCTGGACCGCCCGAAAGCACGACATCCGACGCGGCACCACCAGCGGCACCACCGCCGAGCTCTGAACTCGAGGGGGCGGCATCCGATCCGAAGAGGTCGGATGCCGCCCCCTCGACGCTGCGCACGACACCGCGGCACAGATCGGCCGTGTGGCGGTCGGTGAGGGGCGACTCCGCCAGGGAGCGCCACGTGGTCATCAGACCGTCGATACGCTCGCGCTGGGCGGCCGGCTCGGCATCGTCGCCGAGACCCAGACGTCGCGCCGGCGCCAGTCCCGCACCCCCGACGATGCGCTCGGCCTCGGCGAGGACCGCGGCGTCGAGCTCGGGCGGGGACGTGCGCAGCTCGGCCAGCAGCGAGAGCTCCCGCAGGTCGTGGCTCTGGGCCGTGAGGCGCTCGATGGATGCCAGCAGTCCCGCCGTGTTCGGACGCGGGCGCTCGCGCACGAGCCGCTCGACGCTGTGCAGGATGCCGCGTGCCTTGAGCGCGAAGGCCCGGCCGCGGAACTGGTCCTCGACGAAGCGCTGCACCTCGACCAGGCCGCTCTGCTGCACGAGGCGGTCCGACAGCGCCGACGAGGTGCTCGCCCCGCCGCGGATGAGGGCCGCCGCCAGGCGCACGCCGAACAGGCCGAACCGGCGCAGCAGGGCCCGCCGGACGTCGACGCTGAGGGCGGTGTCGTCGCTGGCGCGGGTGAAGCGGTCGACCGTGAGCATCAGACGGTCGCGAGCGGCGCGGTCCATCATCGCGATGTGGCGCAGGGCGATGAACTCGCTCTCGCGGAGCGTGCGGCCGCCCTCGGCGAGCAGCCCCGCGACCGGGACGACGTCGAGCGCGAGCGAGCGCAGCTCCCCGTCGCGGCGGTAGCGGTCGGCGATCTTCGCGGCCGACAGCAGCGAGTCGATCCGGCCCGAGCCGATCTCGTCGGCGCGCGAGAGCGCCGCGAGGGCGTTGACCGTCTGCGACTCGCCCGCGGCGGTGTCGCGGAAGGCCTCGAGGAACTTGAGGTCCTCGGCGTGCACGTGACGCAGCAGGTAGATGATGGCATCCGCGGCCGTGGGGGTGTCCTTCGGGATGAAGAAGTCCGTCGACCGGGCGGAGTTCTCGACCGTCAGCGAGGCGATGCCGGGCGTGTCGATGAGCACGGTGGAGCGCAGGCTCTCGCTCGGCCACGCCACGTCGATCCACGCCACCTCTTCGGCGGTGTAGCCGCCCATGTCGAGCACGAGGCGCCCCTCGTCACGGCGGACGGGGCGCGAGATGCGCCGCCCGTCGTGCAGCCGCAGGTCGACGCGGGCGGTCGAGCCGTAGCGGTACCAGGTGATCGTGCGGGTGCACTCCCCCGCGTCGGTGGGGGCGATGCGTTCGCCGATCAGGGCGTTCAGCAGCGTCGACTTGCCGGCCTTGACGATGCCGGCCACGGCGAGCCGCAGGGGCTCGCGCAGGCGCGCGCGGAACGACTCGAGCACCTCGACGGCAGCCGCGTCGTCGGCGTACACGCCCAGGGCGTCGTCGACGATGCGGGCGACCTCGGGAAGACCCGCGCTCATCGGGTGACCGCCGCGCGCGCGGGGCGGTCACCCGATGAGCGCGGGT
>NZ_QDFT01000020.1 GCF_003075375.1 Microbacterium testaceum | reverse complement strand
GAACGAGAAGGTCACCGCCACGGCGCAGTTCCTCGCCGCGGGTCCCCCCGCCGCGAGGAACTGCGCCGTGGCGGTGACCTTCTCGTTCGGCGCCGGAGCGCGGTCCACGACGTGGACCACGTCCAGCGTCGTCAGCCCGACGAAGACGCCTCGCGGTTCAGACACGTCCCGCGCGCTCGTCGTCGGTGGGCCGCTCGGCACCGGTCATCAGGGCGACGACCTCCGACATGCTGCGCTGCTTCGGATCGACCACGCCCGCGCGCTGGCCGAGCCGGTGGACGTGGATTCGATCCGCGATCTCGAACACGTGGGGCATGTCGTGGCTGATGAGGATCACGGGGATGCCGCGGTCCTTGATGGAGCGGATGAGGTCGATGACCTGTCCGGACTCCTTCACGCCCAGAGCGGCCGTCGGCTCGTCCATGATGATGACGCCGCGCCCGAAGGCGGCGGCACGGACGACCGCGACACCCTGCCGCTGACCGCCGGACAGCGTCTCGACAGCCTGGTTCACCGATTTGATGCCGATCTTCAGGTCGGCCAGGTGCGCCGATGACTCCTTGCGCATCCGCGGCATGTCGAGCTGACGGAACAGCGAGCCCCGGATGCCCTTGCGTCGCACCTCGCGGCCGAGGAACACATTGGAGGCGATGTCGAGCGCCGGGATGACCGCGAGGTCCTGGTAGACCGTCTCGATACCCTTGGCCCGGGCGTCGCGGGTGTTGTGGAACACCACGCGCTCGCCGTTCATGCGGATCTCTCCCGCGTCGGGGACGATGGCGCCCGCGAGAGCTTTGATGAGGCTCGACTTGCCGGCGCCGTTGTCGCCGACGACCGCGAGGATCTCGCCGTGGCGTAGCTCGAAGTCCGCTCCGTTGATGGCGGTGACGCTGCCGTACCGCTTGACGAGGCCGCGCGCCTCGAGCGCGTACGGCGAGGGGGTCTGGCCCTGTGCGGAACCGGTCATGAGGTCCTCCTACGAGCGAACTGGTCGACGGCGACGGCGATGATGACCAGGATTCCGGTGGCGATGTTCTGGTACAGGCTGTCGACGCCTGCCTGAGTCAGACCGTTGCGCAGCACACCGACGATCAGCGTTCCGATGAGCGTGCCGATGACGCTGCCCCGGCCGCCGAAGAGGCTCGTGCCGCCGATCACGACGGCGGTGATGGTCTCGAGATTGGCGTTCTGGTAGGCGTTCGGATCGGCGTTCGGGATGCGCCCGAGAGCCGCCCACGCCGCGATCATCGCGATGATGCCGGTCACGAGGTAGACCGAGAAGAGCGTGCGGTCGGACTTGATGCCCGAGAGCTTCGCCGCGGTCATGTTCCCGCCGACGGCGTAGACGTGTTTCCCCCACGCGGTCTGCGAGAGCGCGTACCAGACCACCGCGTAGACGAGCAGCATGGCGACGACGCCGTAGGTGGTGGAGAAGGTGCCGATGCGGAACGAGGTGCCGAGGAACGTCAGGGGCCCCTCCGGCACCTGGTAGGTCTGCGACCCGGCGAACAAACGGGTCGCCGCTTGGATGGCGGTGAACGTGCCGAGCGTCACGATGAACGGGGGCAGGCGCAGCACCGTGACCAACCCGCCGTTGACCGCGCCGAGCGCCATGCACACCAGGAGGGTGGCGCCGAGGGCGACGAACGGGCCGGTGGTGCCGAGGGCCTGTGCCGCGACGAGGGTGCCGAGCACTGCGACGGAGCCGATCGAGAGGTCGATGCCCGAGGTCAGGATGATGAGGGTCTGCCCGACGGCGAGGATGCCGACGACCACCGACTGCTGAAGGATCAGCGAGACGTTGTTCGGGTTCAGGAACGTCGGGGTGATGATGCTGAAGATGAGGATCGCCAGCAGGAGGGCGCCGATGGGGCCCAGCAGGGGCTCGCGGATGACGCGCTCGAGCATCGAGCGTGACTTCTGCCCCGGGGTGATGACCGCTGAGGTCGGGGTGGAATTCATGGTGTCCTTCACGTGTCGAACGTGGCTGTGTGGGGGAACGTGATCCGGGGGCGATCAGCGCAGGCGATCGCCCCCAGCACGTGTGCTCGTCAGCGGTGGCTGATCAGCCCCAGCAGTTCTCGGCTCCCCAGGCGGTGTCCTTCGACTCCACGCCGTCGACCGGCTTGTCGGTGACGAGCTGCGACCCGGTGTCGTTGAAGCCGGACGGCTTCGTGCCGTCCTTCGCGTACTGCACGACCGCCTGCACGCCCTGCTCGGCCATCTTGGCCGGGAACTGCAGAACCGTGGCGCCGATGATGCCCTTCTTGACGTTCTCGATACCGGTGCAGCTGCCGTCGATCGATCCGATCGTCACCTGGTCGGTGAGTCCGGCCGACTTGATGGCCTCGTAGCCGCCGGCCGCGGCGGGCTCGTTGATCGTGTAAAGGGCGTTGATGCCGGGCGCGCGCTGCAGAAGGTTCTCCATCGCGGTCTGCGCCTTGGTCTGGTCGCCGTTGGTGTCGGCCTGGCCGACGATCTCGCTCGACCCCTCGGTGATGCCCGCCCCCTCGAGGAAGCCGTCGTGGCGGAAGGTGTCGACGGTGCCGCCGGGCGTACCGTCGAGCATCGCGAGCTGCGGCGTCTTGTCGCCGAGCGCGGCGCGCACCCACTGGCCCTGCAGCACGCCGGCCTGCTTGTTGTCGGTCGCGAAGGTCGCGTCGACGGCATCCTCCGGGTCGGTCGCGGTGTCGAGCGCGATGACGATCACACCGGCGTCACGCGCCTGTTTGATCGCATTCAGGATGCCGGATGACGAGTTGGGCGTGATCAGGATGCCCTTGACTCCCTGACCGACGAGGTTCTCGATCGCGGCGACCTGACCTTCGTTGTCGCCGTCGAAGGCGCCAGCCAGCGCGATGAGCTCGGCGCCCTCGGACTCCGCGGCGGCCTTCGCCGACTCGCGGATCTTGACGAAGAACGGGTTGGAATCGGTTTTGGTGACGACGCCGATCTTGATGGCGTCGCCGCCACCGGAACCGCCGCTGCCGGAACCGCCGCTGCAGGCGGTGAAGATCATGGAACCGACGATGACGGCGGCTCCCAGCGCCACCACCCTGTTGGATCGCTTGAACATCTCGGGACTCCCTTGGCCTCTGTGAACCGGGCAACTTTGTCCGGCCCGGCTACCGTAAGGCCGCGCAAGGGCTTGCGCAAGCGCTTGCTAAGCTTTTTTTCGCGACTATCGTGGGGGTGCGGTTGGCGGATCCCGCCGAGCAGCAAACCCGGTGTCAGGCGCTCGGGGCGGGTTCGAAGACGATGGAGTTCCGATGGCAACCATGGACGATGTCGCCGCGCGTGCCGGCGTCTCGGGCACGACGGTTTCGCACGTCCTGAACGGCACGCGCTATGTGAGCGATGCCACGCGGGCGAAAGTCGAGGCGGCGATCGCCGAACTCGGATACCGCCACAACATGGCGGCGCGCGCTCTCGCCGCCGGCCGCACGCAGACGATCGGGCTGTCGATCTCCGCTCTGACCAATCCCTACTTCGGCTCCCTCGTGCACGCCATCGAGAAGCAGGTGACCGAGGCCGGCTACATGCTCATCTCAGGAGACTCGCACGACGACGCCACCATGGAGAAGAGGGTCGTCGAATCGTTCCTCGACCGCCGGGTCGACGGCATCATCATGGCCCCATCGGTGGGTGCGGAGTATCGGACGATTCCGCAGATCACCGCCTCCAAGACGCCGCTGATCCTCATCGACCGCAACGCGCCGGTCGACTGCGACCAGATCACGCCCGAGAACATCGACTCGGCGTACCTGCTCACCCACCACCTCCTGGAGAAGGGCCACCGTCAGGTCGCGGTCGTCACCGGTCTGGCGGGATTGGGGTCGACCTCGGAGCGATATCAGGGATACGTCCGCGCCCTGGCTGACTTCGAGATCGAAGTCGACGAGACCCTCGTCCTCAACGGAGCCTCCAAGGCGGAGGTCGCGCAGGATGCCGTCATCCGTCGATTCCAGGAACCGCACGGGCGGCCGACCGCCCTCGTCGTCATGAATAATGCGATGTCGATCGGAGCCATCCGCGGTCTGCGGTCGCTGCACCTCGCCATCCCCGATGACGTGGCGTTCTGCGGATACGACGACTTCGAGTGGGCGGACCTGTTCGAACCGCAGCTGACCACGGTCGCCCAGAACGTCGAGGAGATGGGCCAGCGCGCCGTCGACCTGCTCTTCCAGCGGATCTCTGGAAATGACGCCCCGCCGCGTCGCGTCCAGGTGCCTACGACTTTCCGTCACCGTCATTCCTGCGGATGCCGATAGCGCGCCGCTGCCCCCGTCCCGCGCCGACGCCGTCCGCATATCTCGCCCCTCACCATCGTTTCGAAGGAGATCCCGATGCCCATCGCCACCCCCGACGCCTACCGCGACATGCTCGACCGGGCGCGTGAGGGCGGGTTCGCCTACCCGTCGATCAACGTCACGAGCTCGCAGACCCTCAATGCCGCCCTGCAGGGGTTCGCCGAGGCGGAAAGCGACGGGATCATCCAGGTGTCGGTCGGCACCGCGCTTTATCTCTCGGGCAACCGCGTCCAGAACCGGGCGCGCGGATCGAAGGCCCTCGCCCTCTATGCGCATGAGGTGGCCGCCGACTACGGTGTCAACGTCGCCCTGCACACCGATCATTGCGCCTTCGAAAACCTCGACGACTGGGTGCAGCCGCTCCTGCGCGATTCCATCGAGCGGCGCGCCCGCGGGCTCGAACCGCTCTACCAGTCCCACATGTGGGACGGTTCAGCGCTGCCCCTCGCGCAGAACCTGGCCGTCGCGCGCGAACTCCTCGACGAGTCGGTGAAGGCGAACACGCTTCTCGAGATCGAGGTCGGCGTCGTAGGTGGTGAGGAGGACGGGGTCGAGCACGAGATCGACGACAAGCTCTACAGCACCATCGAGGATGCACGCGAGACGGTCGCCGCCTTGGGCGCTGGGGAGGCCGGCCGGTATCTGACCGCGCTGACCTTCGGCAACGTGCACGGCGTCTATAACCCGGCTTCGGTGCACTTGCGACCGGAGATCCTCGGTGAGATCCAGTCGGTGATCGGCGCCGAGGTCGGCCGGGACAAGCCGTTCGACCTCGTCTTCCACGGCGGGTCGGGTTCGTCCGCCGCCGACATCGCCGCTGCGGTCGCGCACGGCGTGGTCAAGATGAACATCGACACCGACACCCAGTACGCCTTCACCCGGTCCATCGCCGGCCACATGATCGGCAATTACGACAAGGTGCTCAAGATCGACGGCCGCTACGGCGACAAGAAGGCCTACGACCCGCGCAGTTGGGGTAAGCCCGCCGAGACGGCGATGGCCCGACGCGTCGTCGAAGCCGCCGAGAGCCTCGGGTCCGCCGGCCGCACCGCGCGCTGAGCGGAGGGGCCCGCGGAACCGAGCGGAGCGTTCTTGATTATGCGCCGCCGTGCCCCCACCCGGCGGGACCGTCCGGTTCTCAGGCCGGCGTCCGCACCGCCGCGAAGCGGTTGCGCCTGCGCAGCGCGAAGCCGAGCTTCTCGTACGCGGCGATCGCGTTGACGTTGCCGGCTGCGGCGTGCATCAGCGCGCGATCGCCGCGCTGCTGGATGTGGAACGCCACGTCGAGCACCAGGCGTGAAGCGAGGCCCTGGCGGCGGTGATCGGCATCCACCGCCACCGCGCTGATCTCGGTCCAGCCGGTCGGATGCAGGCGCTCACCGGCCATGGCGACGAGACGACCCCCGCGACGGATGCCGATGTACCGGCCGAGCTCGTACGTGCGGGGGCGGAAGGGGCCCGGCTGATTGCGCTCGACGATCGCCATCATCTCGGCGGCATCGTCGGCGCCGAGCTCGACCGCCTCGTCGAAGGGGCGGGTCTGCAAGGCATCGGTCTCGACGAGCTGCACGCCCTCGCCGCCCCCGAGGAACTCCCATCCGTCCGGGATCGCGCCCTCGTACCCCGACAGTCCGACCTCGGCGCCCGGCCCGACGAGCTCGCGCAGGGCGTTCCACACCTCCGGTTCGTCCCAGGAGCGCACCGCGACGAACGGCGCGACGTCGGCCGGATACCGGCGTACCAGGTCGCCGCCGATCGCGAACGAGGCGTGCGGACCGGCGAGCGAATGCCACGCGGCGTTGTCGAGGACGGTCGCGTCGGCGTGGGGGACGGGCAGGGTCGCGGGGGAGGTCACCGGGACACTCTGCGCCGGTCGCGGGCGCGGTGCAACTCGACGGTCACGAGGCGCAACGGCGGGCGGGCGGCATCCGTGTCACCCGTCGTTTCCCGCGCGCCGCGGCGACCCCGCCTGCACAGCGAGACTGCACGCGGCTGACGAATCGTGCGCAGGATGTCGCCGAGTTGTCAGCGGGATGCTGTTTCGCGAAGAGGCGAGGCCCGGAGCCCGCCCCGCGCCCCGGTCAGAGATCGAACGCGAACGCGCGCAGGTCGAGCCAGCGGCCGGGTTCGACCTCGATCGGCGCCTCGCGCTCGGTCAGGCGGCGGAAGCCCATCTTGAGGTACAGCGCGTGGGCGCCGAGCATCTCGGGGCCGCTGTTCATCACCACGCGCGTCGCTCCGCGCTCACGGGCGAGCGCGAGGACGTGGCGCGTCAGCACCTCGCCGATGCCGCGCCCGCGCGCCGACGGGGCGACGGCGAGCTGACGGAAGTCGAGCTCGCCCTCGGCGGCCAGCTCGGACAGGCGCTCGCCGGGTCGCGGGGTCCAGACGGTACCGACGATCTCGTCGCCGTCGACCGCGACCCACACCTCGCCCTGCTCCACGCGTCCGGCGACGTCGGCGAGCGAGGCCAGGTAGGCCTCCGACAGCCCGTCGTAGCTGTGGCGGTAGGCGTCGGCCGTGAGCCGGCCCGCTTCGGCGTACTCGACGGGTTCGACGAAACGGATGGTGAGCGTCGGCGAGGGTGCGGGGGTCATGGCATCCATTCTTCTCTTCGTGACGCGCGACACGGCCCGGTCCTCGAGAGACCGGGCCGTGCGCGGGGGTCATGGCTTGGGCAGTCCCGGCGGGTTGATCTGCGAGGTCGAGATGCCCTCGGACTCGAGGTTCCAGGCCTTCAGGACCTCGGCGTACTTCCCGTCGGCGATCAGCTCGTTCAGCACGATCTGCACGGGGTCGACCAGGCCGTTGCCCTTCTTGGTGCCGGCGGCGATGTCGGCCTGCAGGGGGTATCCGCCCGGGACGACGCCGACGATCTTGGTCTCACCCGTGTCGCGCGACGCCCACGCGGCCGTGGCGTTGGGGCCGAAGGTCGCGTCGACCCGACCGGACAGCAGGGCGAGCGTCGAGGCCGCGTTGTCGTCGTAGTACTGCAGGTCGGCGGGTGCCTTGCCGGCGGCGACGAGCTCTTCGTTCCAGTTGAGCAGCACCTTCTCTTGGTTGGTGCCCGAGCCGACGACGATCTTCAGGCCCGTGATGTCGTCCGCCGATTCGATCTTGTCGATGTCGCTGTCGGCCTTGACCGCGAAGCCCAGCAGGTCCTGGCGGTAGCTGGCGAAGTCGTAGAGCTCCTTGCGCTCCTCGGTCACGGTGACGTTGGCCGTGATCAGGTCGTACTTTCCGGACTGGATGCCGAGTGGCCAGTCCGCCCACGCGACCACGACCGGGTTGTACTCGAGGCCGAGGCCCTCGGCGATGAGCGAGCCGATGTTCGGCTCGGTGCCCGACGGCAGGGTCTCTCCCTCGGGGACATAGCTGAGCGGCGGGACGAACGCGCCGACGGCGACGGTGAGCTTGCCCGGTTCGATGGGCTGGAAGCCGCTGGCCTTCAGCGCCGCGACGGCCTCGGGGACGGCATCGGTGTGCACCCATTCGGCGGGGGTGTTCGACGCGGATGCCGAGGGCTCGGGCGCGGCGACCGCCTCGGCCGGGCGGTTCAGGCCGACGGTGACGCCGACGCCGACGGCGGCGACGAGGGCCGCGGCGATCACGCCGAGGACGATGCCCTGTTTCTTACTGAGAGCCATACTGTGTCTCCTGGTGGTGTGTGTGCGGGTGCGGGTGAGTCTGGTGAGAGGGGGTGCGGCGTCAGCCGAGCACCTTGGCGAGGAACTCGCGGGTGCGCGGGTGCTGCGGACGCGTCAGCACCTCGTCGGGAGCGCCCTGTTCGATGACGTGCCCGTCGTCGAGGAAAACGACGCCGTCGGCGACCTCCCGCGCGAAGCCGATCTCGTGCGTCACGATGACGAGCGTCGTGCCGAGCTTCGCCAGGTCGCGGATGACGTCGAGCACTTCGCCCACCAATTCGGGGTCGAGGGCGCTCGTCGGCTCGTCGAACAGCAGCACCTTGGGCTGCAGCGCGAGCGCGCGGGCGATGGCGACGCGCTGCTGCTGGCCGCCCGACAACTGGCGCGGGTACGCGTCGGCCTTGTGAGCGAGCCCGACGCGGTCGAGCAGACCGCGGGCGAGCTCGGCGGCGTCGTCCTTGCCCAGGCGCTTCAGGGCGAGTGGCGCCTCGGTGACGTTCTCGAGCGCCGTCAGGTGGGGGAACAGGTGGAAGTTCTGGAACACGATCCCGACCTCCGTGCGACGGCGCAGGATTTCGCGTTCGCGCAGCTCGTGGAGCTTGCCGTGGCGCAGCTCGTAGCCGATGAACTCGCCGTCGACGGTGACCGATCCGGCATCCACGGTCTCGAGGTGGTTGATGGTGCGCAGCAGCGTGGACTTTCCCGACCCGCTGGGGCCGAGCAGCGCGACCACCTCGCCGGGCTGCACGGTCAGGTCGATTCCCTTCAACACCTCGGTGCCGTGGAAGCTCTTGCGCACGTTGTGGATCTCGACGAGACCCCGGGTGGCGGTTGCGGTGGTCATGCCGGGATTCCCTTCTCGGGCGCCGGGCGCGCGGCATCCGTTCGCCTCTTCGGACCGGGCGGGGCGTCGTCGTCGCCCAGGCGCGCCCATTGCGCGGCCACCCAGCGGCGGGTGCGCTGCACGGGCGTCGGCGGCAGGGCGCGGGCCGAGCCGCGGGCGTAGTACCGCTCGATGTAGTACTGCGCGACGCTGAGGATCGTGGTGATGAGCGTGTACCAGATCACCGCGACGAGCAGCAGCGGGATCACCCGGCTGTTGCGGTTGTAGATCACCTGGACGGCGTAGAACAGCTCGGGGATCGCGATGACGAAGACCACCGACGCGCCCTTGACCAGGCCGATCACCTCGTTCGTGGCGTTCGGCACGATCGAGCGCATCGCCTGCGGAAGGATGATGCGGAACAGCCGACGGGATGCCGGGATGCCGAGGGCGGCGGCCGCCTCGTGCTGCCCCGGGTCGACCGAGACGAGACCGCCGCGGATGATCTCGGCCGAGTAGGCCGCCTGGTGCAGGCCCAGGCCCAGGATCGCGGCGGCGAAGGCGCTGACCAGCTGGACGGTGGGGAACTCCACGATCCAGAAGTCCGTCGTGAAGGGGGTGCCCAGGCCCAGGGTCGGGTACAGGTAGCCGAGGTTGTACCAGACGATGATCTGCACCACGAGGGGCACCGAGCGGAAGAACCAGATGTACCCCCAGGCCACGGCGTTCAGCAGCGGCGAGGCCGACAGGCGGCCGAGGGCCAGGACCGTGCCGAGGGCGAAGCCGACGACCGCCGAGATCGCCGTCAGGCTCAGGGTGTAGCCGATACCGATCAGCACCGGCTCCGAGAAGAAGTACTGCGCGAAGGTGTCCCACATGTACCGGTCGTTCGTGACGAGACTCCAGGCGAACTGGGCGACGACGAACAGCAGCAGGGCGCTGAGGATCCAGCGCCACCAGTGACGGGTGGGGACCACGGTGATCGTCCCCAGGTCGACCTTGGCGGTCGATCCGGCGGGCGTCGCCGTGCGGTCGGCGGGTGCCGGCGCGGTGGTGGTCATGACGTGCTCCTCGCAAGGGCGGTACGGCGCGGGACGCCGGTGGGTTGCGTCACGGTACGACGGCGCCGAAGGGCGCCGCGAGGCGGCCGTTCACACGTCGAAACGACCTGCCACGCATCGCAATGCGACGCCTCGGGCGGTAACACGGTGGACGGCGTGCCGCGGCATCGGGTACGGCCGGTGCACGCCGCGCGGCGCCGACCGCCCGCTCAGGCCTCGCGCAGGATGCGCGCGGTCACGCGCGTGCCGAAGTGCAGGGCATCGACGGGCACGCGCTCGTCCGCGGCGTGGAACTGCCCGAACACGTCGAAGTCGGCGGGCACACGCAGCGGCACGAAGCCGTACCCGCGGATGCCGAGGCGGCTGAGGTGCTTGTTGTCGGTGCTCGCCGGCAGCAGGTACGGCACGACGACCCCCTCGGGATCCTCGGCGCCGATCGCGCGCTGCAGCACGTCGACCAGGGGAGCGTCGACGGGGGACTCGATGGCCTCGATGTCACGCGCCCAGGTCACCTCGACGTCGTCGCCGACGACCTCGGCGAGCTCCGCGCGCACCGCGTCGTGCTGCCCGGGCACGATGCGCACGTCCAGCGTCGCGCTCGCCGAGGCGGGGATGACATTGGCCTTGCCGCCCGCGGCGAGCACGGTGGGCGAGGCGGTGTTGCGCATGCCCGCATCGATGAGGGATGCCGCGAACCCCAGGTCGCCGAAGCGTCCGCCCGCGCGCTCCCACGTCTCGACGAACCGCTCGAGGGTCGCGGTGCGGACGACGGGAAAGGTGTGCGCGCCGACGGCGCCGACCGCGCGGGCCAGGCGCACGACGGCGTTGTCGGCGGTGGGGCGGGAGCCGTGGGCGGCGCGCCCGCGCGCGGTGATGGTCGCGGTCGACACGCCCTTCTCGGCCGTGGCGACCAGGTAGGCGCGGCGGTCGCCGGGCAGCGGGATCGAGAATCCGCCCACTTCGCTCAGCGCTTCGGTCGCCCCGGCGAACAGCTCGGGCCGGTTCTGCACGATCCAGCGCGCGCCCCACACGCCGCCGGCCTCTTCGTCGGCGAAGAACGCGAAGATGAGGTCGCGGCGGGGAACGATCCCGTCCCGCCGGAACGACCGGGCGATCGCCAGCAGCATCCCGGCGAAGTTCTTCATGTCGACGGCGCCGCGCCCGTAGAGCACGCCGTCGTGGATCTCGGCCCCGAACGGCGGGTGCGTCCAGTCGGCGGCATCCACCGGGACGACGTCGAGGTGCGCGTGGGCGACGAGGGCTCCGGCATCCGGGTCCGATCCGGCCAGGCGCGCGACGACGCTGGCCCGACCGGGTCGCGGCTCGACCAGCACGGTCTCGTAGCCGACCTCTTCGAGCTGCGCCTGCACGAACAGGGCGGCCCGCGTCTCGCCGTCGCCGATGGTCGCGGCGTCGCCCGTGTTGACGCTGTCGATGCGGATCAACGCGCGGACGAAGTCCAGCGCCTCGGCCTCGAGGGGCGACATCGTCAGTGCTGGTGGGGGCGGGCGTCCTCGCCGAGCTTGAAGGCGAGGCGTCCGTGCGCGTAGCCGCCGCCCGCGCGGATCGCGGTGGCCACCCAGGCGGCCTCGGCCAACTCGGCCTCGGTCGCGCCGGCCTTGACGGCGTTCTGCGAGTGCCCGTCGATGCAATACACGCACTGCGTCGTGATGCCGACGGCCAGGGCGATGAGCTCGCGGAACTTCAGGGGGATGGCGCGACCCTCGGGGGCGAACACGGCCTGATCGAACGCGGCGAACGCGGCGAGGATGTCGGGCGTCTCGTTCTTGTAGACCTTCGTGTAGGTCTTGTCGGCGGTGCGGTCGAAGTACTCGGACATGGTCTCTCCCGGGCGGTCTCGATGACGGAGTGCCCGCTCCACGCTGCCACGCCGGGCTGTCGATGCCGTCCGGCTCGCGTCACACGGTGACACACGGGGGAGGGATGCCGCGACGGCTGCCGGGGACGTCAGGCCCAGAGCCGCGCGACACTCGACCGCGTCGAACGCCTCTGCGGTCTGTTCCGCATGTCGCGCGCTGTCGAATCGAAGCATCATGATTGCGGCTTCGGCCACGCGAGATCGAACAATCTGGTGGCGTAGGAGGGGGGAAGCGTTTCGGTCTCGTAACAGGAGAAGAAGATATCGGTGGCCTCATCGAGGGCGAAGACTTCGTCGGGGTAGACCGTGGCTGTCCGCGTCCCGTTGAAGAAGGGGATCTCGACGTCCGGTTCGCCGGAGTGGTCGCCTCCTCGGCCGACGATGTAGTGACGGTCCTGGCCATCGTCATCGACGCGGTGCCATTCGATCGTCATCGTTTCGGCGGTTCCGGCGCATTGAAGATAGGCTGACCGGTCGCCGTACTGGATATGGTCGACGAAGTGCACGCCGTCCGGGATGGGGCCGACGATGAATGTCGAGCGCTTACCTTCGCGCAACAGACGGAGGAGATGCGCGAACTCTTCTTTCGGTGAGCGCAAGCCGCTCCCGAACTCCGTCGAGCTCCCGTCCATCGTGTAGGAGAACCGCTGACTCATGGCGTCTCCTTCAAAATGACTCTGACGATCTCGATTCGCTCACCGGCCGCTGCGCCACCGCCGAGGGTGAGCGCCCCACCGCCTGGGAGGGCGAGGAGAGCATCCTCATTCTGAATGATCGCGTTGCCGACCGAGGCGGCGCCGTTGACGAGGTCACCGTGACCTTTCAGCCTCGGGTGGACACGTCACCCGGCCCACCCCGTCGACACTCACTCGGCCGCGGCCGTCAGTGCATGATCATGCCGCCGGTGACGTTGATCGCCTGACCCGTGAGGTACCCGCCGGCTGGTGAGGCGAGGAAGTGGGTCACTCCGGCGACGTCCTGCGGCATCCCGAGTCTTCCCAGGGGCGAGCGCGCGCTCCAGGCGGCGATGTCGGCCTCGGAGCGGGTGTCGGCGCCCATGTCGGTCAGGACGTACCCGGGGCAGACGGCGTTCACGGTGATGCCGTGGCATCCCCATTCCTGCGCTCCGGCGCGCGTGAGGGCGACGACCGCGGCCTTCGAGGCGGCGTAGTGGCCCTCGCCACCGCCGCCGTGCTTGGCGGCCATGCTCGCGATGTTGACGATCGCGCCGCCGCGGGCGTCGAGCATGGCGGGGGCGACGGCCTGCATCGTCACCAGCGTCGCGCGCGCGTTGACCTCGAGCACCAGGTCCCAGTCGTCGACGGTGATGTCGAGCAGCGAGGCGTGCTGGAACACCCCGGCGCAGTTGACGAGCACGTCGACGCCGTCCAGGGCGGTGATCGCCTCGCCCACCGCGCGGCGGGTGTCGAGGGGATCGCGCAGGTCGACGTCGAAGAAGAGGGATGCCGAGTCGCCGACCGGCGGGCGGCGATCCAGCACCGCGACCCGGGCGCCGTCGCCGACGAACCTCTCGACGATCGCGGCGCCGATGCCGCCCGACCCTCCCGTGACGATGACGCGCTGCGACATGGCATCCCTTCCGCGGGCGTCGGGCGCGCCCTCGGCCGTCACGGTACGCCCGACGTCGCCGCGCTCGGCGACGCGCGTGTTTCCGCAGCGTGAAGTGTGCGCGCGGGCGGGGGGATACCGGCATCCGCGACCCTACGCTCGAAGCATTCCGACCCGTCCTCCCCAAGGATTTCCGTGACCGCTGCCGTCCATCCCGCCATCACCGACCCCGACGTGCGCGCGCATCTCGCGCGCCTGGCCGCGCAGGCGGGGACGATCCCCTCGGGCGCCACCGACGCCGACGCCGACGACGCGACGCGCCTGGCCGAGCTACGCGCGAACCCGTCCTGGGTGCGCCTGCCCGACGACGAGACCCTCGAATCGATCGACCTGGATGCCGACGGACTCGCCCTGCGCCTGTACCGGCCTCGCGCGGCGCACCGGGGGACGCTCGTCTTCGCCCACGGTGGGGGATGGGTCGCGGGCGACCTCGACAACAACGACGCGCTGTGCCGCGCGCTCGCCGCGACGACGGGAACGCAGGTGTTGAGCGTCGACTACCGGCTCGCGCCGGAGCACCCCTTTCCGGCCGGACTCGACGACCTCGAGCGCGCGCTGCGCTTCGCCGCCTCCGGCGCGGGAGGGCTGGTCGACCCCGCGCTCCTCGGCGTCGCGGGGCACAGCGCGGGCGGCAACCTCGCCGCCGCGCTGGCGTTGCGCGCGCGGGAGGGGCGGGCTCCCGGCATCCGCGTCCAGGTGCTGCTGTGCCCGGTGCTCGACGCCCCCGATCCGAGCCGCCCGAGTTACCGCGCCCACACCGAGAACCTGCCGCTGACGGCGAAGGGGATGCAGTGGTACTGGGGGCTGTACGTCGGGGATGCCGCGGGCGGCGGTGCCGGCGGTCGAGCTCCGGCGGCGGGCGGTGGCGCTCCGGTCGTCGTCCCTGTCGAGGCGGCGCCGCTGCGTGCCCACGACCTGGCCGGCTCGGCACCCGCGGTGATCGTCGCGGCCGCCGTCGACCCGCTCGTCGACGAGGCGGGGGACTACGCCGGCCGGCTCACGGCATCCGGGGTCCCCGTCACGTTCGTGCGTCGCGCGGGGGTGCCGCACCTGTTCCTGGTGTTCCCGTCGACGCCCGCGCGCGACGAGGTGCTGGCGCAGGTCGCGCCGGCCGTGCGCGCGGCGTTCGCCTGAGGCGATCGTCCCGCGGACCTTGTCCCACTTTTGGTCACTTGCGCCCCGTCGGGGCGGCCATAAGTGGGACATGCCCCGCGAAAAGTGGGACGCCCTCCTCCTCCCCGCCCCTGCCTGCTGCTCCTGCGCCGACCCCCGCAGACCTCGTCCCACTTTTGGTCGCTTGCGCCCCGTCGGGGCGGCCATAAGCGGGACATACCCCGCGAAAAGTGGGACGAGCCCCCGCCACCGACCCGCAAAGCAGCCGGAACACCGCGGAAACACGCGATTGTTACCGTCATCAACATGTCGCTCCTGGTCATCAACGCACGTCTCATCACGGTCCCCGCGGGCACCGACGACCCCGGATACATCGAACGCGGATACATGCTCGTCCAGGGCGGACGCATCGCCGCGATCGGCGCGGGCGACCCCGATCCGGGCCTGACCGCCGATGAGACCCTGGACGTCGACGGCAAGTTCGTCGCCCCCGGGTTCGTGTCGTCGCACAGCCATCTCTTCACCAGCGGCTCGCGCGGACTCGGCGTCGACCAGACGCTCTACGGCTGGTGCACCTCGATGTTCAGCGTGCTCGACAACGCCTCGCCCGACCAGATCTACTGGGCGACGCTGCACGGCTCGCTCGATTTCCTCGCCAACGGTGTCACCACGGCGTACAACTTCACCGACCCGCTGCTGCCGTGGGAGCCGATGATCGACGGCAAACGCGCCGACGGCGGCGGGCAGCTGCGCGATCACGCCTGGCACACCCGGCAGGCCGACGGATGCCACGACGCGGGCCTGCGCTTCGTCGACTCCATCGCGCTGGACGCCACCGTCGGCACCGACGACGAGATCTTCGCCCGGTTCGAGGCCTCGCTCGATCACGTCCTCGCGATGGACCCCGACATCGCGCTCGGCGCGTCGATCATGGGCCAGGTGCAGTGGTCGACCCGCCCCGACGCCGCCGAGATCGAGGTGGCGGTCATGGACCGATTCGGTGTCACCAATCAGGCGCACTTCCTCGAGACGTACGAGGCGATCGAGCACCAGCAGACGAAATTCCAGCTGTACAAGAACGCCGGAGCGCTGCGGCCGGGCATGATGTTCGGCCACTTCATCCAGACCACGCCCGAGATCATCCGGGATGCCGCTGCCGGCGGCGCCAGCATGTCGTGGCAGCCCGCGTCGAACGGGCGACTCGCGTCGGGCATCGCCCACGTGCCCGAGATGCTGGAGCAGGGCATGAAGGTCGGTATGGGACTGGACGACCAGGCCTGCACCGACGTCGCCGACCCATGGCAGAACATGCGCATGGGCATGTTCATGCAGCGCGCCCGCACCCACGACCCGCTGTCGATGATGCCCGAGCGCGTGCTGCGCCTGCACACCCTCGGGGGTGCCAAGATCATGGGTGTCGACGACCGCGTCGGCAGCCTCGAGGTGGGCAAGTTCGCCGACTTCGTCGTCGTCGACCCGCGCAAGCCCGATGTCGGCCCGCTGTGGAACCCGGTGCGCAGCTACGTGCTCGCGTGCGGCCTGCGCAACCTGACGCAGGTCTACGTCGGCGGAAAGCTCGTCAACGAGAACGGCGTCTCGACCAACCCGCTCGCCGTCGAGGCGTCGGCGGTGCTGCACTCCCAGCTCCCCGCGCTGGCCGAGGAGTTCGGCGTCATCCTGTAGTCGTTCGCGCTCGCGTCCCGCGCCGCGACGCTCCTCATGCCCAGAGATCTGCGGCGGCCGTGTCGGTGGCCCGCAGCGCGTCGCCAGACCGCGCGGCGGCCTCGGCGACGGATTCGATCGCGCGCTCCGCAGTCGTGTCGTGCTCTCCGTTCGTTGACGGCGGGCAAGGTCGCAGGCCTCCCGGGCTCCACCGGCCCATTCCGTCCGGCCAGCCGCGACGGCGGCATCGGGGGCATCAAGGTGGCCCTGGATGCGGTTGTACCTTGTCTCGGATCACGGGTGCGCCCCCGTCGCGTTCCAGCTCGTCGAGAGCTTTTCCTTCCTCCCCACGGCCGAGGCCGGACTTCTTGCCGACGAAGTGTCCACTGTGATCACGCTGATCGCCTAGATCGACCTCGTGACCTTTTCGATCAGCATGACACCTGTACCGCCGCCGAGAGCCGCGGCGATCTTGCGGCCCCGGTCCTGCTTCGGCAACTCCGGAGCCTTTGAGGGGTCTCGACGGTCGGTGGATCCGAATGGAGGTTCGTCCTTCGTCCGATGGATGCCGACCGATAAATGCAGATCCCGTTAGCGAGCGGTTGGCGGCGAGGTCTGGACACGTACCAAAAGCGAGGCGGGAGCAGATGAGGGCGTTTCAAGCGCTTGGCGATGGGCAGGTGAGCTCAGAGGTGAGATATCGGCCGGAAATCGGTTGTGGGGCTCAGCCGCTGCGAGCGTAAGCGCATGTTCACTCACTCTTCGCGGTCTGAGGCCTCGTCAGCTGGATGGCGCCGTCGACTGCTCGCGCTGGTCGTGGCAGCGACGACATCGCTGGCATGCTTCGTCCCCGTAACCGCATATGCAAGCGACTGCCGATGGGTATTCTGTGGCACCGTCGCAAACTCGAAGAACTCGCAGTTTCCTATCCTTGTAGGCGCCGACTGGAGCAACTCGGCGGGACGTCCGACGGGGGTGACTTTTTCTGTGCGGCCCGGAGATTCCTCCCGCACGGCAATTAAGGACGCCGACGGGTACCTCCTGGCCCGGGGTGTGTGCGCCTGGTTCTATGGGTCGGGAGGCACAACTCAAGCCAAGAACTACCTGCACGGAGACGGCGCTTGGCATAAAATTGGTGATGACTTCAATTTTAGTCTCACGACTTATAAATGCTGAGGGGTCATGAAAGATAAAGTGCGGATTGCGACGCTGCTCTCATTATCATTCCTCTTTTGTGCTCTTCTGAGTGCCGTGGTGCCGCCCGTCGCGCTCTCAGCGTTTGAGGCGGACGTGCCCTCGTTCACTCCCGGTGTCGTTCTTGCCCTCCTCGCGGTGTGTGCGGTTGCGCACGTTCTGCTCGCTGTTCGCCTTGTCCGGAGGCAGGGCGACTAGCGGACGAGGGCGCCCACGCGAGGCGAAGATAAGTCGGCGGTTTCTCCGGCCACTGTGCGAACCTGGCCGCATGCGTACGACCATCGCCGGGCTCGACGTCCACACCTCGCACGACGACATCGCCGGGAGGGAGGTCGTGCTGTGGCACCACGGATCGCCGCAGACCGGAGCCATCCTCGAGCCCGTCCGCCTGGCGGCCGAGGCGCACGGGCTCGCGGTCGTCTCGGTGGCGCGTCCGGCCTACGCCGGGTCGCCGCGGGTGCCCGGACGCCGTGTCGTCGACGTCGCGCGGGGGCTCCGCCCGGTGCTCGAGGGGCTGGGGGTGGCATCCGTCATCTCGGTGGGAGCCTCGGGCGGCGGCCCGCACGCGCTCGCGTGCGCCGCGGTCATGCCGCAGCTCGTCCGCGCGGTGGTCACTCTCGCGTCGCCCGCACCGTTCGTCGACGAACCGTGGTGGTTCGCCGGGATGCAGGCGCCCGGCGGACTCCGCGCCGCCGCGGTCGGCGAGGACGACAGACGACGCTTCGCCGCGACCGACGAGTTCGATCCGGCGCAATTCGTGGATGCCGACTACGCCGCGCTGCAGGGGGAGTGGGCGTCGCTCGGAGCCGACGCCGGAGCGGCCGACGCCGACGGACCGGACGGACTCATCGACGACGACCTCGCCTTCACCCGGCCGTGGGGGTTCGCGCCGGCGGAGGTGGCGGCATCCGTTCTGCTCGTCCAGGGGGAGCGCGACCGGGTGATCCCGCCCGCACACGCTCGGGCTCTCGCCGCCGTCCTGCCGCGCGCGACGCTCGAGCTGCACCCCGACGACGGGCACGTGTCGGTGCTGCGCCACCTGGGCGCCGCCCTCGCGAGGGTCATCGGCCTCGCGAGACTGCACTCCGCTGACGACTCGGCGACATTCTGACACCGTCTCGTCAGCACGGTGCCGTCTCGCGGTCACCGCGCGCGGCGCCCCGTCACCGCGGCGCCCGGCGCGGCGCCGCGGCCGCCCGGGCCTCACGCCCGCGTGCCCCGCGCGCCCGCGGCGCGCAGCAGCGCCTCGCCGAACGCGGCGACGACGGCGGCGATAGCCAGGGCCACAGCGATGGTGACGAGCGCGGTCGCGGGGCCGGTGGCATCCAGGGCCGCTCCGGCGATCACGCCACCGATCGGAACACCGAGCGACATCGCGGCGGTGGGATACGCGAGAGTCTCGGTCACGCGTCCCTCGGGAGCACGGGCGGATGCCACGAGGATCCCCGACACCATCACCGGCGACACCGCCAGCCCGAGCAGCAGGATCGTCCCGAACAGCACCGGAACCGATCCCTGCGCGAACGGAAGAGCGATCGCGACCGTCGCCGCCAACGCCGCGAATCCGATGTAGCGTGCGGCGGGCGAGAGCGCCCATGTCCGCGCCCCGGTCACGACCGAGCCGATCGCGATCGCGACCGCCAGGACGCTGAACGCGGGGCCGGCGAGCCACGGCCGGTCGTTCAGCTCGGCCCAGCCGACCAGGCTCACGTCGAACGCGCCGAACACCCCGCCCAGCGCGATGCACGCCAGGGCGATCGGGACGACGCCCGCCGGGGGCAGCACCGGACCGCTCCGGCGCACCCCCGGGACGGGTGTCGGCTGCGTGCGGCGCTGTGCGGCGAGCCACACGCCGCCGGCCACGCCGAGCGCCAGCGAGCCGAGCATCGCCACGCCCGGGTCCAGGGCCGCGGCGACCGCGGTGATCGCGGGAGGACCGGCGATGAAGACCATCTGATCAGCGATCGTCTCGAGGGCCAGGGCGGCGGTGCGCTGCGACGGCGGCGCGAGCACCGTCCACCGCGCGCGCACGGCCGAGGTGAGATCCGGCGTCGCCGCGCCCGTCGCGAAGGCGGCGAGGAGCCACGTCCAGAACGGCGCCCCGGTCCGCACGAGCAGGAGCAGGACGGATGCCGCGAGCACGAGGCATCCGAGCGAGACCAGGATCACGCGCGCCTGTCCGTGCCGATCCATGCGCGACGACCACAGGGGCGCGGCGACCGCCATCCCGCCGACGAGGGGAGCGACCACCAGGCCCGCCGAGGCGAAGCTGCCGGTCGCCGCCGAGACGAGCAGGATGATGCCGAGCGACAGGGTCGCCCGGGGGAACCGCGCGAGGATGCCCGCGGCGACGAAGCTGCGCGCCCCGGGCAGGCGCAGCACCTGGCCGTAGGCGCGGACGCCCGGGCCGGTCTCTGCGGCCGCGCTCACGGGCGCACCGCCCCGTCCGCCGCACAACTCCTGCAGGACGGGGCGCTCTCGTCGCAGAGACGCCGGATCTGCAGGAGTCGTGCCCGCCCCGCGCCCCTCACGCGGTGTAGTCGAATCGGCTGATCTCTTCGAGCGCCTCGACGACGAACGACACGCTGTCCTCGAACAGCCGAGCCCCGTGGGCGGCGTTGGCGCCGGTCGGGTCACCGAGCACCCCGGTGGGCCCGAAGTCGTTCGACAGCCACCCGAAGGTCACGGGCTTGCCGTTGAAGCCGATGTGGCGGAAGTCGCCGATGTGCGCCGGCACCGTCGCCTCGAACTTCGTGGCATCCACGAGCTCGGGACGCAGGTGCATGATCATGCTCGTCTCGCTGTGTCCGGCGTGGATGCCGGTGCCGTGTTCGTCCGGACCCCCGTCGGTGCCGTCGAACGAGGGCACGCGTGCGGCGGGCATGAAGAACGTGCGCAGGCCGAAGCGGCGG
This sequence comes from Microbacterium testaceum, assembly GCF_003075375.1. Taxonomy (GTDB): domain Bacteria; phylum Actinomycetota; class Actinomycetes; order Actinomycetales; family Microbacteriaceae; genus Microbacterium; species Microbacterium testaceum_E. The sequence continues at coordinate 37,270 of NZ_QDFT01000020.1, read as the reverse complement.
CGCAGCTCCCGGTTCGCCACGTTCAGCAAAGCGACATTGCCGCCGTGCCCGTTGAGGAAGACGAGCGTGCGGGCGCGGGTCGTCAGCAGCGAACGGCCGATGTCGACGATCGTCTGCATCATCGTCTCGGGCGTGAGCCAGAGCGTCCCGGGGGCCCACGAGTGCTCGTCGGACTTCGTGATCGACAGCGTCGGCAGCTGCCAGACGTCGAGCCCCTGGGCCGCGGCCCGCGCGACGGCGGCCGTCGCCGACGCCTCGGCGACGATGGCATCCGTCGCCAGAGGCAGATGCGGACCGTGGTGCTCGATCGCGCCGGTGGGCAGCACGACGATCGAGCGCTCGGTCAGGGCTTCGGCGGCGGCGGGGCCGCTCAGCTCGGCCAGCAGCCGGGTCATGAGATGATCGCTCCCTTGCGCGCACCGGCGTAGTCGGGGTCGAGCTTGCCGGGGTTCAGCAGCCCGTTCGGGTCGGTGACGCGCGCGGTCTCGGCGGTCTGCTCGACGTTGAAGTCGACGTTCCACTGGTGGGGGTTGTGCACGCCCACGCCGATCGCGTTGAGGGCGGCGATCCCGCGGTAGACGTCCTCTTCGCTGACGTACGGCGCGGCGAGCATGCCGATCGGGAAGGCCTTCGTCGACTCGATGTGCAGGTGCGCCCCCGGGAAGACGGCCTCGACGGCGGCGACATCGTCGGCGAGCGGTGCGCCCGCGACCTCGAGGTGGAAGACCTCGTGCGGCTGGCTCTTCTGGAACCACTCGATCGGGTGGTTGTAGCTGAGCATCGACAGGCGGATGCTGGCCTGCGGGCCCTCGCGCACCGCCTCGACGCGACCGCCCGCTCCCTCGATGATCGCGGTCACGGTCTCGATCTGCGCGGCATCCAGGATCACCCGCAGGCTGGAGCGCCCCGCGGGGATGGCCTCGTCGGCGGGGAGGGATGCCGAGATCTCGGGCCCGTCGCCCGACACCAGCCGTGGCGAGGGGTCGAGGTTGCCGATGGTCTGCACCACCGAGAGCGTTCCCGCGAAGTCCGGGAAGCTCGCCCACAGGCCCCGCCACTCGCGGAGCGGCTCGAGGCGCACGGTCGCGCGGACGATGACGCCGGCCGTGCCGTAGTTGTGCACGTACTTCTGGGCCTCGTCGCCCTCGACGTGGATGATCTCGGGGCTGCCGTCGGCGTGCACGACGTCGAGGGCGGCGACGAAGCCGCGGTCGTTGGAGCCGTGCTCGATCGACCCGGTGCCGCCCGAGCCGCCCGAGAGGAAGCCGCCGATCGTGGACTGCGCGGTCGAGGGATACATCCACAGCGCCTGCCCGGCCGCCCACGCGGCCTGCTCGAGCAGCACCATCGGGGTGCCGGCCTCGGCGGTGATGTACCCGTCGCCGACCTCGACGATGGCCTTGGCGCGGGTGGTGTCGATCACCAGGCCGCCGCTCATCGGGATGCCCTGGCCGTAGTTGCCGGTGCCCTTGCCGCGGACGGTGACCGGGACTCCGTGACGGGATGCCGCGGCCACGGCCGTGGCGATCTGCTCGGCGTCGGCGGCGAAGACGACGAGGTCGGCCAGACCCAGGGGGAGTTTGGCCGCGATGATCGGCGACATGGGGGAGCCGTCGACGCTGGCGCGTTCGCGGACGCGCGGTTCGGTGCTGACCGCGGCGGGGCCGAGCAGGTCGAGCAGTTCGTCCTCGAGGGAGAGGACGCGGGTGGCGGTGTCGCTCATGGGGTGTCTCCGGGTGGAACGGTGGGGGTGGGGTGCGTCGGGGCCGTGAGACCGCATCTGGCTGACGATTCGGACGCAGAATGACGCCGAGTCGTCAGCAGGATGCTGTCTCGCGGAGAAACCGGACGGCCCGGCCCGCGCGAGGCGGACCGGGCCGTCGGGTCAGAACGAGATCGACGTGTCGATGAACTGGTTCGTGTACAGGTCGGCCGGGGTGTAGCCCGATGCCGGCGGGGTGCCGAGGTCGGTGTAGACCTTGCTCGCCTTGGTGAAGAAGTCGTCGAAGCGACCCTCGTCGAAGTTGCCGTAGGTCGAGTCGGGGCCGTTGCCGACCAGGCCCAGGTCGACCTGCGTCTTGACCGAGTAGTCGGCGACGCCCTGTGTGTACGTCCAGCCCGTGGCGTACTCGTCGACGAGCTTGAGGATCAGGTCGTTCGCGGCGGACGGGTCCTTGTAGTACGCGACGCCCGCCTTCTGCAGCACGGGGACGAGCTTCTCGAGGCAGGGGCTGAGCTTGTCGAAGTCGCCGGCCTTGACCGACACCGACGACTGGTACGTCTGCCATCCGGCGTCGTGGATGAGCGCGAAGTCGACGGGCTTGCCCCACGCCGAGACCTCGTTCTGATAGACGTACGGCTCGGCCGAGGCGAAGCCCTGCTGCATGTCCTTGCCGCCGGCGGCGACGAAGTTCGACGGCGTGCCGTCGTACGAGCCGTCGAGGATGGCCGAGTCGGCCAGGCCCGCGCTCTTGAGGTACTCGATGTAGGCCGATCCGTCGAAGTAGCGCCACACGCCGCCGTTCGCCGAGAGAGCGCCCTTGACGTCATCCACCGTCTTGACGTTCGGGTAGGTCGCCGGGTCCCACATCACCATGGTCGGGCTGATGTCGAGGGGGGCGAACACGGCCTTGGTGGGCGTCGTGCCCGAGAGCTGGATCGCCTCGTCGGTGCTGACGTAGCCGAGGGTGATCGCGTCGTCCTGATACATCTGGGCCGACACCGTCTGGAAGCCGATCGCGGGACCGCCGGCGCGGATCTCGAGGTTGACGCCGGTGTACTCGCCGTCCGACATGAGGGGACCGGTGACCGCCTTCGTGTTGGCGTCGATCGTGTAGTCGTCCTTGATCATCTCGTAGAGGTGACCGTGCTCGGCCTCGGGGTTCCAGTCCGTCTGGATGACGACGGTCGAGGGGCAATCCGTCGAGAGGTCGACCGAGCCGATCTCCATGTCGGCGGCGGGGGCGCTCTCGGCGGCGCTACCGGCGCACGAGGTCAGGGTGAGGGCGATCGCGACGGCGCCGGTGACGGCGGTGCCGCGGAGAAGGGTGGAGCGCTGCATGCTGGTTCGCTTTCTGTGACGGTGTGGCTGTCGGGTACAGGTCGGTGCGTGGGACGGAAACGGTGTTTTCGGGAACGCCGGACACCGCCCCCCGCACATCGCGTGCGGGGGAGGCGTGGCATCCGGGGTCGGGTCAGAGCGTGCTGTCGTACCAGCGGCCGACGGCCACCTTCGACAGCCAGCCGAAGAGGGCGAAGATCGCGACGCCGAGCAGGCAGGCGGCGAGGATCGCGGCGAACAGTTCGGCGCTCTGCAGGCGCGACTGGTAGTTGGCGATCAGCGAACCGATGCCCGGCTCGCCGCGGCGGAAGAAGTAGTCGCCGACGATCGCGCCGATGACCGACAGACCGGCCGAGGTGCGCATGCCGACGAAGATCGAGGGCAGGGCCGCCGGGAGGGTGAGCTTGGTGAGCACCGTCCAGCGGTCGGCCTTCTGCAGGCGGAAGAGCTCGCGCTGCGACTTGTCGACCGACTGCAGGCCGAACAGGGTGTTCGACACCATCGGGAACAGGGCGATCAGCACGCACACGATCACGCGGGCGAGGAACTCGTAGCCGAACCAGAAGCCGACGAGCGGCACGAGGGCGAGGATCGGGATGCACTGCAGCACCACGGCGTAGGCGTAGGTGGAGCGCTCGATCCAGCGGGCCATCGACATCGCGATCGCCCAGCCGATGCCGATGACCATCGCGATCGCGAGTCCCGTGAGGGCGACGCCCGTCGTGCGGAACAGGGCGACCCAGATGTCGGCGCCGACCTGCGGGTCGAAGAAGCCGAGGGTGAACATCTCGTGCGGCATCGGCAGCAGGAAGCCCTTGCCCGAGGCGCTGAGCGCGATCGAGACGCCGTACCAGGCGCCGATGAGCACGACGAGGACCCCGAGCGGCGGGCCCACGAGGGCCGCGTTGGCGCCGAAGCCCCGGCGGCGGGCGCCCGCGCGCGGGCGGGGCGGCTCGACGGGCGGAGGAGGGGATGCCGTGGACGCGTCCGACGCGGCGACGACCGGCTCTGCGGAGGTGGTGCTCATGAGTGTCCTTCCCGGAGGGCGTGGGAGACCTCGCCGACGAGCTTCGCGAATTCGCCCGTGTAGCGGATCTCGGGGTCGCGGGGCAGGTCGAAGGGGACCTCGAAGGTGTCGACGAGGTGGCCGGGGCGACCCGACATCACGACGACCTTGGTGGAGAGGTAGACGGCCTCGGAGACCGAGTGGGTGATGAACAGGCCCCCGAAGCGCTGGGCGACGAAGATCTTGATGAGTTCGTCGTTGAGGCGCTCGCGGGTGATCTCGTCGAGAGCGCCGAACGGCTCGTCGAACAGGAACAGCTCGGGGTCGAGGGTGAGCGAGCGGGCCAGCGAGGTGCGCATCTTCATGCCGCCGGACATCTGCTTGGGCAGGTGCTTCTCGAAGCCGTTCAGGCCGACCAGGTCGATCGCCCACTGCGCCTTGGGCGCGCGCACGCGCTTGGGCTGCCAGTTGAGCTCGGCGAGCAGTTCGACGTTGGAGCGCACGTCGCGCCAGGGCAGCAGCGTGGCGTCCTGGAAGACGTAGCCGATGCGGTCGGTGTTGACGGTCGCTGTGCCCTCGCTCGCCGACTCGAGGCCCGAGGCGATGCGCAGCAGCGTCGACTTGCCGCAGCCCGAGGGCCCGACGACGCTGACGAATTCGCCGCGGCCGACGGTGAGGTCGACACCCGAGAGCGCGGTGGTGCCGTTGGGGAACGTCATGGCGACGTTGCGGAAGTCCAGCAGGGGCGCGGTGGGATCCGCGACGGATGCCGGGGCGGGAGAGGCCAAGGTCACGGGGGCGCTCACTTTCCGTTGGGGCGGGTTACGACGCCGTCGCGGGTGCGGCGGATCGGGTGGGGACGGATGCCGCGGTCTCGGTCGAGACGGTGGTGCGGCTGACGAGCCGGCCGCGGTGGAGCACGACGCGGTCGGCGCTGGCGAAGGCGACGGCGTCGCCCAGCGATTCGGCCCGGATGGCGACGAGGTCGGCGCGCGCGCCGGCGACGGGGCCGGCGATCGCGAGCCCCATCACATCGCGTGCCCCGGTCGTGACGGCCGCGAGGGCCTCCTCGGGGGCGAGGTGTCCGGCGCTGACGAGCAGCGATGCGGTCTCGAGGTGGTCGCAGCGACCGACGGGGTTGAACGGGTCGCGGACGTTGTCGGCGCCGGCGGCGACGCGCACGCCGGCGGCCTTGAGCCGGCCGATCGGTGCGATCCCGCGGGGCACGGCGTGGTCGGCATCCCATCCCTGCAGGTACAGGTTGGTGATCGGCAGGGCGATGACGCCGATGTCGGCCGCGCGCACGTCGGCGGCGAGGTCGGCGAGGGCGGTCGCGGGCATCATGCTGAGGCGCACGCAGTGCCCGGCGGAGCGCGGACGGTGCCACCCGGTGACGGCCCGCGCGTAGGCGGCCAGGGTGTCGGCGCCGGCGAGGCTCTCGTCGGCGTGCAGGTCGAGGCCCACGTCACGACGCCGCGCGAGGGCGATGAGGCGCTCGAGGTCGGCGATCGGGTCGTCGGCGAGGTGCGGCGCGCCGCCGACGAGGTCGACCCCGGCGTCGAGCGCGGCCTCGAAGACCTCGTCGGCGATCGTGGGGCCGCCGAGGGCGACGAGTTCGATGTCCATCAGGCCGTCGAGCTCGTCACGCAGGCGCACGAGGGCGCGCACGCCGGTCAGCGCGTCGTCCCCTCGCAGCAGGTCGACGTGCGTGCGGACGGCGGTGATCCCGGATGCCAGCATCCGCAGCGCCGTGGAGCGGGCCCGGCGCAGCGTGTCGTCCTCGTCGAGGGTCAGGGCGAAGGCGTGCCAGCTCTCGATCGCGCGCTCGAGGTCGCCGAAGGGAGGCCGGATGGCATCCCACGACTGCGACTTGTCGAGGTGCGCGTGCGGCTCGGCTCCGGCCGCGGTGAGCAGGTAGCCAGTGAGGTCGAGGGTCTCGCCGTCGGTGTCGGGCAGGGGGCTGCCGGCCGGGACCACCGCGAGCACCTCGTCGCCGTCGAGCGCGACGTCGACGACGGCGCCCGAGGTCAGGCGCACGCCGCGCAGTGCGGCGATCGAGACGGGTGGAACGGCGGACACGGGGGCCTCCGGGAAACGTTCGGGCGAGTGGCGAGACGGGAGCCACGGCAACGGGGCGGGTCGCCGAGGGCGGCTGCGTCAGTGTTGGTGTGACCAACATCCGGCGTTGATCCGATGCTAGGAATCACGCGTTTCCGCTGTATTTCCCCCGCGTGACCCTCTCGACAAAGTTGTCGGACAGGCTGGCGCGGGCGCGCGCCGGTGCGCGCGCTGCCGCCAGGTCCGGGCGGCGCTCGCTCTGCGCCACGAGGACTGTGCGCGCGATCCGCGCTGGGCGCCGGGCTGACCGCTCGCGGGTGTCATCGTGCGACGAGAACAGGGGTTGTCGCGAGAACAGGCCGAAACTGCGCCGATGGCCCTGTGCTCGCGGCATCCTCCTGTTCCCGTGACGGGTCGCGCCCGCCGGGGCACGTCGAGGGCGCCGGATGCCGAGCTGCCGGCGCCGCGCCCTCGGGGTCAGAGCTCGAGCGTGATCCGCCCGCACGCGGCGCGCGAGACGCACACCATCATCGAGCGGTTCGCGTCCTGTTCCTCCGGCGACAGCACCGAGTCGCGGTGCTCGACCTCGCCGTCGATCACCGGCACCTCGCATGTCCCGCAGGTGCCGACCCGGCAACTCGAGGGCACGACCGCGCCCGCCTCCTCGACGACGTCGAGGATCGAGCGCTCCGGCGGCACCGTCAGGGTGAGACCCGACATCATGAGGTCGACCTCGAAGGCCTCTGCCCACACCGGCGGCCCGAGCACCTTCGCCTCGAACCGCTCGAGGTGGAGGCTGCCGCGGGGCCAGCCGGCCATGGCATCCTCGAGGCCTTCGAGAAGGCGCGCGGGGCCGCACGCGTAGACGACGGTACGGGCGGCCGGGGTGGCGAAGCGCGCGGACAGGTCGAGCCGGTGTCCCTCGTCGGCGGCGAAGACCTCGACGCGCTCGCCGTAGCGCTCGACCAGCTCGTCGACGAAGGCCATCGTGCGGCGCGACCGCCCCGCGTACAGCAGCGTCCAGATCGCCCCCGCGGCCTCGGCCGCCTCGATCATCGGCACGATCGGCGTGATGCCGATCCCGCCCGCGACGAACACGTACGACCGCCCCGCGGTGGGGGCGAAGAGGAAATGGTTCGCCGGTCCCCGCACGCGCAGCGTCGCGCCGACGTGGGCGTTGTCGTGGAGCCACACCGAACCCTCGCGTTCGCGCAGCACCCCGATGCGCCAGGTGCCGCGCGCGGCCGGCGAGCCGCAGAGCGAGTACTGCCGCTCGATGCCGCCGGGCAGCACCACGTCGATGTGCGCCCCGGGCGCCCAGTGCGGAAGGGTCCCCGTCGCCCGCTCGAGGTCGAGCACGACGACACCGTCCGCGGCATCGCGGCGTCCGGTCACGACGGCCTCGAAGGTCACTCCTGCGCTCATGCGTCCTCTTTCACGATCACACCGCGGCGCCGTCGCCGTGGACCACTTCTTTCACGATGAGCAGGCGGTACGTCGAACCGTCGGGCGAGTGCCACCGGTGCGGGGTGCCCGAGCGGCAGTAGACCGAATCGCCCACGGTCAGCGAGCGCTCGCCGAAGGGGCCGAACGAGATGACGATCGCCCCCTCGAGCACCGTGAGGAACTCGTCCTCGTCGTGCACGTAGTGGTCGCCGGGCGCGCCGTTCGACCCCGTGAATTCGAGCGGTTCGAAGCGGCGCGGTCCCTCGGCCAGCAGGCGCGCGGTGCCCTCGGCGTAGGGCCCGATGACCCCCTCGCCCGCGGCGACGAACGACGGCCGGCAGTCCTGCTCCGCACGCGGGGGCTCGGAGCCGGCGATCAGCTCGACGCGGCTGGTGCCGAGGGCGCGGGCGAGTCGCTCGAGGCTGGCCATGCTGGGTCGCGCCAGCCCGCGTTCGAGCTGGCTGAGGAACGGGTGCGACAGATCGGCCGCCTCGGCGAGCTGCGTCAGGGTGAGGCCGCGCGCTTTGCGCAGGCCCCGCAGGTGCGCGCCGAGGCGTTCGTCGCTGGATTCGGCGGGGGGAAGCGGTGCCGGTGGTGCCATGGAGGTCATCGTGTCACCCTCTCGAACAGGCGGGCGACGATCTCGCCCTCGTCGGCGCGCACGAGTCGTCCGGCGTCGACGACGACGCGTCCGCCGACGACGACGGTGCGGGGGCGCCGCCCGGGCGAGGCCCACAGCAGCCCCGCGACGGGATCGGCGACCCCGGCGTCGGCGACGCCCGAGACATCCCACAGGCAGAGGTCCGCGGCCGATCCCGGCGTGAGGCGACCGAGCTCGGTCCGCCCCAGTCCGTCGGCCGATCCCGAGGTCGCCATCGACAGCACCTCGGATGCCGGCAGCTGCGGCCCCACGAGGGCCGAGACCTGCATCGCCAGGCGGGCGTCCGCGAGCAGGTGTCCCGCGTCGTTGCTGCCGCCGCCGCTGGTTCCGAGTCCGACGGCGATCCCGGCGTCGCGCAGCGCGCGGACCGGAGCCACCCCCCATCCCATCGGCACGTCGCATCCCGGGGCGTGGGTGGCGGAGGTCCCGGATGCCGCGACCCGTCCGATCTCGTCGGGGGTGACGTCGCACAGGTGGGCGAGGGTGACGTCGGCGGCGAGCCATCCCCAGTCCTCGAGCAGGTCGAGGGGGCGGCGGCCGTACCGCTCGAGGGCGATCTCGACGTCGACGACCTCGTTCGCCTGGGTGCGTCGGCGCAGTCCGTGGCGATGGGCGACCTCGCCGAGCAGGTCGAAGGTCTCGCGGGGGTCGCTGTGGACGCCCGCGGGACCGACGGCGACCTGCAGCATGCCGTCGGCCGAGACGCCGCCGGGACGGTCGGGGACGAGGGCGTCGACGATCGCCTGGGCCGAGGACGCGGCCTCTTGCGGGTCGTCGCGGGCGGCTCCGCGGACGGAGACGAGGCGCGCGCCGACATCGGCCGCCGCCGCGGCGGCGGCCCGCGCCATGCCCACCGTGTCGGCGCCCGAGGGCCAGGTGAGATGGTGGTCGGCGACGGTCGTCACTCCGCTCAGCAGCGCCTCGGCGAGCCCCGCCCGAGCGGCGAGCCCCGTCAGCTCGGGGTCGATCCCCGCGGCGTTGTAGGCCGCCGCCATGGCGGGCAGCCACTCGCGCATCGGGATGCCGCGCGTTCCCGGCAGCGTCCGGAATGCCGTCTGCAGCAGGTGGTGGTGGGCGTTGACCAGCCCCGCGGTGACCACGCATCCGCTCGCGTCGAGGATCTCGGCGTCCGTCGTGTCGGCGTCGTCGACCACGGCACCGTCGACGACGATGACGTCGCCGGTGCGCACGCGGCCGGCGTCTTCGAGGACCGCCACCGCCCCGCGTACGACGAGGACGCTCATGCGCTCCTCACGCCGCAGAAGACCGCGCCCTCGTCGGCGCGGGACGTCGCCCCGCCGTGCAGGCGTGCGCCGGTGCCCTCGCGCAGCGGCCGGGCGCTGGCGGAGTGACGGGATGCCACGATCTCGGCGATCACCGACAGTGCCGTCTCTTCGGGCGACGACCCGCCCAGGTCGAGCCCCAGGGGGGAGTGCAGGCGCGAGAGCTCGGCATCCGTCACCCCGGCCGCGCGCAGCAGCTGGGCGCGGCGGTTCACGGTCGCCCGCGCGCCCATCGCGCCGACGAATCCCACCGGCAGGCGCAGGGCTGCGCGCAACGCGGGGACGTCGAGGCGTTCGTCGTGCGTCAGGACGCACACGGCGGTGCGCTCGTCGGGGTCGTCGAGGGTGGCGAGGTACTCGTGCGGGGCGGCGACGACGACCTCGGCCGCCTCGGGGAAACGCTCCCGCGTGGCGAGCAGGGCCCAGTCGTCGCACACGGTCACCGCGAACCCGGCGGCGGCGCCGACGCGACACAGGGCCGCCGCGTGCTCTCCGGCGCCGAGGATGATCAGTCGGGCAGCGGCGGGGCGGTGCAGCACGAGGGGCTCGCCGTCGAGCTCGAGCCGGAGGGTCGCGGCTCGCCCGGCTCGCGCGGCGTCGAGGGCGGGTCGCGCGTCGGCGTCGAGGGGGTAGGCGACGACGTCGACGGCGCCGCCGCACGCGAGCCCCGCGGCGATGGGGGTGACGGTCCCGTCGGCGGTGAAACCGAAGCGCGCGCGGCGGACCGTTCCGGTGCGCAGGGCGTCGAGGCCCAGCATCACGGCGTCGCTCTCGACGCACCCGCCCGAGATCGAGCCGATCACGCGCGCGTCGCGGGTGACGGCGAGGGTGGCGCCGATGCCGCGCGGGGCGCTGCGCACCACCGCGGTGACCGTGACGGCTGCGACGGGGACGCCGGCATCCATCAACGGCACCAGGTCGGCGGCCAGATCGAGCATGGACGCGACCGTAGTCGGGGCGTGTTTCGCGCACGCTACGCTGTCGTGACCATGCCGCCCGAGCCCTCTGCCGCCGTCTCGGGACTGGTGCTGGCCGCGGGGGCGGGGCGGCGCTTCGGCGGGCCCAAGGCCCTCGCGCGCACCGCGGCGGGCACGCCGTGGCTGGCGCTGGGCGTGCGATCCCTGCTCGAGGGCGGATGCCGCGACGTCACCGTCGTGCTCGGCGCCGCCGCCGACGAGGCGACGGCGCTCGTGCCGGCGGGGGTGTCGGTCGTGCGGGCCGAGGACTGGGCCACGGGGGTCGCGGCGTCGTTGCGAGCGGGGCTGCGCTCGCTCGCCGAGGGGGACGCGGTCGCGGCTCTCGTGCTGCCGGTCGACACCCCCGACATCGTTCCCGCCGCGGTGGCCCGGGTGCGGCGACGGGCTGCGCCCGACGCACTCTCGCAGGCGACGTACGACGGTGCGCCGGGGCATCCCGTGCTGCTGGGGCGGGAGCACTGGGCCCCGTTGTCGGCCGCCGTGAGCGGCGATGTCGGCGCGCGTCCGTACCTGATCGCTCGCGAGGCGGAGCTGGTCGAGTGCGGCGACCTGTGGTCGGGCGCCGACCGCGACGAGCGCGCCTGACCACGCGGGGTGCCCCGCGCTTCGGCCCCGTCGCTTCCGGACCGACCGCCGCGCGACTCCTCAGTCCGGTGGCGGCGGAGCGAGCCGGTACAGGATCCGCGGGCGTCCGCGCGCTCCGTAGCGGTGCGCGAGATCCAGCACGCCGGTCGCGACGAGGTGCTCCAGGTACCGCTGGGCCGTCGCGCGCGACAGCCCGCACGCCGTGGCGACCTCGGCGGCCGACGCGAACGAGACCGGATCGAGGCTCTCGCGCACCCGGTCGAGGGTGACCTCGGCGAGCCCTTTCGGCAGCGACCCGGGTGACGTCCGCTCGGGCACCCGTACGCTGCCGGCGCCCAGCAGGCGATCGATGTCGCTCTGCGACAGCGCCCGGTCGCGGTCGGCCTCGGCGCGGGCGCGGCGCTCCTCGCGATACGTGTCGAGGCGGCGTCGCAGCACGTCCTGCGTGAACGGCTTCACGAGGTAGCCCACCACATGCGCCGCGAGGGCCTGACGCACGGTCACCTGGTCCTGCGACGAGCTGATGACGAGCACGTCCAGGCCCTGCGCGCCCAGGGTGCGCAGCCGGTGCAGCACCTCGACCCCGCTGATGTCGGGCAGGCGCATGTCGAGCAGCACCAGATCGACCCCGTCACGGGCGCGCGCGACCGCCGCCTCACCGGTCGCGGCCGAGCCGACCAGGCGGAAACCCGGCACCTCGTCGATCGAGCGTCCGTGCAGGGCCCGGGCTGCGGCGTCGTCGTCCACGACGAGCACCCGGATCGCCGGCGCCGTCACCGCGGCACCGCCATCTCGAACGCGAAGCGCGCCCCGCCGAACGCCGAGCGGCCCACCAGGATCTCGCCGCCGCGGTCGCCGATCGCACGGCGCACGAGCGCCAGACCGATCCCGCGGCCGGTGCCCGTGGCATCCCTCTTCGACGAGAACCCCGCTGCGAACGCCCGCTCGATGTCGCGGGCGTCGAGCCCCGGTCCGTCGTCGTCGACCGCGCCGTGCAGGGTCTCACCCACCTGCGACAGCGTGCAGCGCACGCGCGAGGCGCCCGCCTCGGCGGCGTTGCGGCACAGGTTCGCCAGCACCATCAGCACGGTCTCGTCGACCGGCAGACCGCGGTCGACCTGCACCTCGAGGTGGGCGCCCAGAGTCGACACCTCGGCGCGCAGGGCCTCGAAACTCGCCCCGACGACCGAGGGGCCGAGCCGGGTGTCCGAGGGCTCTCGCGGGGTCAGCGTCGGGACGGCGTCCGAGATGTAGGCGAGCGCGTCACGCGTGTCGCCGTGCGACACCAGGCCGTGCAGCACGTGCAGGCGCGTGCCGAACTCGTGCGCCTGCTCGCGCAACGCCGTCACCGTGCGCGCGGTCTGCTCCTGCTCGGCGGCGAGCGCGTCGGCGCGGCGGAAGCGCCTCTCGATCGCCGCGGCGAGCAGCGACGACGCCAGGGTGCCGGCCACGAGAGCCCCCAGACTCCACGGCAGCAGCGCCCCCAGCGCCTCGTCGCGCTCGGACAGGATCCGCGACTCCAGCACCCCCACCGCGACCATGCCGACCACGGCGTCGCCGTCGCGGATCGGCACCTTGGCGCGCAGCGAGCTGCCCGACGGGCCGGTCTCGGTGCCCAGGAAGGGCGTGCCCGCGAGCACGCTCGCGTTGGCCGTCTCGACCTGACGGCCGCGCTGGGCGGTGTCGGGGTGGGTGATACGCACCCCCTCGTCGTCGGTCACGACCACGTAGAACACCCCGGTCGTGCGCTCGACCAGATCGGCCAGGGGCTGCAGCACGGTGGTCGCCGGGGCGAGGTCGACGGCGTCCGCCAGATCAGCGGGTGCGCCGGATGCCGAGACGCTCGCCGCGGCCGCCCGCACGTCGTCCAGCTCGGCGAGACCCGCGGCCACGTCGAAGACGCGATCGGCCGTGTCGTCGCGGATCCGGCGCTCCTGCACGGACGCGGCGATCACGGTGGTCAGGCCCACCGCCGTGAGCACGATCAGGCTCGGCAGCACCACGAGCGCGCGCCGTACGACCCGGGCGGTGGCCGGGGACAGGGACTCGCGCATGGGGGCTCTCTTTCGCACGCAATATGAGCACAAAGCGACCGGGGGGTGCGCTGCGCCCGCTCCGGCTGAGAGCGTCGTCGCATTCTGCGCAACGACGACGTTCGCAAGGAGGAGCTGTGATGACGGAGCCTACGCTCTCATCTGTCCCTGACCATCCACCGGCCGACCGGCCGCGTCGCCGATGGATCGGCCGCATCGCGGGGGGAGCGGTCGCCGCCACGGCCATCGCCGTCGCCTCGTACGGCTCGATCACCTCGGCATCCGCCGGCGACGACATCCACGCCTCGATGACGATCATCGCCCCCGCGGCGGCGGGCGGCGGATGGGACGGCGTCGCGCGCGAGCTGCAGCAGGCGCAGAAGGCCAACGGCCTGGTCAACAACGTCCAGGTGGTCAACATGCCCGGCGCGGGCGGCACGATCGCCCTGGGCAACGTCTCGGTGCTCTCGGGGCAGCCCGGCAACCTGCTCGTCGGCGGCACCGGCCTGCTGGCCGCGACCGTGCAGTTCGGCTCGGCCGCGACCCTCGACGACGTCACGCCGCTGGCCGTCATGGTCGGGGAGTACGACGTCATCGTCGTCCCCGCGGATTCGCCCTACCAGAGCCTCGACGACCTCGTCGCGGCCTGGAAGCAGGACCCTCGTGCGTTGCCCTGGACCGGGGGAGGGTCGTTCGACCAGCTGGTCGTCGCCGAACTCGCGCTCGCCGCCGGGATCGCCCCGGTCGACATGACCTACATCTCGTCCGACGGCGGCGGCGAGGCCATCCAGGCCCTGCTCAACGGCACCGCCCAGGCGGCCGCGGGCGGGTACCCCGACAACATCGACCAGATCGAATCCGGCCGTCTGCGCGCCCTCGCGCTGGTCGCCGCCGAGCCCATCGAGGGCATCGACATCCCCACCGCGGTCGACCAGGGGTACCAGGTCGGCCTCACCAACTGGCGCATGCTCGCCGCCCCGAGCGGACTCAGCGACGAGCAAGTCGACGGGCTCACCGAGCTGGTGCTCGACTCGGTCGCCACGCCCGAGTGGGCCGATGCCCGCGCCCGCTACCACTGGACCGAGCGCCTGATCACGGGCGCCGACCTCGACGCCTTCCTGGTCGACGAGCGCGAGCGCATCGAGCTGCTGTACGAGGAGATGGGCCTGTGATGCCGTCCAACAACCCCACGTCCGTCTCGGCGACGGTCGGCGACCGCCTGCGCTTCCAGCGCGGCAGCGGTCTGCGCGGCATCGCCAAGGCGCTCATCATGCCGGGAGTGCTCGTCGCCTTCGCGGTGTACCTGCTCGTCGGCATCGTCACCATGAGGGTGCCCGCCAACGCCGCCTTCCCCGGGCCGCAGTTCTTCCCGGGGATCATCGCGGCGGGGCTGTTCCTGTTCGCCGGCATCCTCGCCGTGGGCGCCGTCCGCGGGGCACTGGTCACGCCCACGGCCGACGAGGAGCAGACCGGCGATCGCGCGGTGCGCGTCGACTGGCGCTCGTTCGCCTGGGTCGCCGGGTCGTTCCTCGTGTTCGCGTTCGTGCTCGGCATCCTGGGCTGGATCGTCGCGGCCGCGCTGCTGTTCGCCGGGATCGCGCGCGGATTCGGCCAGCGCCGGATGCTCTTCGCGCTCCTGGTCGGGCTGACGATCAGCTCGCTCAGCTACATCGCCTTCGACATGGGCCTCGGGCTGTCCCTGCCCTCGGGAATCCTCGGATGGAGCTTCTGACATGGATGCACTGATCCTGCTCGGCGAGGGATTCGCCGGGGCTCTCACGTGGCAGAACCTCATCTGGGTCGTCGTCGGCTGCGTCCTGGGCACCGCCGTCGGCGTCATGCCGGGACTGGGCTCGTCGATGGCGGTGGCGCTGCTGCTGCCGGTGACGTTCTCGCTCGACCCCACCGCGGCGTTCATCATGTTCTCGGGCGTGTACTTCGGCGGGCTGTTCGGCGACTCGACGACCGGCATCCTGATGAACACCCCCGGTCAGGCCTCGGCGATCGCGTCGACCTTCGAGGGGCACAAGATGGCGCTGAACGGCCGGGCCGCGCAGGCCCTGGCCACCGCGGCCATCGGCGCCTTCGTCGGCGGCATGATCGCGGCATCCCTGCTGGTGTTCTTCGCGCCGCTGCTGGCCGGGCTGTCCAGCAGCTTCGGGCCGGCGGAGTTCTTCGCCCTGGCGATCTTCGCGTTCGCGGCGACCTCGTCGGTCGTCACCGACAACGCCGCGAAGGGACTGGCCTCGCTGTTCCTGGGCCTCGGGATCGCGGTGGTCGGCATCGACGGCGTCACCGGCACGCCGCGCTTCACGCTGGACTCGCCCAACCTGTTCGACGGCATCTCGCTCGTGACGGTGACCGTCGGCATCCTGGCCCTCGGCGAAGTCATCCACGTCGCCGCGCTGGAGCGGCACGTGCGGGGGCGGGCGATGGTCCGGCCGTCGGGGCGGCCCTGGCTGACGCGGCGCGAACTCCGCGAGGCGGCTCCCGCGTGGCTGCGCGGCACGGCGATCGGCCTGCCGTTCGGCGTGATCCCCGCGGGCGGGTCCGAGATCCCGACGTTCCTGTCGTACGGCCTCGAGAAGCGTCTCGACGCGCGCCGAAAGAACCCCATGTTCGGCAAGGGGGCGATCCGCGGCCTCGCGGCGCCCGAGGCGGCGGGCAACTCGACCACGGGCATGGCGATGGGCTCGCTCCTGGCGCTCGGTCTGCCGGTGTCGGCCACCGCGGCCATCATGCTCGCCGCGTTCCGCCAGTACGGGCTGCAGCCCGGCCCGCTGCTGTTCGAGCGTTCGCCCGACCTCGTGTGGGCGCTCATCGCGAGCTTCTTCATCGCGATGATCGTGCTGCTGGTGCTGAACCTGCCGTTCGCGATGCTGTGGGCGAAGCTGCTGCTGATCCCCCGCCCGTACCTGTACGCCGCGATCGCGGTGTTCTGCGGACTCGGCATCTACGCCACTTCGGGTGCGACATTCGACCTGCTGCTGCTGTTGGCGATCGGACTGCTCGGCTTCGTGATGCGGGCGCACGACTACCCGCTCGCCCCACTCATCATCGGCATGGTGCTCGGGCCGCTGGCCGAGACGAGCCTGCGGGATGCCGCGATGAGTGCCAACGGCGACTTGACCACTCTGCTGCAGGGGCCGATCGTGCTCACCATCTACGCGGTGCTGCTCGTGGTGCTGCTGGCCGCGGGGCGCAACCGCCTGCTCGCCCGCCGGCGCGCGAAGGCCGCGACCGCGAAGGAGTCCGTCGAGGTCTCGTGACCCGGGCGCGGGGACGGGCGGGATGCTGCGGCATCCCG
Source organism: Microbacterium testaceum (assembly GCF_003075375.1). Classification (GTDB taxonomy): domain Bacteria; phylum Actinomycetota; class Actinomycetes; order Actinomycetales; family Microbacteriaceae; genus Microbacterium; species Microbacterium testaceum_E. Next base: position 20,853 of record NZ_QDFT01000020.1, on the reverse strand, counting down.
CCCGTTCTTGCGTTCGGTGGCGGCGAAGTGTCGCTGGGTGCGTTGGGTGGTGCCATTTGGCGCCGATGAAGGGGCGCGGGGTGCCTGCGGGGGCGGGGCGCGCTTGGGTGGCGGCGAAGTGTCGGGGGATGCGTTGGGTGGTGCCATTTGGCGCCGATGAAGGGGCGCGGGGTGCCCGCGGGGGCGGGGCGCGCTTGGGTGGCGGCGAAGTGTTGGTGGGTGCGTTGGGTGGTGCCATTTGGCGCCGATGAAGGGGCGCGGGGGCGCGAGGCGAAGTGGCGCGGGGCGCGCGGCGCAGGGGCGCAAAGGCCCGGGGGCGCAATTTTGACGTGGCTATAGACAAAACCCCCCTCGATGGATATTTTTTCGGAGCCGTCATAATTCGACGGACCACAGAGCCGGGACGACGACGTACCCGATCCGACGCCGGGGAGGGCGCGGGTGCGACCAACGGGGGTCCCTGCAGTTCAGAGAGGAACGCAGATCACATGCTGAAGAAAATCCTGACCGGTGCGGCCATCGCGGCACTGGCCGTGGGCCTGGGGGCCTGCAGCTCCACGCGTCCGTCCGACGGGGGCGGCGCCGCCGCCGGCGGCGCGAGCGGGGACTGCAACGTCGGCATCGCCATGCCCACCCGCAGCCTCGAGCGCTGGATCAACGACGGCGAGCAGCTGCAGCAGAAGCTCACCGACGCCGGCTGCACCGTCGACCTGCAGTACGCCGACAACAAGACCGACCAGCAGATCAGCCAGATCCAGAACCAGATCTCGGGCGGCGCGAAGATCCTCGTGATCGCCGCGATCGACGGATCGACCCTGGGCCCGGTGCTGCAAGAGGCCAAGGCGCAGAACGCCACGGTCATCGCCTACGACCGCCTCATCAACGGCAGCGAGAACGTCGACTACTACGCCACCTTCGACAACTACAAGGTCGGCACCCTGCAGGGCCAGTACATCGAGGAGCAGCTCGGCCTGAAGGACGGCAAGGGCCCCTTCAACCTCGAACCCTTCGCCGGCAGCCCCGACGACAACAACGCGAAGTTCTTCTTCGCCGGCGCGTGGGACGTCCTGCAGCCCTACGTCGAGAGCGGCAAGCTCGTCGTCCCCAGTGGCAAGTCGCCCGCCAACGATGACGCGTGGGCCTCGATCGGCATCCAGGGCTGGGCGTCCGACAAGGCTCAGGCCGAGATGGACAACCGCCTCTCGTCGTTCTACGGCGACGGCAAGAAGGTCAACGTCGTGCTCTCGCCCAACGACAGCCTCGCCATCGGTATCGAGGCGTCGCTGAAGTCGGCCGGATACACCCCCGGCGCCGAGTACCCGCTCATCACGGGACAGGATGCCGACAAGGCCAACGTCAAGGCGATCCTCGACGGTGCGCAGGCCATGACGGTGTGGAAGGACACCCGCGCCCTCGGCGACCGCGTCTTCACGATGATCCAGGAGATCAAGGACGGCAAGGAGGTCGAGGTCAACGACACGAAGACCTACGACAACGGCAAGAAGGTCGTGCCCTCGTACCTGCTGACCCCCGAGGTCGTCGTCAAGGACGACGTGCAGTCCAAGCTCATCGACTCGGGCTTCCTGAAGGCCTCCGACGTCGGGCTCTGAGTCCCACCGGCCGGGGCGGGTGCGCCCGTCCCGGCCCTCCCGCGGCGAGGCGGGTCCGACCGCCTCGCCGCTTCATCCTCGCCGCCCGGGCGGGGGAGCCGACGGAGGAAGAACAACCATGACCGAACCGATCCTGCGCATGGCGGGGATCTCGAAGTCGTTCAACGGCGTGCCGGCCCTGGCCGACGTGTCGATCGACGTGTACCGCGGCGAGGTGCACGCCATCTGCGGTGAGAACGGGGCCGGCAAGTCCACGCTCATGAAGGTGCTGAGCGGCGTGTACCCGGCGGGGGCGTTCGAGGGCACCATCACCCTCGAGGGCGAGCAGATGGCGTTCCGCTCGATCAACGACAGCGAGGCCGCCGGCATCGTCATCATCCACCAGGAGCTGGCGCTGAGCCCGTACCTCTCGATCGCCGAGAACATCTTCCTCGGCAACGAGAAGTCCAAGCGCGGCGTCATCGACTGGAACGCGACCAACACCGCCGCGGCCGAGCTGCTCAAGCGCGTCGGCCTGCGCGAGAACCCCGCGACGAAGATCTACGAGCTCGGCGTCGGCAAGCAGCAGCTCGTCGAGATCGCCAAGGCCCTCGCCAAGGAGGTCAAGCTCCTCATCCTCGACGAGCCCACGGCCGCGCTCAACGACGACGACTCCGCCCACCTGCTCGACCTGATCGACCAGCTGCGCACACAGGGCATCACCTGCATCATCATCAGCCACAAGCTCAAAGAGGTGCTGCGCATCTCGGACCGCATCACGATCATCCGCGACGGCCGCACGATCGAGACGATGCGCCGCGACGACCCCGAGACCGACGAGGGGCGCATCATCCGCGCCATGGTTGGTCGAGACCTGAACAGCCTGTTCCCGCCGCGCGAGCCCGACATCGGCGACGAGCTGTTCCGCGTCGAGAACTGGACCGTCCACCACCCCGTCGACACCGAGCGCGTCGTCATCCAGGACGCGTCCTTCATGGTGCGTGCGGGCGAGATCGTCGGATTCGCGGGACTCATGGGCGCCGGGCGCACCGAGCTGGCGATGAGCATCTTCGGTCGCATGTACGGCACGGGCATCTCGGGCGAGGTCTACAAGAACGGCCAGCAGATCGACGTCCGCACGGTCGACTCCGCGATCAAGCACGGCATCGCCTACGCCACCGAGGACCGCAAGAAGTACGGCCTCAACCTCATCGGTGACATCCAGGTCAACGTCTCGGCCTCGGCCCTCGCGCGCCTGGCCCGCCTCGGCGTGGTCGACCGGTACCGCGAGTACAAGGTCGCGGACTCGTACCGCTACAAGATGAACATCAAGGCGCCCAGCGTCGCCGCGATCACCGGTCGCCTCTCGGGCGGGAACCAGCAGAAGGTGGTCCTGTCGAAGTGGATGTTCACCGGGCCCGACGTGCTGATCCTCGACGAGCCCACCCGCGGCATCGACGTCGGGGCGAAGTACGAGATCTACGGCATCATCAACGAACTCGCGGCCCAGGGCAAGGCCGTCATCGTCATCTCGTCGGAGCTGCCCGAGGTCATCGGCCTCTCCGACCGCATCTACACCATCTCCGAGGGACGCATCACGGCCGAGGTCAGCCGCGACGACGCGACGCAGGAGACCCTCATGCGGCACATGACCGCCGGAAGGAACTGACAGAAATGGCCACCGCATCCACCCAGACGGTCGACGCGCCGACGCAACCCGGGCCGCGACGCCGCGGCATCCTGTCGCGCATCAACTTCCGTCAGTTCGGCATCCTCGCCGCCCTCGTCATCATCATCGCCCTGTTCCAGGTGCTCACCGGCGGGCGCCTGCTGCTGCCGGGCAACGTCAACAACCTCATCCAGCAGAACGCCTACGTGCTGATCCTCGCGATCGGCATGGTCATGGTGATCATCGCCGGTCACATCGACCTGTCGGTCGGCTCGGTGGTGGCGATGGTCGGGGCGATCGCCGCGATCGCGATGAACCAGTGGGGATTGCCCTGGTACGTCGCGGTGGTGCTCTCGCTGATCGTCGGCGCCGTCGTCGGGGCGTGGCAGGGCTTCTGGGTCGCGTTCGTCGGCATCCCGGCCTTCATCGTGACCCTCGCGGGCATGCTGCTGTTCCGCGGGCTGACCCTCGTCCTGCTCACCGGGGGCACGATCAGCGGCCTGCCCGACGGCTTCACCGCGATCGGCGCCGGCTGGCTGCCGCCCGTGCTCGGCTACGTCGGCAACTGGGACAGCCTGACCCTGCTGCTCGGCGCCATCGCCTGCGTGCTGCTGGTGTTGCAGCAGCTGCGCACCCGCGCGACGCTGCGCCGGCTCGAGCTGCCCCGCGAACTGGCGTGGTCGTTCTGGCTGAAGAACGCCATCGCGGTCGTGGTCATCATGGCCGCCGCGTTCACGCTCGCCACCTACAACGGCACCCCGATCGTGCTGATCATCCTCGCGGTGCTCGTGCTGGCGTACACCTTCGTGCTCAACCGCACGACCTTCGGCCGGCACATCTACGCGATGGGCGGCAACCTGTTCGCCGCGGTCATGAGCGGCGTCAAGACGAAGTGGGTCAACTTCTTCATCTTCGTCAACATGGGCGTGCTCGCGGGCCTGGCCGCCGTGGTCAGCACCGCGCGCGCCGGCGGCGCCGTCGCCGCGGCCGGGCAGAACTACGAACTGGATGCCATCGCGGCGGTGTTCATCGGCGGCGCCGCCGTGCAGGGCGGCATCGGAACGGTCGTGGGTGCGGTCGTCGGCGGCCTGGTCATGGGCGTGCTGAACATGGGTCTGTCGATCCTCAGCGTCGACGCCGCGTGGCAGATGGCGATCAAGGGCATCGTGCTGCTGCTGGCCGTCGCGTTCGACATCTTCAACAAGCGGCGCAACGGCGGTGTCTGACCGGATGGGGAGCGCGGCCCCGGGGCCCGCTCCCCATCCGCTCCCGCGGAGGTCCGCCCCCGCGCGCCGTGATGCGAAGATAGGGGAGGTGCCTCCCTCATGACCCCTGCCGTGTTCGAGCCCGCAACCCCGCTCGCGCCGCCGGCTGGCCGTACGACGAACGACCTGATCCGTCAGCAGAACCTCGCGTCCGTCCTGTCGCTCCTCCACTCCCGGGGAGCGCTCTCACGCGCTCAGCTCGGCGCGACGACGGGGCTGAACCGCTCGACGGTCACCGGCCTGATCATGGAGCTCACCGAGCTCGGTCTCGTCCGCGAGGCCCCCGGCGGGGAGCGCACCGGCAAGGTCGGACGCCCCACCCTCGACCTCGAGCCCGAGGACCACGTCGCCGCGTTGAGCGTGCGCGCCGAGCCGCACGCGGTGACCGTCGCCCTGGTCGGCCTCGGCGGTGTCGTGCACGCGCGGCTCCGGCACGACACCGCCAGCGCCCCGTCGCCCCGTCGCTTCGTGCAGATCGTGGCGTCGTCGGTCGAGGCTATGCGCGCCGACATCGACCGGCACTACCGGGTGGTCGGTGCGGGTCTGGCGGTTCCGGGTCTGGTCAACGCCAACGGCTCGGTGCTCGTGTCGCCGACCCTCGGCTGGAGGCGCGACCCCGTGTCGGCCCGCCTGAGCGATGAGCTCGGGATGCCGGTGACCGCCGGCAACGACGCCAGCATCGGCGCCCTCGCCGAGTCCCGCTTCGGCGTCGGGGTGGGCGTGAGCAACCTGCTGTACCTCGGCGGCGCGATGCACAGCATCGGCGGCGGCCTGATCATCGACGGCACGCTCCTGCGGGGGACCTCGGGCTACGCCGGCGAGCTCGGCCACACGGTCGTCGACCCGCGCGGTCGCGCGTGCGTGTGCGGTCGACGCGGCTGCCTCGAGGCCGAGGTGAGCCTCGACATCCTCGAGCCACTGCTGGGGCGGCGCAAGCTCGACGAGGACGAGCTCGACGTCGAGCTGGGTGTGGCCCGCAACCCGCGCGTGATGACCGAGGTCACCCGCCAGGTCGAGATGCTCTCGCTCGCGCTGACGAACTTCGTCAACGCGTTCGCCCCCGAGACGGTCGTGCTCTCGGGCTACCTCGGGGCGCTGCTGTCGGTGAGCCGCGAGCGCCTGGCCGATGCCGTTCGGGTGCACCCGTTGGGCGCCGAGGGGCGCACGATCCGCCTCGAGCGAGCGCACCTTCGCTCGCGCCTCATGCTGGTCGGCCCGGCCGAGCTGGCGTTCGCCGATCTGCTGTCGAACCCGGCGGGCTTCCGCGGCTGAGCCCGGCACGCCACCATGCGGTTCGCGACGGTGTGGACCCGCTGCGGCTGGCCGACAGATGGCCGAGCGACCACCCCGGCAGGTCCCTCGGATTCTTCGAACACAGATGCAAAGCGTGCAATCGTCGATCCCAGTGTCCGCTCAACCCGAAGCCATCACGGCAGCAGTAGCTACGCTCACGGCGGCCGTGACGGCAAATCGGTCGAGAATCAGAGCGAGACCGCGCCTCAGGCAATTCGCGTCCCTCTGCCCAGGCGACGCTTGTGTAGACGTCGCCGTACGTCGGGCAGTCCAAGAGCGACCTTCGTTACGCCGCGCGACAGGACGAATACACTGCTGCACACCCGAACGCTGACTTCCGTTACAAAGAGCTCGGACGCGCTGAGCCAGGCGTTGCATTGGACCGTCTAGAGGAATACTTCATCAGGTCGATGGGTGGACCCACGAATAAGAGCAACCCGGCTGGCGAATTGGCAAACAAGAGGCATCAGATGAGCGACACAAGATACATGGACGCTGGCGGAGATCCCCGGTGAAGCCTAGGCCTAACGAGGGTGAAGTCTTCCTGGTGCCCCTTGGCGACGGGAGATCGGTTGCGGGACAAGTGCTCGCGAAATTCCGACGTGTCAACTATTTTCTCGCCACGTTCGATGTGGTTCTCGAGGGTGACGCTGTATTTCCTAGCCTGCAGCAACTGACGACGGCGCCAGTCTCCTTGCTGTGCCTTTCTCTCGACGCGAAACTGCGCAACGGCGACTGGCCGGTAATTGGTAGGAGTCCGGTCTCGGTAATCGACTCGCTGCCCGCTTTCAAAGTTGCAGTGAACGAACCGTGGAATTTTCAGATAGAAGACTACTCAGGGACGCGAACCAGACCGGCGTCCCCCGAGGATGAGCGGCTGTATCCGTTCCGAACCGTGGTCGCGCCAATCCGCCTGGAGCGAGCTGCGCAGGCGCTGGAAGGTCTCCGCGAATGGGACAGGGAGTGGGACGAGCTTTTGCCCGACCCGGAGACGAGCTGGATCAGAGCTTTCGGCGAATAGCCCACACGCGGATGAATGAAAAATTGAATACACCATTTGTCTCACGCTGCCATGTCAGCTCCGGCAACACCGGCGCAACCGCAGGAACCGTCGACTACACCTACAACGACGCCAACCAGCTCACCTCCACAACAGGACAGTCCACCACCTGGACCTACGACGGCGCCGGTCAGCAAACCCGCAAGGGGCTCGGTGGGCAGGCCATCGCCTACAACGACAAGTTGCAGGTGTCCACCATTGGCTCCACCGCTCAGACGTACATCGGCTCCGGCAATACCGACCGCCGCACCTCAGGGGGCACCACCTTTGACACAGGGGCCCTCGGCCTCATGAAAGCCGGCAGCACCATCTTCACCCGTACGCCCGACGGTACTGCCATTGGCAGCAAGACCGGCAGCACAGCCGCCTATTACGCCGCTGACCATCTCGGTTCCGTCATCGGGCTCTTCGACGCGTCCGGCAGCTACCTCGGCGGCTACTCATATTCGCCGAACGGCGAGGCTCGGGCCACGAATACAAACGCAGTCGTGACCGCGAACACCCTGCGCTACATCGGCGGGGAACTCGATGCCTCCGGTCTCTACGAGCTCGGCGCCCGCTACTACGATCCCAGCCTCGGACGCTTCACCCAGATGGACCCGACGGGCCAAGACCCGTACTACATCTACGCCAACCACAACCCCATCAACGCAGCCGACCCGTCCGGGGAGGCAGTTCAGTTCTTGATTCCGGTCCTCGCGGTCATTGCTCGGGCGGTCATTCCACGCCTCGGAGCCCGCGCAGTGACAATGCGTGGAATTGGTGCATCCTCCCGTCTCTTTGGTAACTCGAGCATGGGCGCCCGCGCCGCGGAAGTCTTCAACCAGCGCGGCACAAAGTACGCGCTAGGTTGGAGCATCAGCAGGTCAACGGGAACAACTCAGGCGGCCTTCCGATACCGGTCGCCCGCGAATCCTCACGGCGACATTGTGAACTACCCCTATGGATAAGACGCCCGATGACTCAAGCAATCCGGCTGCTGCGGCGTGGGAATCCCTTCGGGTCGTGCTGGAGGCTCACACGGTGGAGTTCGACGTCGATGCTCTCGCAGCCCCCGCGATGGCAGTCGGCTTACACACCACACCAATCTGCGCGTTCATCATCGGTAAGGACGGGGACATCGAGATACAAGTCGCCCGCGCAGTCGTCGAGTGGTTTCCACCGTCAGACCGGGAAACAGTTATCCAACGCACGGTCCCTGAGCTGCTCGACGCTGTCCGTACTCGAAGCATCAAAAACGAAGTAGTCCGCGACAGCGACGGGTTCATCGCGCCCGACGATCGATCAACGATGAACCGGATTAGCGACGGCGTCACCTCCACAGGTGGCGCCGTCGCTAGTAATCCTCCCCGCCACCTCAAACGACACAGCAAAGAGGCCCGCCCGGAACGATTACCGTTCGGCGCTGACGAAGGCGAATTGTGCCTGGGCACTCGCACCTCGCGCGAATGAGATGCAGCGCCAGGTCGACCCCAACGACGCGGAAGCGATCCGCATCGATCTACGTCGTGCCCCGCGGTCACTGCTTTCACCCGGGCGGTGACGACTTCGTCGCCGCCGATCATCCGCGCCGGCGCGGGGAGGCGGTGCGTGACAGGGAAGTGTCGTCCAGCTGTCGGGCTGCAGTCGTGGAGCCCGCGCCAGGCGCTTTCTACTGTGGGGCTATGAATAGAACGCGGATTGCTGAGTCGCGGTCGCTACGAGGTTGGACACAGGAACGCCTTGCAGAAGTCAGTGGGGTGACTGTCCGTACCGTGCAGCGACTCGAGGCTGGCAACGATGTGAGCCTGAATACGCTCGCCCGCCTCGGTGAAGCTCTTGGTGTCCCAGTGCGGGAACTCTTTGAGACCGTGCCCGAGAACGCATACGGGAAGGCGTTGTCGGCGCTGCTTACAGCCATCGCTACCGGCTTGTTTGCCGTCCTGCGGACTGTCTGGCCCTCTTACGTGATGAGCAAAGTCGTGGCCCCATCAGAGGGTGCGGCCAATACTGTCGAGCGATGAGTAGCCACTATGCGCGTCAGGACAATGACCGCTTTCGGTCCGAGCTGACGGGGCTGGAGGATGAGCGGAGACGCTTCGCCTGGCTGGCTTCGTCATAGGGCTCGTTATTCTGCTCGCAATTCTCACGACCTGGTAGCCAGGCCTCGCGCACAGCACAACCGGTAACCAGTCGGCGCCTCCAGCATTGGTGCGAAACCGATTGGTTTTGCACCACCCAGAGGGGACAAGCGGAGCAACGGTCAGTCACCGCCCATCCTCCGTAGGGTTGAGCAATGAACCGACGGTCAATCGTGGTCTCCGCCACCACCATGGTCCTGCTGGTATCTCTGAGCGCCTGCGGCTTCGTTCGGCCTGACGCTGTCGATCGGGCTGACGACATTGCCGTAGCGGGCGGCTCGTGCCGCATCGAGTGGTGGCTTGCGGGCTTGTCCGATGAAGCAACGGACGAGGCGTGGAGCGTCGCGCGCGCTGCCCTCGACGACTCCACCGTCAGTTCCGCGGAATTCGACTCATGGGTAAGCACGCTCACTGACCTGGACGACACCGAATGGTCATCGAACACCGAACTTGAAGGGGCAGCGCATCGAGAGGCCGTCCGAGCCGACGTGCGAACAGCTCTCGCGGAGGCCGGCTATCCAGACGAGAACCGTGTGATCGAGACTTACTCATCAATGCGATGTGCGCCCGCCCCCTGACCCAGGCCGCGTGGTGCGCAACCAGGGTCGGTTAGCACCGATCGCAGCTGATCTCGCGATTCCGCCAGCCGTGCGAAACCGATCGGTTTTGCGCCAATTTACGTCCTGAGGGGGAGGCTCATCGCTGAGTGCGCTCGTAGTGTCGGAGCATGGTTGCGAACGAGAAAAGTCCCGCATCAACGACGGTTTGGTACTTCGTGGGTGCGACGTTCGTTTTCGCGCTGCCGATGATGATGTTTCCCGGCATGCCGTGGTGGGCGCGCGTGGCTACGATCGCGTTTGGGGGTGCATTTATTGCCGCCGGCTTGTGGCAGCTACGGCGCGAGGCGAGAGGCAAGAGCGATCGACAGGAGTAGTGCAAAACCGATCGGTTTCGCACCACCCTTCGAGGTCATCGACGAAACCTCCAGATTAGCAAGTCGATTTGATGCAAAACCCCGGTGCAAAAGGTGTCCGAATTGGGATCGTCAGACGAGACGTCTGGACGCGCCGTGTGGATGCGGTCAGCTGGTGGTTGGCGCAAGTTTCGACGATCGGCCTTTCGCTCCGCGGGAGGTGGGTGTCCCAGGCGAGCGGGACGCATGTCGTATCCCGACCGTTCACGCGGGCGTCGCCGTCGGCGTCTAGCGTGCCCGGGTGCGCTCGACCCGACGGGCGCGGCGGGAGGGACCGTGGACCTCGACGACACGGCGCGCCGGCCGTTCTGGCCGGGGGTGATCGCGCTCGCGGGCGTGCTCGTGGCGGCGGGCGGCCTGCTCGTGGTCGCGCAGACGGCGGCGCACGAGAGCGAGCGCAGCGCGGCCGAGCGGTCCGGATCCGCGCGCGCTGAAGGGTGGGAGGTGCCGTCCGTCGCCGCGGTAACCGGCGACGTCGTCGCGGCGTCCGATCAAACCCCGGTGACGGATGCCGTTCCCGCCCCGGCGTCGGGCGCCGTCGCTCCGGCGGACGTCGTCGCCGCCGACCCGACATGGACCTCGACGGTGGCCGGGCGCACCGGCATCCCGGACCGTGCCCTGCGCGCGTACGCCACGGCCGCACTCACCGTGCAGCGCGAGCAACCCGACTGCGGGATCGGCTGGAACACGCTCGCCGGACTCGGCGCGATCGAGTCCGCCCACGGCACGCACTCCGGCGGGTCCCTGGGCGCCGACGGGTACCCCGACCCGCCGATCCGGGGCATCGCCCTGGACGGTTCGGCGAGCGCGGCCATCGCCGACACCGACGGGGGAGTCTTCGACGGGGATGCCGTGTGGGACCGTGCGGTCGGTCCGCTGCAGTTCATCCCGGCGACGTGGCAGCGGTGGGGTGCCGACGCGAACGGCGACGGCGCGGCCGACCCGAACCAGATCGACGACGCCGCCCTCGCCGCCGCGCGCTACCTGTGCGCGGCGGGCGAGATGACGAGCCCCGCGGGCTGGCGTCGCGCGGTGTTCTCGTACAACCACCTCGACAGCTACGTCGACGACGTCGCGGCGACCGCGAACGTCTACGCGGCGCGCGCTGCGGGCTGAGGGCGTCACGCCCGCGCGGCTCAGCCGCCGATGACGACGTTGAGCGGTTCCTCGCCGGCGGCGAGACGCTCGATCTGCCGCCGCACCAGCTTCGCGATGCGCGGGCGCATGGCATCCGTCGCCCCTCCGACGTGCGGGGCGATGAGCACGCCGTCGAGCGCCCACAGCGGGTGGTCGGCGGGCAGCGGCTCGGGGTCGGTCACGTCCAGCGCCGCGCGGATGCGGCCGCGACGAACGTGGTCGACCAGGGCGTCGGTGTCGACCAGCGGGCCGCGCCCCACGTTCACCACGAGGGCGCCGTCGGGAAGGGTCGACAGCGCGTGGTCGTCGATGACGTGCCGCGTCGCGTCGCCGCCCGGGAGCGAGGCGATGAGCACGTCGGTCTCGGCCAGCACCTCGTCGAGCTTTCCGAGGGGGAAGACCTCGACGTCGTCCTGCAGGCGGCCGTGCGAGGCGACCGCGCGCAGCGACACCTCGAAGGGCTTCAGGCGCGCCGCGATCGCCCGACCCACGCCGCCGAACCCCAGCAGGGTCACGCGCTGATCGGCCAGTCCCGTGGCCGTGCCGCCGAGCCACTCGCCGCGGTCCTGTGCGCGTACGAAGTCGGGCAGGCGACGCTGGGCGGCCAGCGCCAGGGCGACGGCCAACTCGGCGGTGGCGGTCTCGTGCACGCTCGACGCGTTGGCGAAAGCCAGGCCGTCGGGAAGGCGTCCCTCGACGTTGTCGTAGCCGATCGACTGGCTCTGCACGAGCCCGACCTCGATCTCGGACAGGCGCCCGATCACGCCGTCCATGGACATGTACGGCGGTACCACCATGTCGAAGCGGTCGCGGGGAGCGGCATCCGTCATGTCCCACACCACCACCTCGACGCCGTCGGGGAGGGTCCCGAGGTCATCGCGCAGTCGGGTCGAGGGGACGGAGACGGTGATCGAGGGGGACGTCATGACGCCGACGCTACTCCGGCCTCGGCCGCGGGCAGCGGTGCTTGCGCACGGCGGCCGATGTGCACGCCCACCGGCACGTCGTACGCCAGGTACTCCGCGAGCAGGCGGTCGGAATCGGCGACGAAGAGGCGTCGCGAGAGGGCGGCGGCGAGCTTGGTCGCCCCACCGACCAGGCCGGGGATCTGGTGGCTCAGCATGCCCTGGCTGATCCGCGCGCCGTGGTTGAACAGGTGGATGCGCGACAGCGCCGAGCGCCCGGGGTTCTCGCGGCTGACCAGGCCGAAGTCCTCGTCGAGGTACGGGAAGGCGGCGAGTCCCGGGTTCTGCGCGGCCTCGGCCGGCGTCAGGCGGTCGCTCCACAGGGTGGCCTCGGCCGCGACACCGGCCAGCTCGGGACGCCGCGCCAGATCCGCGACGATCCCCGTCGCGGCCAGCACCACGTCGTAGCGATGGATGCCGTGCGGCGTCGTGACGGCGATGTCGCGACCCGTCCACTCCGCGCGCTCCCACGGCGAAGAGGTCAGAAATCGGAAGCCGTCGAAGGCGTGTGCGCGCCACAGCGCGTTCTGCGTGGCGGGCTGATCGACCGCCGACAGGTGCACGTTGAACGCCCACTTCTGCGCGTCGGTGAAGGATCCGTAGTTCTCGATGAGTCCCGCGAACTCCATCCACCGATACGGGCTCACCTGCGGCATGGCGGGGCGGCGCATGTGCACGTCGACCGATGCCGCCCCGTGCTCGAGGGCGGTCGCGGCGTTGTCGAAGGCGCCGGTGCCCGCGCCCAGGATGCCGACGCGCAGCCCCGCGAGGGCGGCGAAGTCGATGTCGTCGTGGGTGTGGTGCACGCGTTCGACGGGGAGGCCCGACAACAGCGCCGGCACGTGGCGTCCGCCCGCGCCCTCGATGCCGGTGGCGAGCACGACGTGCCGGGCGGGCAGCATCCATTCGCCGTCCGGTCCCTCGAGGTGCAGCGTGATCGGCTCGTCGGCGCCCGCGGTCTCGAGGGCGCGCACGCGCGTCGACGACGCCACGACGATGCCCGACACGGAGCGGTACCACTGCAGGAAACCCTGCCAGGCGACGGTGGGGAAGAATCGGATGCCGTCCCACGCCGCCGCTCCGTACACGGCCTCGAACCAGGCGCGCGGGCTGATCGCCGGGGTGCCCCAGGTGGGCCAGGCGATGTCCTTGGGGGTGCGCAGCGTGTGCATGCGCGCGTACGTCGTCCACGGTCCGGCCGCGTGCGCGGGGGACGAGTCGACCACCACGACGTCGTCGATGCCGCGCCGGCGAAGACCCCGGGCAAGCACCAGTCCGGCCTGTCCGGCGCCCACGATCACGACGGGCCGCACGCCGTCGCGGGCGGTCGCCCACGGGCGCTCCTCGCCGGCGCTCAGCGCACCCTGGTGGGCGGCCTCGCGCTCGAGCGCGGCCAGGCGCGAGGCGGCGTCGGGGAGCGCCTCGAGCACGCTCATCCGCCCACGATGACGACGCGCACGCCGTGGGCGTCGTCGAGTCGGTGGTTGTGGTGGTCGGTGACGTTGGTGTCGTCGAGTTCGAGGTTGACGAAGTCCATGCTCGGCTCGGCGAAGAAGGGTCCCGCGTGCCACGTGCCCTTGCGCATCGTGATGGCGGTGCGCGGCGGGATGACGAAAGCGCGCAGGTCGTCGGGCGAGGGGGCGTCGACCCCGGGAGGTGCCACGGCGATCGACCACGACACGTCGCCGACGGCCATGAGCGTCTGGGTCGTCTCGAGGTGCCGGGTGACACGCGTGAACTCCGGCGCCTTGTCGGCGAGGTGCATCAGATAGAACCGGGGGATGCCGTTCGACACGTCGAGCACGGCTTCCTCCGCCGTGAAGGGGGTGCCGTCCTCCATCGGGGTGAGGACGACGCCGAAGGGCGCGAAGCCCTCGGGTGTGACCGTCTGCGCGGACAGGCGGTGGAGGTCGAGGGTGTCGGTCATGGGGGCTCGCTCTCGTCGGGTGCTGAGCGCGAGCCTACGCTTGTCCGACAAGTTGGAGAGCTACTTGTCTGACATGTTCACGCGTAGGTTACGCGACCGAAACGACCGGGTCCGTCGACCGGCCCCTGTTCTCGCGCCGCCGCCCCGGCCACCGCTCACGCGCGGTGGACGCGGCGGATGAGCGCGTTGCGCAAGCCCACCGGAGCGGCCAGCTGCACCTCGCGCGACCAGTAGCCCACGCGGTCGTCGGCGCCGTAGCCGCAATAGGTCATCTCGATGACGGGGATCGCCGCCGGCGCCCCCAGCGCCGCCGCCCGCTCCTCGTCGAGCGCGACGGCATCCACCCACAGGGTCTCCCACGCCACCTGCACGCCGTTGGCGGCTTCGGCCAGATCGAACACGGGGGAGCGGGGGTCCAGCTCGGCGGCGGACGACACCGGGACGAGGTCCTCGGCGAGGGCGTACGGCGCTCCGTCGACGCTCCACACCTTGACCGTGCGCAGCACCGTCGTGCCGTCGGCGAGATCGTCGAATCGGGTTGCGGACGGGGCCAGGACGACCCGCTCCGACGACACCAGCGCAAGATGCGGCGTGTAACCCGCACCCGTGATCGACAGCGAGTGGTCGAACTGCTCGTCGATGCGCCGGCCCACGGCGGGAAGGCGGCGGTTCGGGGTGGTGCGGGCCCCCTGCGTGCGGTGCACGTACCCGCGCTCCTCGAGGCGGATCAGCGCCTCGCGCACCGACGCCCGGCTCGCCCCGGTCAGCTCGGCCAGTCGCGGCTCCGAGGGCAGCGTCCGGTCGCTCTCGCTCCACAGCGCGAGGAGGCGATCGATGACGGGGTCCTGCTCGGGAACGCGCACCTGCCCATCATGGTCGATCCCGCCCGCCGGTGCTCAGCCCGGTGTCCTGCGCAGGACGGCGACCGCCGCCTGGCGGGTCGAGACCCCGAGCTTGGCGTAGATGGAGCGCACCTGCGATTTGACGGTGCTGAGCGACACCGACCGCGCGCGGGCGATCTGCGAGAGGGGGAAATCCGCGGCGAGCATCCGCGTCAGCGCGACCTCGGCCGGGGTGAGCGCCCCGATGCCCCCTCTGCCGCAGGATGCCGCGGCCGCCGGGGGGAGCACCGCGATGAGCGCGTCGATCTGCGCCCGCAGGTCGCGACGACGGTCGGCGACCGTCTGCAGCAGCCGCACGGTCTCGTGTCGCGGGACGGCCAGGAACGGGATCACCGAACCGCCGGTGCGTTCGATGAGCATGAGCGTCGCCTCCATGCTCGCCGCGGCGCGCTGGGGGGCGTCGAGCCGGGCGAACGCCACCGCGCGGCGCACGAGGATCGCCGGGAGCGGCGCGAGGCAGTGCCCGTCGCCGAGGGCCACGCACGCGTTCGTCTCGTCGATGAGGTCGCGATCGCGCCCCAGGTCGAGCAGGACGGACGCGCGATAGGCCGTGAAGCATACGGCGTGCCCCGGCTGCGTGGTGCACCCCTCGATGACCGCGAGCGCCTCGTCGAGATCTCCTTGCAGGGCCAGGATGCCGCTGTGCAGTCCCCGCACGCGCTCGCGCACCGTGCGGTGGCTCCGGTTCGATCCGAGCAGCAGCGCCCGGCACTGCGCGAGGCCGGCCGTGTAGTCGCGCGAGACGAAGCAGGCCGTGGCACGCAGCATCCCCGCGGTGTACGCCCACGACGGCTCGTCGGGTCGCGCGCTCTCGAGCTCGTCCGCGAGGTCGCGCACGCGTGCGGCGTCGGCGTGGCCGGCGGCGATCATCGCCTCGCCGAACAGCATCCAGTGGTCGGTCTCGGCGGCATCCCATCCCTCGTCGCGGAACACCTCGCGGGCCTCGTCGATCGCGACCGTGGCCGCCGCGTACTCGCCGTTCATCGACAGGTTCTGGGCGAGGACGGCGAAGGCGCGGAAGCGCCCGGCGGGCGAGTCGGCGAACAGCAACGACGAGGTGGCGAAGCCCACGCCGATCTGGGGCCACCCGGCGGCGCCGCAGTACTCGGCGGCGCTGGCGAGCAGGATGCTCCGTGCGCCGTCGCCCATCACGGCGGGGCGGATCAGCTGGCGACCCACGAAATAGCGGTGGATCAGGTCGAGTCCGTCGACGAGGGAATCGGTGCGGGCGCGCGCCGACAGCACCGCGGCCAGGGCCAGTGCCTGCCGATCGCCCCAGACGGGCGGGGGTGGGCCGGGGTCGCTCTCGGACAGGACGACGAGATCCCGCGCGTTCGGCAGCCCGCTTCCGGGGGCGAGTCGGGCGGCGACGCGCAGGGCCGCGTCCGTGACCGTGGGGGCTCCGCCCGCGGGCGCGTCGCTCACGACGCCGAGCTGGAACGGATCGGCGTGACGGGCGCGATGTCCGGCCGAGCCGGCGCGAGCCCGGTCAGCAGGGGCAGGGCGTCGCTGCGACGCGACACCCCGAGCTTGGTGTAGATCGAGCGCACCTGGGTCTTGACGGTGTTGACCGACACATGGCGACGTCGCGCGATCTCGGCCAGGTCCAGTTCCGTGACGAGCAGCCCCGCGAGCTCGCGTTCGGTGGGGGTCAGAGCGGCGGCCGCGGTGGCCGCCGTCGCCTTCGAAGCCAGCATCGGCAGGAAGTGCCGCATCTCTTCGATCGTGTCGGCGAAATCCGTGCGGGTGCGGGCGACCAGATCGAGCAACCGTTCGGCCTCGACGCGGGGGATCATGAGCAGCGGCATGACCGACCCGCCCGTGCGAGCGACCAGCAGCAGCGCGGACTCCATGCTGGTGGCGGCGCGTTGCTCCTCGCCGATCCGCAGGAACGCCACCGCGCGGCGGGTGAGGACGGGGGTGAGAGAGCCGAGGCAGTGCTCTTCGGGCAGGGTCACGCAGGCGTCGGTCGAGGCGATCAATTCGCGGTCTCGCCCCTCTTGCAGCAGCAGCGCGGCCCGGTACATGGCGAAGCACACCGTGTGACCCGGCTGCGTGACGGCCGCGTCGAGCACCCGATGCGCCTCGGCGGTCTCGTCGAGCAGGGCGAGCACTCCGCTGTAGGCGCCGGTCAGCAGATCGCGGACGAGTCGGCGGCTGCGCCCGCGGGCGGATCCGTGGAGCAGGTGCTGGCTCAGCGCGCGTCCGCGCGTGAGGTCCCGCGCGATGAACGCCGCCGTGACCCGGATCATGCCGGCGGTGAACGAGGCCGAGGGGTCGCCGGGCTGCGCCGCGTCGAGCTCGTCGGCGGTCTGGTCGAGCGCGACGCTGTCGGCCCCGGTCACCACGAGCATCGCCTGCCCCAGCAGCAGGTCGTGCGACAGCTCGGCGGGGTCCCCGCCCCGTTCATCGACGATGCGGCGCGCTTCGGCGTGCGCGGCGCGTGCGGCGGTGAACTCCGCGTTCAAGGCCAGGGCCAGGGTCAGGGGGCCCAGGGCGCGCAGTCGCTCCGCCGGCGACTCCGCGAACAGCAGGGCCTCGGACGCGTACTGGGCGCCGATGCGGGGCCAGCCGACGGCGGTCGCGTACTCGGCCGCCGAGGCGAAGAGTCCCGCGCGGGCGCCGGCCGAAAGAGCCGATGGATGCCGCAACCGCCCCTCGACGAAGTAGCGGGTGAGGGGAGCCATGCCGTCGTCGAGAGCATCCTGCCGCGCCCGGGCGGCGAGCACGGTCGACACCCGCGCGGCGTCGGCATCCGTCCACACGGCGGGTGCGGGACCGGGGTCGGCCTCGGACAGCAGGGAGAGGTGGCGGGCGAGGGGCTGGCCGTGCCCGGGCGTCAGCCGCACCGCGACCTGGGCGACGACGGCCCGTAACGCGGACGAACCGTTGCCCACCGATCCGTCCACGTCAGTCCACCCGTTCTACGCCCGTCGCTCCATCCCGCGTGAGGTGCTTCGGATGCGTCCTCGCGGATTGACCAGAGGATACGGCACCCGGTGAGCCGACAAGTGAGGTCAGGCGGCGGCGCCGACGACCGCGGCGACGGCGGAGGTGAAGAACGAGAGTCCGTCGACACCCGAGCGCATTGCGGCCGGAGTGCCCGGACCGAAGCCCGGCTCGACGGCGTGCTCGGGGTGGGGCATGAGTCCCACGACGTTGCCGCGCTCGTTCGTCAGACCTGCGATATCACCCAACGAGCCGTTCGGGTTCACCCCGATGTACCGGAAGGTCACCAGGCCTTCCCCCTCGACGCGAGCCAGGGTTTCGGCATCCGCGATGTATCCGCCGTCGGCGTTCTTGAGGGGGATGACGATCTCGTCGCCCTCGGTGAAGTCGCTGGTCCACGCGGTCGAGGCGTTCTCGACGCGCAGGCGCTGGTCGCGGCGGATGAACTGCTGGTGGGCGTTGCGGATCAGGCCGCCCGGCAGCAGGTGCGCCTCGACGAGCATCTGGAAGCCGTTGCAGATGCCCAGGACGGGCATGCCCTTGGCGGCGGCGTCCTTGACCTCGGACATGATCGGCGCGAAGGCCGCGATCGCGCCGGCGCGCAGATAGTCGCCGTAGCTGAACCCGCCCGGGAGCACGAGCGCGTCGACGCCGCGGAGGTCGTGGTCGCCGTGCCACAGGGCCACGGCTTCGCCGCCGGCGAGGCGGATGGCGCGCTGCGCATCGCGGTCGTCGAGCGAGCCGGGGAAGGTGATGACCCCGATGCGTGCGGTCACGCCACGACCTCGACGTTGACGACGTCCTCGATCACGGAGTTCGACAGCATCTCGTCGGCCAGTTCACGAGCCCGCGCGAGGGTGGCCTCGTCGACCTCGCCCTCGACGGTGAGCTCGAAGCGCTTACCGATCCGCACGTCCGAGAAGCGGTGCTCTCCGAGTCGCGACAGGGCACCGGCCACGGCCTTTCCCTGGGGGTCGAGAAGCTCGGCCTTGGGCATGACGTCGACGACGATGGTGGGCACTTCAGCTCCAGATGTCGGGTGGCGTAGTGCGCCCAGTCTACGCGAGCAGGCCTGTGTCCACCGTCCCGCGGCGCGGTCCGCGGGCGCTCCCGTTTCGCTCCCGCCGGGCGGGCTGCCTCCTGCCCGCCCGCGTCCGCCGGGCCGCGTCCGCCCGTCCGCCGCGCCCCGCCCGCCCGGCCGCCCGGCCCCGCCCCGCCCGCCGGCCGCGCCGCGCCCGCCCGCCGCGCCGCGCCCGCCCGCGAGGGTGGGACGGGTGGCGCAGTCGTGGGAGCGCTCCCTTGACGCAATGGGAGCGATCCCATATGGTCGGTTCCGTTCGACTGAGAGCGCTCCCACGCAACGGATGCCGGGACACAGCGCCGCGCCGAACCGCACCCACCACAAAGGAGTGATCTGTGAAAACCCGTGCTCTGCGCCGGACCGCGCTCGTCGCCGCCGTCGCGTCCACCTCCGCCCTCGTGCTCGCCGGATGCTCCGGCGCCGGGGGCTCCGCCTCGGGCGACGGCGAGGTCACCCTCACCATCGCCACCTTCAACGACTTCGGCTACACCGACGCGCTCCTGCAGGAGTACATGGACGCGCACCCCAACGTGAAGATCGTCCACAACAAGGCCGCGACCAGCAACGAGGCCCGCGAGAACTACTTCCAGAAGCTCGGCAAGACGGGCCTCGCCGACATCGAGGCCATCGAGGTCGACTGGCTGCCCGAGGTCATGGAGTACGCCGACCTGCTGGCCCCTGTGCCCGACGACCTCAAGAGCCGCTGGCTCGACTACAAGGTCGAGGCCGCGACCAGCCCCGAGGGGCAGCTCGTCGGCTACGGCACCGACATCGGCCCCGAGGGCGTCTGCTACCGCTCCGACCTGTTCGCCGCGGCCGGCCTGCCCACCGACCGGGCCGAGGTCGCGAAACTGCTCGAGGGCGACTGGTCGACGTACTTCTCGGTCGGCGACACCTACGTCGCAGCGACCGGCAAGGCGTTCTTCGACTCCGCCGGCGGCACCTACCAGGGCGCGATCAACCAGGTCGAGGCGGCCTACGAGAACCCCGACGACGGGTCCATCACCGCGACCGGCAACGCCGAGGTCAAGGACATCTACGACGAGGTGCTCGAAGCCAGCGCCACGCAGTCCGCTCACCTGGGTCAGTGGTCCGACGACTGGTTCGCCGGGCTGTCGAACGGCGCGTTCGCCACCATGCTCTGCCCCGGCTGGATGCTCGGCGTGATCGAGGGCAACGCGCCCGAGGTCACCGGCTGGGACATCGCCAACGTCTTCCCCGGCGGGGCGGGCAACTGGGGCGGTTCGTACCTGACCGTCCCCGCCAACGGCGAGAACGTCGAGGCCGCGCAGGAGCTGGCCGACTGGCTGACCGACCCCGAGACGCAGGTCAAGGCGTTCGAGAACGCCGGGACGTTCCCGAGCCAGACCGACGCCCTCAGCGCCGCGGCCCTGACCGGCAGCACGAACGCGTACTTCAACGACGCCCCCGTCGGCGAGATGCTGTCCGAGCGTGCACAGGCCGTGAAGGTCTCGCCCTACAAGGGCCAGTTCTACTTCCAGATCAACGACGCCATGCAGAAGGCCCTGACCCGTGTCGAGGACGGCACGCAGAGCGCGGCCGACTCGTGGAAGCAGTGGGCCACCGAGGTCGACGCCCTGTCCTGACCCAGCGGACGGATGCCAGGGGTCGCGGCCTCGCGCCCCTGGCATCCATCGCCCGTCCCCTTCGTGCGTGAGGGGTCCGGAGATGTCGCCGCTGACAGATCCAGAGTCCTCACGCGTCAGAAACGGAGCACAGACCGTGACCAGCACGATCGAGCGACCCGCACCGGTCGCAACGCCCCCCACCCGCGAACCCCGACGGCTCGGCTTCGGCCGGAGCCGGCGCAGCGCGTGGGACCTGAAGCTCTCGCCCTACCTCTACATCTCGCCGTTCTTCATCCTGTTCGCGATCACGGGGCTCTTCCCCATCGCGTACACC
>NZ_QDFT01000019.1 GCF_003075375.1 Microbacterium testaceum | reverse complement strand
CAGCTCAT
Organism: Microbacterium testaceum; assembly: GCF_003075375.1. Lineage (GTDB taxonomy): Bacteria > Actinomycetota > Actinomycetes > Actinomycetales > Microbacteriaceae > Microbacterium > Microbacterium testaceum_E. The sequence goes on along the minus strand of NZ_QDFT01000019.1, from coordinate 66,682 downwards.
GGTGATCTCGCGCGCGCTGGGACTCACCGGTACCGTGGCCGCATGATCGAGCAGCGGGGCCTGTACCTGGAGGAGTTCGTCGTCGGCGAGAGATACGCCCACCGGCCCGGTCGCACGGTGACCGACGCCGACAACGTGCTCTTCACGACGCTGACGATGAACCCGCAGGCCCTGCACCTGGATGCCGCGTACTCCGCGACGCAGCCCTTCGGCCGCCCGCTGGTGAATTCGATGTGGACGCTGTCGACCCTCGTGGGCCTGTCGGTCGCGCAGCTCACCCAGGGCACGCTCGTCGCGCAGCTGGGGCTGACGGACGTGAGTTTTCCCGCGCCGATGTTCGTCGGCGACACCCTCGTCGCCGAGACCGAGATCGTGTCGGTGCGGCCCTCGGCATCCCGTCCCGGTCAGGGGGTCGTCGTCATGGCCCACACCGGACTCTCGCAGAACGACGAGGTCGTGGCGACGGCGACGCGCACGGTGTTGATGTGGTCGCGGGAGGGCGTCTCGTGACGTTCGACCTGGGTCCCGCGCTGCTGTTCGTCCCGGGGGATCGCCCGGAGCGTCTCGCGAAAGCCCTGGAACGGGCGGATGCCGCGATCGTCGACCTCGAGGACGCCGTCGCCCCGCACGCCAAGGCCGACGCGCGCGCCGCGCTCGTGGACGCCGACCCCGACCCCGCCCGCGTCATCGTGCGCGTCAACGGACCGCAGACGCCGGAGTTTGCGCGCGACCTCGCCGCGGTGGCCGAGACCCGCGTGCGGACGGTCATGGTCGCGAAGGCCGAGGAGCCGGCATCCCTCGCCCCCCTCGAGGGGTACGACGTGATCGCGCTGTGCGAGACGGCCCGGGGCGTCGTGCACGCCGAGCACCTCGCGGCGCTGCCGCAGGTCGTGGCGCTGATGTGGGGCGCCGAAGACCTCGTCGCGAGTCTCGGCGGAACGTCGAGTCGCGGCGACGACGGCGGATATCGCGACGTCGCGCGGCTCGCGCGGGCGCGGGTGCTGCTGGCCGCGGGGGCGTTCGGCAAACGGGCCGTCGACGCGGTGCACGTCGACATCGGCGACCTCGAGGGTCTCGCCGAAGAGGCCCGGGATGCCGCCGCCTCGGGGTTCGCCGCGACGGCGTGCATCCATCCGGGGCAGGTCGCCACGATCCGCGCCGCGTACGCGCCGACGCCCGAGCTGGTCGCGTGGGCGCGGGGCGTCCTCGACGCGGCCGAGGGGGAGCGCGGGGTGTTCCGGTTCGAGGGCCGGATGATCGACGAGCCGATCCTGCGCCACGCGCGGTCGGTGGTCGCGCGGGCGGTGGTCGCGCGGGCGGAGTAGGCGCGGCGCGGTAGGGCGCGGCGCGGGCTCAGGAACTCAGCTCGCGACGCCGGCGTAGGCGAGCAGCTCCCACGCGTCGCCGTCGAGGCGGAACGTCGTCGCCGAGCAGTTGGGCAGGCGCTCGCCCTCGCGGGGGAACGCCCCGTCGGTGGCGAAGGAGATGACCTCGCGGATCAGCGCGCCGTGCGCGACGGCGATCACATCGACGCCGGCCGGAGTCTCGGCGACGATCTCGGCGATCGCGGCCAGGGCGCGCTCCCGCACGACGGGCCACGCCTCGGCGCCGGGGACGTCGGCGACGTGCCAGGGCCCGAACGCCGCCGCGAAGGTGGGCGCGTCCATCCCCTCGGCCTCGCCGTACGACCGCTCCTGCAGGCCGGGGTGGCGGCGCGAGACGGTCGTGCCCAGGGCCGAGGCGATGATGTCGGCCGTCTCGGCCGCGCGCGACAGGTCGCTCGACACCACGACCACCTCGCGGCCGGCGTACTCGGCCGCCAGCGTCTCGGCGACGCCCTGCGCCTGCACGCGTCCGGTGTCGTTGAGGGGGATGTCGGTCGAGCCCTGGATGCGGCCCCCGTAGTTCCAGGCCGTCTCACCGTGTCGCACAAGAGTCAGGATCGTCACGGGTTCGAGCCTAACCGGGTGCGCGGACGGGGGAGCGGGAGCCCCGCGCCCTACAGCAGTCCCGGAAGCCGCTCGGCGAACGCCCGCAGCACGTCGGTCGTGCCACCGTCGATCTTCACCGCCGCGCGCTGATCGGCGCGCGTCGTGCCGCGGTTGACGATGACGACGGGCAGGCGCTTGCGCCGCGCACGTTCGACCAGACGGATGCCGCTGTTCACGACGAGCGACGAGCCCGCCACCACCAGGGCGTCGCTGGTGTGCACCAGCTGCTCGGCCTCGCGGAACTTCTCGACCGGGATGTACTCGCCGAAGAACACGACGTCGGGCTTGAGCGTCCCGCCGCACACCGAGCACGTGGGCACGACGAAACCATCGGCGGACGCGGGCGTCACGTCGCCGTCGGGCCCGAGCTCGACGTTCTCGGGAAGGGTGATCCACGGATTGTCGGCCTCGACCCGCTCGGCCAGATCGCGGCGGTCGAACACCTGGCCGCACTGCAGGCAGCCGACGCGGCGCATCGTGCCGTGTAGCTCGACGACCCGGCCGCTGCCGGCCCGCACGTGCAGACCGTCGACGTTCTGGGTCACGACGCCGTTGGCCACGCCCGCGCCCTCGAGCGCGGCGAGCGCGCGGTGACCGTCGTTGGGCTCGGCGGCGGCGAACACCTTCCACCCCAGGTGGCTGCCCACCCAGTAGCGCCGGCGCGCGTCGGCGCTGGCCAGGAACTGCTGCGCCGTCATGGGCGTCCGCGTCGGCGCACCCTTTCCGCGATAGTCGGGGATCCCGGAGTCCGTCGACACGCCCGCACCGGTCAGCACCGCGACCCGTCGGCCCGCCAGCACCTCGACGGCTCGATCGATGGATGCCGAGAACCCGGCATCCTCCGTCGTGTCGGTCATGCACACCTCCGTCGCAACGAGTCTAGGGCGGGGCGCCGACACCGGCTCACGCCGACGGCGCGGGGCGACGGCACGTCGCCGCCGGCCGCGCGCGGCGCCGCCGCACCAGCCGCGGATCCGCCGATACTGGGGACATGCCCCCCGTTTCGCCCCCCGCCATGCTCGACGTCACCTGCCTCCGCCGCGTGCGCCCGTGGGGCGGCGACCCCGTCGACATCGACATCACCGACGGTCGCATCTCGGCGATCCGACCCGCCGGCCCCGCACCGATCGGCGTGCGAGAGTTCGACGGACGGGGATTGCTCGCCCTGCCCGGTCTCATCAACGCCCACGCCCACGTCGACAAGTCCTGGTGGGGGCTGCCGTGGCAGCCCTACGGGGGAGCGGGCGGCGTCGACGGACGCATCCGCCACGAACGCGCTCAGCGCGGGGCACTCGGCATCCCCTCGATCGAGCGCTCCGCCGCGGTGCTCCAGCAGCTCGTGCTGCACGGCACCACGGCCATCCGCACCCACGTCGACGTCGACACGGGGATCGGCCTCGGCGCGATCGACGCGGTCGAAGAAGCCGCGGCCGCCTACGGCGGAGCCCTCGACGTGCAGCTCGTCGCCTTCCCGCAGGACGGCGTCCTGCGCCGCCCCGGCGTGCTCGAGCTGCTGCGCGCGGCCGCCGGTCGCGAAAGCGTCGGCTGGATCGGCGGGTTGGACCCGGCATCCATCGATCGGGACCCCGTCGGACAGATCGACGCCCTCGTGTCGCTGGCCGTCGAGACCGGCACGGGGATCGACATCCACCTGCACGACCCCGCCGAGCTCGGGGCGTTCCAGATCGAGCTGCTCGTCGACCGCGTGCAGCAGCACGGTCTCGCGGGACGGGTGAACATCGCGCACGGTTTCGCGATCGCCCAGCTCGATGCCGTGCGCCGTCGCGACCTGCTCGCCGCGATGGGCGAGGCGGGGGTGTCGATGACCACCGTCGCCCCGCTCGGCGGCGCCCAGCTGCCCCTCGCCGATCTCGACGCCGCCGGGGTCGCCCTGGGGCTCGGCACCGACGGCATCCGGGATCTGTGGAGTCCCTACGGAACGGGCGACATCCTGGGCATCGCGTGGCAGTACGCCCGGGCCGGCGGACTCGTGCGCGACGACGACCTCGATCGCGTGGTGCGGCTGGCCACGAGCGCCGCGGCGTGGGCCGTCGGCCGCGACGTGCACGATCTGGTCGAGGGGGCGCGCGCCGACATCGTCCTGATGGATGCCGAGAACCCCATGGACGCGCTCGTCCGACAGCCCGAGCGGGCCCTGGTCGTCGCCGGGGGCAAGGCGCTGCACGTGGCCTGAGCCGGGCGCGGGTTCCCGCCCCGTCGAGTGTCCACGGCACGCCGGGTGGGGCGCGGTTGCTGCGGCGTGTCGTGGACACTCGTGTTCCGGGCGTGGTGCTCGCGGGGGCGCGGGGATCTACCCGTTGAGTGTCCAGGACGCGCCGGGTGGGGCGCGGCCGGTGCGGCGTGTCGTGGACACTCGCGTTCGGGGGGCCGTGTGCGCGGGGGTGCGGGGCTCTACCCGTCGAGTGTCCAGGACGCGCCGGGTGGGCGGCGGCCGGTGCGACGTGTCGTGGACACTCGTGTTCGGGGGTGGTGTGCGCGGGGGCGCGGGCTTTACCCGTCGAGTGTCCAGGACGCGCCGGGTGGGCCGCGTCCGGTGCGGCGCGTCGTGGACACTCGACCGGGGCGCGGAGCCGGCGGGCGCAGGACGGCGCGACCGCGCGCGGCTGGCACGATGGGACGATGCCCGTCATCGCCCTCGACACCGCCGACGACCCGCGCCTCGCCGACTACCGCGACCTCACCGACGTGTCGCTGCGCCGCGTCAGCGAACCCGCCGGCGGGCTCTACATCGCCGAGTCCGCGAAGGTCCTCGACCGGGCCCTGCGCGCGGGCCACCGGCCGCGCTCCGTGCTCGTGCAGCAGAAGTTCCTCGCCGACGCCCTCGCCCTCGTCGGCGAGGATGCCGAGGTCTACGTCGTGCCCGCCCAGATCGCCGAGCAGGTGACGGGGTACACGGTGCACCGGGGGCTGCTGGCATCCATGCATCGGCCGCCCCTGGCCTCCGTCGCCGACGTCGTCCGCGACGCCCGGCTCGTCGTCGTGCTCGAGGACATCGTCGACCACACCAACATCGGAGCCGCCTTCCGTTCGGCCGCCGCCCTCGGCGCCGACGCCGTGCTCGTGACCCCGCGCTGCGCCGACCCGCTGTACCGCCGCAGCGTGCGGGTGAGCATGGGCACCGTCTTCCAGGTGCCGTGGACGCGTCTTCCCGAGTGGAGGGATGCCGCCCCCCTGCTGCACGACGAGGGCTTCCATCTCGCGGCCCTTGCGCTGACGGACGACGCGGTCACCCTGGACGCGTTCTCGGCCGCGGGGCACGAGCGGGTGGCGCTGCTGATGGGGTCCGAGGGCGACGGGCTCAGCCGTCACGCGCTCGCCGCGGCCGACACGGTCGTGACGATCCCGATGGCCGGGGGAGTGGACTCGCTCAACGTCGCCGCGGCCAGCGCGGTCGCGCTGTGGGAACTGCGGCGCGGGATGCCGGAGCCGCGCTGACCCAGGATCGTGCCGTTCCGCGGGGTGCGATCTCGAAAGAAGCTGCCGTCAGCCGCGCGATGAACCCGCGCGCATGATGCGCTCCGAGGCGGCGGCGGCGCGCACGCGACCGTCGTCGTCGGCCTCGAGCCGGGCGAGGACGTCGTCGGGCAGCCCCTCAGAACCGGCGAGGTACCAGCGCTCGACGACGGACCCCTCCACAGCGACCCGCCGGTCGCGGGCGTCGTCGCGAGGCAGGCCCTCGTCGGGTGTGTCGGCGCGCGAGATCGCGAGCTGCAGGTGCGCGGGGAGCACACCCGGCCCGGCCGGCATCTCGGGAGCCGTGAAGAGCGATATCACCGCTCCTCGACCCGACCACAGCAGCCGGTCGATCTCGTCGGTCTGCCATCGCGGGTCGTCGACGCTCCATGTGGACCAGTCGGGCCCCTCGGTGTCGAGGCTCCATCGGTCACCGCGGTCGCCCAGCGCGGTCGCGATCGCCAGCGCCGCACCGCGGACCATGCGCACGTCGCCGTCGAGGAACATCGACAGATCGGGTGCCCACGCGGACGAGACGACGTCCCACCCGTCGGCGCCGAACCGCCCGCTCTCGACCTCGGGGGCCCACCCCGCGTCGGTCAGGCCCTCGGCCAGTGCCTCGGCGTCACGCAACAGCGTGTCGGCGTCGGCCGCGTCGAGCAGGGCGAGGACGGCGGGCGGCAGGACCGCGACGGGATCCACGCGCATCACGCCGGCGTCTCGCGCGAGCCCGCGGCATCCCGGCCCGGAGCCAGGGTGATCACGGGCAGGGGATCCGGCCGCTTCGCCTGGATGTGATCGCCCGACGACTGATGACGCAGACGGCGCAGCACCCACGGCACGAGATACTCGCGCGCCCAGACGAAATCCTTCTCGCGGGCGGCGCGCCACGTGGTCGGCGCGACGGCCTCGGGCTGCATCGCCTGCAGGTCGTTGGGCACGTTGAGGGCGCGCAGCACCATGCGGGCGACCTCGTGGTGGCCGAGCGCGTTGTAGTGCAGGCGGTCGTCGTCGAAGAACCGCATGTCCTGCACCTCTTTGAGGGCCCACTGGTCGGCGACGACGCAGTCGTAGCGTTCGGCGATCGCGCGGATGTTCTCGTTGTAGATCGCGACCTTGCCGCGGATGTTGCGGAAGACGGGGGTGAACTCGGTGTCGACCCCCGTGAAGACCACCAGGGTCGCGCCGTCGCGCGTGAGTCGCCGCACCGCGTCTTCGAACTGCCGCGCCACCGCATCGGGGTCGCTGCCGGGCCGGATGACGTCGTTGCCGCCGGCCGAGAACGTGATGAGATCCGGCTTGAGGGCCAGGGTCGGTTCGATCTGGCCGGCGACGATCTGCGCGATGAGCTTTCCGCGCACCGCGAGGTTGGCGTACGCGAAGTCGTCGACCTGACTCGCCAGCACCTCGGCGACGCGGTCGGCCCAGCCGCGGTGACCGCCGTCGGGCAGGGGATCGCCGATGCCCTCGGTGAACGAGTCGCCCAGCGCGACGAAGCGGCGCCAGGGGTGCGGACCGGCGTTGTCGGACGAGGACGGGGTGCGGGGCGAGCGCGGATCGAGAGTCATCGATACCTCCACCCTCAGGCTAACCCCGACCTCCGACACGGCAAGGGGCGCGGATGCCGGGCGACGCCCATACGCCGCGATCGCCGCCACGGCCCGGCGCGGGTCGCCCGCGACGGCACGCCCCGCCACGGCCCGGCCGCGGCACGCCCCGCCACGGCCCGGCCGCGGGACGCCCCGCCACGGCCCGGCCGCGGGACGCCCCGCCACGGCCCGGCGCGGGATAGCCCGGCGCGGCACTCCCTGCCACGGCCCGGCGCGGGTCGCCCGCGACGGCATCACGCGGGACGCCCCGCGGCGGCACGCGCATAAACGCCGTTCGTGCCGATAAACGCCCCGTCGCCGCGTTTCTCGGCACGAACAGCGTTTATCCACGGTTGGGAGAGTGATCCATCCCCCGCCCGGGCGTGGCGGACTCCGCGGTCGCCTATCGTGGATGTTCGCGCTCGCGAGGGATGGAGGTTCGATGCTGGAAGAAGAAGCCCGCACCCCGAACCTCTCCCACGCGGATGCCGCGCCCCCGGCGCCGCGCCTCGCGAGTCCCGGCCCGGCCGCGCCCCCGGCGCCGCGCATCGCGAGTCCCGGCCCGGCCGCGCGCCCCGGCTCGGTCGCGAGTCCCGGCCCGGCCGCGCGCCCCGGCCCGGCCGCGCGCCCCGGCTCGGTCGCGAGCCCCGGCCCCGTCGCAAGTCCTGGTCCGGTCGCCAGCCCCGGCCCCGTGGCAAGCCCCGGTCCGGTCGCCAGTCCCGGTCCTGCGCCGACCCACGATCCGACGCCCGAAGCGCCCTCCGCCGCACCCCCGGCCGCGTCCCGCCACGCCACCGCCCCGGCATCCGCCTCGATCGACCCCGCGCACGCCACCGCCCCCGTCGCCGACGCACCCGTGCCGGGCTCGACCCCCGACCCGGCGTTCGACGGCGCCCTCGACGGCACCGAGCCCCACTTCGGGTCGTTCGCCGCCGAACACCTGTCGCCGTCCTTCCCGCAGCGCGCGCCGTGGGGAACGGCCCAGCGCCTGCGCGCCTGGCAGGCCGAGGCGCTCGATCAGTACTTCGGCTCGGACGGCCCGGACGGCGTCGGCAAGGGCCCTCGCGACTTCCTCGCGGCCGCCACCCCCGGCGCCGGGAAGACGACCTTCGCCCTCCGCCTCGCGTCCGAGCTCATGCGCCGCCGCGTCGTGGACCGCATCGTCGTGGTCGCCCCCACCGAGCACCTCAAGACCCAGTGGGCCGAGGCGGCCGCGCGGGTCGGCATCCGTCTCGATCCCTTCTTCTCGAACCGCCACGCCACGCCCTCGCGGCAGTATCACGGCGTGGCCGTCACGTACGCCCAGGTCGCGGTCAAGGCCGAGGTCCACCAGCGACTGACGATGGATGCCAGAACCTTGGTCATCCTCGACGAGGTGCACCACGGCGGCGACGCGCTCAGCTGGGGCGACGCGCTGCGCGAGGCGTACAACCGCGCCACCCGGCGCCTGCTGCTGTCGGGCACGCCGTTCCGCAGCGACACCGCGCCGATCCCCTTCGTGGAGTACCACCCCAACGCCAAGGGCATCCGCCTCTCGCGCACCGACTACGCGTACGGCTACAAGCGCGCTCTCGAGGACGGTGTGGTGCGGCCCGTCTTCTTCCTCGTCTACGCCGGCCAGATGCGCTGGCGCACCAAGGCCGGCGAAGAGATGGAGGCCCAGCTCGGCCAGGACAACACCAAGGACATCACCTCGCAGGCCTGGCGCACGGCGCTCGACCCGAACGGCGACTGGATCCCCGCGGTCCTGCGCTCCGCGGATCGCCGCCTCACCGAGGTGCGCGAGACGGTCCCGGATGCCGGGGGCCTGGTCATCGCGACCGACCAGACCGCCGCGCGCGCTTACGCCGCCATCCTCGAGGACATCAGCGGAGAGAAGGTCACCGTCGTGCTCTCGGACGAGGCCGAGGCATCGGGTCGCATCGAGACGTTCTCGAAGGGGACGACGCGCTGGATGGTGGCCGTGCGCATGGTGTCCGAGGGCGTGGACGTCCCGCGCCTCGCCGTCGGCGTCTACGCCACGAGCGCCTCGACCCCCCTGTTCTTCGCGCAGGCCATCGGCCGCTTCGTCCGCGCCCGCCGCCGGGGTGAGACGGCGAGCGTGTTCCTCCCCAACGTCCCGCAGCTTCTCGCCCTCGCCGGCGAGATGGAGGCGCAGCGCGAGCACGCGCTCGACCGCGACAGCGACGCGGACGACCAGTGGAACGCCGAAGAAGACATGATGGATGCCGCCGAGCGCGAGGACAAGGCGTCCGACGCACTCGAGCAGGAGTTCGAGTATCAGGCGCTCGGCTCGCTCGCGCACTTCGACCGCGTGATGTTCGACGGGCAGGAGTTCGGTCAGCTCGCCGTGCCCGGGACCATCGAAGAAGAGGAGTTCCTCGGCATCCCGGGTCTTCTCGAGCCCGAGCAGGTGCACGAGGTGCTGATGTCGCGGGCGACGCGGCAGTCGCGCCACCGCTCCTCGCGCGAGGCGAGCGAGAAGGAGAACGGCGTCGAGCCGCCCTCGGTCGACGAGGGCGGGCTGCCCGGTCCCCTGCACCGCACCCTCAAAGAGCAGCGGCAGCTGCTGAACACCATGGTCGGCCTGTACGCCCGCCAGACCGGCGAGCCGCACGGTCTCGTGCACGCCGAGCTGCGTCGCCTGTGCGGCGGTCCGGCCGTGTCGCACGCCACCGTGACCCAGCTGCAGGCGCGTATCGACCTGCTGCGCAAGCGCGTCCGCTCCTGACCCGCCCGCGTCCCGCGCTGTCCCGGCCCGCGACGCGCTGTGATCGCGAGACTGCATGCCGCTGACAACTCGGCGACATCCTGCAACCGACTTGTCAGCAGGATGCTGTCTCGCAGCCCGCCGCCGCCGCCATTGCACGGCGCCGACCCCGCCGCAGCCGCCCGCCGCCGCCCCGACGACGCCGCCGACCGCCGCCTCGCGACCCGCTTTCGCGGTGCCGAAATGCTGGCACGGGAGTCGTGGCATCCGCGTCGTTCCGGGGTTCGGAGACCCGAAATGCTGTCAGTATCGATCGACGCGCCCGGGGGAGGGGACCGGCCTCATTACGGTGGGGGACGACCTGAAGGAGACCCGTGACGAACCTCGCCACACCCACCGCCCGCGACCGCCGTCGCTGGGCGCGCTATCTCGTCGACGAACGCGCCGAGGCGCGCGTGTACCGCGAGCTCGCCTCGCGTCGCACCGGCGAGGACCGCGACATCCTGCTCGCCCTCGCCGACGCCGAGGGCCGCCACGAGCAGCACTGGATCGAGCTGCTCGGCGAGACCCCGAAGCGCTTGCCCTCGCCCGGCATCGGCACGCGCCTGCTGGCGTGGATGGCCCGCCGCTTCGGCTCGATCTTCGTCCTCGCGCTGGCCCAGAATGCCGAGGCGCGCTCGCCCTACGCCGACGAGCCCTACGCGACCGCGGCGATGGCCGCCGACGAGCGCGTGCACCACGAGGTCGTGCGCGGTCTGGCCGCCCGCGGCCGTCGGCGCCTGTCGGGCACCTTCCGCGCCGCGGTGTTCGGCGCCAACGACGGCCTCGTGTCGAACCTCGCGCTCGTGATGGGCGTCGGCGCCACGGGCGTCGCCCCGAGCTTCGTCCTGTTCAGCGGCATCGCGGGCCTGCTCGCGGGCGCGCTGTCGATGGGGGCGGGGGAGTTCGTCTCGGTGCGCTCCCAGCGCGAGCTGCTCGAGGCGACCGAAGAGAGCGACTTCGCCGACTCCGCCCTGCCCCACCTGGACCTGGATGCCAACGAGCTCGCGCTCGTCTACCGCACCCGCGGGATGAGCGCCGACGAGGCGCTCGACAAGGCCCGCGAGGTCGTCACCGCCGCGCAGGCCGGCACCGCCCCGGCCGCCGCGGCGCCGGGGGAGTCCTCGCACGAGGTCGTCGGCAGCGCGTGGGGCGCGGCGATCTCGAGCTTCCTGTTCTTCGCCTCGGGCGCGATCATCCCGGTGCTGCCCTGGATCTTCGGCCTGTCGGGCTTCGGCGCCGTCGCCCTCGCCCTCGCCCTGGTGGGCGTCGCCCTGATGGCGACCGGTGCGATGGTCGGTCTGCTCTCGGGCACCTCGCCGCTCAAGCGCGGTCTGCGTCAGCTCGCTATCGGCTTCGGTGCCGCCGCCGTGACGTACGTACTGGGCCTGCTGTTCGGCGTGTCCGCCGCCTGACGCCCGCCCCCGACGCCCGCCGACGCCCGCCGCCGCCCGCCCCCGACGCCCGCCGCACGTACGGAGCCGCCTCTCTCGCAGGGGCGGCTCCGTGACGTCACCGGCGACCGCAGTCGCCGACGGCACGCGGGCGGCCACGGTGCGTGCGGCGCGTCTCCCGCGTCGGTACGCCTCGTCCCGCCGGTCAGCCTCGGCTCGCCGCGACGACCCGCGCGGCCTCGCGCACCGCGGCGTCATTGCGCCGACCGGCGCGCGAGCCGGCGAGCTTGGCCGTGATGTGCTCGCGGACGGTGACCGGCTCGTACAGCGCGGGGGCCTCGTCCGTCACGAACCCGGGCAGCGGGGCGATCACGGCATCCGCGTTGCCGTCGTGGAAGAACGCCGCCGAGCGTCGCCGCTCGATCGTGCCGTCGACCACGGGCGGCTTGACGCGGTGCAGTGTCGACAGCCACTTGTCGTTCGTCAGCCGCGCGGCCACGTCACCCAGGTTGACCAGCAGCGCGCCCTCGGCGGGCGACACGTCGTTCCACGACCCGTCCGCCCCGAGCACCTGCAGCCCGGCCACCCGGTCGGCCCACAGCACCGTCACCAGGCCGAAGTCGGTGTGCTCGCCCATGCCGGTCAGCTCGGCGCCGAGCTCGATCGATCCGGGCGGCAGGGCGTAGTTGTTCATGCGCAGCACGTCGATCGAGTGATCCGTCAGGTCGTCGAAGAAGTCGTCCGGCACGCGCAGCGCGGCCGCGAAGATGCGCGTGAGCGTCTGCGCCACCCGTCGCGCCTCGTCGAAGTAGGTCTGCACGGCCGGAGCGAAGGCATCGACCCCGGTCGGCCAGGTGTTCTCGGCGTAGTCCTCGGCCGTCGCCGAGGTGCCCGGGTACTCGCGCCACGACGTGCCCACGTTGAACGCCTCGAAGAAGTCGTTCATGCGCGTCACGGGGTCCACCCCCAGGCTGTAGCTCAGCGACTCGCTCTTGGGCGGGCTGTACCCGCGGTTCTCGCCGCTCGGCCGCACGAAGCGCTTCTTCTCGGCCAGCGGTAGCGCGAAGAACGCGTCGAGGCCCGTCTCGAGGTCGCCGATGACGGCATCCGGGATGCCATGCCCCACCACCTGCAGGAAGCCGACCGTGCGGCAGGCATGGTCGACGGCGGCCACCACGGCCGCGCGGGCGTCGGGCGAACCCGGGCCGACCCAGGCGGAGATGTCGATCGTGGGGACGTGGAAGCGAGCCATCGGGCGATCCGTTCTGACGGGGACGCTCCGACGCTAGGCCGACCGTGTCACGCCGGTGTTTCGGCGGCGTCACGACCCGCGGGCCGGCTCGCGCACCCCGGCCGGAACGAAAAGACCCCCGGGGATGAACCCCGGGGGTCTTTCTCATTCTGTGCGCGAGGGGGGACTTTCCCCACCGCCCCTCCACACGCCGCTTCGCGGCGCGCGGAGCCTCCGGCGGCGTGGGCCCAACCCAGAACGGGTTCATCATCCTCCCGCTCCCGCCCGCAATGAGAAAGACCCCCGGGGATGAACCCCGGGGGTCTTTCTCATTCTGTGCGCGAGGGGGGACTTGAACCCCCACGCCCGTTAAAGGGCACTAGCACCTCAAGCTAGCGCGTCTACCTATTCCGCCACCCGCGCATCTGGGTGAATCGCTGCTTTCGCAACGAGGAACGACATTACCACGCCGGCGGCGCCCGCTCGAACCGGCGGAGCACCCCGGGCGCGTCCCGCCCCGCCGTCACGGCGACGCGGGGCGACACGGGGCGGGGGAGCGCCGCGCGTGAAGGTACCGTAGTGCGCATGCCCGAGCGCGAAACCGACGTCCCCGAGGTCGCCCGCATCGCGTCCGACCTCATCCGGTTCGACACCTCGAACTACGGAGGGGGCCGCGCCAACGGCGAGCGAGAGGCCGCCGAGTACGTCGGCGCGTACCTCGAGCAGCTCGGTCTCGACGCCGACTACTACGAGCCCGTCGAGCGCCGCACCAACGTCTGCGCGCGCGTCCCCGGGCGCGATCGCGACAAGCCCGCGCTCATCCTGCACGGACACCTCGACGTCGTGCCCGCCGTGGCCGAGGACTGGAGCGTCGCCCCCTTCGCCGGCGAGATCCGCGACGGCATCCTGTGGGGCCGCGGAGCCGTCGACATGAAGGACATGGATGCCATGATCCTCACCGCCGTGGCCGACGTGCTGCGCGCGGGGGAGCAGCCCGAGCGCGACGTGATCGTGACGTTCTTCGCCGACGAGGAGAACGGCGGCGTCGAGGGCTCGGCGCGCGTGGTCGCGGACCGACCGGAGTGGTTCGCCGGCGCCACCGAGGCGATCAGCGAGGTCGGCGGCTACTCCATCGCGGTCGGCGACCGCCGCGCCTACCTCTTGCAGGTGGGCGAGAAGGCCCTGATCTGGATCAAGCTCGTCGCCCGCGGACGCGCGGGACACGGCAGCGGCCTGCACCCCGACAACGCGGTGACGCGCCTCGCGCAGGCCGTGGCCGCCCTCGGTCGCACCGAGTGGCCCATCCGCCTGACCGACACCACGTCGAAGCTGCTGGCGGGCCTGGCCGAGATCACGGGCGACGACGCGGGCGATCCCGACGCGCTCGCCCTGCGCACCGGCGCGGCATCCAGCTTCATCCGTTCCACCCTGCGCACCACGACGAACCCCACGGGGCTGACCGCCGGGTACAAGCACAACGTCATCCCCGACCGGGCCGAGGCGCTCATCGACGTGCGCGTGCTGCCGGGCACCGAGCAGGCCGCCCTCGCCGACATCCGCCGCATCGTCGGCGACGGGGTCGACATCGAGATCGTGCACCAGGACATCGGCCTCGAGGTGCCGTTCTCGGGCGACCTGGTCGACGCGATGGTCGCGCAGCTCGGTCGGCACGACCCGGGTGTGCCGGTCGTTCCGTACCTGATGGGCGGCGGCACCGACAACAAGGCCCTCTCGACCCTCGGTATCTCCGGCTACGGATTCGCGCCGCTGCGACTTCCCGCCGATCTCGACTTCACCGGGATGTTCCACGGTGTCGACGAGCGCGTCCCCGTCGACGCGCTCGAGTTCGGTCGACGTGTTCTCGCCGACCTCCTCCGGACGTACTGAAGGACCGCATGCACATCTTCGAGGTCATCATCCTCGGGCTCGTTCAGGGCCTCACCGAATTCCTCCCGATCTCGTCCAGCGCCCACCTGCGCATCGTGGGCGAGTTCCTGCCGTCGCAGACCGATCCCGGCGCGACCTTCACCGCCATCACCCAGATCGGTACCGAGCTGGCGGTGCTGATCTACTTCCGCAAGAAGATCGCCCGCGTCATCTCGCGGTGGTTCCTCTCGCTGAGCGGCAAGGTGCCGCGCAACGACCCCGACGCCCGCATGGGCTGGCTCGTCATCATCGGCACGATCCCGATCGCGCTGCTCGGCGTGCTGCTGCAGAGTCTCATCCGCGACAACTTCCGCAGCCTGTGGATCACCGCGGTGGTGCTGATCGTCTTCGGCATCCTGCTGGGTCTCGCCGACCGCTACGGCGCCCGTCGGCGCGACCTGGACGACCTGACGTACCCGCACGGCATCGCCTACGGTTTCGCCCAGGCGCTCGCCCTGGTCCCGGGCGTCTCGCGCTCGGGTGCGACCACCACGCTCGGCCGGGCGCTGGGATACAAGCGCACCGCGGCGGCGGAGTACTCGTTCCTGCTCGCGGTGCCCGCGGTCTTCGCGAGCGGTCTGTTCGAGCTCTACAAGAGCTTCGACGAGGGCACCGGCCCCTACAGCCTGGGCGAGACGGCCATCGCGACGATCATCGCATTCGTCGTCGGCTACCTGGTGATCGCGTTCCTCATGCAGTACCTCAAGCGCGGCAGCTTCCTGCCGTTCGTGGTCTACCGCGTGGTGCTCGGCCTGGTCATCATCGTCCTGCTGCTGACGGGCGTCGTGCCGGCGGAGTCGACGATCATCGCCGGCTGATCCATGGATGCCGTGACGGCGCCGTCCCTGCGGGGATGGCGCCGTCACGTGTTCCAGGGCGCCGGAGGTTCCTGAGCCTGTCGAAGGGACCGGGTCTCCGAGGAGTTCAGCGGCGGGGCGGGTCGTCCCGCCCGGGCTTCGCGGGGCCGTCGCCGCCGCGGCGCAGGTAGCGCTCGAACTCCTGGGCGATGGCGTCTCCGGACGCCTCGGGCGAATCCCACGTGTCGCGGGTCTGCTCGAGCTGACGGATGTAGTCGCTCATCTCCTCGTCGTCGGCGGCGGCCGCGTCGATCGAGGCCTCCCACTGCCGGGCCTCGGCATCCAGTTCACCGCGCGGCACCGCGATGCCGGTGATGGTCTCGAGCTTGTCGAGCAGCGCGAGGGTGGCCTTGGGCGAAGGGGTGTGGCCGGCGACGTAGTGGGGAACGCTGGCCCACAGGCTCGCGGTGGGGATGCCGACCTGCTCGGCCGCGTAGCCGATCGCGCTCAGGATGCCGACGGGCCCCTCGTACAGACTGCGCTCGAGGCCCAGGGACTGACGGACGGCGTCGTTGTCGCTGCCGGCGAAGACCGAGATGGGGCGCGTGTGCGGAACGTCCGACATCATCGAGCCGAGGGCGACGAAACCCGAGACGTCCTCGCGCAGGGCGACGTCGATGAACTCGGCGGCGAAGGCCTGCCAGGCGCGGGCGGGTTCGACGCCGACGAGCAGCCAGATCTCGGCGTCATCGCTGCGCACGACGGGGCGCAGCAGTCGCGCCTCGGGCCAGGTCAGGGTGCGGCGGCCCTCGGCATCCACACCCACCTGCGGGCGCGTGTACTGGTAGTCGAAGTACAGCTCCGGATCGACGGTGTGGACGACCTCGTACTCGACGTCGGCGCGCAGCATGGACGCTGCCGCCGACGCGGCTTCTCCGGCGTCGTTCCAGCCGTCGAAAGCGGCGACGATGATCCGGCGACCCAGTGCGTCCACGCAACCTCCTCTGCCCCGTCGGGGCTGACCTCCAGGATAGGCGCACCCGGGAATGCGCGGCCGGAGCGCCCCGGGCCCGGGCGGGGCGGACCGACGCCCCCGAATAGGATGGACCGATGACTTCCCCCGCCCCCGCCGCCGTCCTCTGGGACATGGACGGCACCCTCGTCGACACCGAGCCCTACTGGATGGCCGCCGAGGTTCCGCTCGTGGAGCGCTTCGGGGGCAGCTGGTCCCACGAGCAGGCGCTCGGCATGGTGGGACTCGCCCTTGAGGACTCCGCCCGCCTGCTGCAGAACGCGGGCGTGCCGTGGGGAGTCGACGAGATCATCGCGCACCTGACCGACGAGGTGCTGCGCCAGCTCGCCGTGACGGGCGTGCCCTTCCGCCCCGGTGCGCGCGAGCTGCTGGCCGACCTGCGTGCCCACGGCGTCAAGACGGCGCTGGTGACGATGTCGATGCGCCGCATGGCGCTGTCGGTCGCCGATCTGATCGACTTCCCCGCCTTCGACCTGGTGGTCGCCGGCGACGACGTCGACAAGCCCAAGCCGCACCCCGACCCGTACCTGCAGGCGGCGCGCGAGCTGGGTGTCGACATCCGCGACGCCGTCGCGATCGAAGACAGCCCGAACGGACTGCGCTCGGCGATCGCCAGCGGCGCGGTCTCTCTCGGGGTTCCTCTCATGGTGCCGCTCGAGGGCGTCGGCGCCCACGCCCTCTGGCCGAGCCTCGAGGGACGCACCACCGCAGACCTGCGTGCGCTGCACGCTTCCGCCCGTATCGACGAGACACAGGTCACCCGATGAGCGAGACCCCCCACCTGAGCGGCCCCTTCCGCATCGGCGACCGCGTCCAGCTGACCGGCCCCAAGGGCCGTATGCACACGATCACGCTGCGCGAGGGCGGTGAACTCCACACCCACAACGGCGTACTCAAGCACTCCCTCCTCGTGGACCAGCCCGACGGCAGCGTCGTGACGAACAGCTCCGGTCACGACTACCTGGCCGTGCGCCCGCTGCTGCGCGACTTCGTCATGTCGATGCCGCGCGGGGCGGCGATCGTCTACCCCAAGGACGCCGCGCAGATCCTCGCGCAGGCCGACGTCTTCCCGGGGGCGACGGTCGTCGAGGCCGGTGTCGGCTCGGGAGCCCTGTCGCTGTGGCTGCTGCGCGCGATCGGTCCGAGCGGTCGTCTGCTGTCGTTCGAGCGTCGCGAGGAGTTCGCCGACGTGGCCCGCGCGAACGTCGAGACCTTCCACGGCGAGCAGCCCGCGACGTGGCAGGTCGTCGTCGGCGACCTCGTCGAGAGCCTGCCGGATGCCGTGGCCCCGGCATCCGTCGACCGTGTCGTGCTCGACATGCTGGCGCCCTGGGAGTGCATCGACGCCGTGGCCGACGCGCTCACGCCCGGCGGCGTGGTGCTCTGCTACATCGCCACCGCCACGCAGCTGAGCCGCGTCGCCGAGTACATCCGCGCGACGGGGCTGTTCACCGAACCGGATGCCAGCGAGACCATGGTGCGCGGGTGGCACGTCGAGGGACTCGCCGTGCGCCCCGATCACCGCATGGTCGCGCACACGGGCTTCCTCATCACGGCGCGACGCCTGGCGCCCGGGGCGATCCCGCCCGAGGTCAAGCGTCGCGCGTCGAAGTCGAGCTACGGCGACGAGGACGTGGAGCTGTGGACCCCGGGCGCCGTGGGCGATCGCGAGATCACCGACAAGAACCTGCGCAAGCGCGTGCGCGAGGCGCAGAAGTCGGCCGAAGGCGTGCGCCAGTCCGTCGCCGGGGCCGCGGCGCGCCCCGAGGACGACCCGGCGTCATAGCCCGCGCGGCGGGAGCGCACAGCGAGTGCACCTAAACTGTTCCGGTGCGCAGACTCCCCGCTCTCGTTGCCGTGACCGCTCTGGCCGGAATGGGCCTCGTCGGGTGCTCGGCATCCGCCGCCTCGTCGTGCCCGACGCCCACCGACAGCTCGATCGCCTCGGTGGTCGACGCCACGGGCGACTTCGGCTCCGCGCCCACGGTGTCGGTGCGATCGCCGTTCGTCCCGCAGCAGGCGGGCACGCAGACCCTCATCGCGGGTGACGGGCAGCGCATCACGAGCGAGAAGCAGCTGGCGCTCGTTGACGTCACGGTCCTCGACGCCGCGACGGGCGAGCAGCTCGTCGCCACGCCCTACGGCGACGAGGCGACCGCGACGCCGCTGCCGCGCCTGACGCAGGCGATCCCCTCCATCGCCCCCCTGCTGGACTGCGTCGCCGAGGGCTCGCGCGTCGCCGTGGCCATCCCCGGCTCCGACCTCGGCGCCCAGGGCGCGCAGGCGCTCGGCGTGAACGAGGGCGACGGCGCGGTGTTCGTGTTCGACGTGCGCAAGGTCTTCCTGCCCGCGGCCGACGGTGCCGACCAGTACAACGCCGACTCGGGCATGCCCTCGGTCGTCCGGGCCCCCGACGGCCAGCCCGGCATCGTCATCCCCGCCGGCGACGCCCCCACCGAGCAGCGCTCGCAGACGATCAAGAAGGGCGACGGCGACGTCGTCACCGCCGACTCCTCGGTGGTCATCCACGTGCAGGGCGTCGCGTGGGGTGCCAAGACCACGTTCGCCTCGACGTGGAAGAACGGCTCGCCCGGCCAGGCCACCGTCTCGGCCCTGCC
The DNA here is from genome assembly GCF_003075375.1 of Microbacterium testaceum. Lineage (GTDB taxonomy): Bacteria > Actinomycetota > Actinomycetes > Actinomycetales > Microbacteriaceae > Microbacterium > Microbacterium testaceum_E. Next base: position 47,880 of record NZ_QDFT01000019.1, on the reverse strand, counting down.
TCCGGCGCTCGCCTCGGCGATCGAGGGTCAGACGGTGGGCTCGCAGGTGCTGGTCGTCGTCCCCGCCGACCAGACCCAGGCCGACCAGCAGGCGCTGCAGGCCCCGGCCGACACCGCTCTGGCGTACGTCGTCGACATCCTCGGCGTCGTCGGCTGAGTCCCGGCGGTTCCGTCCGACGGTCCGGCCTCTTCGGCTGAGCCCAGGTCCGCCGCTCCCGGCGGTGGCGTGCTCGTCCGCGGGGTGGGCTCCACCCCGGCCTAGGATGGGCGGGTGCCCGCCACCGCGTCCCGAAGCGCTCCCGAGGAGCGACTGGTGAACCTCGTCGTCGCGCTCATGGCGACCGAGCAGGGCCTGACCAAGGACACGATCCTCTCGTCGGTCACGGGCTATCGCGAGCAACTCGAGGCGGGCGCGTCCAAGGATGCGCTCGAGAAGATGTTCGAGCGCGACAAAGAGAACCTCCGCGGTCTGGGGGTGCCCATCGAGACGATCGGCAATCGCGCCGATCCCGACGATCTGCGCGAGGCGCGCTATCGCGTTCCCACGGCCGAGTACGCCCTGCCGGACGACATCTCGTTCAGTCCCGCCGAGATCGCGCTGCTCAACGTCGCCGGCGGCGTCTGGGGCAGCGAATCGCTCTCGACCGACGCGCGCAGCGGCCTGCGCAAGATCCGGGCCCTCGGCATCCCCGTCGACGAGCCCATCATCGGCTACGCGCCGCGCATCCGCGTCCGCGACGCCTCGTTCGCCGCGCTCCAGCGCGCGATCGAGGAGTGCCGCGTCGTGACCTTCGTGTACCTGCGTCCGGGTGAGGCGCAGCCGCGCGAGCGACGCGTGCGGCCTCTCGCGCTCGTCGAGTACGAAGCGCGCTGGCACGTGTTCGGTTTCGATCTGAACATGGATGCCGAGCGCACCTTCCTGCTCTCGCGCATCGTCGGCGACGTCACCCTGCGCCGCGAGAAATTCGCGCCCGCCCTGCGCGAGGGCGCCGGCGACCGGGCCCTCGCGGGACTGCGCGCCGTCGCCGACCGGCAACGGGCGCTGCTCGAGGTGCACCCCGGCACCGAGGCGTCGCTGCGGCTCGCGCGCCGCGCGCAGCAGGCGCCGCAGGGCCTGCTCGTGCCGTACGTCGACCTGCACGTCTTCGCCGACGAGCTCGCCTCGTACGGCCCCGAGGTGCGCGTCGTCGCGCCCGATGACCTGCGCGACGAGGTCGTGCGGCGTCTGCGGGCCACGGTCGCCGTCCACGGGGGCGTCGCGTGAGCGCCGAGATCCCCGGCATCCCTCCGAAGACGGCGGGAAACGAACGACCCGTCGCCGCTCTCGACCGGGCCGCGCTGCTGCTGCAGCTGGTGCCCTACCTGCTCGGCAAGGGCGAGGTCTCGGTGACCGAGGCGGCCGCCGACTTCGACGTGGCGCCCGCCGAGATGCGCGCGATGGTCGAGCGTCTGACCGTCATCGGCCTGCCGGGGGAGCGGGGCTATTGGCAGCTGCCGCACGACCTGTTCGACATCGACTGGGATCTGCTCGACCGCGACGACGTCATCGCCATCACCAACACCGTGGGGCTCGAGCGCTCTCCGCGCCTGACCGCGCGTGAGGCGGCGGCCCTGCTGGCCGGCCTGCAGCTCGCGCGCAGTCTGCCGCGCTTCGGCGACAGCCCGCTCGTGACCGGCCTGCTCGAGAAGCTCGCGCGCGGCGCGGCTGCGGCTCCGCCGGCCGTGATCGTCGCCCCGGGCCCGGTCGACGGGGTGCGCGACGTCGTCGACCGCGCCCTGCGCGAGCGGGTCGCGGTCACCTTCACCTACCGCGCGCCGGGGGCGGCCCCCGCGACCCGCACGGTCGACCCGATCAAGGTGCACATCGCCGACGACCAGTGGTACCTGCAGGGGTGGGACCACCTGCGTCAGGCGGTCCGCACCTTCCACCTCGACCGGGTGAGCGATCCTGCGCTGACCGCCATCGCCGCGGTCCACGGCACCGACCCGGTGCCCGAGCTGTTCGCACCGAGCGACGACGAGGTCGTCGCGCGCTTCCGCTTCCCCGTCGCGGTCGCTCCGCTGCTGTCGGACTACCTCGAACGCGCCGAGGTCGAGACCGAGGGCGACGGCACCGCCGTGGCCTCCCTGCGCCTCGCCGACGAGCAGAGCCTCAAACGCCTGGCCGCGCGCCGCGGCGGCGAGGTCGAGCTGCTCGAGCCCCGGGGGGCGCGACGCGCCGCGGCCGCGTGGGCCGCCGCCGGTCTCGCCCAGTACACCGACGTCGGCTGAGGATTCGCCCACCGATCCGCGCGCCGGAGCGTGGGGGAGGCACGCGGGTTAGACTGAAGTCTCCCGACAACGACGAGGAGTCCTCATGCTCGGCAACCTCACCGGATGGCACCTTCTGGTCGTCCTCGCGGTCATCCTGCTGCTGTTCGGTGCCGCCAAGCTCCCCGCGCTCGCCAAGAGCATGGGGCAGTCCGCTCGCGTGTTCAAGAGCGAGATGAAGGAGATGAAGCGCGACGACGAGGTCGCCGCGCAGTCCTCCGAGTCGCCGCGCCCCACCGAGCCCGGCACCGCGTCGACCGCCGCGCCCGAACCGCGCAGGTCGACCGACCCCACCGTCTAAGCCGTGGCGACGGCAGGGCCGCCGCGCATCGACGTGCCCGAGGGGCCGCGGCGCGACAAGCGCATGTCCATCGGCGCGCATCTCGTCGAGCTGCGCAAGCGCCTGATGATCGCGGCCGCGGCGCTCATCGTCGGCATGGTGATCGCGTTCATCATCACCGACCCGATCATCCACCTCATCACCGAGCCGATCCGCGAGATCGCCGCGCGGCGAGGAGACGACTTCTCGGCGCTCAACTTCACGTCGGTGACCTCGGCGTTCGACCTGCGCATGCGCATCGCCTTCTCGATCGGCATCTTCCTGTCGGCGCCGGTGTGGCTCTGGCAGATCTGGGCGTTCATCATGCCCGGGCTCACGCGCAAAGAGATCCGCTACACCGTCGGGTTCGTGGCATCCGCGGTGCCGCTGTTCTTCGTCGGCTGCTGGGTGGGCCTGCTGATCGTCCCCCACGTGATCGAACTCATGTGGGGCTTCACCCCCGACGGCGGCGTCAACTTCTACAACGCCACCGACTACTACGACTTCGTCTTCAAGCTGCTCATCGTCGTGGGCGTCTCGTTCGTGCTGCCGGTGTTCCTGGTCGCGCTGAACGTCGCGGGCGTCATGAGCGGCATGGCGATCCTGAAGGGCTGGCGCGTGGCCATCCTCATCGCGACCGTGTTCGCCGCCCTGGCCACCCCGGCGGCCGACATCGTCAGCATGGTGATGCTCGCCGGCATCCTGGTGGTGCTCTTCTTCGCCGCGGCCGGGGTGTCGATGCTGTTCGACCGCCGTCGCGCGCGTCAGGCGGCCGCGTCGGAGATGCCCTCGGGGCCCATCGCGTGAGCTCCCCGAGTCCCGCGGAGCGTTTCGCCCGCGCCCGTGCCCGCACGTCGCACCCGCACACGGCCGACTTCGCCGAGATGCAGCGGTTCGAGCTCGACGAGTTCCAGATCGCCGGATGCCATGCCCTCGAGGACGGGCGGAGCGTGCTCGTGGCCGCGCCCACCGGCGCCGGCAAGACCATCGTCGGCGAGTTCGCGATCCACCTGGCGATGCTCGAGCCGGGTGACAAGGCGTTCTACACCACGCCCATCAAGGCGCTGTCGAACCAGAAGTTCCACGAGCTGCAAGAGGTCTACGGCGACGACGAGGTCGGACTGCTCACCGGCGACACGAACATCAACGCCTCGGCGCGCATCGTCGTGATGACCACCGAGGTCCTGCGCAACATGCTCTACGCCGATTCGCCGGCGCTGCGCGGACTGCGGTTCGTGGTGATGGACGAGGTGCACTACCTGGCCGACCGCTTCCGCGGTGCGGTGTGGGAAGAGGTCATCATCCACCTGCCGCCCTCGGTCAAGCTCGTGTCGCTGTCGGCGACCGTGTCGAACGCCGAGGAGTTCGGCGATTGGCTCGACACCGTGCGGGGCGACACCGAGGTGATCGTGTCCGAGACCAGGCCCGTGCCGCTCGAGCAGCACGTGCTCGTGCGCGGTGACCTGCTGCCGCTCTTCGACGACCGCGCGGGGGTGGCGACCGCGCAGGTCAATCAAGAACTGCTGCGCATCCGCGGTGGCAACGCCGGCGGGTACGACAACAACCGCCGCGCCCAGGAGTACCGCTCGCAACGGCACGCCGGCGGCCCGCGCCACGCCCACCAGCGACGCGGTGGCCACAAGCCCGTCCGCGCCTCGCACGGCCCGCGCATCGAGCGCATCGACCGGCCCGAAGTCGTCGAGCTGCTGCAGCGCAGCCACCTGCTCCCGGCCATCTTCTTCATCTTCAGTCGCGCCGGGTGCGACGCGGCGGTGCAGCAGCTACGACGTGCCAACGTGCGGCTGACCTCGGCCGAGGAGCGCGAGGACATCCGTCAGATCGTCGACGAGATGACCTTCACCCTCAAAGACGAGGATCTGGCGATCCTGCACTTCTGGGAGTGGCGCGACAACCTCGAGAGGGGCGTCGCGGCGCACCACGCGGGACTGCTGCCGGCCTTCAAAGAGGTCGTCGAGGAGCTGTTCCGCCGCAAGCTCGTCAAGGTCGTCTTCGCCACCGAAACCCTCGCCCTGGGCATCAACATGCCCGCGCGCACCGTCGTGCTCGAGAAGCTCGAGAAGTTCAACGGCGAGGCGCGCGTCGCCATCACGTCCGGGGAGTACACCCAGCTCACCGGCCGCGCCGGCCGCCGCGGCATCGACGTCGAGGGCCACGCGGTCGTCCAGTTCACCGAGGGCCTCGACCCGCAATCCGTGGCCGCCCTCGCCTCGCGCCGCACCTACCCGCTCAACTCGAGCTTCCGGCCCACGTACAACATGGCCGTGAACCTGATCGACCAGTTCGGCCGCGGCCGCGCGCGCGAGATCCTCGAGTCCTCGTTCGCGCAGTTCCAGGCCGACCGCTCCGTGGTCGGTCTCGCTCGTCAGGTGAAGGATGCCGAGGAGTCCCTCGCCGGGTACGAGCAGGCCATGACGTGCGATCGCGGGGACTTCCGCGAGTACTCCACGATCCGGCGCGAGCTGAGCGACCTCGAGAAGATCAACCGTCGCGACGCCACGGCCCCGCGCCGCCTGCGCGACGAGCGGCAGCAGCAGATCCAGTCGCTCCGCAAGCGGATGCAGCGGCATCCTTGCCACAACTGCCCCGACCGCGAGGCGCACGCGCGCTGGGCGGAGCGGTACTGGAAGCTCAAGCGCACCACCGACAAGACCCGCCAGCAGATCGACCAGCGCACCGGAACGGTCGCGCGCGTGTTCGACCGGGTCGTCGAGGTGCTGGCGACGCTGGAGTACGTGGCGATCGAAGACGACGGCACCACGGTGCTCACCCGCGCCGGTCGCACGATGCGTCGCATCTACGGCGAACGGGATCTGCTCGTGGCCGAGTCGCTGCGGCAGGGCCTGTGGGAGGCGCTGGACGCCCCCTCGCTCGCGGCGCTGGCGTGCTGCCTGGTGTACGAGCCGCGGCGCGACGAGGCCGGACCGGGGGAGCGCGGTCTTCCGCGCGGGGCTTTCCGCGGCGCCCTGGACGCCACGCACACCCTCTGGCAGGAGCTCGACGACCTCGAGCGCGACCACCGCCTGCCCGGTTCGGAGTCGCCGGCGCCGGGACTGGCGCCCGCGATGCACGCCTGGGCCCGCGGTCTGCCGCTGGACACGGTGCTGACGCTCGCCGACATGGCGGCGGGCGACTTCGTCCGCTGGGCCAAGCAGACCATCGATCTTCTCGATCAGATCTCGCTCGTCGCCGAGCCCAAGCTGGCCAAGACCGCGCGGACGGCCCTGGATGCCGTGCGCCGCGGCATCGTCGCGTACACGTCGGCATGAGCGGCGGAGTGACCACCGCCGCGGACCGCACGCCCGTGGTGCCGGCGGGGCGCCCGCTGGTGCGGCTCGCTTTCGCGGCTCCCCTGTCGGTCGTGGCGGGTCTGCTGATGGTGACCGCGTATCCAGCCCTGGCGTGGTGGCCGATGGCGTTCCCGGCGACGGTCCTGGCCCTCGTGGTGCTGGTGGGGCGGCGCTTCTGGTCTGCGGTGCTGATCGGGCTGCTGTTCGGGTTGGCCTTCTTCTCGGTCAACCTGCTCTTCACGGCGCGCTATCTCGGACCCGTCCCGTGGGCGGCGCTGTCGGTGCTCGAGTCGCTGCTGACGGCCGTGTTCGCGGTGCCGATCGCCCTGGCGTACCGGTGGATGCCACGCGTCGCCCCCGGGCGCGCGGGGCGCCTGGTGCTGCTGCCCGCTCTGGTGGCGGGGCTGTGGACGCTGCGCGAGCAGATCGTCGGGTCGTGGCCCTACGGCGGGTTCCCGTGGGGGCGCATCGGGGTCTCGCAGGTCAACGGTCCGTTCGCCGAGGTCGCCTCGTGGGTCGGCATGTCGGGGCTGTCGTTCCTCGTCGTGCTCCTGTGCGCGCTGCTCGTCGAGGTCGTGCGCGGGGGCGCCTTCCGGCGCGCGACCGGGGCGATCCCCGCGGCCGTGCTGCTCATCGTGCTGCTGGTCGTGCCGCAGTTCCCCACCGCCGACGCGGGGTCGCTGCGCGTCGGCGCCGTGCAGGGCAACGGGCCCGCGGGCTACTTCGACCAGAAGACGCGCGGAGCCGTGCTGAACGCGCAGCTGACGGCATCCGCCCCGCTCTTCGGGCAGCGCATGGACGTGCTGCTCTGGCCCGAGGGGGGCGTCGACTCCGACCCCACCGCGAACGCGTCGACCTCGGCCGTGCTGCAGGAGCTGTCGCGCCGCGTCGACGCGCCGCTGCTCATCTCGGCGGTGACCGAGCGGGGGAGCGAGCTGTTCAACTCGTCGCTGCTGTGGACGCCCGAGGGGCAGGCGGGGTCGACGTACGACAAGCGGCATCCCGTCCCCTTCGGCGAATACGTTCCCGACCGGGCGTTCTGGGAACCGTTCGCCCCCGACCTCATCGGCCTGATCGGCCGCGAGTACACCCCGGGCACGGCGAGCCCGCTGATCGATCTGGACGGCGTGGGCGTGGGCCTGGCGATCTGCTTCGACGTCATCTACGACGACGTCGTGTGGGACGGCGCCGACGCCGGCGCCGAGGTCTACATGTTCCAGACGAACAACGCCGACTTCCGCGGAACCGACGAGAACCTGCAGCAGCTCGCCTTCGCGCAGATGCGCGCGATCGAGACCGGGCGGTCGGTGGTGAACCTGTCGACGGTGGGGACGAGCCAGGTCATCGCCCCCGACGGCGCCACGCTCGACGCCCTGCCCATCGACACGGCGGGGCACATGCTCACCGACGTGCCGCTGCGCACGGGACTGACCCCCGCCGTCGTCCTCGGGCCCGCGATCAAGATCGTGCTCGGGTGGGGGAGCCTGGCCGGTCTGCTCGCGGCGGGTGTGCTCGCCGCGGTGCGCGGGCGTCGACGCGCGGCGCGCTGAGCCGGCTCCGCAGGCGCTGCGCGGGCGTCGCCCGTTGACGCGCCGATCCCCCGACGCGGCCCGCAACGACGAAGACGCCGGCCCCTCGGGGCCGGCGTCCAGGTCTTCGACTCTCGTCGGTCAGGCGCTGAGCTTCTCGTTCCCGGCGCCACGACGGGCGCGGACGAAGGCGAGGCGCTCTTCGAGCAGCTCCTCGAGCTCGGGGATGGTGCGACGCTCCAGGAGCATGTCCCAGTGCGTGCGGGCGGCCTTGTCGCCGGAGTGGTCGACGGTCGCGGTGCCGTCGCCGATGCGCAGCAGGGCCTCTGCGCCGCACGTGCGGCACTCCCAGGCCTCGGGGACCTCGGCGTCCGCAGCGAACGTCAGGACGGTGTCGCGTCCGCAGGTGCTGCAGGTGTAGGTGTGTTGTGCACGGTCGTGGAACACGACGCCGTCTTCGCTCTGGAGGCTCTGGGCGCCGAGTCGGATGCCGCGGAGACTGCGGTCTGCCATTGTGTGGTCCTCTCGTCGGTCCCCATGTATAACGTCCGCACCTGTGCGCTTTATTCGAACCGTGCGCGTCTGAGCGCCTTTCACAGACGATGCTCAGTCAGCGCTCGTTCGCCGGTCGTTCACCAGGGCGAGGGCGGTGTCGGCGCGGTCGGTGACCAGCCCGTCGACGCCCCGATCGAGCAGCCTCTGCATGTCGGCCTCGTCGTTCACGGTCCACACGTGCACCTCGACACCGGCGGCGTGCGCGGCCCGGATGAGCCCGCGGGTCGCGACCGGCAGCGGGCCTTGGCGTTCGGGCACCTGCAGGGCGTCGAGCCCCTCGAGCGCCGCCTTGACGCGCCGCCCCTGCCGCAGCGCGACGAGGGCTACCAGGCGCGCCACGGTGGCCGAACCGGGCGAGGTGGCGGGGCGGATCTCGGCTCCCGCCGCGAACGCCGCCGCGAGGGCGGCCCGTCGGCGCTCGTCCGAGAAGCTCGTCACGAGCACGCGGTGGGCGTGCGGCGCGACGAGGCGACCGACCCCCTCGGCCGCCGCTTCTGCCTTGACGTCCAGGTTGAAGCGCACGTCCGGAAAGGCCTCGAGCGCCTGGCCGAGCGTGACGAGGCCGCCACGGCCGGCCATGAGCTCCTCGAGCTCGTGCAGGCGCACGTCCGCGATCCGGCGGGCGTCGCCCGCCACGCGTTGCAGGTCGTCGTCGTGGAACAGCACGACCTCGCCGTCGGCGGTCACGTGGCAGTCGGACTCCACGTAGGCGGCACCGGCGGCGTGCGCCTCGGCCACCGCGGCGAAGGAGTTCTCGACCACGCCCTGGGCTGCGGCATCCTCGGTCACCAGTCCGCGGTGCGCGAGCACCCGCGGGGCGTCGGGGGAGAGGTAGGGATGCCGCGAAGCGGACGGTGCGTTCATGGTCGGACCTCCGCGGCGACGCTAGCACGCGGTGCCGTGGTGCGAGGGGCCTCGACAGCTCCGCCGACGGCGTGCGGGAACCACCCGCGACTGCGCGCTGCCGATGCGGACGAGAGGGCGATCGCTAGGCTGGGGTCTTGTCGTGTGCGCCCGGATCGGCCGGCGGCATCCGATCCCCGAATCGTCAGGAGAACCCCGTGTCCCAGACCCTCCCGTCCGGCTCGCTGAGCGGCAAGACCGCCCTCGTCACCGGCTCGTCGCGCGGCATCGGCGCCGACACCGTCCGTTACTTCGCCGAGGCCGGCGCCAACGTCGTCATCAACTTCCGCAACAAGGCCCCGCGCGCCGAGAAGCTCGCCGCGCAGCTGCGCGAGCTGGGCGTCGAGGCGCTCGTGGTCGGCGCCGACCTCACCGACCCCGAGTCGGTGAAGGCGATGTTCGACGAGGTCGAGCGCACCTTCGGCGGCCTCGACATCCTCGTGCTCAACGCCTCGGGCGGCATGGAGTCCGGCATGGCCGAGGACTACGCGCTGCTGCTCAACCGCGACGCGCAGGTCAACGTGCTCGAGACCGCCCTGCCCCTGCTGAAGGACGAGGCCCGCGTGGTCTTCGTCACCAGCCACCAGGCGCACTTCATCCGCACCACGCCGACCATGCCCGAGTACGAGCCGGTCGCGCTGTCCAAGCGCGCGGGCGAGGACGCCCTGCGCGAGAAGATCCCGGCTCTCGAGGAGCGCGGCATCGGCTTCACCATCGTGTCGGGCGACATGATCGAGGGCACCATCACCGCGACGCTGCTCGAGCGCGCCAACCCGGGGGCGATCTCGGCTCGCCGCGAGGACGCCGGAAAGCTCTACAACGTGGCCGAGTTCGCCGCCGAGGTGGCTCGCGCCGCCGTCGACCCGGTTCCGGCGGACAACACCCGACTCGTCGGAGACACGGGTTCGTTCGGAGGCGAGTGAGCATGCGGCCGACCGACATCGAGACTCTGATCGGGGTCGGTCGGCCCGCGATCTCGTCGGACGCGGCGTTCGCGGTCTTCGCGACGTCGCGCCCCGATCTCGCCGCCGACCGCGCGGTGGGACAGCTCTGGCGGGTCGACCTGCCCGCGGGGCGCCCGCGCCGCCTCACGCGCGGGGTGGCGGATCGCTCTCCCCGGCTCTCGCCCGATGACGAGACGGTCGCTTTCCTGCGGCCGGACGCGAAGGGTCGTGCGCAGCTGTTCGTGGTCGACGTCTCCGGCGGCGAGCCGGTGCAGGCGACCGACCAACCCGGGGGAGTGACGGACTTCTCGTGGTCGCCCGACGGCGCGCGCCTCGCCTTCACGGCGCGCGTGCCCGAACCGGGTCGCTACGGAACGGTGGAGGGACGGGATGCCGCGGCCGAGCCGCCGCGCCGCATCACCGGCATCCGCTGGAACGCGAACGGGCTGGGCTACCTCGACCGCCCCGCCCACGTCTTCGTCGTCGACGCGCCCGCGACCGACGCGGAGCCGTTCTACGAGCCCGCGCCCGCCCTCGACGCGATCGAGAGGACGGTCGTCGCGGCTCCCGCCGTCGCGCTGACGCACGGCGCGACGGGGTGGAACGGCGTGGTCTGGACGGCCGACGGAACCGAGCTGCTCAGCGTGCCCGAGACCGTCGAGACCGCGCGGCGCGACCTGCGCGACCGGGTGGTCGCGATCGCCGTCGACGGCGGCGCGCACCGCGAGGTCCTCGGGGTGGCGCAGAACCTCTCGGTGGCGTCGGTCGACGTCGCCCCCGACGGCGCGGTGTTCGTCCTGGCGAACGACGTCGGCGACGGAGGGCTCGACTTCGTCGCGCCCGGTGTCGCGCTGTTCGCGCTCGAGGCCGACGGCCCGCGCCCGCTGAGCGACCCCGAGACGATCGACCTGGGCGAGGTGGGCAGTCACCTGTCGTTCGCCGGCGACGACGTGCTGGTGCAGGATCGCTCCCGCGGCCGCGTGCGTCTGCTCCGGGTCACGCGGGCCGGCGCGGTGACCACGGTGCTCGGCGGCGATCTCGAGGTCGGCGGCCATGCCGTGGCGAAGGGGCGGGTCGTGGCATCCGTCGCCGCTCCGGAGTCCTTCGGCGAGCTCGTCGTGATCGAGGGGCGCGAGGTGAGGTCGCTGACCGACTTCGGCGCCGCGTCCCGCGCGCGCGGCGTCGTCGTGCCGGTCGAGCACGAGATCACCGGGCGCGACGGCTACCCCGTGCACGGCTGGGTCGCGACCCCCGAGGGCGAGGGGCCGTTCCCGGTCATCCTGCAGATCCACGGCGGACCCTACGCCTCGTACGGCGTGCACCTCTTCGACGAGACGCAGGTGCTCGTCGACGCGGGTTACGCGGTTGTCTACAGCAACCCGCGGGGGAGCGCCGGGTACGGCCGCGCGCACGGGCGGTCGATCCGCCACCGCATGGGCACTCTCGACTTCTTCGATGTCATGGACTTCTTCGACGGCGTCGTCGCGGCCGATCCGCGCCTGGACGCGCGGCGGGCGGGCGTCATGGGCGGCTCCTACGGCGGGTACATGACCGCGTGGATCATCGCGCACGACCACCGCTTCGCCGGGGCGATCGTGGAGCGCGGCTTCCTCGACCCCGCGGCCTTTCCCGGCACGAGCGACATCGGCTCGTTCTTCGGCGACGAGTACGTGGGCACCGACCCGATGCTGGTCGCGGCTCAGAGCCCGATGGCCGTCGTCGACCGGGTTCGGACGCCGACGCTGGTGCTGCACTCCGAGCTCGACTTCCGCTGCCCGCTCGAACAGGCCACGCGGTACTACGCGGCGCTGAAGCGCAACGGCGTCGACGCCGAGATGCTGGTCTTCCCCGGCGAAGACCACGAGCTCACGCGCGCCGGTCGCCCGCAGCACCGGGTGCAGCGTTTCGACGCGGTGCTCGAGTGGTGGGATCGGTACCTGCCGATCGGGTGAATGACGGAGGGGCCGGATGCCACGGCATCCGGCCCCTCTTTCCGAGCTGTCACGCGACCTTGCCGAACTGGATCGCGCGTACGATCTGGAACACGCCCAGCACGATCAGCGAGAAGCCGATCAGCAGGAACAGCGTCACCGCGCCGAGCAGCGGCGAGAACAGCAGCACGACACCGGCGACGATGCTGACGATCGCGAAGAAGATCGTCCACGCGCGGGCCTTCGAGCCGTGGCCGACGGTGGTGAGCGAGACGACGCCCTCGATGATCCACAGGATGCCGACCAGCGTGCCGATGAAGACCCCCAGCCACGCGGCGGTGGCGGGCAGGTTGGCGAACGAGAACACGCCCGCGAGGATGAACAGCACGCCCAGGGCGATGTGGCCGATGCGGGCCCAGCCCGAGCGCCAGAACAGGCCGATGCCGATGTTGACCAGTCCCGCGATGATGACGTAGACGGCGATGATGCCGACGGCGACCTGGGCGGTGCGGCCCGGCCATATCAGGATGAGCAGGCCGATGACGAGCGACAGGGCGCCGCTGATGCCGAGCGCGGTGCGCAGGGCTCCGATGGCCGGATTGGTTGTGGACGTGGACATGGCGAGCCTTCCTGTGCGATTGCTGGGAGCAATCCTCACCCTAGACCCGAGGCTGAGGCTTCGCGAGCGGGACGGAACGAGCGGTCACACGGGGGAGTGGGGGACCAGCAACGCCACCCCGAACAGCACCGGCAAGCACCCCACCGTCGAGATGAAGACCACGTCGCGCGAGAGGATCTCGCCGACGCCGTAGCGCTGCGCGAAGTTGAAGACGTTCTGCGCGGTGGGCAGCGCGGCCAGCACCACGACGACGAACACCTGATCCGCGGGCAGGGCGAACAGCGTCGCCACGGCGAAGGCCAGCGCCGGCATGGCCACCAGTTTCAGCACCGACGCGATGACGACGTCGATGCGCCGCCCCGGCTCGGTGAGCACACGCTGGCCGTACAACGACATGCCGTACGACATCAGCAGCACCGGCACGCACGCTCCGGCGATCAGGTGCAGCGGATCGAACACGATCGGGGGGAGCTCGACGTCGAGCAGCGCGACGACGACCCCCAGCGCCGACCCGATGAGCATGGGGTTCTTCGCCGTCTGCAGCAGGATGCGTCCGACGTTCCGCGAGCCGGAGGTCGCGGCATCCAGGATCGTCAGCGCGATGGGCATGAGCACGAGCAGCTGGAACAGGATGACGGGAGCCGAGAACGCCGCGTTGCCCAGCATGTAGAGCGAGATCGGGATGCCGATGTTGTTGCTGTTGACCTGTCCGGCCGACAGTGCGCCGATGACGGTCTCGCCGACCGGGCGCCGCAGGATCAGCGCCGAGACCAGCACGTACATGCCGATGATGACCGCGGCGGTGATCATCGACACCGGCAGCAGCGCCGAGAACAGCGTCGCCACGTCGGCCTTGGCCAGCACCGTGAACAGCAGGAACGGCGACAGCACGTAGAAGGTGAGCCGGCTGAGGACGTGCCGCGCGTGGGGGCCCAGCAGGTCGATGCGGGCGATGACGTAGCCCACCACGACGGCCAGACCGACGACGGCGAAACCAGTGAGGATACCGCTCACGAGCCGAGCATTCGTCGGGGAGTGCGCGGGGGAGTCATCGATACGAGCGTAGCGGTGCCCAGCGGACGGCTCGGACGCCTTGTGGGTTCGCCGCGAAGCGGCCCCGCGGCGGCCGGGGCGGTCTAGTGTCCGAAGCACACCCCCGGCTGATCCTGGAGACCCTCGTGACCGCGTACGCCCCGAACCTCACCGCCATCCTCGACCGCGAACCCGTCCCCGCCGACGGGATCGTCTCGCACGACCTCGACTACGCGGCGGACGGCGTCGCCTTCCGCGGATACATCGCCCGCCCGGGCGGTGAGGGACGGCATCCCGGGATCCTCGTCGTGCACGACTGGCTCGGCGTCACCGACTACGTGCGGATGCGGTGCGACATGCTCGCGCGCCTCGGTTACGTGGCCTTCGCCGCGGACGTCTACGGCGCCGACGTGCGTCCGGGTCCCGACGAGGCGGCCGCGGTCGCCGGCGGGTTCTACCGGGACCGTCCGCTGTGGCGGACGCGCCTGACCGCCGCGTTCGCCCGCATGCGCGAGGAGCCGTCGGTCGATCCTGGGCGCACCGCGGCGATCGGCTACTGCTTCGGCGGGTCGTCGGTGCTCGAGCTGGCCCGCACCGGCGCCGACGTCGACGCCGTCGTCAGCTTCCACGGCGGCCTGCTGACCGGGCCCGAGGGCGAGGCGGCGCACATCACGGCGAAGGTCCTCGTGCTCCACGGCGCGGCCGACCCGGTCGCCCCCGACGACGCGATGCTCGCGTTCGAGAACGACCTGCGCACGGCACCCGCCGTGGACTGGCAGCTCGTCTCGTACGCGAACGCGATGCACGCGTTCACGCTTCCGGATGCCGATGCGCCCGAGCAGGGCGCGCTGTTCGACGCCCGCGCCGAGCGGCGCAGCTGGGCGGCGATGAAGGCGTTCCTCGCGGAGGTGTTCGGGTAGGGCGCGGGGCGCCGGCGCGGCCTCGCCTCCGCCTCAGTCCTGGGGCGTGCGGGCGCGGGAGAGCGACGCCGCAGGTCGTCCCGAAGCTCCCGTGGTTCCGCCTGTCGGCCGGGAGCGGGCCCATCGCTCACGAGATCGATTCGGCGTGTTCCTTGCTGATGATGACTCCCATGTCGTCCCCGCTGATCGAGAAGGCGTTGCGGGCGAGGCTCCAACTCGACTCATCGATCTGCAGCGCGGTGCGGAGGTACGCGACGCTGAGGCGCTGGAGGGCGGCGACCCGGTCGGGGTCTTCGTCGGTGGTTTCGGCGACCTCGTATCCGACGATGCCCCCGAGGCTGTGCTCGGCGCCGAACAGGGTCAGCAGGTCGGTCGCTCCGGGGCTGTATTCGTAGACGTCGGTGAACCAGTCGGGTCCGCGGCGCGACATCTTCGACTGGTCGCGATCGCCGGCGACGACGAGCGCGGGAGTGGTCAGTTCACGGAACGATGGTCGCATGAAGGGGAAGTTCGCCTGCGCGAAGGGGTGGAGGTCGTCGCCGCCGATCCCCGTGGCGGCGAGAAGTATCCCCGCCGAGATGCGATCATCCGCGAAATCGGCACCGGTGAGATGGCCGCTCTCATCGACGATGCGCGCACCGAGAAGGGACTGCGCGGTCTGCGCACCCCACGAGTGCCCGGCCACGGCGATCCGCGACCGGTCCGTCCGTCCGGTCAGACCCGGCACCGCCGCCTCGATGACGTCGAGCTGGTCCAGGATGCGCGTGACATCGGCGACGCGCTCCGTCCAGATGCGGGGGAACACGGGATGGTCGAAGCCGAACGCGTTCCGGCGGGAGTCGAGGTGCGTGGGCTGCACGACGACGAAGCCCCGGGAAGCCCAGAAAGCCGTCAGAGGGGCGTACCCGTCGAGGTTCCACCCGTTGCCGTGCGAGAACACGACCACGGGGAGGTGGCCACCGCTGACCGGCGCGGAAACGCGGACCACTAGGGGCAGCGGCCGCCCCGGAGCGGACAGGGTGACGGGAGCGACCGAGACGACAGGTGTGCCGGCGCCCACGATCGCGTCGAGAGCGGGGAGCAGGGGAGTGGGCATCGGGGGTCCTTTCGTGCGGCGCGTCTGGGATACTGATTGCGGAGCGCCGATCCGAAACATTACGGAGCAGCGTTCCGAAACGCAAGCCCGTCAAGAAAGAAGGTCGCTGTGAGCAGCACGCCTACCGGTCGCTCAGGCGACAAGCGCTCCGTCGGACGACCTCAGCAGGACCGCCAGGGATTGCTGGACGCGGCCGCCGACGTCTTCGTGGCATCCGGCGTCAACGCGCCGGTTCGCGAAATCGCGGCGCGTGCAGGCGTGGGGATCGGGACCATCTACCGTCATTTCCCGACGCGTGCGGAATTGGTCGTCGCCGTGTACCGACACCAAGTCGACGCCTGCGCGGAGGCCGGCCCGCGACTCCTGCGAGAGAGCGCGAACGCGGAGACGGCGCTTCGCGCGTGGGTGGCGATGTTCGTGGACTTCCTCGTCACGAAGCACGGGCTCGCGGATGCCCTGCGCGGCGACGGTACGGATCCGGGTGCACTGCATCAGTCCTTCGTCGATCGCCTCGTTCCGGTGTGCGGACTGCTCCTCGAGGCGGCCCGGGATGCCGAGGGGCATCGCGTCGAGACGCGGAACGTGAGTGGGTACACCCTCTTGAAGGGAATCGGGAACCTCTGCATCGGTGCAGCCGAAGACCCCCTCTACGACGCCGACGAGCTCGTGCAGAGGCTCGTCACCGGCTTCCTTCGCCATCGTTCCTGAGGTCGTGCGGGGTGTGCTCGTCGCGCGCAGGTGGCTTCGGACCTATAGCCGATAATGCACATTATGTCAGTTCACTTCCATCGGGGCCGGCAATCGGCGGTCCGTTCCACCCCTGTCGCGGCCTCTCGGGCCGCGACGAGAATCGACACGTGAAGAGACCCGGTGTCGCGTTTGTGGTCGTCGGCCTGCTGCTCATCGACGTCGTCCTCGCCGACGTCGTCCTCGAACTCAGCGAGAGCCTCGCGCTCGCGGCGACCGTCGGCTTCGTGACACCCGTGACGCTGCTGATCTGCGCCGTCGCTCTGCGCGGTGGCCGCTCGAGCCCGCTGCGCCGCCGCGACGGGTCGTGATCGACATCGTCGCAGCCCGCGAGGGTTTGCGCTGTTCGAACATCTGTTCGACAATAGCCGCATGGACACCGAAGGCCCGCGCTGGCACCCTCAGCTGCTGGCCCGCGAAGAGCCGCCCGCGCACTGGGTCATGCGCGACGCGCGCCACGTTGTCGCCGGCACGATCGAGCTCCGCCGCACCGAGGACGGTCCGCGCTATCGGGTCGAGCACCGCGGCACCGTCATCGGGTGGGCGGCGACGCTGAAGGTCGCCACTGAGCGTCTGCATCGCGCGATCATCTCCGAGGCCGTGCCCGGCGGTGGCGTCAACGGGCGGTGAAGACCGGCGGCGAGACGCCGCAGGCTCACTCCCCCGGCTCGACCCATTCCGAGGTCACGCCCAGGACCCGCGAGCCGTCGAGATCGCCCAGGGACAACCCGGCGAACCGCACCGCCGCCTCCGACGTCTGCCACCGGAATCTCGGGTCCGCGGTGGTGGCCGCCTCGACGACGGTTTGCGCGGCATCCTGCGCCGACTGCGCCGACGCGAACGACGTCGCCGCCCGATCCAGATAGGCCTGCTGCTGCACGGCGTAGGGTCCGGCGGGGGC
Organism: Microbacterium testaceum; assembly: GCF_003075375.1. Lineage (GTDB taxonomy): Bacteria > Actinomycetota > Actinomycetes > Actinomycetales > Microbacteriaceae > Microbacterium > Microbacterium testaceum_E. The sequence continues at coordinate 30,766 of NZ_QDFT01000019.1, read as the reverse complement.
GCGATGCACCGAATCGGTGAACGACGAGGCGACGGCCGCGGGCTCCACGATCGCGACATCGACGCCGAACGGCGCGACGACGGGAGCGAGCGACTGCATCAGCCCCTCGACCGCGAACTTCGCGGCGCAGTACGCATCGGCGAAAGGCTGCCCCACCGCTCCCCCGACGCTGGTCACGGTGACGATGCGTCCCCTCCCCCGCTCGCGCATGCCGGGCAGCACCAGGCGGGTCAGACGCGCGACCGAGAGATAGTTCGTCTCGAGCTGCTCCTGCAGGTCGGCGTCGCTGAGCTGCTCGAGCGTGCCCACCGCGCCGCGGCCGGCGTTGTTCACGAGGATGTCGACCGGGCCGGCGTCGGCGATCAGCGCGGCCGCCGCCGCGGCATCCGTCACGTCCAGCGACCGGATGTCGAGGTCGACCCCCGCCTCCGCGGCCGCCGCGCGCAGGGCGTCGGCGCGGGAAGCGTTGCGGACCGTGGCGATCACCGTCACCCCCTGCCGGGCGAGTCCGATGGCCGTGTGCAGGCCGATGCCGCTGGAGGTGCCGGTGACGATCGCGAGAGTCATGCGCCCATTGTGCTCCCGCGAGCCATGCGTGCGGTGTGCGGGTCGTCCCCTGAACCGGGGCGGGGTCGGGATGTCATTCGCCCCGCATCCGGAACGGCCCGCACCGCACGGCTCTCGGAGGCGGGTCGATGTCTGCCCGGCCAGCGGGACCGCTGCCCGTACCGGTCACTGAGCCGGAAGGCACCCGCCGTCGAGGATGTAGCCGCCGACCTCGACCGAGACGGTGGTCCCGCTCACCTCACCGAAGAGGCAGCCCCCCTTCGGTCCCGCCGCCCCGAAGAGCACTCGCCCGGCCTCGGCGCGGACCTGCGGCGTCAGGGCGCCCGCCCCGGTCAGCGCGTCCACCGCCTTCTCGGTCGACAGCGCCCCCTCGGCCGCCGCCGCTGTCAGCGCGGCGACGACATCGGGCGAGATCTCCTCTGCGGCCGCGCGCGCCTCGTCGTCGATCGCCATCCGGTCGCGATACCGATCGTTCGCCGCCATCGCGGCGTCCGGATCGTACGGCGCGCACTCGGGCGGCAGCTGCACGCCCTCGACGACCGGGCAGGCATACGACGCCGAGGTGCTCGGCGTCGGAGCGGCCGTATCCGTCGTCGGACGAGAGGCGTCATCGATCGCGCACCCCGTGACGGTGGCGGCGACCGCGAAAGCGAGTGTGAGGGCGACCGCGCGTCGGTTCACAGCGACTCCGCGTGCGGAGTCAGCTCCACCCACCCGCCGCCGAACTTCGCGTGCCGGTCGTCGCCGGACGAGGTGCGGGTGAGGCGTCGACGCACCCACGGGCCCACGTGCTCGCGGTAGTACGCGGTGCCTTTCAGTCGCTCGGTCTCGGGGATCTCGCGCAGGTGCCACCACGGTGCCGGGGCGGTGAGACCGACGGACTCGATGACGCGGGCCGCGACGCGGTGGTGCCCCCGGGCGTTCATGTGCAGGCGGTCCACCGACCAGAACTCCCCGCCCGCCAGCTCGCGATCGAACCAGTTGTACGCCGTGAGCACATCGGGCCGCTGCTCGAGGCGCTTCTCTACCGCATGCGACAGGCGGTCACCGCGCGCTTCGATGAGCTTGCCGAGCGGAAGTCCCGCCGACGGATTGGCGCCCGACAGGACGATCAGCTGCACGCCCTCTTCGTCGCAGCGGCGCACGACGTGATCGAACAGGTCGACGATGCGCTCGATGCCCGTCCGCGGACGCAGCATGTCGTTGCCGCCGCCGTTGAACGACAGGTGGGTCGGCTTCAGCGCCAGCGCCGGCTCGAGCTGCTGCTCGACGATCGGCTGGATGAGCTTGCCGCGGATGGCGAGGTTCGCATACTCGATCGGCTCGCCCGCGGCATCCGCCCATCCCTGCGCGGCCAGGTCGGCCCAGCCGCGGACGGTGCCGTCGGGGAGCTCGTCGCCGACTCCCTCGGTGAACGAGTCGCCGATGGCGACGAAGCGCACGGATGCCATGCCTCGAGCCTACGCGCGGCGATAGGGGTCCTAGGTCAACGACCTGCCGCGCTGCTCGCGCAGGAACAGCGCCGCCACGACGGCGACCGCGAAGAAGGCCGCGAACACCACGAACAGCAGGGGCGCTCCCCCGAACCCGAGCAGGGGCGGCACCGCGAGCGGGGCGAGGATCGACGCGATGCGGCCGACGCCCGCGGCCCAGCCCGCACCGGTCGCCCGCAGGGCCGTGGGGTACGTCTCGGGGGTCGCGGCGTAGAGAGCCCCCCACGCGCCCAGGTTGAAGAACGACAGCGCCATTCCCGCCGCGATCACGGCGACCTCGCCGGATGCCGTACCGAACAGCACCGCGGCCACCGCCGATCCCGCGAGGAACGTCGCGAGCGTCGCGCGTCGGCCCCAGGCCTCGATCAGCCAGGCCGCGACGGCGTACCCCGGCAGCTGGGCCAGCGTGATGATGAGCGTGAAGCCGAAGGAGCGCACGAGGTCGTAGCCCTGGCTCACCAGGATCGTGGGGATCCAGATGAACGCCCCGTAGTACGAGAAGTTGACGCAGAACCACAGCACCCAAAGGCTCGCCGTGCGCGCCCGCAGAGCCGGGGCCCACAGGGCGCTCACACGCGGACGAGGGGCGGGAGCGGATGCCGGGACCCCCTCGGTCGACGCCTCGAGGGCGATGCGCCCGGCGGCGGCTTCGAGGTCGCGCACGATCACGATGGCCTCGGCGTTGCGCCCGCGTGAGGCGAGCCACCGCGGCGACTCGGGAAGCCCCCACCGCACGATGAGCGCGTAGACCGCGGGGATCGCGCCGAGCGCGAAGGCCCACCGCCAGCCATCGGCCGAGGACGGCACGACGAGGAAGCCGATGAGCGCCGCCGCCGTCCACCCCACGGCCCAGAACGCCTCGAGGAAAACGATCAGGCGACCGCGCATCCGGGCCGGGGCGAACTCGCTCACGTAGGTCGAGGCGACCGGCAGTTCGGCGCCGAGACCGAGACCCACCACGAAGCGCAGCACCAGCAGGGCCGCGAGACCCCCGACCAGTGCGCTCGCGCCCGTCGCGAGGCCGTACACCAGCAGCGTCAGCGCGAACACGTGCCGTCGACCGAACCGGTCCGCGAGCAGCCCGCCCACGCTCGCCCCGATCGCCATGCCCGCGAACCCCGCCGACGCGATCCACGACGCCTCGGCCGGGGCCAGTCGCCACTGCACGCTCAGCGCGGCGATGACGAACGAGATGAGCCCGACGTCCATGGCATCCAGGGCCCAGCCCAGTCCCGAGCCGCCCAGGATCCTGCCGTGCCGGCGGGTGAACGGCAGGGCGTCGAGGCGGTCGGACACGCGGACGGTGTCGGTGCGGGTGCTCACCGGGGTGTCACCGGATGCCGGCGAGGTCGCCGTCGGAGGGGACGTCGGCCAGCATCTCTTCGACGAGGGGACGCACCCGGGTGCCGTACAGCTCGATGCTCGACAGCAGACGGTCGTGCGAGATCGATCCGCTCGCGATCTTCATCTGGAAGCGCGAATTGCCGAGAGCGCGCATGGTCGTCGCGATCTTGCGGGCCACCGTCTCGGGCGAACCGACGTACATCGACCCCTCGGGGCCCACATCGTGCTGGAATCGCATGCGGTTGTACTCGGGCCAGCCGCGCTCGCGGCCGATGGTGTTGTTCAGCTCGGCGACGCCCTCGAACGCCTCGTCCCACGCCTGCTCGTCGGTCTCGGCGACGTGGCCGGGCGAGTGCACCGAGATGGGCATCTGCGGTTTGCCGAGCTCGGCGAGCGAGCGGCGGTACAGGTCGGCGTAGGGGCGGAATCGCGCCGCCGAGCCGCCGATGATCGCCAGGACGAGACCGTAGCCGTAGCGCGCGGTGCGCACGACCGACTCGGGCGAGCCGCCCACGCCGACCCAGGCTGTGAGGCCGTTCTCGGTCTTCGGGTACACGTCGGCGTCCGTCAGGGCGGCGCGGGTGCGCCCGGCCCACGTGACGGGCTTCTCGTCGAGAAGCAGCGAGAACAGCTCGAGCTTCTCTTCGAACAGCTGCTCGTAGTCGCTCAGGTCGTAGCCGAACAGCGGGAACGACTCGATGAACGACCCGCGCCCGAGGATGACCTCGGCGCGACCGTTCGACACGGCGTCGAGCGTGGCGAAACGCTCGTACACGCGGACGGGGTCGTCGCTCGAGAGGACCGTCACGGCGGTGCCGAGGTGGATGTTCTTCGTTCGGGCGGCCGCGGCGGCCAGCACGATCTCGGGGCTGGTGACCGCGAAGTCCTTGCGGTGGTGCTCCCCCACGCCGAAGAACGACAGGCCGACCTCGTCGGCGAGCACCGCCTGGTCGACGACGTTGCGGATGGTCTGGGCGTCGCTCAGCAGCGTGCCGTCGGGGCCGCGCGAGATGTCTCCGAAGGTGTCGAGTCCGAGCTCGATGGTCTGATCAGCCATGGGGTCTCCTTGCATTCGGATGAATGAACTTTACGCGAGTCCCGGGTATTCCCCCGCATCGGCGCCCGCACACAGGGGGCGCCGCTCGCGCGACGCCCCCTGAGGTCTCAGACGGATGCCAGCGCGGCGCGCAGCGTGTCGAGTCCGACGCCACCGATGTCCAGCGCGCGCGTGTGGAACTGCTTCATCGAGAAGTCGGCGCCCCGGCGCTCCTGCTTCTCGTCGCGCACCTGCTCCCAGATGCGCTGCCCGACCTTGTACGACGGCGCCTGCCCCGGCCAGCCGAGGTACCGGTTGACCTCGAAACGTACGAACTCCTCGCTCATGTTGACGTTCTTCAGCATGAACGCGAGGGCGTAGTCGTGGTCCCAGGTGCCGGTGCCGTCCAGGCGCGGCTTCTGCAGGTGCACGCCGATGTCGAGCACCACGCGCGCGGCGCGCATGCGCTGACCGTCGAGCATGCCGAGACGGTCGGCGGGGTCGTCGAGGTAGCCCAGCTGCTCCATCAGACGCTCGGCGTACAGCGCCCACCCCTCGGCGTGACCGCTCGTACCCGCGAGCAGGCGGCGCCACGAGTTGAGCTCGGCGCGGTTGTAGACGGCCTGGGCGATTTGCAGGTGATGCCCCGGAACACCCTCGTGGTACACGGTGGTCAGCTCGCGCCAGGTGTCGAAGGTGTCGACGCCCTCGGGCACCGACCACCACATGCGGCCCGGGCGCGAGAAGTCGTCGGTGGGCCCGGTGTAGTAGATACCGCCCTCGTTGGTCGGCGCGATCATGCACTCGAGGCGGCGGATGGGCTCGGCGATGTCGAAGTGGGTGCGCCCGAGCTCCTCGACGGCCTTGTCGCTGGTGCGCTGCATCCATTCCTGGAGGGCCTGGGTGCCGCGGAGCTTGCGCGATTCGTCCTTCTCGAAGAACGCCACCGCCTCCTCGACGCTGGAGCCCGGGAGGATCTCGTTCGCGATCGCTTCCTGCTCGGCGACCATTCGCGAGAGCTCCTCGACGCCCCAGTCGTAGGTCTCGTCGAGGTCGATCTCGGCGCCCAGGAACCGGCGGGAGTGCAGCGCGTACATCTCGCGTCCGACGGCGTCGACGTCGCCCGCGGCGGGGGCGAGCTCGCTCGAGAGGAAGGCCGCGAGCCCGTCGTAGGCGAGACGGGCGGCGTTGGAGTTCTCGGCCAGGTCGCGGGCGAGGGATGCCGGCAACTGCCCCTCGTCGGGGGCGGCGTCGCCGACGAACTCGGCGAAGAAGCCCGTGTCCGAGGTGTAGCGGGCGATCTGCGTGATGACCTCGCTCACCTGTCGGCGGGCGGGGACGACGCCCTCGGCGATACCGCGGCGCAGGGTCTCGACGTATCCGTCGATCGCCGCGGGCAGCGCCTTCATGCGCTCGGCGATCGTCGCCCAGTCCTCGACCGTCGAGGTGGGCATGAGGTCGAAGGTCGAGCGGATGTCCTGCGCGGGCGAGGCGATGACGTTCAGGTCGCGCAGGTGGGTCTTGGCCTCGTGCTGCTCGATCATCAGGTCGAGCTCGCGCACGAGGTCCATCTTGGTGACGGTGTCGATCGCGTCGACCGGCTCGGCGGCCTCGAGGGCGGCCTTGGTGGAACGGGCGTCGCCGATCAGGGCTTCGGCGCCCTCGGGGCTGTAGTCGCCGAAGCGGCCGTTGTGCTCAAACCGGCCGATATACGTCGCCAGCGTCGGCTCGCGCTCGGCCAGGGTGTCCACCCACGCGTCGGCGATCGTGTCGATCGGCGTGGGAGTGCGAGATGCGTCAGTCATCCTCCGAGCCTAGGCACCCCGCGGCGACGGCGCACCCCGCTCCCCCGCCGACGACGCGATCGGCCGGCTGGGGAGCAGTCGCGCGGGGCGACTCAGTGCCCGGCTTCGTCCCAGTCGCCGCCGCGACCGATCTGCACGTCGAGCGGGACGGACAGATCGGCCGCGTCGGCCATGCGCGCGCGGACGATCCGCTCGACGGCATCCCACTCGCCCGCAGCCACCTCGACGACGAGTTCGTCGTGAATCTGCAGCAGCACCCGCGAGCGCAGGTCGGCGGCGGCGAGCTCGTCGCGGATGCGGAACAGCGCCACCTTCATGATGTCGGCGGCGCTGCCCTGGATGGGCGCGTTCAGGGCCGCGCGCTCGGCGTTCTCGCGCAGGACGCGGTTCATGCTCGTGAGGTCGGGGAACGGGCGGCGGCGACCGAAGATGGTCTCGGTGTAGCCGTCCTGACGCGCCTGCTCGACCGAACCGCGCAGGTAGTCGCGCACCGCGCCGAACCGCGCGAAGTACTCGAGCATCAGCTTCTTGGCCTCGGACTGCTCGATGCGCAGCTGCTTGGACAGACCGAAGGCCGACAGGCCGTAGACCAGTCCGTACGACATCGCCTTGACCTTGGTGCGCATCGCGGGCGTGACGTCCTGCGGCTCGACGCCGAACACGCGCGCGCCGACGAAGCGGTGCAGGTCCTCGCCCGAATTGAACGCCTCGATGAGCCCCGGGTCGCCCGAGAGATGCGCCATGATGCGCATCTCGATCTGCGAGTAATCGGCGGTCAGCAGCGTCTCGTACCCCTCGCCGACCTCGAACGCGGCGCGGATACGACGGCTTTCCTCGGTGCGGATCGGGATGTTCTGCAGGTTGGGGTCGGTGCTGGACAGACGACCGGTCTGGCTGCCGGTCTGCACGTACGTCGTGTGGATGCGACCGTCGGGCCCCGCCGCGGTGTCGAGCGCGTCGATGATCTGCTTGAGCTTGGTCGCCTCGCGGTGACGCAGCAGCAGGTCGAGGAACGGATGATCGGTGCTCTCTTGCAGGTCGGCGAGGGCGGCGGCATCCGTGGTGTAACCGCTCTTGGTCTTGCGGGTCTTGGGCAGCTGCAGTTCGTCGAACAGCACCTCTTGCAGCTGCTTGGGCGAACCGAGGTTGACCTCGTGGCCGATCGCCGCGTACGCGTCGCGCGCGAGGGCGTCGGCGCGCGCACCGAGCTCGGCCGAGAAGCCCGAGAGCTTCTCGTGCGACACGGCGACTCCGGCGAGCTCCATGTCGGCCAGCGCCGTGAGCGTCGGCAGCTCGATGTCGTCGAGCACCGAGGCGACCGTGTCGGGCATCTCGGCACGTTGCGCGTCGGCGACGCGCCGGGTGAACCACGACAGCTGCGCGGGGGTCGCCCCCTCGGTCTCGGGGACGAGCTGCGTCGGATCCGACACGGGAAGCTTCTCGTCGAGGGAGCGCTCGACCAGGTCGCCGAGCGTCTTGTCGGGGAAGCTCGGGCGCACGAGCCACCCGGCGAGGATCACGTCGAAGGCCACGCCGCCCACGGCGACGCCCTCGCGCGCGAGCGCCTTGATCTGGGGCTTGGCATCGGCGAACACCTTGGGGGCATCGGATGCCAACCACCCGGCCAGGGCGTCGCGCACGGCCGGGGACCACTCGGCCTCGACCGCGGCGTCGGCGCTCGCCAGGCCGACCGCCGTCGGCGTGGCTCCGGCGAGGGCGATCGTGACGCCGACCTCGGCCTTCTGGTCGGCGGCCCACGCGGCCAGGGCCGCGGCGTCGAGCCGCGCCGGGGCGGGGGCCTTCGCGGTGGGACGTGCCTCTTCGACGACGCCCCCGTCGGCGCCGAACGCGTCGAAGACGCGCGGCAGCAGCGTGCGGAACTCGAGCCGCGCGAAGATGTCGCGCACGGCCTGGCCGTCGAGGGGCTTCACCGCGAGATCGCCGGGACCGACGGGCAGCTCCACGTCGCGCAGCAGTCGGTTGAGCGCGCGGTTGCGCTTGACGGCGTCGAGGTGCTCGCGCAGGTTGTTGCCCACGACGCCGGTGATCTTGTCGGCGTTGTCGAGCAGCGCCTCGAGCGAGCCCCACTGCGTGAGCCACTTGACGGCGGTCTTCTCGCCGACCTTGGGCACGCCCGGCAGATTGTCGCTCGTCTCGCCGACCAGCGCGGCGATCTCGGGGTACTGCGCCGGCGGCAGGCCGTACTTCTCGACCACGGCGTCGGTGTCGTAGCGCTTGAGCTGCGAAACGCCCTGCACGTTCGGATACAGCAGCGTGATGTCGTCGGTGACGAGCTGGATGGTGTCGCGATCGCCCGAGCAGACCAGCACCGTGAAGCCCTGCTGCTCGCCCTGGGTGGCGAGGGTGGCGAGGATGTCGTCGGCCTCGAAGTCCTCTTTCTTCAGGACGAGGACGCCCATCGCCTCGAGGCACTCCTGCAGCAGCGGGATCTGCCCCTTGAACTCGGCCGGCGACTCGCTGCGATTGGCCTTGTACTCGGTGTACTCGCGGGTGCGGAACGACTGCCGCGACGTGTCGAAGGCGACGGCGAGGTGGGTCGGCTTCTCGGCCTTGACGAGGTTGACGAACATCGACAGGAAGCCGTAGATGCCGTTGGTGTGCTGGCCGTCCTTCGTCGAGAAGTTGTCGACCGGCAGGGCGTAGAACGCCCGATAGGCCAGCGAGTGGCCGTCGACGACGAGGAGAGTAGGCTTTTCGGCATCCGTCACCCCTCCAGCCTAACGAGGACCACGGACACTCCCCCGGCCCCGGCTCCACGAAGGCGACGATGAGCTCCACGACCCCCGACACCACCAGCGGCCTCGACTGGGCGCGCGAGCGCGGTATGGGCGCCCTCGCCGAGAAGATGGGCATCGAGTGGGTCGAGTTCTCGGTCGAGCGCAGCGTCGCGACCATGCCCGTCGAGGGGAACACCCAACCGGTCGGCCTGCTGCACGGCGGTGCGTACGTCGTGCTCGGCGAGTCGCTCGGTTCGATGGCGGCGAATCTCTACGCCGGATCCGGAAAGCTCGCCGTCGGCATCGACATCAACGCCACGCACACGCGTTCGGCGACGTCGGGCATCGTCACGGGCGTGTGCACGCCGATCCACCTGGGCCGATCGCTCACGGTGCACGAGATCGCCGTGTCCGACGAGCAGGGCCGTCGGTGCTCGACGATCCGCATCACGAACATGATCAAGGACGCCCCCGCGGCCTGATCGCCGCCGGGCCCCGTGCCGCAACGACAACGGGATGCCACCGAAGTGGCATCCCGTTCTCGAAAATCGCGGTGCTCAGCCCTTCTTGGGGGCGAGCTGCTCGATGATCGCCTTGGCGACGTCCTGCATGGTCAGACGGCGGTCCATCGACGCCTTCTGGATCCAGCGGAAGGCCTCGGGCTCGCTCAGGCCCATCTTCTCGTTGAGCAGGCCCTTGGCCCGGTCGACGAGCTTGCGGGTCTCGAAGCGCTCGACCATGTCGGCGACCTCGGCCTCGAGCGTGATGATCTGCTCGTACCGGGCGAGGGCGATCTCGATCGCGGGGAGCAGGTCGTTCGGGGTGAACGGCTTGACGACGTACGCCAGGGCGCCGGCCTCGCTCGCGCGCTCCACGAGCTCCTTCTGGCTGAACGCGGTGAGCAGCACGACGGGGGCGATGTGGTTCTTGCTGAGCTTCTCGGCGGCGCTGATGCCGTCGAGCTGCGGCATCTTGACGTCCATGATCACCAGATCGGGGCGCAGCTCGGTGGCCAGCTGCACCGCCGTCTCGCCGTCTCCTGCTTCTCCCACGACGTCGAAGCCGTTGTCGCGGAGGATCTCGACGATGTCGAGGCGGATGAGCGACTCGTCCTCTGCGACGACGACGCGGCGCGGAGCAGTGGGCGCGGTGGCCGGAGCGGCTTCTTGATCAGTCACGAGACCATCCTAGGACGTGGATGAGCGCGTCCCCGGGAGAACGGGGATGCGAGAGGGCGTACCGGTGGTGGGACTCGAACCCACACGTCTTTCGACAGAGCATTTTGAGTGCCCCGCGTCTGCCATTCCGCCACACCGGCAAGTGTCGCAGTCCAGGTTACCCGCGCGCGAGCGCGGTCGCCGCACGCGACGACGCGCGCCGGGCGGACCCGGCGCGCGTCGTGGGGGTTCAGGCCTCCTGGTAGCCCGGAGCCGCACCGTGGACGGCGTCGCCCACGCGGTGCACGCGCAGGTCGTTCGTCGAGCCGGCGATTCCGGGAGGGGAACCGGAGATGACGACGACCTTGTCGCCGACCTTGGCCAGGTCGTTGGCGAGCAGGTAGTCGTCGACCTGCAGGAACATCTTGTCGGTGTGCGACACGTGCTCGACGAGGGTCGAGCGCACGCCCCACGTCAGCGCCAGGCGACGGCGGATACCGGGCTCGGGCGTGAACGCGATCATCGGGATCGTCGAGCGCAGGCGCGACATGCGACGCGCCGAGTCGCCGGACTCGGTGAACACGCAGAGGTACTTGGCATCCACGAAGTCGGCGACCTCGACGGCGGCCAGCGTGATCGCGCCGCCCTGGGTGCGCGGCTTGTTGGTGAGCGGCGCGATGCGCTCCAGGCCGTGCTCCTCGGTGGACTCCACGATGCGCGCCATCGTCTCGACCACGACGACCGGGTAGGTGCCGACGCTGGTCTCGCCCGAGAGCATGACGGCGTCCGCGCCGTCGAGGACGGCGTTGGCGACGTCGGAGGTCTCGGCGCGGGTGGGCACCGGGTTGGTGATCATCGACTCGAGCATCTGCGTCGCGACGATGACGGGCTTGGCCATGCGGCGGGCGAGCTCGACCGCGCGCTTCTGCACGATCGGCACGGCCTCCAGCGGCAGTTCGACGCCGAGGTCGCCGCGGGCGACCATGATGCCGTCGAACGCGTCGATGATCTCTTCGAGGTTGTCGACCGCCTGCGGCTTCTCGATCTTGGCGATGACGGGGACGTAGCGTCCCTCTTCGGCCATGATCTCGTGGACGCGCTCGATGTCCTCCGCGTCGCGCACGAAGGACAGGGCGATGAGGTCGGCTCCGGCCTTGAGGCCCCAGCGCAGGTCGGACTCGTCCTTCTCGCTCAGGGCGGGGACGTTCACGGCCACACCGGGCAGGTTGATGCCCTTGTTGTTCGAGACCGGGCCGCCCACGATGACGCGGGTGGTGACGACGGTGCCGTCGGTCTCGACGACCTCGACGCGCACCTTGCCGTCGTCGATGAGCAGGAAGTCACCGGGGCGGACGTCCTGGGGCAGGCCCTTGAACGTCGTGCCGACGATCTCCTTGGTGCCGAGGATCTCTTCGACGGTGATCTTGAAGATGTCGCCGGGCAGCAGGTCGTGGGGACCGTTCTCGAACTTGCCGAGGCGGATCTTGGGCCCCTGCAGGTCGACGAGGGCGGCGACCGGGCGACCGGCGTCCTCGGCGGCCTTGCGCACGTTCGCGAAGTTCGCGTCGTGCACGGAGTAGTCTCCGTGGCTCAGGTTCAGGCGGGCGACGTCCACTCCGGCGTCGATGATGGCGCGAACCATCTCATACGACGACGTAGCGGGCCCGAGTGTTGCGACGATCTTGGCGCGTCTCATCCGTTTTCAAGCTCCGTGAGGATATTCGGGAAGTGGCCGATCGGCCCTTGCCAGCTTAGGCGGGCAGCAGGCCGATGGCGACATCGGTCGGGCGCACCGGTGCCGGCAGCACCGTCTCGCCCATGAGGAACGTGTCGACCTCGGCGGCGGCCGCGCGGCCCTCGGCGATGGCCCACACGATGAGGGACTGTCCGCGGCCCGCATCGCCGGCGACGAACACCCCCGGCGTGCTGGTGGCGTAGGTCGCGTCGCGCTCGACGTTGCCGCGGCCGGTGAACTGCGTACCGAGCTGCTCCTCGAGCAGGTCGCGCTCGGGGCCGGTGAAGCCCATCGCGATGAGCACGAGGTCGGCGGGGATCTCGCGCTCGGTGCCGCTCTTGGGCACGCGCCGACCGTCGACGTACTCGGTCTCGGCGACGCGCAGGGCCCGCACCTCGCCGGCGGCGTTGCCCAGGAACTCCACCGTCGAGGCCAGGAACGTCCGCTCCCCGCCCTCTTCGTGGGCGGATGCCATCTCGAACAGGTTCGGCATCATCGGCCACGGCTGCTCGGCGGGGCGCTCCGACGGCGGCTGCTTGCCGATCGCGAGGTTCGTGACGCTCAGCGCGCCCTGGCGGTGCGCGGTGCCGATGCAGTCGGCACCGGTGTCGCCGCCGCCGATGACGACGACGTGCTTGCCCTCGGCCGTGATCTGGTGCGGTATCTGGTCGCCCGCGACGGCCTTGTTGCCCTCGATGAGGTACTCCATGGCGTAGTGCACGCCATCGAGGTCACGTCCCGGGATCGGCAGGTCGCGCGGCACCGTGGAGCCGGTCGCGACCACGACGGCGTCGTAGCGCGCGCGCAGGTCGCTCCACGACACGTCCTTGCCGATCTCGACACCCGCGCGGAAGCGCGTGCCCTCCGCCTGCATCTGCCGCAGGCGCAGCTCGAGGTGGCGCTTCTCCATCTTGAAGTCCGGGATGCCGTAGCGCAGCAGTCCGCCGATGCGGTCGTCGCGCTCGAAGACGGCGACCGTGTGACCGGCGCGCGTGAGCTGCTGCGCCGCCGCCAGACCCGCGGGGCCGGAGCCGACCACCGCGACGGTCTTGCCCGTCAGACGCTCCGGCGGCTCGGGCTCGACCCAGCCGTTGCCGAACGCCTCGTCGATGATCGAGACCTCGACCTGCTTGATCGTCACCGCGGGCTGGTTGATGCCCAGCACGCACGAGCTCTCGCAGGGTGCCGGGCACAGGCGCCCGGTGAACTCGGGGAAGTTGTTCGTCGCGTGCAGACGCTCGATGGCCGCGCGGCCCTCACCGCGCCACGTCAGGTCGTTCCACTCGGGGATCAGGTTGCCCAGCGGGCAGCCCTTGTGGCAGAACGGGATGCCGCAGTCCATGCAGCGACCGGCCTGGCGCTTGATGACGGCCGAATCGCCCGGCTCGTACACCTCTTTCCAGTCCATGATGCGCACGGGCACCGGTCGACGCTTCGGGAGCTCGCGCTCCGTGGTCTTGAGAAAGCCCTTCGGGTCAGCCACCCGTCACCTCCAGAATGCGCTTCCAGACGACGTCGCCGTCGGGGTCGAGCCCCTCGGTGACCGCCTCCTGGCGGGTCTGCAGCACGGCGGCGTAGTCGCGCGGCAGGACCCGGACGAAGTTGTCCACCTCGGCCTCGAAGTCGTCGAGCAGACGACGGGCCAGCGTGGAATCGGTCTCTGCGACGTGCTTCTCGAGCAGGTCGCGGAGGATCTCGGCATCCCCGGATCCGAGGGCGCCCAGAACCAGCTCACCGGATGCCATGGCCTCGCGGTTGACCAGGTCGCGGTCGAGCTTGTAGACGTACGCCTGTCCGCCGGACATGCCGGCGCCCAGGTTGCGGCCCGTCGAGCCGAGGATGACGGCCAGGCCGCCCGTCATGTACTCGAGCGCGTGGTCGCCCACGCCCTCGACCACCGCGGTGGCCCCGGAGTTGCGCACGAGGAACCGCTCCCCCACGACGCCGTTCAGGAACATCTGCCCCTGCGTGGCGCCGTAGCCGATGACGTTGCCGGCGATGACGTTCTCGCTCGCGGCGAAGGTCGAGCCGCGCGGCGGGCGCACGACGATCGTGCCCCCGGACAGGCCTTTGCCGACGTAGTCGTTGGAGTCGCCCTCGAGTCGCAGCGTGATGCCCGCGGGCATGAACGCGCCGAACGACTGACCGGCCGAACCGGTCAGGCGCACGTCGATGGAGTTCTCGGGCAGACCGTGCTCGCCGTGCGCCTTGGTGACGTGGTGGCCGAGCATGGTCCCGACGGCGCGGGCGGTGTTGCGGATCGGAAGGTCGATCGTCAGCTGTCCGCCGTGCGCGATGACGTCCTGCGCGCGCTCGATGAGCTGCACGTCGAAGTGGTCCTCGAGCTCGTGGTCCTGCGAACGGCCGTGACGACGCGGCTCGTCCTCGGCGAAGCGCGGTCCCTCGAGGATGGGCGCGAGGTTGAGCCCGCGCGCCTTCCAGTGCTGGATCGCCTCGTTCGCATCGAGCAGCTCGGTGCGACCGACGATCTCGTCGATCGAGCGGTAGCCGAGGGCGGCGAGGTACTCGCGGACCTCCTGGGCGATGAACTCCATGAAGTTCACGATGTACTCGGCCTTGCCGGTGAAGCGCTCGCGCAGGACCGGGTTCTGCGTCGCCACACCAACCGGGCAGGTGTCGAGGTGGCAGACGCGCATCATGATGCAGCCCGAGACGACGAGGGGCGCGGTCGCGAAACCGAACTCCTCGGCCCCCAGCAGGGCGCCGATGACGACGTCGCGACCGGTCTTCATCTGCCCGTCGACCTGCACGACGACGCGGTCGCGCATGCCGTTCAGCATGAGCGTCTGCTGCGTCTCGGCCAGGCCCAGCTCCCACGGGGTGCCGGCGTGCTTGAGCGAGTTCATGGGGCTGGCGCCCGTGCCGCCGTCCTGACCCGAGACCAGGATGACGTCGCTCAGCGCCTTGGCGACACCGGCCGCGACCGCTCCGATACCCGACTGGCTCACCAGCTTGGTGTGGATGCGGGCCGAGGGGTTGGCGCGCTTGAGGTCGAAGATCAGCTGCTTGAGGTCTTCGATCGAGTAGATGTCGTGGTGCGGCGGCGGCGAGATGAGTCCCACGCCGGCGGTCGCATGACGGGTACGCGCCACCCACGGGTACACCTTGGTCGGGGGCAGCTGACCGCCCTCGCCGGGCTTGGCGCCCTGCGCGAGCTTGATCTGGATGTCGTCGGCCTCGGTGAGGTACAGGCTGGTGACGCCGAATCGACCGGATGCCACCTGCTTGATCGCACTGCGGCGCTCGGGGTCGAGCAGACGGTCGACGTCTTCTCCGCCCTCGCCGGTGTTGCTCTTGCCGCCGATGCGGTTCATCGCGACGGCGAGGACCTCGTGCGCCTCTTTCGAGATGGAGCCGTAGCTCATCGCACCCGTCGAGAAGCGCTTGACGATCGCCGAGACGGGCTCGACCTCGTCGATCGGCACCGCCGGCCGCTGCCCCGTGCGCAGCCCGAACAGACCGCGCAGCGTCTTGAGCTCGTGCGCCTGGTCGTCGATGAGCTGGGTGTACTCGCGGAAGATGTCGTAGCGGCGCTCGCGCGTGGCGTGCTGCAGACGGAACACCGTGTCGGGGTTGAAGAGGTGGGGGGCGCCGTCGCGGCGCCACTGGTACTCGCCACCGGTCCACAGGCGCTCGTGCGCGCGGGCGGCGGCATCCTGCGGGTAGGCGTACTCGTGACGCGCGGCATTCTCGGCGGCGATGACGTCGAGACCCACACCGCCGAGCTTGCTCTCGGTACCGGTGAAGTACGCGTCCACGAACTCGCGCGACAGGCCGACGGCCTCGAACACCTGGGCGCCGGCGTACGACGACACGGTCGAGATGCCCATCTTCGACATGATCTTGAGGACGCCCTTGCCGAGCGCGTAGATGAGGTTCTTGACGGCCTTCTCGGGCGTGACGTTCGTGATGAAGCCCGCACGCACCAGGTACTCGACGGTCTCCATGGCGAGGTACGGGTTGACCGCCGACGCGCCGTAACCGATGAGCGTGGCGACGTGGTGCACCTCGCGGACGTCGCCGGCTTCGACGACGAGACCCACCTTCATGCGCGTCTCTTTGCGGATGAGGTGGTGGTGCACCGCGGCGAGCATGAGCAGCGAGGGGATGGGCGCGAGGTCCTTGTTGGAGTCGCGGTCGCTGAGCACGATGAACTCGGCGCCGTCCTCGATCGCCTGGTCGACCTCGGAGCACATCTGGGTGAGGCGCTTCTGCAGACCCTTGTGCCCGGCTTCGACCCGGTACAGGCCGCGGATCGTCACCGACGAACGGCCCGGGAGGGCGGTGTCGATGTGCTGGATCTTGGCGAGCTCGTCGTTGTCGATGACGGGGAAGTCCAGCGTCACGGTGCGCGTGTGGTCGGGACCCCAGTCGAGCAGGTTGCGCTCGGGACCCAGGCCCAGAGACAGGGAGGTGACGACCTCTTCGCGGATGGAGTCCAACGGCGGGTTGGTCACCTGCGCGAACTGCTGCGAGAAGTAGTCGAACAGCAGTCGGGGTCGGTCGCTCAGCACGGCGACGGGCGCGTCGCTGCCCATGGCGCCCAGCGGCTCGGCGCCGCCCTGGCCCATCGGGGTCAGCAGGATGCGCACCTCTTCTTCGGTGTAGCCGAAGGTGCGCTGACGGCGCGTGATCGAGGCGATGGGGTGCACGATGTGCTCGCGCTCGGGCAGCTCGCTGAGCTTGACCCGGCCCTTGTCGACCCACTCGCCCCACGGCTCGAGCGAGGCGAGGCCCGCCTTGATCTCCTCGTCTTCGACGATGCGGCGCTCGGCCGTGTCGACGAGGAACATGCGGCCGGGCTGCAGGCGCCCGCGGCGCTTGATGCGCTCGGGGGCGAAGTCGAGGACGCCGGTCTCGGAGCCGATCACGACGAGCCCGTCGGTGGTCTCGGTCCAGCGGCCGGGGCGCAGCCCGTTGCGGTCGAGGGTCGCGCCCACCAGGGTGCCGTCGGTGAAGATCAGCGCCGCCGGGCCGTCCCACGGCTCCATCTGCATCGAGTGGTACTCGTAGAAGGCGCGCAGATCGGGGTCGATCGTGGCCTGCTTCTCGTAGGCCTCGGGGACCATCATCATGATCGCGTGCGGAAGACTGCGCCCGGTGAGCGTCAGCAGTTCGAGGACCTCGTCGAACGAGGCCGAGTCGCTCGCGCCCTCGGTGCAGATGGGCAGCAGGGGGCGAACGTCGCCGATGAGCTCGGACTCGAGCTGCGACTGGCGCGCGCGCATCCAGTTGCGGTTGCCCTTGACGGTGTTGATCTCGCCGTTGTGCGCGAGCATGCGCAGCGGCTGCGCGAGCGGCCACGACGGGAAGGTGTTGGTCGAGTAGCGCGAGTGCACCACCGCCAGCTCCGACGCGAAACGCTCGTCGGACAGGTCGGGGTAGAAGGGCTCGAGCTGCAGGGTCGTGACCATGCCCTTGTAGCCGAGCGTCCGGCTCGACAGCGACACGAAGTACGCCTCGAGCTCGTGACGGGCGCGCTTGCGCAGGCGGTACACGCGCCGGTCGAGCGCGATGCCCGACAGCGCCGGCTGGTCGCCCACCGCGGGGCGCGAGACGAAGAGCTGCTCGAACGCCGGGCGGGCGTCGTACGCGAGCTTGCCGAGGTTCTCGGCCTCGACGGGCACCTCGCGCCAGCCGAGCACCTCGAGGTTCTCGTGGCGCGCGAGCTCTTCGATGCCCGACTTCATGGCCGTGCGCTCGTCGTGGCCGAGCGGCAGGAAGACCATGCCCGCGGCGTACTCCCCCACCGGCGGCAGGTCGAAGTCGACCACCGCGCGCAGGAACGCGTCGGGCATCTGCGTGAGGATGCCCGCGCCGTCACCGGTGCCCGCGTCGGAGCCGATGGCGCCGCGGTGCTCGAGGTTGCGCAGCGCCGTCAGCGCCAGGTCGATGATGTCGTGACCGGCTTCGCCGCGGAGAGTGGCGACCATGGCGAGGCCACAGGCGTCTTTCTCGAACGACGGGTCGTACATTCCCTGTCGGGCGGGGAATGCTTCTCCGACGGTGCCGGAGCGCAGGCTGGAAGCCATATCAACCGTCCTCACGTTGATGCTTCGAATGGGACGACGTCGGCCCAGAGAGTTAGTTCGTGGCGGGGCTGCTTGTGGCGCTGGTGCCGACGGTGTCGCTCGTCGCGGGCGGCTCGCTCACGTCGACGAAGTCAGAGGGGTCGCCTGAGTCTACAGCCCCCGGAGCCTTGGACTCGCGCCCCGGCACGTACGGCGAGGGCTCGAGGCCGAGGTGGCGGCGCGACTGGACGACGAAGATGACGATGCCGAGGATCACGCCGAAGATCGCGGCCCAGACGTTCGTGCGCAGCCCGAGGATGATGTCGCTGGGGTCGATGCGGATGGACTCCCAGACGACGCGGCCCGCGCTGTACCAGACGAGGTAGATGGCGAACTGCTTGCCCCACTGCAGGGTGAAGCGCTTTCCGACGTACAGGATCACCGCGGCGCCGAGCAGGTTCCAGATGACCTCGTACAGGAAGGTCGGGTGGAACAGCGTGCCGGCCGGCAGGCCGACCGGGATCGCCGGGTTGCCCGAGGCGATCTCGAGTCCCCACGGCAGGTCGGTGGGCTGGCCGAACAGCTCCTGGTTGAACCAGTTGCCGAAGCGGCCCATCGCCTGGGCGATGATGAGGCCGGGCGCCAGGGCGTCCGCGAAGGTCCAGAAGCGGATGCCGGTCCACCGGCATCCGAGGATCGCGCCGATCGCCCCGCCGATGAGCGCGCCGTAGATGGCGATGCCGCCCTCCCAGATGGCCCACACCGATCCCGGCTGCGTGATGTTCCACGGGTTCGAGCCCGGCCCGAAGTAGAAGCCCAGGTGGGTGACCACGTGGTAGATGCGCGCGACGACGATCGCGAGCGGGACCGCCAGCAGGCAGATGTCGATGACGACCCACTTCTCGGCACCGCGACGCGTCAGCCGGGCGTTCGTGAGGAGCACGGCGACGATGATGCCCGCGACGATGCACAGGGCATAGAAGTGGATGCGGAGCGGACCGAGATCGACGTAGGAGATCGACGGACTCGGGATGCTGGCGAGCACGCCGGAAGCGGCGCTCGAGAGGGCGAACGTCATGCAGTCGAGTCTAGGCGCGCTTGGTCGCGCCCGCGGACAGCTCCTTCGCCAGCGAGGAGAGCGCTTCGACGCCGCCGTCGCGCAGGGCCTTGACCAACGCCGTCCCGACGATCGCGCCGTCGGCGTACTCCACGACGCCGGCGACCTGCTCGGCGTTCGAGATGCCGATGCCCACGCACGCGTTCTCGGCTCCGAACGCGCGCAGACGCTCCACCAGGCCGCGGGCGGCGGCATCCAATTCGGCCCGTTCTCCGGTGATACCCATGGTCGAGACCGTGTACACGAAGCCGGTGGACGCGTCGACGATCATCTTCAGACGCTCGTCGGACGAGGTGGGGGCGGCGAGGAAAACGCGGTCCAGACCGGTGCGCTCGCTCGCCGAGATCCACGCTTCTCCGGCGTCGGGGGTGATGTCGGGTGTGATGAGCCCCGCTCCCCCGGCCGCGACGAGCTCGTCGGCGTAGCGGTCGACACCGTACTGCTCGACGAGGTTCCAGTACGTCATCACCAGGACGGGCACCTCGGTGCGTGCGGTGACCTCGCGGATGATCGTGAACAGGTCGCGCATGCGGAAGCCGTTGGCCAGCGCCGTCTGCGTGGCCTCCTGGATCACCAGGCCGTCCATCACGGGGTCGCTGTAGGGAGGACCGAGTTCGATGACGTCGGCTCCCGCCTCGGCGAGGGCGACGGCCGCCTCGATGCTGGTCTGCACGTCGGGGAAGCCCGCCGGCAGGTACCCGACGAACGCCCCGCGTCCGTCCCGGTGGGCCGCGTCGATCGCGGCGGCGACGCGCGAGGTCACAGCTCGACCCCCGCACCGCTGGCCGCATCGGGGGCGGCGGTGACGTCGACGGGCGATCCGGGGGCGGATGCCACGGTCTCGGCCGCACGCGTCTGCGCACGGCCCTCGACGGTCTCAGGCGCGTGCTCGGCGTCGTAGAGGTCGAAATACCGGGCAGCGGTGTCCATGTCCTTGTCGCCGCGACCGGACAGGTTGATCGCGATGACGGCATCCGGACCCAGCTCGCGACCCACGCGCAGGGCGCCGGCCAGGGCGTGGGCGGACTCGATCGCCGGGATGATGCCCTCGGTGCGCGAGAGCAGACGCAGGGCCTGCATCGCCTCGTCGTCGGTCGCCGGGATGTACTGCGCGCGGCCGATGTCGGCGAGCCAGGCGTGCTCGGGACCGACGCCCGGGTAGTCGAGGCCGGCCGAGATCGAGTGCGACTCGGTGGTCTGACCGTCTTCGTCCTGCAGCACGAAGGTGCGCGCGCCGTGCAGCACGCCCGGGCGGCCGCGGCCGATGGAGGCGGCGTGCTTGGGGGTGTCGACCCCGTCGCCGGCGGCCTCGACGCCGTAGAGGGCCACGCCCTCGTCGTCGAGGAACGCGTCGAACATGCCGATCGCGTTGGACCCGCCGCCCACGCACGCGAACACGGCGTCGGGAAGGCGGCCGAGGCGCTCGAGGAACTCGGCGCGGGTCTCTTCGCCGATGATCTTCTGGAAGTCGCGCACCATGGCCGGAAACGGGTGGGGACCCGCGGCGGTGCCGAAGATGTAGTTGGTGGTCTCGACCGAGGCCACCCAGTCGCGGTACGCCTCGTTGATGGCGTCCTTGAGCGTGCGCGAACCGGTGGTGACGGGCACGACCTCGGCGCCCAGCAGGCGCATGCGGGCGACGTTGAGCGCCTGTCGCTCGGTGTCGACCTCGCCCATGTAGATGACGCAGTCCAGGCCGAACAGCGCGGCGGCCGTGGCGGTCGCGACGCCGTGCTGGCCGGCGCCGGTCTCGGCGATGACGCGGGTCTTGCCCAGGCGCTTGGTGAGCAGGGCCTGACCGAGCACGTTGTTGATCTTGTGCGACCCCGTGTGGTTGAGGTCTTCGCGCTTGAGGAAGACCCGCGCGCCGCCGGCGTGCGCGGCGAAGCGCGGCACCTCGGTCAGCACCGACGGGCGCCCGGCGTAGTCGTGCAGGAGCGCGCGCAGCTCGGTCTGGAACTGCGGATCCGCCATGGCCGACTCGTAGACCGCGGTGAGCTCGTCGATCGCGGCGATGAGGGACTCGGGCATGTAGCGGCCGCCGAAGTCGCCGAAGAACGGCCCCTTCTGGTCGCGAAGGCTCTGCGTGGGCAGGGTGGTCATGACGTCTCCTGGAGGAACGCGCGAAGGGTGGCGACCGGGTCTCCGGTCACGAGGGCCTCGCCCACGAGCACCACGTCCGCGCCCGCGGCGCGGTAGTGGGCGACGTCGGCGGGGGCGAGCACCGCGGACTCGGCGATCTTGACGGCATCCGCGGGAAAACGGTCCACGAGCGAGCCGAACAGGTCGCGGTCGAGCTCGAAGGTCGAGAGGTTCCGCGCATTGACGCCGATGAGCTTCGCGCCCAACTGCGCGGCGCGGTCGAGCTCGTCGGCCGAGTGCGTCTCGACCAGAGCCGTCATGCCGAGCTCGGTGACGAGCGCGTACAGCTCGGCGAGCGTCTGCTGCTCGAGGGCCGCGACGATCAGCAGCACCAGGTCGGCGCCCGAGGCGCGGGCCTCGAGCACCTGGTACGGCGTGGCGATGAAGTCCTTGCGTAGCACCGGGACGCTCACCGCGGCGCGCACGGCCTCGAGGTCGGCCAGGCTGCCCTTGAACTTGCGCTGCTCGGTCAGCACCGAGATCGCCGAGGCGCCGCCCTCTTCGTACAGGCGGGCCTGCCGAGCGGGGTCGGGGATGGACGCGAGGTCGCCGCGCGAGGGGCTCGCGCGCTTGACCTCGGCGATGACCTTGACCCGGTCGGCGGGGGCGAGCATCGCCAGGGCGTCGCGCGCGGGCGTCTGCGCGAGGGCGTCGCGCTCGACGTCGGCGAGCGGACGCGTCCGTCGACGCTGCTCGGCGTCCTCTACCGCTCCGGCCGTCAGATCGGCCAGCACGGTCAGTGGGCCTTCGGGTTGGACTTCGCGCCGTTCGCGCCGTAGCCGGCCTTGGTCATGACGAAGCCGACGATCGCACCCACGACGAGCAGACCGACCGACGCCCACACCAGCACCGGCATGTCGAGCCAGAAGAACAGCGTGCCGAGCGTGAAGGCGACGAGCATGATGATCACGGCCGTCCAGGCGGCGGGCGAGTGTCCGTGGCCGGGATCGCCGATGGGGTTGCTCATGGGGCTCCTAACAGTCGCGCGCGGGCGCGGGGGAAAGCGTGGGTTCCAGTCTATCGAAGCGCGCGCCGGCTCTCCCGCCGTCGTCTCGATGTCGCGATGTCGTCGCCGACGGCGACCCGCCCTCGTCGCTTCGCGCGTCGCGTGACGCGGTTTGTCGGCGAGGAACGCTCTCGGTGCCGAAACACGCGGTGACGCGCCGTGTCTCGCGAGGGAGAGCGTTTCTCGCGCGGTGGCGGTCCGCTCAGGCCGTGGGGTCGTCGCCGCGCGAGAGGTCGTCCCACGAGTCGATCGCGTCGTGCGGACGGCCGGTGTCCGCGCCCGCCTCGGTGGCGGTGCGGTACTTGCGGCTCGCGCCCGACGCCCAGCGTCGCGCGGTCACGACGGTGAACACGGATGCCGCGGCCAGCACGAGCTGCGCGAGCAGCGTCACCGCCGGCCACGGGGTCAGCGACAGGTCCGTCACGAGTGAGCCGACGGCATCCGTCCCCGAGATGCCGGTCGCGTCGGTGACCGTCGCCGCGGTGGCCGACACGGGCGGCGAGACGAGCAGCTGCGCGGTGCCGACGCCGACCAGGGCCGCGATCAGCACGCCCAGCGCGCCGAAGACGTAGCGCAGGACCGGGCCGACGATCGACAGCGCCGCACCGAGGGCCAGCGCCGCCAGGCTCAGCGGAGTGAGCACCGGGAGAGCCTCGGCGCCCGGGACGGCGAGGGTCTGCTGGGCGCCGTCGTCGAGGGTGACGTCGATCCACGTCTGCGTCGACGCGATGACCCCGATCGCTCCGGCGAGGAGCATCGCGAGCACCGCGGTCGAGCGGGCGCGTCGCATCAGCGCTCCCCCACGACGGGGTGCAGGTCGTCGGCGTCGAAGCAGGTGTGGTCGCCCGTGTGGCACGCAGCGCCGATCTGGTCGACCTCGATGAGCAGCGTGTCGCCGTCGCAGTCCAGGCGCGCGCCCTTGACGAGCTGGATGTGGCCCGAGGTGTCGCCCTTGCGCCAGTACTCCTGACGCGAGCGCGACCAGAACGTCACGCGGCCGGTGGTGAGCGTGCGGTTCAAGGCCTCGGCATCCATCCACCCCACCATCAGCACCTCGCGCGAGTCGAACTGCTGGATCACCGCGGCCACCAGGCCGTCGGCGTCGTACTTCACGCGATCGACGCTCATCGGCGCACCTCGATCCCCTCGGCGGCCATGGCGTCCTTGACCTGTCCGACGCTCAGCTGACCGGAGTGGAAGACGGATGCCGCGAGCACCGCGTCGGCACCGGCTTGCACCGCCGGCGCGAAGTGCGAGAGCTCTCCCGCGCCGCCCGAGGCGATCACCGGCACCGCCGCGACCTGCCGCATGAGCCGGACGAGCTCGAGGTCGAAGCCCTGCTTGGTGCCGTCGGCGTCGATCGAGTTGACCAGCAGCTCCCCCGCCCCGCGCTCGACGGCCTCGCGCGCCCACTCGAGGGCGTCGAGGGTCGTCTCGGTGCGACCGCCGTGCGTGGTCACCACGAACCCCGAGGGGGTGGATGCCGCTCGCTTGACGTCGAGCGAGAGCACGATCACCTGCGCGCCGAAGCGGTCGGCGATCTCGTCGATCAGCTGCGGACGGGCGATCGCGGCGGAGTTGACGCCGATCTTGTCGGCGCCGACGGCGAGCAGGCGTGCGACGTCGTCGCTCGAGCGCACGCCGCCGCCCACCGTGAGCGGGATGAAGACCTGCTCGGCGGTGCGGCGGACCACGTCGTAGGTGGTGGAGCGCTCGTCGACCGTGGCGGTGACGTCGAGGAACGTGACCTCGTCCGCGCCTTGGTCGAAGTAGAGCTTCGCGAGCTCGACCGGGTCGCCCATGTCGCGCAGGTCGAGGAAGTTCACGCCCTTGACGACGCGGCCCGCGGCGACGTCGAGGCAGGGGATGACGCGGCGCGCGAGGGTCATCAGAGCCTCGCGGCGAGGATCTCGGTGACCAGGATCGCGCGCGCGCCGATCGCGTAGAGGGCGTCCATGACCTGGTTGACGTCACGACGCGGGCTCATCACGCGCACGGCGACCCACTCGGGGTCGCGCAGCGGCGAGATCGTCGGCGACTCCAGGCCCGGGGCGACCGCCACGGCCTGCTCCACGAGGGCGGCGGGCAGGTCGTAGTCGATCAGCACGTACTTGCGCGCGGCGAGGACGCCCCGCAGGCGTCGCAGCAGCGTCTCGGTGCCCTCCGCCTCCTGGGGACCGGCGATCAGCACCGCGTCGCTCTCGAGGAGCACGGGCCCGAAGATCTCGAGGCCCGCCTGGCGCAGCGTCGTCCCCGTCGAGACGACGTCGGCGACGGCATCCGCCACCCCGAGCTGCACGGCCGACTCGACCGCGCCGTCGAGCGGCACGATGTCGACGGCGATGCCCCGCTCGTCGAGGAAGGCGTCGACCAGGCCCGGGTAGGCGGTGGCGACGCGCAGACCCTGCAGGTCCTGCACGTCGGTGAAGCGACCGGGGCGGCCGGCGAAGCGGAACGTCGAGCCGGCGAAGCCGAGGGACTCGATCTCGTGGGCGCCGGGCATGCGCGCGTCCAGCAGCAGGTCGCGGCCGGTGATGCCGACGTCGAGGGCGCCGGATCCCACGTAGGTCGCGATGTCACGCGGACGCAGGTAGAAGAATTCCACGTCGTTGACGGGGTCGACGGTGTACAGGTCTTTCGAGTCGCGACGTCCGGTGTATCCGGCCTCCGAGAGCATCTCGGCGGCGGTCTCGGCGAGCGACCCCTTGTTCGGCACGGCGATTCGCAGCATGACGGGGGCTTTCGTGTGGGGTGAGCTGTGGGCGGCTGCCACCGGGGAGGCGGCGTCGAGGGAGGGTCGTCGGCTCAGAGATGTCGGTAGACGTCTGCGAGCGACAGGCCCTTCGCGAGCATGAGGGTCTGCAGGTGGTACAGCAGCTGCGAGATCTCTTCGGCCGCGGCCTCGTCGGACTCGTACTCGGCGGCCATCCACACCTCGGCGGCCTCTTCGACGATCTTCTTGCCGATCGCGTGGACGCCGGCGTCGAGCTGGGCGACGGTGCCGGACCCCTCGGGTCGCTCGACGGCCTTGGCGCTGAGTTCCGCGAACAGGTCGTCGAAGGTCTTCACCCCTCCAGGGTATCGGGTCGCCGGGGGTGGGGCTGTCCGCGGGGCCGCCCTGCCTCGATAAACGCCGTCCCGTGCGAGACACGCGGCGAGACGCCGTTTCTCCGCAGGGACGGCGTTTATCGAGGATGGGGGCGGCGCGTCAGTGGCGGTGGCGCGCGGCGGTGGAGCGGAGCGACTGGATCGCGCGGTCCGGGTCGTCGGCGCCGAACACCGCCGAGCCGGCGACGAACGTGTCGGCCCCCGCCTCGGCGGCCTGCGCGATCGTGGACTCGCCGATGCCGCCGTCCACCTGCAGCCACACGCTCGAGCCGCGACGCTTGGCCTCGTCGGCCAGCGCGCGCAGCTTGGGCATGGTCTCGGGCATGAACGACTGACCGCCGAACCCGGGCTCGACCGTCATGACCAGGATCTGATCGAACTCGTCGAGCGCGTCGAACAGGTTCTCGACGGGGGTTCCCGGCTTGACGGCGACGCCCGCGCGGGCGCCGATGGACCGCAGCCGTCGGGCGAGCGCGATGGGCGAGGCCGCGGCTTCGAGGTGGAAGGTGACGGATGCCGCCCCGAGCTCGGCGTAGGCGGGGGCCCAGCGGTCGGGGTCGTCGATCATCAGGTGGACGTCCAGCGGCACGGGGCTGGTCTCCTGCACCCGGGTGACCATCTGCGGCCCGAAGGTGAGGTTGGGGACGAAGTGGTTGTCCATGACGTCCACGTGGACGAAATCCGCACCGGCGATGCGCGCCAGCTCCGATTCCATGTTCACGAAGTCGGCGGCCAGGATGCTGGGGTTGATGCGCGGGGCGGACATGAGCACATTATCCCGTCCATGGCACGCCGCTTCCGGCGGGGTGGCGGGGAGCGACCGGACAAGGTGGAGCGGTGACGACACACGATGATCCGGGCACGGCGCGCGGCGCCGTCCCCGTCTGGGACGCCGAGCGCGGCCGGTGGGTGGCCAACGGGTACGGCTGGGACGCGGAGAAGGAGCGTTGGTTTCCGCTGTCACCGGACGCCGGTTCGACGGCATCCCCGAAGAGAACGGCTCGACCGGCGTCGCCGCACGCCTCGTCGCGGCTCACCGTCGCGCGACCCGTCGCCGCGACGGCCGCGGCGACGGTGGTCCTCGCGGGCCTGTTGTTCCTCGGCCTGGGGGCGATGGGGCTGGGCGGTGGGGCGCCGCGGGTCGGAACCGACCCGTCGACCGTGGTGGCGACGTACCTGGACGCGATCGCGCGGGCGGATGCGACCACCGCGCTCGCGCAGCTGGCCGAGGTGCCGGGTGACCGGTCGTTCCTCACCGGCGAGATGCTGCGCGCGTCGGACGAGCGCGCGCCCATCGCCGACATCTCGGTCGCCCGTGCCCACCCGCGCGCACCCGACCCGCTGCACCTCGACGTGACGGCGACGTTCACGGTCGGCGGGACCCCCGCGACGGCCACCTTCGCGGTCGTGCGCACCGCTGCCGGCCAGCCCTGGAGGCTCGGCCGGGGCACCCTTGAGATCGTCGTGCCCGCGGCGGCCGACGGACTCGCCGTGACGGTGAACGGGCAGGCGGTCGTCGCGGACACCGTCGTGCTGTTCCCCGGGACGTACGAGCTGGCCTCGACGAACCCGTCGTTCACGCTGCGCGGGGGCGTCGTGCAGACCTTCGCCGACCCCGGGTCGGCCTCGCCCGCGTTCGCGGACGTCCGAGCCGAGCTGACCGAGACCGGCGTGGCGGCCTTCCGCTCCGCGGTGGCCGACGCGGTGCACGCGTGCGTGGCCGCGACGTCGCTCGTCGCCGGGTGCGGTCTCGACCTCCCGGTCAGGACGAGCGACGGCATCCGCCTCGTCGACGGCACCGTCCACCGCTCGTTGTCCGGGTCGACGGAGGCCGCGCTCGCGCACCTGCAACCCGACGGGTACGCGCCCGCCCCGCTGCAGGTCGTCGCGGACCCCCTCGGCGCGGTGGAGGCGACCGCGGACTGCGAGAAGGACGGGCGGCGCTACACCGGGTGCACGTTCGACGGTCTGCCGCGGCTGGGTGCGCCCGTCGTGGACTTCTCGAGAGATCCCGCCTTGGTGCGCTGGGACTGAGCGCGCGGTCGAGCCCGCCGAGGCGGCTCCCGACGCCGGACGATCAGCGCTTGCGCAGCAGGGCGATCGACATCGCGTCGGTGCCGTGACGGTGCGGCCACAGCTGCGCCCGCAACGACCCGTCCGCCTGCGCGGGCAGGTCGATCTCGTCGACCGCGATGTCGCGAACCACGGCGCGCGCGTCGAGCTCCTCGACCGCGTCGCCGAGTTCGCGCTTGACCTCGGCCAGCACGCCGCTGGTCTCGGCGAGGTGGGGCGAACAGGTGACGTAGGCGACGACGCCGCCCGGCGCGAGGGCCTGGAACGCCGCCAGCACCAGGTCGAGCTGGAGCGCGGTGAGGTCGGGCACGTCGGACGGCGTCTTGCGCCACCGCGCCTCGGGCCGCCGGCGCAGCGCGCCGATGCCGGTGCACGGCGCGTCGACGAGGATGCGGTCGTACTGCCCCGCGGCGCGGGCCGCGCGCTCGCGTCCGTCCTCTTCGCTCACCTCGACCTCGAGGGGCACGGCCGCCACGGCCTGGCGTACGAGACCCGCGCGCGCCGGCGAGATCTCGTTCGCGTCCAGCTGCGCGCGGTGGGCCAGCGCCTCGGCGGCGAGCAGCGCGGTCTTGCCGCCGGGACCGGCGCACAGGTCGAGCCAGCGCTCGCCCTCGCGGACGGGCAGGGCGCGGCTGAGCGCGAGGGCGGCCAGTTGGGAGCCCTCGTCCTGCACCCGGATGCGGCCCTGCGTCTCGCGGATGAGACCCTCGGGGTCTCCCCCGCGGGTGGTGAAGGCGTCGGGGGCGAACCGGGCGGCGGTGGCGTCGTCGGGGACGTCGGCCAGACCCGGCAGCGCGATCATCGCCACCCGTGGGGCGATGTTGTCGGCCTCGAGCAGGGCGGCGAGCTCGTCGCCGCGCCCCTCGGCCGTGAGCGCGCGACGGAGCGCGCGGACGATCCACACCGGGTGCGAGGTCGTCAGGCCGATGCGCTCGTCGTCGCTGCGCGCGGCGGCGGCGATACGTTCCATCCAGTGACCCGGGGTGTCGCGTGAGACGCGCCGCAGCACGGCGTTCGCGAAGCCCGCGGCCCCTCGGCCGCCGCCGTTGCGGCGCGCGAGCTCGACGGACTCGTTGACCGCGGCGTGCGAGGCGACACGGGTCGAGAGCAGCTGGTGCACGCCCAACCGCAGGGCGTCCAGGACGGCCGGGTCGATCCGGTCGACGGTGCGGTCGGCGGCCGCGGCGATGATCGCGTCGTAGGTGCCCCGGCGCCGGAGGGTGCCGTACGTCAGCTCGGTCGCGAGGCCGGCGTCCTTGGCATCCAGTCCCGCTCGCGCGATCGCGTGCGGCAGCAGCAGGTTGGCGTACGCCTCGTCCCCCGAGACGGCCCGCAGCACCTCGTACGCGGCAGCGCGCGCTCCCTGGACGCTCATGCGCCCAGCACCGGCTCGTCGGTGCGCAGGCCGCGGAACCAGTCGCCCGCGTTCATCGCCCCTTTACCCGCCGGCTGCACGCTCTCGAGCCGCAGGGGCGTCGTACCGGTGCCGACGACGACCTCGCGGCCGGATGCCACCACCCGGCCGGGCGGGATCGGGGGCGCGTCCGAGGCCGAGGCCCGCAGCACCTTGAACCGGGCGCCGTCGAACGTCGTGTGCGCTCCGGGCTCGGGGGTGACGCCCGCGATGCGATGCAGCAGGGAGGCGGCATCCTGCGACAGATCGAGAGCGCCGTCGTCGAGCGTGAGCTTGGGGGCGAGCGTCGGTTCGCCGGTTTGCGGGACGGCCCGAGCGGTGCCGTCGGCGATCGCGTCGACGACGCGGTCGAGCAGCGGGGCGCCGATGCGCGCGAGGTCGTCCAGCACGTCGGCCGAGGTGGCCCCCGACGGCACCTCGTAGCGCTCCTCGGCGAAGACGTCGCCGGCGTCCAGCGCCGCGACCAGCTGGAACACGCTCGCCCCGGTGACGGCGTCTCCGGCGATGAGCGCGCGCTGGACGGGCGCGGCGCCGCGCCACTTGGGCAGCAGCGAGAAGTGCAGGTTGATCCAGCCGTGCGTCGGCGTCGACAGCAGCGGCTCGCGCACGAGACCGCCGTACGCCACGATGACGCCCAGATCGGGCGAGAGCGCGCCCACCTGCGCGGTGACGTCGGCGTCGAGGCGGTCGGCTTTGAGCACCGGGATGCCGAGCTCTTCTGCAGCCTCGGCGACCGGCGACGGGGTGAGGACGCGTTTGCGCCCGAGAGGGGCGTCGGTGCGGGTCACGACGGCGGCGAGGTCGTGGCGGCCGGCGGCGAGTCGACGCAGGGAGGGGACGGCGACGGCGGGTGTACCGGCGAAGACGAGGCGCATGGTTCTCCTCAGGCTCTCAGGAGCGGGCGGGTGATGACGGGGCGATCGTTGCTCGCCCGCTCAGAGGTCGGGCTCGGGGATGTCGAGGCGGACTCTGAGCGTACTGCGGGGGCGGGGACCGCGATCCTTGCGCGACTTGCGGGCGCGCAGGGCATCGGCGATCACGCCCGCGCGCAGCGCGTCGGCGACGGCGCGACCGTGGGCGTAGTCGAAACGGACCAGGGCGCGCGAGGTCGAGGCGTCGGGGTCGGTCGACGTGTCGACCGGGCCGAGGATGGCGAGGGGGTCGAGATCGGGGACCGTCTCGCGCAGCGACGACAGCAGCGCGTCGACGCTCCGGGCGTGTCCGTCGACGCTCGCCACGCGCACGGCGGGCGGCATCCGCAGGGGGAAACGGTCTGCGAGCTCGGCGCGCGCGTACGCCGGCTGCGTCCAGGTCGCGAGCGCTCGCGCGACGGGACCGGCGACCCCGACGAGGTGGACCGGCGCGCCGGGGGCGGCGAGGGCCGCGGCGTTCGACCACCACCGCAGGCAGTGCTCGCCGATGCGCAGCGCCTCGTTCTGCAGCATCCGGTCGCCGTCGAGCAGGATCACGGCCCGGTATCCCCCGCGCGCGAGGGGTTCGGCTCCGCGCGTGGCGATAACGAGTGCGGGGGCCGCGTCGACCTCGGCGACGGGATGCGCGCCGTCCGCGACGATCACGCGCGTGTTCGGGAACGCGCGCCCCAGCTCGTCGGCGGTGCGCTCGCTGCCCGAGGAGGCCATGCGCAGTTTGACCGAGCCGCAGTGTCCGCACGCCCACGCGTGGGCGCTGCGCCCGCACCAGGCGCACACCGGCGTGGCTCCGGGCCGGGACGCGCGCAGAGGACCCGCGCAGTGCTGACAGCGCGCGGGACGGCGGCAATCGGCGCAGACGAGCGAGGGCGCGTAGCCGGGGCGCGCGACCTGCACCAGCACCGGTCCCTGCGACAAGGCCTCGCGAGCGGCGGCGAACGCCGAGGACGGCACACGCGACTGCCGCTGCTCGCCCTCTCGCGTGGCGCTGAGCACCACGCGCGGACTCGGTCGGCGCGCCTGGGGGAGGTCGCGCACGTAGCCCACGTCGACCAGCCGCTGCACGTCGG
>NZ_QDFT01000018.1 GCF_003075375.1 Microbacterium testaceum | reverse complement strand
GTGTGGCCGGTCACCCTCTCAGGCCGGCTACCCGTCGACGCCTTGGTGAGCCATTACCTCACCAACAAGCTGATAGGCCGCGAGCCCATCCCAGACCAAAAAATCTTTCCAACCCCCACCATGCGGAAGAGGCTCATATCCAGTATTAGACGCCGTTTCCAGCGCTTATCCCAGAGTCCAGGGCAGGTTGCTCACGTGTTACTCACCCGTTCGCCACTGATCCACCAAGCAAGCTTGSCTTCACCGTTCGACTTGCATGTGTTAAGCACGCCGCCAGCGTTCATCCTGAGCCAGGATCAAACTCTCCGTAAAAAAGAAATGCATACAACCACCGGGAAAACGGCGACCGCAGCGAGTTTGAAACTGACCAAAGAGAAACATCATTACTGACGTATCCATATGCCAACCAAAACGGTTGGTCTTTGATCCAAAGGAATTTCTCGCAATCCAACAAAAGTCAGACCGACGAGGAATAAATTGGCATTTGACAAGTGCACGCTGTTGAGTTCTCAAGGAACGGACGCACCCACAGAACAGTCATCGCGACCAACCATGGAGCAGTTCACAAAACAGCCACTCACCACCTCACAGTGGGACCCTGACGGATCAACCTCGTGAACGCGGCCGAATGACCAGAAGAAACCTTACACCATGCGGTGGGGTTTCGGGCGGTTCACCACTTGAGAGGACGCGGGGCCTTCCGGCCGCTCCGCTCTCCCCTGTGGGGCGAACAAGTAATAACTTACGCCCGAACCACCCACCCGTCGAATCCACACCACACCCCGGGCGTGTCGCTCCCACGAAACCCCGAAAACATGCGGAAAAACCACGAGGGGTTCCCCGCGGACTCTTCGTCCCGGGGAACCCCTCTCGTCGGTCGCGACCAACCCCTCGTCACGCGGACGCGGTCTCGACCGTCTTGTCGACCGGCAGCGGCCAGAGCGCATCGAGCAATTGACGCACCCAGGCGATGAGGTTCGCGTCGTCGACATCCTGCGGAAGGGGGACGACCATGGCATCCCCTCCCGCCACCAGCTTCGCCTTCGGGTACAGGCGCTGCAGGCGCACGCGCATCGACTCGGCGAGGTTCGCCGGGGCGATGCGCAGGTTCGAA
The DNA here is from genome assembly GCF_003075375.1 of Microbacterium testaceum. Lineage (GTDB taxonomy): Bacteria > Actinomycetota > Actinomycetes > Actinomycetales > Microbacteriaceae > Microbacterium > Microbacterium testaceum_E. Next base: position 68,435 of record NZ_QDFT01000018.1, on the reverse strand, counting down.
CCCATCGCGACGACATCGGCCAGGCCGGCCTGCGCGGCACGTCGGCGCAGACGGGCGACGGCGATCAGGCCCTCGACCTCGGCGGGCGGCTCGCCGTAACGATCGCGGAGCTCCTCGACCACCAGGTCGATGGCGTCGTCCTTGGCGGTCGCCGACGCGGCGGCCGACAGCTTCTGGTACGCCTCGAGGCGGAGTCGCTCGCTGTCGATGTAGAACTCGGGCAGACGGGCGTCGACCGGAAGCTCGAGGCGGAGCTCGGTGGGTCCGTCCACGTCTTCACCGCGGAAGGTCGAGACGGCCTCGCCGATCATGCGGAGGTACAGGTCGAAACCGACCCCCGCGATGTGCCCGGCCTGCTCGGCGCCCAACAGGTTGCCCGCTCCGCGCAGCTCGAGGTCCTTCAGCGCGACCTGCATACCGCTGCCCAGATCGTTGTTGACGGCGATCGTCTCGAGACGATCCGCCGCGGTCTCGGACAGCGGCTTCATCTCGTCGTACAGGAAATACGCGTAGGCCCGGTCGCGACCACGGCCGACGCGGCCGCGCAGCTGGTGCAACTGCGAGAGCCCGTACTTGTCGGCACGGTCGATGATGATCGTGTTCGCGTTCGAGATGTCGAGCCCGGTCTCGATGATGGTCGTCGACACCAGCACGTCGGCGCGACGTTCCCAGAAATCGTCGACGACCTGCTCGAGAGCGTGCTCCCCCATCTGTCCGTGCGCGACGACGATCCGCGCCTCGGGGACGAGCTCCGCCAGGTGCGCCGCCACCCGCTGGATGGACGACACCCGGTTGTGCACGTAGAACACCTGGCCCTCGCGCAGGAGCTCGCGGCGGATCGCCGCGGCGATCTGCTTGTCGTTGCGCGGTCCCACGTACGACAGGATCGGATGCCGGTCCTCGGGGGGCGTCGCGAGCGTCGACATCTCGCGGATCCCGGTGACCGCCATCTCGAGCGTGCGGGGAATCGGGGTGGCGCTCATCGCCAGGATGTCGACGTTGGTCTTCAGCTTCTTGAGCGCGTCCTTGTGCTCGACGCCGAAGCGCTGCTCCTCGTCGATGATCATCAGACCCAGGTCCTTGAAGATCACCTTCTCGGTGAGGATGCGGTGCGTTCCGATCACCATGTCGACGGTGCCGTCGGTGAGACCGGCGAGCGTCGCCTTCGCCTCTTTGTCGGACTGGAACCGCGAGAGCGGGCGCACCGTCACCGGGAAGCCGGCGAAGCGTTCGGCGAAGGTCTCGAGGTGCTGCTTGACCAGGAGGGTCGTGGGCACGAGCATCGCCACCTGCTTGCCGTCCTGGATGGCCTTGAACGCGGCGCGTACCGCCACCTCGGTCTTGCCGAAGCCGACGTCGCCCGAGAGCAGGCGGTCCATGGGGATCGGCTTCTCCATGTCGGCTTTGATCTCATCGATGGTCTGCAGCTGGTCCTGCGTCTCGGCGAACGGGAATGCCTCTTCGAGCTCGCGCTGCCAGGGGGTGTCGGGACCGAAGGCGTATCCCTTGGACGCCATGCGCGCCGAGTACAGCTTGACCAGCTCGACGGCGATGTCGCGGACCGCCTTGCGCGCGCGCCCCTTGGCCGCCGCCCAATCGCTGCCGCCCATCTTCGACAGGGTGGGCGCTTCTCCGCCGACGTACTTGGACAGCAGATCGAGCTGATCGGTGGGCACGAAGAGCTTGTCGCCCGGGTAGCCGCGCTTGGCGGGCGCGTACTCGAGGACGAGGTACTCCTTGGTGGTCTTGACGGCGTTGCGACCGCCGCTGGAGACCTCGCGCTGCGTCAGCTCGATGAACTTGCCGATCCCGTGCGTGGCGTGCACGACGACGTCGCCCGGCTTGAGCTGCAGGGGGTCGACGACGTTGCGTCGCCGCGAGGCGAGCTTCTTGACCCCGCGGTTGTCGCCGCTGACCGAGCGACCGTAGAACTCGGTCTCGGTGATGACCGCGAATCGCGACTCGGTCAGCTCGAAGCCGCGCTCGAGCGGAGCACACACCACGTGGGCGACCCCGGGCTCGGGCGGCGTGCGCAGATCATCGACGCGTCGCGCCGCGATGCCGCGCTCGGCGAGCACGTCGCGCGCGCGATCCACCATTCCCGGACCGGATGCCGTGACCACCACCGACCATCCGTCGGCGAGGAGCGTCCCGACGTGAGCGGTGGCGCCCTCGACGTTGCCCTGGAACGAGGGGACGGGATCGGCCTTGACGCGGTGCGTGGAGTCGTCGCCCGCGACGAGACCCTCGTCTTCGGCATCCGCCGCCCCCGAGTCGAAGGCGCTGAGCTGCCACCAGACGCCGCCGCGTCCGCTCGCGATCTCGTGGAGGTCGTCGAGGGTGACGAAGTCGCCGGAATCGAGGTCGACGGGGGTGTCGGCGCCGGCGGTCGCCGCCGACCACGCGGCCTCGAGGAACTCGCGGTTGGTGTCGCCGAGCGTGGTGGCACGGGCGAGCGAGCGTTCGGGATCGACGAGGGCCACCGCACTGCCGCCCGGAAGGTAATCGACCAGGGTGACCAGATCGTCGACGAGCACCGGGATGAGCGACTCCATGCCCTCGGCGGGGATGCCCTCGGCCATCTTCTCGAGCAGCTGGCGGAGTCCGGGATAACCGTCGCGCAGGGCCGCGGCGCGAGCGCGCACCCCGGCGGTCAGCAGCAGCTCGCGACTCGGGTTGAGCGAGACCGCCGACACGTCACCGGGCAAGGATCGCTGATCGGCGACCGAGAAGGCGCGGATCTGGTCGACCTCGTCTCCGAAGAACTCCACGCGGTAGGGGTGGTCGGCCACCGGGGGGAAGACGTCGAGGATGCCGCCGCGCACCGCGAACTCTCCGCGGCGGGAGACCATGTCGACCCGGTGGTAGGCCAACTCGATCAGGCGCGTCGTGACGGTCTCGAGCTCGTGGCCACGCCCCCCGACGACCAGATCGACCGGTTCGACCTCGCCCAGGCCGGGGGCGAGGGGCTGCAGGGCGCTGCGCACCGACGCGGTGACGACCAGGGGGGCCTCGCCGTCCCACGCGGCGATGCGCCGCAGCACGTCGAGGCGGCGCCCCACCGTCTCGGGGCTGGGGCTGAGGCGCTCGTGCGGCAGGGTCTCCCACGCGGGGAAGTGCAGCACGTGCGCGCCGGGGAGGACGGCATCCAAGGCGGGTCCGAGAGACTCGGCGCGACGACCGGTCGGCGCGATCACGAGCACGGCACCCGGATCGCCGGCCGCCCGCCGCCGTTCGACGAGGCCCGCGATGACGGGGGCGTCGAGGCCGTCGACGAGGGAGAGCGAGAGGTCGGCGGAGGCCGCGGAGGCGGCCTCGCGGTACGACTCAGCCTGCTCGAGGGCGCGCACGATCCCGGGAACTGTCACTCGGGAAAGTCTACGCGGGGCCTGTGACATCGGGTCGGGAGCTCGAGGGGGTTGCGTCCGCGGCGGTCTTCTAAAGTGGCGACATGACTTCGCCGAGCGCTCCGAACGGGCCCGTCTTCGCCGCCCCGCACGTCGCGCCCCCGGTCGGCGAACTGCGCACCGCGCCGCCCGCGCGTCGGCACCGGCGCCCGGTCGGAACCTGGGCCCTGCTGCTGTCCATCGTCGCCGGCGTCCTGGCCCCGGCCGTCGGCGGGTTCGCGGCCTACCGCGTCGCGCGGGGAGCCGCGCCGGGGCTCGCGTCGTCGACGTCGACCACCTTCGACTGGCGCATCCTGTCACCGGTGCGCGACCTGGTCCTTCTGGCGGAGGTGTCGTTCTGGACGGGCACGGCGATCGGGATCACCGCGCTCGTGCTGGGCATCGTCGCGATCGCCCGCCGCGTGGGTCGGGGCACCGGCATCGCCGCGGTCGTCGTCGCCGCGCTCGGACCAGCGGTGTTCACTCTGCTGACCGCGGTGGCCGCCGTCGCGGGGCTGGCCACGCTCGGCGAGACCGTTCCGGTCGTCTGACCCGACGTTCTCCGCGGCGCTACCCCGCGCATCATCGCGACGTCCACCCCCGCGGCCCTGTCGAGCCGCGTGCGTACGGTGTCGGAAAGGACGCGACGCGTCCGCTGACCAGAGGAGCATCCCGTGAGCACAGCACCGCCGCCCCCGGAGCCGTACGGCCAACCCGTCCCCCGCGCCGACGGCTATCCCGCCCCCGCCGCGCAGAACGCCTACGGTGCCCCCGCACCGCAGTACTCCCCGGCATCCCGTCCCGTCGTGTCGAAGAAGCTCGGCATCATCGCCTTCGTCGCGTCGCTGATCGCCGTCGTCGTGGGCGCGATCCTCGCCTACGTGGCGGGACTGCAGAGCGCGGGTCTGGCGCAGTATGCGGACGGCACCGGCCAGATCGACCCCGACAACATCCCGCCCGCGGCCGGAGAGGCCGCCGCCGCGTTCGCCGGGCTGTCGCTCGCCGCCTTCGTGATCTACGGCCTGTTCGGGCTCTGGGGCTTCATCCAGGGCATCGTCGCCGCGGTGAAGAACCGGGGACGCGGCTGGGGGATCGCCGCCATCGTCCTCGCCGTGCTCGGCGGCGTCGTGGTCGTCAGCGCGCTCGGCATCGGCGCGTCGGTCGGCATCGGCTCGACTCTCTGAACGCCGGAACGGCCCCGGTCCTCGCGGATCGGGGCCGTTCGCGTACCCGGCTCGCGCGCAGCAGGATGCCGGACGGTCAGGCGCGCGGGGCGTGAAAGCGCTGCTGCGCGGCGACCAGCCCCTCGTCGATCAGCATCTCGACCGCGTCAGCGGCATCCGAGACCAGGATCGGCAGGGTCGTGCGTTCCGCCGCACCGAAGGGATCGAGCACCCAGTCGGCCGGATCCTGGCGCCCCGCCGGGCGGCCGATGCCGACCCGCACGCGCGGGAAGTCGGCCGTACCGAGGGCCTTGGCGATGTCGCGCACGCCGTTGTGGCCGCCGTGTCCCCCACCGACCTTGAGCTTGATGGTGTCGAAGGGGATGTCGAGCTCGTCGTGGACGACGACGACCCGCTCGGCCTCGGTGCCGTAGAAACGCGCGAGCTGCGACGCGGGGCCGCCCGAGACGTTCATGAAGCTGTTCGGCTTGGCCAGGACCAGCTTGGCGGCACCGGGGCGCAGCCACGTCTCGACCACGCGCGCGTTGGCCTTGTGCGCCTTGAAGGACTCACGGCGGCGGGCGGCCAGTTCGTCGAGCACCATCTGTCCGACGTTGTGGCGCGTCGCCTCGTACCGCGGTCCGGGGTTTCCGAGTCCCACGATGAGCCAGGTGTCCGCCATGGCATCCATCCTTCCGGATCCGGTGAGGACCCTCGCCATCCGGGCGGGGAAGACGATCTCCCCCGCATCGAAAAAACGAGGGGGCGCGAAACGCGCCCCCTCGCCTGCCGCGGACCGTGAGGCCCGCGCGCGATCAGTTGTCGTCGCCCTCGGCGCCCTCGGCCGTCTCGGCCTCTTCGGACTGCTCCTCGGCGACCTCGGCGTCGGCCTCGGCGATCTCTTCGTCGGCGGCGATCGTGTCGAGCGGGACCGAGACACCCACGATCAGGGTCTCGGGCTCGGTCACCAGCGTCGCACCCCGGGGCAGGGTCAGGTCGGCCGCGGTGATCTGCGTGCCGTCCTCGGCGCCCTCGACGTCGACCTCGATGTTCTGGGGGATGTGGGTGGCCTCGACCTCGAGCGACACCGACGCGGTGTCGAGCATGGCGACCGTGCCGGGGAAGGGCTCACCGGTGAGGACGACGGGCACGTCGACGCTGACCTTCTCGCCCTTCTTGACCACGAGCAGGTCGATGTGCTCGATGACCTGACGCACGGGGTCCTTCTGGACGTCCTTCACCAGGACGAGCTGGCCCTTGCCGGCGATGTCGAGGTCGAGCAGCGCGTTGGCGCGACGGATGAGCAACGCGACCTGGTGGCCGGGCAGCGCGACGTGCTGGGGGTCGGTGCCGTGGCCGTAGATGACCGCGGGGATCTTGCCCTCGGCGCGCAGACGGCGGGCGAAGCCCTTGCCGAAGTTCTCGCGGAGCTCCGCGACGACCTTGTTGTCTTCCGACATGATGTTCTCCTCGCGGGCTCGGGGTCCCGCAGATCGTGAGCGGACGGGGTCCGCACCTGTGTGGTCTGGATTCGACTCGAACGCGAGCGCGTGAGGAAAGCCGGGAGCCTGCATCACCGCGTCGATCACGGACATCCGTGCGTGGCGACACGCACGCGGGGATGTCCCTCGCCGAAGTTCCCGGGAAGTCTACCAGCGCGGCGCCCCCGCCACGACCCGGCCGTCGCGGAACGGGCGGGCGGGTCGATGACGGCCCGTTAGGATCGAAGGGCCACACCGACCCGGAGGATCATCATGGACAGCGGCTTCTTCTCTCACGTCGTGCTCGGTGTCATCGCCACCCTCACCGCGATCGGCGGTGTGGCCGCGATCGGCGCCCTCTTCTCGCTCGGGCGCAACGCCTCGTACAAGAAGCACTGACGACATCGCGGGTGCGTCGTTTCGACGCTCCGGATCGACCGACGCCCCGGCCCCGTCCTCTCGGACGGCGACCGGGGCGTCGATCGTGTCAGAGCGCGAAGACGACCTTGCCCGAGCGCTGCGAGTCGCGCGCCGTGGCGAAGGCCTCGTCGGCATCCGCGAGGGCGAACTCGTGCGTGAGGGCGCTCTCGATCGCGGGCGTCGCCGCCAGCAGCGTGATCGCACGGTCGATCTCGTCGAGGAAGCGGAACGCACCGAGGTAGCGCACCTCTTTCGAGATGAAGGGGGCGAGGTTGATCGGACGGGGATCGTCGGGGAGCATCCCCACCTGCACGACCGTGCCGCCGGGACGGACGGCCTTGATCGCGGCCGAGATCGACACGGGGACCCCCGAGCACTCCAGGACGACGGCGTAGGCGTTCGGCTCGAGCGTCTCGGTCGAGACGTCGACCGTCTCGGCGGCGCCGAGGGCCCCCGCGCGTTCGAGCGGTCCGGAGAGCACGTCGGTCGCGGTGACGCGTGCGCCCGCGGCGACGGCGGCGGCCACGGCCATCAGACCGATCGGTCCCGAGCCCGTGATGAGGACCTCGAGGCCCTCGACGTCTCCCGCTCTGCCGAGCGCGTGCAGAGCGACGGCGAGGGGTTCGGCGAGCACGGCGCGGCGCACCGGCAGATCGTCCGGCAGCACCCGCACCATGTCGGCCTCGACGACCAGGTACTCGGATGCCGCGCCCTGCGTGTGCGGCCACGTCGAGGCGCTGCCGAGGTACGAGCCGCCCGGCCAGAGGTGAGGGGCATCTTCGATACCGTCTCGCTGAGTGCCGAAGCGCGCGGGATGCACGGTGACGGGCGTCCCCGGGTCCAGCGCACCCGAGGGGTCGAGATCGACCCGACCGGAGAGCTCGTGACCCGGGACGAGGGGCTCGCGCACCACGAAGGCCCCGTTGGCGCCCTCGTAGAAGTAGTGCAGGTCGGACCCGCAGATGCCGACGTACTCCACGCGCAGGCGCACCTGCCCCTCGCCGGGCTCGGGCACGGCCACGTCGCGCACCTCGGCGGTGCGCGCCTTCTCGATCAGCAGAGACTTCATCGGTCGCTTCCTCTCCGCGGTCAGACGACCGCCGTCATCCCACCGTCGACGCAGATGTTCTGCCCCGAGACGAAGCTCGACGCGTCGGAGGCGAGGAACAGGAGCGCCCCCCGCAGCTCGTCGATGTCGCCCCAGCGGGCGGCGGGCGTGCGCTGGGTCAGCCAGCGCGTGAAATCGGGGTCGTCCACGAGGGCGCGGTTCATGTCGGTCGCGAAGTACCCCGGGCTGAGGGCGTTGACCTGGATGCCGAAGCGCGCGAGGTCGGCGGCCATGCCGGCGGTCAGCTGGGCGACACCGCCCTTGGTGGCCGAGTAGGGCGCGATGGTCTGCCGAGCCAGGCGCGACTGCACGGAGGCGACGTTGACGATCTTGCCGGAGCCGCGTGCGACCATCGCCGGGGTGACGAAGCGGGAGACGTAGAACACCCCGGAGAGGTTGGCCGCGACGATGTCGTCCCAGTCGCCGACGGGGAACTCGTGGATCGGCGCCCGTCGCTGCACGCCGGCGTTGTTGACGAGGATGTCGGGCACCCCCACCTCGGCGAGCAGCTCTCCCACCGCGGCTTCGACCGTCGCGGCATCCGTCACGTCGAAGACGACCGCGTGCGCGGGGCGCCCGGACAGCTCCTCGGCCTCGGCGCGGGTCCGCTCGACCGCGTCCGCGTCGCGACCGTGGACGACGACCCGGGCCCCGCCGCGCGCGAGCGTCAGCGCCAGCGCGCGGCCCAGGCCCCGCGACGAGCCCGTGACGAGGGCGAGGCGGTCCGAGACGTCGAACAGCTCGGCGTTCGAGCCGGTCACAGAAGAGCCCCGATGCCGAACACCAGCAGCGCGGCGGCGAAGCCGAGGACGGACTCGATGGCCTGCTGCACGGTCCACGTCTTGAGGGTGGTCTTGACGTCCATGCCCATCAGGCGCCCGACCAGCCAGAAGCCGGAGTCGTTGACGTGACCGGCGAACACCGATCCGGCCGCGGTGGCGAGCGTGATCGCGACGACCTGGAGCGGCGAGAAGCCGCCGGCCATGACGGCCGGGGCCGCCAGTCCCGCGGCGGTGACGAGCGCGACCGTGGCCGAGCCCTGCGCGAGACGCAGGATGACGGCGATGACGTACGCGGCGACGATCACGGGCAGGCCGAGGTCGCTGAGGCTGTCGGAGAGCGCGTCACCGATGCCCGAGGCGCGCAGGACAGCTCCGAACATGCCGCCCGCGCCGGTGATCAGGATGACGGAGCACACCGGGCCGAGCGCCGAGTCGACGACCTTCTCGAGCGCGGTGCCGTTCTCGCCGCGGCGGAAGCCGAACACCACGGTCGCGACCAGCACGGTGATGAGCAGGGCGACGGGCGAGTTGCCGAGCAGCACCAGCACCTGCACGACGATGTTGGCGGGGTCCACGACCCCGGCGGCGCCGAGGGTGGTGAGGCCGGTGTTCAGGAAGATGAGCAGCATCGGCAGCAGCAGCACGGCGATCACGGTCGCGGGCGTGGGCGGGTTGCTCGGCTGGTCGGCGTCGACGTCGCCGAACAGCGCCGGGACGGGCAGCACGATGCGCTTCGCGACGAACTTGCCCCAGAGGTAACCCGAGAGGTACCAGATCGGGAACGCGATGACGAGGCCGACGATGAGCACCAGGCCGAGGTTGGCGCCGTACAGCCCGCTCGCCGTGACCGGACCGGGGTGCGGCGGCAGGAAGACGTGCATGACCGAGAACGCGGCGGCGGCCGGCAGTCCGAACAGCAGCACGTTGTTGCCCGACACGCGACGGGCGATGGCGAAGATGATCGGGAGCATCATCACCAGGCCGGCGTCGAAGAACATCGGGAAGCCGAGGATCAGCGACACGATGCCCAGCGCGAAGGGGGCGCGTTTCTCGCCGAACACGCGCACGAAGGTCTCGGCGAGCGCCTGCGCTCCGCCGGAGTGCTCGATCAGCCTGCCGAGCATCGCGCCGAGCGCGACGAGCAGGGCGACCGTGCCGAGGGTGCTCCCGAACCCCCCGGTCAGGGTCGTCACGATGGCCGACACCGGGATGCCGGCGACGAAGGCCGTCACCAGCGAGACGATGATGAGCGCGAGGAAGGCATGCACCTTCAGCCAGATGATGAGCACGAGGATGAGCGCGATCGCGCCCGCGGCGATGGCGAGCAGAGGCGCCGTGCCGAGTGTCTGGGTCCAGTCGTCCAAGAGATCTCCGTTGATTCAGCCGGTCGGGCGCGGGGTGGGGCATGCTGTGAACGCCGTGCGCCCGCCGAGGCGGTCACGGCATCCTCACACAATGATCATATTTTTGACAAGATAAGGTCGTACCAAACGGCCTAAGGAGGGGTCATGGCCCGCGCCTCGCACGGCTCGCTGCTGGATGCCGTCGGCATGCGCATCGTGGACGGCGACCTCGCCGCGGGCCGCGTCCTGACGATCGCCGACCTCGAGGCCGAGTACGCCGTGTCGCGCACCGTGGTCCGCGAGGCCGTGCGCGTGCTCGAAGCCATGGGCATGCTCGAGCAGCGCCGTCGCGTCGGCATCACCGTGCGCCCCGCCGCGGACTGGAGCGCCCTGGACACCCGCCTCATCGGATGGCAGCTCGCCGGCCGCCGACGCGACCAGCTCATCGTCAATACGACCGAGCTGCGCGCCGCGATCGAGCCGGTCGCGGCGCGGCTCAGCGCCCGCCGCGCCACCGATCTGCAGCGCGGCGAGATCCTGCGCCTCGCGGACGAGCTCGCGCGTCTGGGCGCCGCGGGCCTGGGCAACTCCCCCGAGTACCTCGCGGCCGACATCGCCTTCCACGACCTGATCCTGCTCTCGAGCGGCAACCTCATGCTCGCCGCCGCCCGGGCGCCGATCGCCGCAGCCATCGAGGGCCGCGCGATGCACGGACTGACGCCCGGCATCCCCAATCCCGACGCGCTCGACAACCACGTCGAGACCGCCGCCGCGATCGGCCGCGCCGACGCGGACGCGGCCGAGGAGCACACCCGGCGCTACGTCGCCGCGGTCCTGTCCGAAGTGCGCCGCACCATCTGACCCTCCCCCGACGAAGAGAGAAGCTATGACCACCACCGTCCCCGTCCTCGTGTTCATGGGCCCGGCCGGTACCGGCAAGTCCACCGTCGCGGGGATGCTCGCGGGCCGCCTGGGCTGGGACTTCCAAGAGGGCGACGACCTGCACCCCGCCGAGAACGTCGCCAAGATGGCATCCGGTCACGCTCTCACCGACGACGACCGCTGGCCGTGGCTCGACCGGGTCGCCGGATGGATCGACGGCCAGGTGCGCGCGGGACGCCCCGGGATCATCACGTGCTCGGCGCTCAAGCGCAGCTACCGCGACGTGCTGCGGCGCGACGACGTGACGTTCGTGCTGCTCATGGGCGACCCGAAGCTCGTGCTCGAGCGACTGCTGCGACGCCAGGGGCACTACATGCCGCCCTCGCTGCTGACCTCGCAGTTCGAGACGCTGGAGATGCCGGATGCCGACGAGAAGGCCATCCGCGTCGACCTCGACCTCACCCCGGGCGAGCAGGTGCAGACCGTCATCGATCGGCTCCAGCTGACTCATACACCGTCCTGAAACACCCCCGGGCCGAGCCGATACAGTGGCGGAGGCGGCCCGCGTGCGTCCGCACACCCCTTCCTCGCACCCGAACACGGAGCAACGAATGACGTCGACCCCTTCCCCGACCGGCCCCTCGAACGATCAGGACCAGTCCCCGCACGAGGCCGCGCAGGTGCACGAAGGCGCACCCGGCATCGAAGAGGTCGAGCGTCCCACCGCCGACGCCGGCTCGCGACCCGCGGGCGAGGGCGACGGCCGCGCCAACATCGGCGTCGTCGGGCTCGCGGTCATGGGCTCCAACCTCGCCCGCAACCTCGCCAGCCGCGAGGGAAACACGGTCGCGATCTTCAACCGCAGCCAGGACAAGACCGAGCACGTGCTCGAGAACCACCCCGAGGCGGGCTTCGTCGCCTCGTTCTCGTACGAGGACTTCGCCGCGTCGCTGGCCAAGCCCCGCACGGCGATCATCATGGTCAAGGCCGGTCGCCCCACCGACTTCGTCATCGACGAGCTCGTCAAGGTCTTCGAGCCCGGCGACATCATCGTCGACGGCGGCAACGCGCTGTTCACCGACACCATCCGCCGCGAGAAGGCCGTGCGCGACACGGGCATCAACTTCGTCGGCATGGGCGTCTCGGGCGGCGAAGAGGGCGCCCTGCGCGGCCCGTCGATCATGCCCGGCGGCTCCGACGAGGCGTGGGCCACGCTCGGCCCGATCCTGAAGTCCATCGCCGCGGTCGCCGAGGGCGAGCCCTGCGTCACCCACGTCGGCCACGACGGCGCCGGCCACTTCGTCAAGATGGTGCACAACGGCATCGAGTACGCCGACATGCAGCTCATCGCCGAGGCGTACGACCTCATCCGCCGCGCCACGGGCAAGACCCCGGCCGAGATCGCCGACGTGTTCGCCGAGTGGAACCGCGGCGAGCTCGAGTCCTACCTCATCGAGATCACCGCCGAGGTGCTGCGTCAGAACGACGCCGACACCGGCAAGCCCCTCGTCGATGTCATCCTCGACCAGGCCGGCGCCAAGGGCACCGGCGCCTGGACCGTGCAGACCGCGCTCGACCTGGGTGTGCCCGTGTCGGGCATCGCCGAGGCCACCTTCGCCCGGTCGCTGTCGAGCCACCCCGAGCAGCGCGAGGTCTCGGGCGGGCTCCCCGGCCCGTCGGGCACCGAGGTGCTGTCCGGTCAGGATGCCGACGCCTTCATCGAGCAGGTGCGCCTGGCGCTGTACGCCTCGAAGATCGTCGCGTACTCCCAGGGCTTCGACGAGATCCGCGCCGGCGCCGCGCAGTACGACTGGAACATCGACCTGGGTGCGGTGTCCAAGATCTGGCGCGGCGGCTGCATCATCCGCGCGCAGTTCCTCAACCGCATCGCCGAGGCGTACGACGCCGAGGCCGAGCTGCCCGTGCTGCTCACCGCCCCGTACTTCGTCGAGGCGCTCGGCCGCGCGCAGGACGCGTGGCGCAGCATCGTCGCGCTGGCCGCGGCCGCCGGCATCCCCGCCCCCGCGTTCAGCTCGTCGCTGGCGTACTACGACGGCCTGCGCGCCGACCGTCTGCCCGCCGCCCTGATCCAGGGCCAGCGCGACTTCTTCGGAGCCCACACCTACCGTCGCATCGACAAGGAAGGCACCTTCCACACCCTGTGGTCGGGCGACCGCACCGAGATCGAAGCCGAAGACACCCACTGATCCTCGAGGGTCGACCATGACGAAGCGGCGACGGGCAGGGCTCGTCGCCGCTTCGTGCGTGTACGCGTTCGCGGTGTGGTGGATGACGCTGCGCCCCTCGATCTACGACGCCGAGGTCGGCGGCATCCTGGGCGAGGTGCTGCGGCTGCTCGCGGCGTCGCCCGCGACCGCCTGGGTGAGCTTCGACGTCGTCGAGTCGGCGGCGAACGTGGCGATGTTCGTGCCGCTCGGTCTGCTGGTGGCGGCGTGGGGCGGGCGCTGGTGGCAGGGTCTCGTGCTGGCCGCGGCGCTCAGCACGGCGATCGAGCTGACTCAGCTGTGGTTCCTGCCCACGCGCGTCGCGGACGTGCGCGACGTCGTCGCGAATACCGCCGGGGCAGGGATCGGACTGCTCGTGGCCGCGGGCTGGCGGCGGTGGCGGCGCAGCTCACAGCAATCCCATAACGCTCGCCATAGAAAGCTCATAGATACGGGCGCACAATGAGTTCCATGACCGCGACCGCCGCCGCCCCCGCCTTCACCCGCCCCGACGGGAGCCCGCTGCGCGTGCTCGTCGTCGACGACGAGCAGATGCTGACCGACCTGCTGTCGATGGCCTTGCGGATGGAGGGCTGGGAGGTCAGGACGGCCGGATCGGGCTTCGACGCCCTGCAGTCCGCGCGCGACTTCGAACCGGATGCCATGGTGCTCGACATCATGATGCCCGACCTCGACGGCATGGCCGTCCTGCAGCGACTGCGCCACTCGGGCAACGACGTACCCGTACTGTTCCTCACCGCGAAGGACGCGGTCGCCGATCGCGTCGCGGGGCTCACCGCCGGAGGAGACGACTACGTCACCAAGCCGTTCAGCCTCGAAGAGGTCGTGGCGCGCCTGCGCGGGCTCATGCGCCGCGCCGGGACCGCCCTCACGCGGGACTCCGAGCCGATCCTGCGCGTGGGCGACCTGTCACTCAACGAGGACAGCCACGAGGTCGTGCGCGGCGGCCGCGAGATCGAGTTGACGGCGACCGAGTTCGAGCTGCTGCGGTTCCTCATGCGCAACCAGCGCCGCGTCGTGTCGAAGGCGCAGATCCTCGACCGCGTCTGGAACTACGACTTCGGCGGGCGTTCCAGCGTCGTCGAGCTCTACATCTCGTACCTGCGCAAGAAGATCGACGCCGGCAACGAGCCCCTCATCCACACCGTGCGCGGTGTGGGCTACATGATCAAAGCTCCCCAGTGAGCCTGCCCCCGCGGCCGGCTCCCCCGGTTCCCCCCGCGGCCGCTCCCCCGGAGCACGCCGCCGACCCGGCGACGGATCCCGGTCGCGTCGCCTCGAAGCGCTTCGGCCGTCCGTGGACGCTGCAGGCGCGATTGATGACCGCCGTGATCGGGATGGTCGCGTTCATCCTCGTGATGATCGGCATCTCGACCAGCGCCATCCTCAGTCAGGTGCTGTACGTGAACCTCGGGGCGCAGGTCGACGAGGCCGCGGCGTCGATCCAGCCGCGCACGGCGTTCCAGAGCACCGCGGTGCAGGTGCTGCAGTCCGGTTTCTTCGACTCGGGCACCCTGCTGGTCATGAACTCCCGCAGCGGCCTCAGCGGAGCCGTCGTCGGCGACACGGGGGCCCGCGCCCTCACCGACGACGACCTGGGAGGCATCGCCGACAGCCTGCAGGCCGCGGACACCAGCGAGCAGACGGTCGAACTGCCGAACCTCGGCGAGTACCGCGTACGCGCCTTCCCCACCCCGGGGAGCAACTCCGTCTTCCTCGTCGGACTGCCCCTGTCGCAGGTGACCGGCACGATCGGCGCCATCCTCACCACCGTCGCCCTCGTCACCGCCGGCGGCCTGCTGCTGCTCGCGGTGGTCATCGCGATCGTCATCCGCCTCGGACTGCGCCCCCTGCGCGCCGTCGCCGAGACCGCCACGCGCGTCGCCTCGCTGCGCATGGACCAGGGCGACGTCTCGATCACCGAGCGCGTGCCCGCCGAGCAGGTCGACGCGCACACCGAGATCGGCCAGGTCGGCACCGCGCTCAACACCCTGCTCGACCGCGTCGACGCCTCGCTCTCGGCACGTCAGCGCAACGAAGAGATGATGCGCCGGTTCGTGGCGGATGCCAGTCACGAACTGCGGACGCCCCTGGCATCCATCCGCGGGTTCAGCGAGCTGTCGCTGCGCGCCATGCGGCAGGCGCAGGACGACGAGAGCCGCCAGAGGATCGCCCTAGCCGTCGAGACGACCGAGCAGTCTCTCGAGCGCATCCAGGCGCAGTCGCTGCGAATGACCACGCTCGTCGAGGATCTGCTGCTGCTGGCCCGGCTCGACGAGGGGCAGGAGCTCGTCTACGGCTCGGTCGACCTGACCCGGCTCGCGGTCGAGGCCGTGGGCGACGCGCGTCCCGCGGGGCCCGATCACTCGTGGACGATCGACGTCCCCGACACCCCCGTCGAGCTCGCGGGCGATGCCTCGCGCCTGCACCAGGTGGTCGCGAACCTGCTCGCCAACGCCCGCACGCACACCCCCGCCGGCAGCGTCGTAGCCGTCTCGGTGGCGCACGAGGGTTCCGAGGCGGTGCTGCGCGTGCACGACGACGGCCCCGGCATCGACCCCTCGGTCGCCTCGCAGCTGTTCGAGCGCTTCGCCCGCGCGGACCGCTCACGCGATCGCAAGACCGGCGGTACGGGACTGGGCCTGTCGATCGCCAAGGCGATCGTCGACGCCCACCACGGCACCATCACCGTGCGGAGCACGCCGGGCGACACGACGTTCGAGGTGCGCCTGCCGGCGAAGCCCGCCGACCCGGCCTGAACGGAACGGATGCCGGGGCTCACCCGCAGCGCGAGGTGACCGCCGTCCGCGCCGCCTCGAGGTCGGGCCCCGGTGCCACCTCGACGTCGGGGATCAGCGGGCCGTTCTGGAGCGTTCCGGCGCGATCGACGTCGTAGGTCGTGGTGAGGATGAGCAGAAGCCGACGGCCCTCAGTCCCACAGCGGACGCACCCCGGCGGCGAGGGCGCGCAGATGGCCGCCGTCGAGCGAGAACCGCGACTCGGCGACGCCGAACGTCGTCCACTGCACGACGATGTCGAGCGGGCCCTCGGGCGGCAGCGGCCACAGCCACAGCCCGTCGTGCATCGTGTAGTCGTCTCCCCCACCCGACCCGCCGCCACCCGTCACGCGGACGGTGTGACGCTGCGGCTCGGACGGCGCGTCGTGGCGGTGCGGATCGGGGAACCCGAACGGGTCGTCCAGGAGCAGCCGCTGACCGTCGCCCAGCGACAGCCCCCAGCGCAGGCGTCCCGGGGTGCGGTCGGCCACGCCGAAGTGGCCCGCGAAGTCCATCTGAGCGAGCTGCCACTCCCGCGGATCGCGCCCCCCGCGGCGCAGGTGACGGTCGAGGAGGAACTCGACGCCGTCCGAGAAGACGCGCACGCCCATGAGGGCGATGACGACGTCGTCCGCGCGCGCGAGCAGCCCGGCCGGGCCCGACAGGACCGGGATCTCGTCGCGCGGGGGTTCGAACGAGGGGATCCGTTCGGACCGCCCGTCGAAGCGGTCGCCGTCGTCGTCGTCGATGGGATCGGAGGAGAAGAAGACCGAGCGCATGACCCCACTCTCTCCGCTGTCAGCACGAGACGCCAGTGCCGCGTCGAGCGGCTGCGCCCGCGCCGGTGGCGCGTCAGTACCCCGCGAACGCGTCGGTGGTGAGCGACTTCGCCCTCGCCAGCGCCGGGGCGAGCGCCGAGATGAGCCGCGGGGGTCCCGAGACGTAGGCCGCGCGACGCGCGATGTCGGGCACCGCCGCAACGAGGGCGTCGGCATCCACCCGGTCCGGTCCCGCCCATGTCCAGCCGGCGGGGAGATCCGACGGTTCGTCGCGCGAGAACACCACCACCGGGATGCCGGCAGCAGCGATGTCGTCGCGGAACGCCAGCTCCGCCGCCTCCGACACGACGTACACCAAGACGACGTCGCGCTGCTGACCCGAGGCCACCAGGTGACGCAGCTGCGATACGAAGGGGGTCACGCCGATCCCCGCCGCGACCAGCAGCACCGGTGCCGTCGGGCGCGACGGCAGCACGAAATCACCCCACACCCCCGTGACCGCGAGTGTGGAACCGTTCTCGACGGCGGCGAGGGCGCGCTTGTACGACGACTGCGACCCGTCCTTGAACGCGATCCGCACCTCGGGCAGATCCTCGGGCGCCGAGGCGATCGAGAACTCCCGTCGCGTGCCGCGCCCGTCGGGCCGGCGGTGCGGCACGTCGAGCTCGAGGTACTGCCCCGGAGAGAACCGGAACGGCCGGGCCGCGCGGAAGGTGAGCTCCCGCACCGTGGGGGTGAGGTCGCGCCGCCCCTCGACGCGCAGGCGCACCGCCGCCCGCAGGCAGAACAGGAACGCCAGCAGGTTGCCGACCAGCAGCGCTCGCTCCTGGCCCAGGGTGATCTCGCCCACCGGCAGCGGCCATCCCGCCAGCACGCCGACGAGGATCGCGACGGCGTACTGCTGTGCACGGCGCGGCGGCAGGGTGAGGGGCTCGGACAGCATGAACGCGCCGAGGAACAGGAACGGCGACGACAACGCCACCTGCGCCAGCACCGCCGGGACGTCGACCGCGAAGCCCGCCGCCTGGAACTGCACGGTCGTGCGGACGAACGCCACGGTCATCGCCACGACCCAGAACGTCACGACGATCGGCAGCTTGTCGGTGCGCAGCAGCAGCACGACACCGAGGACGAGAACGGGACCCGCCATCCACGGCGACCCCACCCACCACGCCGACCCGCCCAGGTCGGGGGCGAAGACGCTGAGGACGGTCAGCACCGTCGCCCCGGTCGCGGCCGGATTGCAGATGTGGCGCCCCCGCCACGCGAGCACGTATTTGCTCGCGGATGCCATGACCCCCGCGATCGCGAGTCCCACCAGGCCCAGCGGCTCGACGCTCGGACGCACGACGAACAGCAGGATCGCGGCGGTGATCAGCGAGGACTCCAGGCGGAGCGGCATCCGGAGCATCTTCTGCGCCGCGGCGTCGGTGAGAGCGCACGCGAGCGTGAGCACCACGATGCTGGCGACGAGCTCCAGCGGCTGCGGCACCACCAGACCGGCGAACGACAGCACGAGCGCGATCACCGCCAGCAGGCCCAGCGCCGACAGCACCAGGCGGTACATCGAGACCCGGCCGATCACACCGAGCACGCGGGTCGACCCCGCGGTGAGCGTTGCGCTCATGAGAAGACCTCTCCGTCGAATCCGGGCGACCACTCCACGCGCCCGTCGGTGCTCATGCGGACCCAGTCGGCATCCCAGGATGCCGCCAGCTCGGGCCCGCCGTCGAAGAACAGCGCCGTGGCCAGGGCGTCGGCCCGCATCGCCGTCTCGGCCAGCGCCCACGTCGCCGCGTACGCGCGCACGGGTGCTCCGGTACGGGCGTCGAGGACGTGATGCAGTCCGTCGCCCCACGCCCGCCGGTTGATCGCCGAGGCGCACAGGGCCCGGTCGGCCACGGTCACGACACCGATCGCACGCGAGGCGTCGTACGGATGCTCGAGACCGACGCGCGCGGGCGCGCCGCGGGCGGCCAGGTCGCCCGAGGCGTCGACGATCACGTCACCCGGCGCGTGGGCGGCGACGACGTCGAGCACCCGATCGACCAGCCGACCCTTGCCGAGCGCCCCGACGTCGATCGTCGCGGGCGCCGCGAGCGAGAGCGAGCCGTCCCACCGCAGCGTCTCGCGCCACGCGGGAGCCGGACGCGGCTCCCCCCGCGGCGTCAGGCTGAGGCGCCCGTCGTAGCCCAGTCGCGCGAGCGCCTCGCCCACGAGCGGGTTGACCGCCCCACCGGTCGCCGCGTCGAGCTCGTCGTACAACGAGAGCATGGCATCCGCGTCCTCGGGAAGGGGCACGGATGCCACCCGCCCCGCCGCGAGCGCCGACACCAGCGAGTCGTCGCGGAAGCGCGACCACTCGCGGTCGAACCGGTCCACGACCGCGGCCACCGCGGCGCGGGCGACCGGGGGCAGGGGCGCCGCCGTCTCGATCGCCCATGACGTGCCGATCGCCTCGAACGTCCAGGACGCGCGCGTCGCGGTCGGGGCGGGCATGTCGGTCAGGCCTTGGCCTCGGTCTTGATCGCGTCGACGGCCTTGTTGAACCCGCCGCTGGTGAGCGAGGAGCCGGCGACCTTGCTGACCGAGATCTCGTCGAGCTTCTTGCCGACGACCTCGTCCTGGATGCCGCCGATGAACTCGCTCTGATAGCGGCGGGACTCCGCGGCCTGCGGGTCTCCGGTGACCTCGACAGCGGTGACCGTGTCGCCGGCGATCGTCAGCGTCACGTCGACCGTCTCGACGCTCTCGGGCGTGGCGTACTGGCCCGTGGCCTCGTACTGGCCGTCCGTGTACGTGCCCGACGAGCTCGACCCCGCGGCGGCGCCGCTCGAGGCGGGCGACGAGGCGGCGGGGGCCGCGGCGCTCTCGGCGGGGGCGGCCGCGTCGGTGGCGCCTCCCGCGCACCCGGCGAGGGTGGCGATGCCGGCGACGCCCAGCAGGGCGGTGCCGATGCGGACGGGACGGGGTACGGCTGCGGTTCGGATCATGGGGGTCCTCCTTCGGTCGTGCCTCGCGGCGCGGTTCGTGCTCACGGTAGGGACACGACCTCGGCGCCGGCCCGGTTCATTCTTTTGTGCGGCCTGTGAACCGGTGTCCGGGCCGCCACCGCTCCCCCGTATCGAAGCGCCGCCCCGCACGCCCGCGAGGAACTGACGGCGGCGGCGTGCCCGAAACGCGCGCAGCCGCCTCCGCGAGGGAGACGGCTGCGCGCAAGGGTCGAACGTCAGGCGTCGCCGCCGAACATGCTCGTGACGGACCCGTCCTCGAACACCTCGTGGATCGCGCGGGCCAGCAGCGGGGCGATGGGCAGGATTGTCAGGCGGTCGAAACGCCGCTCGGCGGGCAGCGGCACGGTGTCGGTGACCACGACCTCGTCGATCGCGGCATCCTGGAGGCGCTCCGTGGCCGGGTCGCTGAAGATGGCGTGCGTGGCCGCGACGATGACCTTGCGGGCACCGCTGGCCTTGAGCGCCTGCGCGGCCTTCTGGATGGTGCCGCCGGTGTCGATCATGTCGTCGACCAGCAGGCAGGTGCGACCCCTCACGTCACCGACGATCTCGTGCACCGAGACCTGGTTGGCGACCTTGGGGTCGCGACGCTTGTGGATGATCGCGAGGGGCGCGCCGAGGCTGTCGGACCAGGTGTCGGCCACGCGCACGCGGCCCATGTCGGGAGAGACGACCGTGAGGGTCTCGCGGTCCTCGCCGGTGAGACCCCGCTCGAAGTGCTCGAGCAGCACGGGCTTGGCGAACAGGTGGTCGACCGGGCCGTCGAAGAACCCCTGGATCTGCGCCGCGTGCAGGTCGACGCTCATGATGCGGTCGGCGCCGGCGGTCTTGAGCAGGTCGGCGACCAGACGAGCGCTGATGGGCTCGCGGCCACGGCCCTTCTTGTCCTGACGGGAGTACGGGAAGTACGGGGCGACGACCGTGATGCGCTTGGCCGACGCGCGCTTGAGCGCGTCGAGCATGATGAGCAGCTCCATGAGCCACTCGTTGACCGGCGGGCCGAAGGACTGCACGACGAACACGTCGCACCCGCGGATCGACACCTCGAAGCGGGTGTAGATCTCGCCCGAGGCGAAGGTGCGGTGCTCGGTGGGCGCCAGCTCGGTGCCCAGGTGCTGGGCGACCTGCGCGGCCAGCTCGGGGTGCGAGCGCCCGGACGCGACGACGAGCCGCTTCTTGGTCTTGGCGACGAGCCCGGGGGCGATGCCGTTGTCGCGGTCGAGGTCTACACGATTCTTCTTACGAGCCATCGGCCGCTTCCTGTTCAGCCCGAGCCCGCGCGGCCACGTCGGCCGCTGCAGTACCCGGTCGGTTCTTCTCGACCCACCCCTCGATGTTGCGCTGGGGGGACACGCTGAGCGCCAGGGCACCGGCCGGGACGTCCTTGCGGATGACCGCTCCGGCACCCGTCTTGGCGCCCGCTCCAATCGTAACCGGCGCGACGAAGACGTTGTGCGAACCGCTGTGCACCTCGTCGCCGATGACGGTGCGGTGCTTGGCGATGTCGTCGTAGTTGGCGGTGATCGCGCCGGCACCCAGGTTGACGCCCCGACCGATCTCGGTGTCGCCGATGTACGACAGGTGCGGGACCTTGCTGCCCTCGCCGATCGAGGAGTTCTTGACCTCGACGAACGTGCCGACCTTGCCGTTGACGCCCACGCGCGCGTTGGCGCGCAGGTAGGCGAAGGGCCCGACGGTCGCACCGGCTTCGACGACGGCGAGCGTGCCGTCGGTGCGGGTGACTGTGGCGCCCTCGCCGATCTCGCAGTCGACCAGGCTCGTGTCGGGGCCGATCGTGGCGCCGGTCGCGATCGCCGTCGCGCCGCGCACGTGCGTGTTGGGGAGGATCGTGACGTCGGGGGCCAGGGTCGCGGTGACGTCGATCCAGGTCGTGGCCGGGTCGACCACGGTCACGCCCTCGAGTTGCCAGCGTCGCACCGTGCGGGCGTTGAGCGTGCGCCCCGCCTCGGACAGCTGCACGCGGTCGTTGACGCCCAGGGCGGCGGAAGCGTCGGCGGTGAGGGATGCCGAGACCCCGCGCTGCGCGTCGCGCAGCAGCCCGATCACGTCGGTGAGGTACTTCTCGCCCTGCGCGTTGGCCGTCCCCACGAGCGCGAGCTGCTCACGCAGCGGCGCCGACTGGAAGACGTAGACCCCGACGTTGATCTCGGTGACCGCGGCCTCGTCGTCCGTGGCATCCTTCTGCTCCACGATGCGGCGGACGCCGTCCGCCTCGTCGCGCAGGATGCGGCCGTAACCGAACGGCTCGTCGACGCGGGCGCTCAGCAGCGTCACGGCGCTGCCGCCGGTGCGGTGGGTCGCGAGGAGCTCGGTGAGCGTGCCCGTCTCGAGCAGGGGGACGTCGGCGCTGAGCACCAGCACGTCTCCGGCGAAGTCTCCGAGGGCGTCGAGGGCGACCTCGACGGCGCGCCCGGTGCCGGGGATCTCGTCCTGATCGACGATGACGACGCCGGGGGCGAGCTCCGTCACGGTCTCGGCGACGAGCTCGCGCTCGTGGCGCACGACCACGATGATGCG
The DNA here is from genome assembly GCF_003075375.1 of Microbacterium testaceum. GTDB lineage: Bacteria > Actinomycetota > Actinomycetes > Actinomycetales > Microbacteriaceae > Microbacterium > Microbacterium testaceum_E. The sequence continues at coordinate 46,516 of NZ_QDFT01000018.1, read as the reverse complement.
GGCCGGGTCGAGCGAGGCCGCGGTGTCGAGCACGTGACCGACGAGCGGCCGGCCACCCACCGGGTGCAGCACCTTGGGAGTTCGGGAGCGCATGCGCGTTCCCTGACCCGCTGCGAGGACGACGACGGCCAACTCGGTCGGTGATGTCATGCTCCGCCGCCAGGATTCGAACCTAGACCTAACAGCTCCAAAGGCTGTCGTGCTGCCGTTACACCACGGCGGACCGTGCCCGCGGGCACCGGTCAAGTCTGCCAGACGCGGACGCCGGGCGTTCGTCCGGTGCGCGCGGCGCGCTCACCGGGACGGGCTCTCGACATAATGAGGGGGTGAGCCGGGACAGCGACGAGGTCGACCGCATCGTCGACGCGTGGGTGCGTCAGCGCCCCGACCTGGACTTCTCTCCCCTCGAGGTGCTCTCGCGCGTCGCTCGGCTCTCGCGGCACCTCGACATCGCCCGCAAAGAGGCGTTCCGTCGCAGCGACATCGAATCGTGGGAGTGGGACGTGCTGTCGGCCTTGCGGCGCGCCGGGGAGCCCTACCAGCTCAGCCCCAAGCAGTTGCTGCAGCAGACGCTCGTGTCCAGCGGCACCATGACCAACCGCATCGACCGGCTCGTCGCCCGCCGGTTCGTGCGCCGTGAAGCCGACCCGGGCGACGGACGGAGCATCCTCGTGACGCTGACCGACGACGGCCGTATCCGGGTGGATGCCGCCATCACCCGCCTCGTCGATGCCGAGGCCCTGCTGCTCGAGGGTCTGGCGCGCAGCGACCGCGACCGCCTCGCGACGCTCCTGCGCAAGCTCAGCCTGGGGTTCGACGCGTGAGCGCCCCGGCTGCTGCGCTCACGCGGTGGGAGCGCGTCAAGGCCTGGTTCGACGTGCGCTTCCGCTCCCCCGCCGCCATCTACGGCCTCATCGTCTTCGCGGCGTTCGTGACGATCGCCGACGATCACGCCGAGACGGTCGGCGAGGTGCTCGAGAGCGCGGTCACCTCGCTGGTCGTCTTCTTCATCGCGCACGTCTTCGCGCACACCCTCACCGAGCACGCGACCCACGGCCTGCGGCGCGCCACCCGCGAGGGCATGCGCCACGGCGCCGGCATGCTGTACGCCTCGGTGCCGTCCGTCCTGCTGCTGATCTACGCCGCGGTGTCCGGCATGTCGGTGGACGACGCCTCCGACCTCAGCATGTGGTCGACCTTCGTCGTCCTCGGCGTGCTGGGGTACTTCGCCTACGCGCGACGCGGCGCACGCCTGGCGATGCGCCTGGTGGGCGCCTTCGCGACCGCGTGCCTGGGCATCTTCATCGTGCTGCTCGAATACGCCGTGCACTGACGATCGATCGTCGGCGTCAGCCGATCCGCTCGGTCAGCTCGAACCACTGCAGCTCGAGCTCGTCGCGCTCGGCTTCGAGGCCCGAGATGCGTTGCATCTCCGTGCCGAGCCCGACGTAATCCGACTGATCGTGATCGGCCAGGGCCGCCTTGGCCTTGTCGATCTGCTGCTGCAGCTTCTCGATGCGCCGTTCGGTCGCGGACGCCTCCTTCTGCGCCGCGCGCAGCTCGGCGCCCTGCAGACCCGGAGCAGCCGCGGCGCCGCCGCTCGCGGCCGGGCGCGAGGGCTCGGCATCCTGAAGCGACCGCAGACGCAGGTACTCGTCGACGCCGCCGGGGAGGTGACGCAGCCGCGCGTCGAGGATCGCGTACTGCTGGTCGGTGACGCGCTCGAGGAAGTACCGGTCGTGCGACACGACGATCAGCGTGCCCGACCAGGAGTCGAGCAGGTCCTCCATCGCGGCGAGCATGTCGGTGTCGAGGTCGTTGGTCGGCTCGTCCAGGATCAGCACGTTGGGCTGGTCGAGGATGACGAGCAGCAGCTGCAGACGCCGCTTCTGGCCGCCGGACAGGTCTTTCACCGGCGTCGAGAGCTGCGCGCTCGAGAACCCGAGACGCTCGAGCAGCTGACCCGGGGTGAGCTCCTGCGCCTTGGATCCCGCGCCGAACGAGTAGGTCGTGCGCAGCGACGAGATGACCACGCGCACGGGGTCGTTCAGGTGCTGATCGAGTTCGTCCAGGCGCTGGGTGAGGGTCGCGACCTTGACGGTCTTGCCGCGCTTGACGCGCCCGCTGGTGGGTTCGAGCGACCCGGTGACGAGGTTGAGCAGCGTCGATTTGCCTGCGCCGTTCACGCCCAGGATGCCGGTGCGCTCCCCGGGCGCGATGCGCCACTCCACGTCCTTGAGCACCGTGTGGTCGCCGTAGCTGACGCCCGCGTCGAGCAGGTCGACCACGTCCTTGCCGAGGCGCGCGACCGCGAGGGACTGCAGGGCCACCTTGTCGCGGATCTCGGGGACGTCGGCGATGAGCTCGTTGGCCGCGTCGATGCGGAACTTCGGCTTCGACGTGCGCGCCGGCGCGCCGCGGCGCAGCCACGCGAGCTCTTTGCGGGCCAGGTTCTGACGCCGCTGCTCGATGGATGCCGCCTGACGGTCGCGTTCGACGCGCTGCAGGATGTACGCGGCGTAGCCGCCCTCGAAGGGCTCGACGATGCGGTCGTGCACCTCCCAGGTCGCGGTGCAGATCTCATCGAGGAACCAGCGATCGTGCGTCACGACGAGCAGACCGCCCGCGCTCGGCGCCCACCGCTTCTTCAGGTGCCCGGCGAGCCACGTGATCGCCTCGACGTCGAGGTGGTTCGTGGGTTCGTCGAGGAACAGCACGTCCCAGTCGCCGGAGAGCAGCTTCGCCAGGGCCACGCGGCGGCGCTGACCGCCCGACAGATCGCCTAGCCGGGCGTCCCAGGGCAGGTCGCCGAGGAGCCCCGCGATCACGTCGCGCGTGCGGGCGTCGCCCGCCCACTCGTGCTCGGGCCGACCGCCCACCACGGCGTGGCCGATCGTGTCGTCGTCGTCGAGGGTGTCCTGCTGGTCGAGCACCCCCACCGTCACGCCGCCGCGGACCGTGACGCGCCCGCCGTCGGGCTCGCGGATGCCGGCGAGCATGCCGAGCAGGCTCGACTTGCCGTCGCCGTTGCGGCCGACGATGCCGATGCGGTCGCCCTCGTTCACGCCGAGCGAGACGGAGTCGAAGACGACCTTGGTCGGGTATTCCAGGTGCAGGGCTTCGCCCCCGAGCAGATGTGCCATATCCGTCCCAGGCTACGCGGTGCCCAGGCGCCCGGCATCCGCTCCCCCGTCCTGCTCGCGTGCGGGCGGGCGGGCGGGGCGGGCGGGGCGGGGCGGTCCGGGGCGGGGCGGTCGGGGCCGCGAAACAGCATCGCCCTGACAACTCGGTTGCAGGATGTCGCCGAGTTGTCAGCAGGGTGCAGTCTCGCGGATGCCACCCCGCCCAGGCACGCGCCGACGCCGAACCGTTCGCGGGTGCGGCCGAACCGCCGGGTGGCAGCGCTGGAACCGGCGGGCGGGCGGGCGGGGCCGCGGCGGGCGGCGGCGGCCGGGGCGGCAGCGGCGGCCGGGGCGGCGGCAGCGGCGGCGGCGGCCGGGGCGGCAGCGGCGGCCGGGGTGGCGGCGAAACAGCATCGCGCTGACATTTCGGTTGCAGGATGTCGCCGAGTTGTCAGCGGGATGCAGTCTCGTGGATGCCAGCCCGCGCAGGCGCGCCGACGCCGGACCGTTCGCGGGTGCGGCGGCCGCGGCGGCGGCGGCGGCGGCGGCGGCGGCGAGACAGCATCGCCCTGACAACTCGGTTGCAGGATGTCGCCGAGTTGTCAGCGGAATGCAGTCTCGGGATGCCTGCGTGGGCGACCGGACGCCGGACGCCGCGCGCCGAAGCCGCGAACGACCGCGGCCGCGAACGACCGCGACCGCAAACGACCGAAGCCGCGAACGACCGCGGGGCCGCCCGGCGAACCGGACGGCCCCGCGGCCAGGGACGGGCTCAGAAGCCGTTGGCGGCGAGCCACTCCGACGCGATGTCGGCCGAGGACTGCTGGTCGACGGTCGACTTGACGTTCAGCTCGACCAGGCCCTCGGGGGTGAGGGCGGCGCTGACCTTGTTCAGCACGTCCGACACCTCGGAGGCGACGTTCGAGTTGACGACGGGCACGACGTTCGACGCGAGGAACAGGCCCTCGGGGTCGGTCAGCGTGACGAGGTCGTCGGTCTGGATGCGCGGGTCGGCCGTGTAGACGTTCGCGACCTGGATCGTGCCGGCGACGAGGTCGTCGACCGTGGTCTCACCGGTGGGCGAGAACTGCACGGTGACGCCGTAGGTCGACTGCAGGCCGGTGGGGCCGTACGGACGCTCGGCGAGCTCGGCGTTGCCACCGAGGGTCAGCCCCGACGTGACCTTGGACAGGTCGGCGATCGAGGTGAGGCCGTTGGCGTCGGCGAAAGCCTTGGTGACGGTGTACGAGTCCTGGTCGGTGGCCTCGGACTGGTCGAGCACCTCGAGGCCCTCGGGCAGCGCGGCCGGCAGCGCGGCGTAGACGTCGTCGGCGGTGCGCGCCTCGGTGTCCTTCTCGAAGAACTGCAGCAGGTTTCCCGTGTACTCGGGGAACACCGAGACGGTGCCGTCCTCGAGCAGCGGGATGTAGGCGTCGCGCTGACCGATCTGGAACTGGCGCGTGACCGTCTTGCCAGCCTTCTCGAGCGCCTGGGCGTAGATCTCGGCGATGATCTCGTTGGAGTAGTAGGCCTGCGAGCCGACGACGATCGTGTCGGTCGAGCCGCCGTCCTCTCCGCCGCCGTTGCTGAGCGGGTCGCTGGACCCGCCGCTGCAACCGGCGAAGGCGAGCGAGGCGACCGCGAGCCCGGCGATGAGGCCGAGGCCCTTCTTGGTTCGTGCTGTGAACATGGGTGCTCTCTTTTCTGGTGATTCGGGATTCAGGTGGGTCAGGGGGTCGCCGGCGGCGCGGTCGGCGCTCCGACGGCGATCGCTTCGGCGCGGCGCTGACGGGAGCTGCGTCGCTGCGGCTGGGCGGCACCGGCGGCGCGGATGCCGCGGGGCACGACCAGATGCTGCAGCAGGGCGAACAGCCCGTCGATGACGAGCGCGAGGACGGCGACGAGGATCGCTCCGCCGATGAGGATGTCGAACCGGCGCAGCGGGATCGCCGCGATGATGTACTGGCCGAGGCCGCCGAGTCCGATGTACGCGGCGATGGTCACCGTCGCGAGCACCTGCAGCGTCGCGGCGCGGATGCCGCCGACCAGCAGCGGCAGTCCGAGCGGCACCTCGATGCGCCAGAGGATCTGCGACTCGGTCATGCCCATCGAGCGTCCCGCGTCGATCACCCGGCGGTCGATGGCCTCGAAACCGGTGTAGGCACCCGCGAGCAGCGAGGGGATGGCGAGGACGACGAACGAGATGACCGCCGCCTCGGGCTTGTGCAGCACGCCCATCAGCAGCGTCAGCAGGATCAGCAGACCGAACGAGGGGATGGCGCGCGCGGCACCCGAGATCGCGACGGCGGTCTCTCGTCCCTTGCCGGTGTGGCCGATGAACCACCCGAGCGGAATGGCGATCGCCCCGGCGATCAGGACCGCCACGGCGGTGTAGAGCAGCTGGATGCCGATGGCCAGCGGGATCGAGTCGAACTGGCCCGAGTCCCCCGAGAAGATCCACGCGATCGCGTCGCCGAGCAGGTTCATGCTTTCACCAACGTCCGGTTGGCCTGGCGCGAGACGGTCTTGGTCGCGCGGGTCCAGGGCATCAGCAGGCGTCCCGCGAGCACGAGGATCAGGTCGATCACCAGGGCGAGGACGACGACGGCGACCACCCCGGCGAACACCTCGGGGATGATGCGGCGCTGCAGCCCGTTGGTGAACAGGTAGCCGATGTTCTGGATGCCGACCAGGATGCCGACGGTCGCGAGCGCGATCGTGCTGGCCGAGGCCACGCGCAGGCCCGCGAGGACCACGGGCCCCGCGAGGGGGAACTCCACCGCCCGGAAGCGACGGAACGAGCCGTAGCCGATGGCCGTGGACGCCTGTCGGACGCCCGCGTCGACCGAGTCCAGCCCGTCGGCGACGGCGCGGACGAGGATCGCGACGGCGTAGATCGCCAGGGCGACGATCAGGTTGGTCTCGCTGACGATGCTGTACCAGCCGGTCACGACCGGGACGAGGATGAGCAGCGCGAGCGAGGGGATCGTGTACAGCAGACCCGTGATGGTGATGACCCCGCTGCGCACCAGACGGTAGCGCCACGCGACCCACCCGAGCGGGATGCTGATGACGAAACCCACCACGAGGGCGATGAGGCTCTGGCGCAGGTGCACCAGTGTCAGCTGCCCGATGAGGTCGAGGTTGTTCCCTACCCAGTTCACGGGTGAGCGTCCTCCACCAGGGCACCCTGGGTGCGACCCTCGGCATCCACCACGACCGTTCCGGTGGCGGTCTGCTTGAGATGCAGAGCGCGCTTGCCCTTGACCGCGCCGATGAAGCTGGCGACGAAGTCGCTCGCCGGGTTCTCGACGATCTGACTGGGGGTGCCGACCTGCGCGATCTTCGCACCCTTCTCGAGGATGACCACCTGGTCGCCGAGCAGGAACGCCTCGTCGATGTCGTGCGTGACGAAGACGATGGTCTTGCCGATCTCGCTCTGCAGGCGCAGAAGCTCCTGCTGCAGCTCGTCGCGCACGATCGGGTCGACGGCCCCGAAGGGCTCGTCCATCAACAGGATGTTGGGGTCGGCGGCGAGCCCGCGGGCCACGCCCACGCGCTGCTGCTGGCCGCCCGAGAGCTGGCTGGGGTAGCGGTCCGCCATCGCGGTGTCGAGGCCGACGGTCTTCATCAGCTCGAGGGCGCGCGTGCGGGCCGCCTTGCGGTTCTGCCCCTGCAGCACGGGGACGGTGGCGATGTTGTCGGCCACGGTGAAGTGCGGCAGCAGCCCCGAGTTCTGCATGACGTAACCGATGCTCCGCCGCAGCTGCACGGCCGGCTTGCCGCCGATGTCGTCGCCGTCGATGGTGATCGAGCCGGACGACGGCTCGACCATGCGGTTGATCATGCGCAGCAGCGTCGTCTTGCCGCAGCCGGAGGACCCGACGAAGACGGTGGTCTTTCGCGAGGGGATGACGAGATGGAAGTCGTCGACGGCGCGCGTGCCGTCGGGGAAGACCTTGGAGACGGCCGAGAACTCGATCATGCGACGACCCGACTCAGTCGGAGACCACGACCTTGCGGTCGAAGGCGACGTAGCCCGAGAAGTCCTTGCCCACGCGCTCCACCGCACCGTCGCGCAAATCGGGGTAGGACCAGGCGCCGTCGGTCAGCTCCGCACCGTCGAGGGAGACGTTCCAGTACTGCGCGGCACCCTTCCAGGGGCAGGTGTAGGGAGTGGGGCTCTGGGTGAGCGCGCCCTCGCGCACCGCCTGCGGCGGGAAGTACCAGTTGCCCTCGATCGAGGCCAGGTCGTCGCGGTCGGCTTCGGCGATCACGACGCCGTCGAGCACTGCCTTCATGGGAACCCCCTTCGTGGCACCCCGCGGGCACGGCACCCGTCGGTGGTGAGCCACCTTGGTCGAGGCTAGCGAGATACCGATCGCGCCAGCGGAAGATTGCCCCCTGTGTCGACCTGGGCTATGGTGCCGCGCGGTCAGACCACACGCGCGCCCGGCACGGGGCCGTGCACGTGCAGGGCCACCAGCCCCGCGGCGCTGAGGGTCACCTGCAGGTCGATGGCCGAGGACTCGTCGGCGGCGAGGAAGGCCAGCGTCGGACCGGATCCCGAGACGATCCCCGCCAGGGCGCCCGAACCCTCGCCCCGCTCGAGGACGCGCGCCAGGTCGGGACGCAGGTGGAGGGCCGGCGCCTGCAGGTCGTTGCGCAGCGTCGCGGCGAGCATGCGCGCGTCGCCCTGGCGCAGCGCGTGCAGCACGTCGGGGTCGACGGCGGGCATGCGCCGCGCCGGACCGATGTCGACCGCGTGCCGTTCGCGGTGCGCGTCGAGCTCGCCGTAGACGACGGGCGTGGACATGCCCTCGTCGTTGGGGACGAGCACCCAGTCGAAGCGCCCGCGCGCGAGGGCGGGGCTCAGCTCGTCGCCGCGCCCGGTTCCCACGGCGGTGCCGCCCAGCAGAGCGAAGGGGACATCGGCGCCGAGGCGCGCGGCCAGGCGGGCCAACTCGCTCATCGGCATGCCCAGGCCCCACAGTGCGTCGCACGCGACCAGGGCGGCGGCGGCGTCCGCCGAGCCCCCGCCCATTCCGCCCGCGACGGGTACGGCCTTGCGGATCGCCAGGTGCGCACCGCGATCGATCCCCGCGGTCTGCGCGAGCAGGCGGGCGGCGCGCACGGCGAGGTTGCGGTCGTCGGTGGGAACGCCCTCGATGTCGACGGGCCCCTTCGCGCTCACCGAGAGGGTGATGTCGTCGGCGGGCGTCGCCGTCATCTCTTCGTACAGCGACACCGCCTGGAACGCCGTCGCGAGCTCGTGGTAGCCGTCGTCCTGGACGTCGCCGACCTCGAGGAAGACGTTGATCTTGCCGGGGGCGCGGACGCGGACGGATGCTGGGGCGTGCGCGGTCATCGCGGCCCCTCCCCCGTCGTGCGCCCGGCGGGCCCGGCGTGTGCGAAACTGGAACGTCGGCCCGATCCCCGTCGCCGCTCGCGCAGCGGTTCGGGGAGGTCCGGGCCGGAGCGAGCGATCTGAGTCACTCTTCGACAGTAGCGCTCCGCTCCCCGCCGATCGGCGTCGCCGCCGAAACGTCGTCGTAACCCCGGAACCCTACGGTGACCGGATCCCGTTTCCACCCCCCGAGGAGGCAGTATGCGCCCGATGGTCCCCCTGTCGATCGACACCGACCCCTGGCGCACCCTGTTGTCCCGCTCCGATATCCGGATGCACGACGGCATCCTGCACCTCATCGACGACACCGCCACACCGGCGATCGCCGAACGCGACGACCTGCTCACCGCGGCCGCCGCCATCGAGGCGGCCGGGGTGCGCGTCCTGCTCGTGCGCGACGCCAACCGTCGGCCCAAGCTCGTCATCGACACGGGGGATGCCGAGGCGGCGCTGAGCGCGCTGCGCGACCCCGAGCTCGGGCCGGTCTACCTCAAGGCCCGCGGCGAGGACCCCGTTCCCGCGCACAGCGTGCACCCCACCGCCGGGTCGGTGCAGGCGTTCGCGGTCTTCCGTCCCCGCACCTCGACCGAGGGCTCCTATCGCTACGGGGCGTCGCTCGCCCCGCGTCTCGAACTGTGGCGGTTCGGCGAGAAGACGATCGAAGCACCCCGCCCGAGCGCCCTCACCCGCCGCCGCTTCGCCGCGGCCGACCTCGACTTGGTCGAGATCGAGCGCTACGGCCGCCGCTGGACGACGGTGGCCGGCATGTTCGATCCGCACCCGAACGAGCTCACCGCCGACGTCGACATGGTCTTCTCGTGGGTGGACGGGTCCTCCAGCGAGTTCCAGCGGCAGCGCGCCGCACGCATGAAGGGCTACGTCGTGGGCGACGGCGACGACAACGCCGCGCGCTACCGACAGGTCGACGAGCTGCGCTACGCCCTGCGGAGCGTGCACATGTACACCCCGTGGGTGCGCCGGATCTTCATCGCCACCGACTCCCCCACGCCGGAGTGGCTGGCTGACCACCCCAAGGTCACCATCGTGCGCAGCGAGGAGTTCTTCGCCGACCCGTCGGTGCTGCCCACCCACAACTCGCACGCCGTCGAGGCGCAGCTGCACCGGATCCCCGGGCTCGCCGAGCACTTCCTCTACAGCAACGACGACATGTTCTTCGGGCGCCCGGTCACGCCCGAGCTCTTCTTCAGCGGCGGCGGCGTCAGCCGCTTCGTCGAGAGCGGCGTGCGCATCGGCAGCGGCCCCGCGCACGTCGACCGTTCCGGTCACGACAACGGCCTGCGGGTCAACCGCGCCCTGCTCAAGGAGCGCTTCGGTCGCGTCATCACGCTCGACCTCGAGCACTGCGCCACGCCGCTGCGCCGGTCGGTGGCCTTCGAGCTCGAGCGCGAGTTCGCCGACGACTACGCCCGCACGGCCGCGTCCCGCTTCCGCTCCGCGACCGACATCTCGGTGACCAACAGCCTGTACCACTACTACGCCCTGGCCACCGGCCGCGCCATCGTCACCGCCGAGCCGCGCACGCGCTACGTGCAGACGACCCAGCTCGACTCGCTGCGCACGATGGAGCGGCTCGTCTCGCGCCGCGACACCGACATGTTCTGCCTGAACGACGGCAGCGTGCCCGAGATCCCCGAAGAGGTGCGGGTCCCCGCCCTGCGCGCGTGCCTCGAGCGCTACTTCCCGATCGCCGCTCCGTGGGAGAAGACCGAGGTCAGCGCAGGATCGGCAGCGGCGTCGTCGGCGGCGACACCGGTCCACTGAAGGCTCGGGATGCCGGCACGACGATGCCGGCATCCCGCAACCGTCGCTGGGACTCCTCGGCGTCGACGTACTGCAGGGCGTCGCTCACCGCGAGCGGCACGACCGAGTGAACGACGGTCTCGTCGTAGACGTGGACGATATTGAAGCCCTGCGCGGCGTCCTGGGGGCGCGTGCCGCCGACGGGAACCATGAGGTCCTGCGTGTAGCAGGTGGCCGAGGCCACCGATACGGGGATGCCGGCGAAGGTCGCGAACGTCGAGTAGTGCAGGTGACCGGCCAGGATCGCGCGCACGTCGCTGCCGCGCAGCACCGCGGCGAGACTGCGCTGATCGCGCAGTTCGACCGAGGCCGCCAGATCGAGGACGCTCGGCACCGGCGGGTGGTGCATGGCCAGGATCGTGCCCAGCGGGGCGGGCGTCGCGAGGACCTCGGCGAGCCACTCCCGCTGAGCGGGCGTCACCTCGCCGTGGTGGGCCCCGGGCACCGAGGTGTCGAGGGTCACGATGCGCAGGCCGTCGAGCTCGTCGACCCGGTCGACGGGAGCCGCGGGGTCGGCGGCCTCGGCGGGCAGCAACTCGGCGCGGAAGGCTGCGCGATCGTCGTGGTTGCCCATGACCCACACGACCCGAGTCTGCAGGCGCTCCGCGAGCGGCTCGACGATGGCCCGCACGCGGCGGTAAGCATCGGCCTCGCCGAAGTCGGCCAGGTCTCCCGTGAACACCAGCGCATCGGGGCGGACGCCCGAGGCCTCGATCGCGGACGCCGCGCGCGAGAGGTACGCCTCGGAGTCGACATCGTCGTACAGCGGTGCCCCGCCGGCGCGCAGGTGGGTGTCGCTCAGGTGCAGCAGCACCCTCTCGGCACGGGGGTACTCGGCGTAGCGCATCTCGATCCTTCCGGGCCGTCGGGTACGGCCGCGACACCGGCGTGATGCTCCCGGTTGCCTCGAAATGTTACAGACATGTTTCGGGAACGCGTGATGAACACGGTGAGAATTCACCCGACCGCCGTCGCCGCGGGTGCTGCCGGTCCGAGGGCCGCGGCCCGGGCGGCGCCGCTCGTCACCCGGCACCGCGGACGTGCACAACTGCGGGGAGTGAGACCGACACGCCGCCCACCCGCCCGCGCCGACGGCGTGTCGCCGGATCGGCCCGCCGTTGTGCACAGGCACAGGCGCAGGCGAGGACGAACGGCTCGGGGCGGCGCGGCCCGACACCCGGCACGCCGGGCGTGCACAACTGCGGGTGGTGGACCCGACACTCCGCCCACCCGCCCGCGCCGACGGCGTGTCGCCGGATCGCCCCGCCGTTGTGCACAGGCACGGGCGCAGGCGAGGACGAACGCAGCGGCCCAGCGGCGAGGGCGAGGTGGACGCGGAAGCGCACGACGGCGCGGGCGGCGCTGAGCGCCGCGGCCGGTCAGACGGCGGCGATGCGGGCGTAGTCCTCGACCGTGAGCTGCTCGCCGCGCAGGGTCGGGTCGACCCCCGCGGCCTCGAGGCGGGCCGAGGCCTCGGCCGCCGTCCCGCCCAGGACGCCGGCGAGCGCCTGGCGGAGCATCTTGCGACGCTGCTGGAAGGCGGCATCCACGATCTCGAACGTCCGCAGGCGGTGCTCCTCGGTGCCGCGGGGGTCGGCATCCCGGTCGAAAGCGACCAGCACGCTGTCGACGTTCGGCACCGGCCAGAACACCTGACGCGAGACCGTCCCCGCCAGGCGCCACGAGCCGTACCAGGCGGCCTTGACGCTGGGGGCTCCGTACACCTTCGACCCGGGCGGGGCGGCCAGACGCTCCCCCACCTCGGCCTGGACCATGACCACGCCGCGACGCAGGTACGGGAACGTCTCGAGGAAGTGCAGCAGCACCGGCACCGACACGTTGTAGGGCAGATTCGCCACCAGCACCTCGGGTTCGCCCGGCAGGGCGTCCACGCGCAGCGCGTCGGCGTCGATGACCGTCAAGCGGCCCTCGGGGACGTCGTGCGCGACGGCCGTGGCAGGAAGACGCTCGGCCAGCCGGTGGTCGATCTCGACCGCGACGACCGACGCCCCGGTCTCGAGGATCGCCAGGGTGAGCGAGCCGAGGCCGGGACCGATCTCGACGACACGATCGGATGCCGTCACCCGGGCCGCCTGGACGATCTTGCGCACCGTGTTGGCGTCGACGACGAAGTTCTGCCCGAGCTTCTTGGTGGGGGTGACGTCGAGGTCGGCGGCGAGCCGACGGATCTCGGCGGCACCGAGCAGGGAAACGGGCATTGTTCCACTGTAGTCAGGGAGGCCGCCAGTACCCTCCACGTCGCGGGGGCAGGAGTAGCGTGGGCAGGTGAGTCAAACGCAGTCCATCCCCGCAAACGCCTTCACCCTGCGAAGCCCCTATGGGCGACGAGCGATCGGCCTGTCGGTCGCGGCCGCGGTGGGCGGCTTCCTCTTCGGGTTCGACTCCTCGGTCATCAACGGCGCGGTCGACGCGGTCGAGAGCAACTTCGAGCTGACCCAGGTGCTGACCGGCTTCGTCGTCGCCGTGGCCCTTCTCGGCTGCGCGGTCGGAGCCGTCGTCGCCGGAGCCCTGTCGGACCGCTGGGGCCGCCTGAAGGTCATGCTGCTGGGCGCGGTGCTGTTCTTCGTGTCGTCCATCGGCGCCGCGCTGACCTTCAGCGTCCCCGATCTGATCCTGTGGCGCGTGATGAGCGGCCTGGGCATCGGCATCGCCTCGGTCGTGGCTCCGGCCTACATCGCCGAGGTCGCGCCGCGTCAGATCCGCGGCTCGCTGGCGTCGCTGCAGCAGCTGGCGATCACCCTCGGCATCTTCGGCGCCCTGCTGTCCGATGCGCTGCTGGCCAACTCGGCCGGCGGTGCCGCCAACCAGTTCTGGCTGGGCCTCGAGGCGTGGCGGTGGATGTTCCTCGTCGGTGTGATCCCGGCGGCGGTGTACGGCATCCTGTCGTTCACCGTGCCCGAGTCCCCGCGGTTCCTGCTGTCGAAGGGCCGCAGTGACGAGGCCCGCAAGATCTTCGCGCGGCTCGTGCCGCCGGCCGATCTCGACAAGACGATGAAGGAGCTCACGAACAACATCGAGACGGACCGCAAGAACAAGAACGTGTCGCTGCGCGGCCCGGTCCTGGGCCTGCAGGGGATCGTCTGGACCGGCATCCTGCTGTCGATGTTCCAGCAGTTCGTCGGCATCAACGTGATCTTCTACTACTCGACGACCCTGTGGAGGGCGGTCGGCTTCGACGAGAGCAACTCCCTGCTGATCTCGGTCATCACCTCGGTGACGAACGTGGTGGTGACGTTCGTCGCGATCTTCCTGGTCGACCGGGTGGGTCGCAAGCCGATCCTGCTGACCGGCTCGATCCTGATGACCGTCTCGCTCGGCGCGATGGCACTGGCGTTCGCGTTCGCGACCGGCTCGGGGCAGGACGTCTCGCTGCCGGCTCCGTGGGGCGGGATCGCGCTGGTCGCGGCGAACATCTTCGTCGTCGGGTTCGGCGCCTCGTGGGGACCGCTCGTGTGGGTGCTGCTGGGCGAGATCTTCCCCAGCCGCATCCGCGGAAAGGCGCTCGGTGTGGCCGCGGGGGCGCAGTGGATCGCCAACTTCGCCATCACCGTGTCGTTCCCCGCGATGTCGAGCTGGTCGCTGCCGCTCACGTACGGCATGTACGCGCTGTTCGCCGCCCTGTCGTTCGTGTACGTCGCGCTCCGCATCCCCGAGACGAAGGGCATGGAGCTCGAGCAGACCGAGACGCTGTTCGTGAAGAAGGCGAAGTCCACGGCCTGATCGCGGATGCCGGGTCGATCCCGGATGCCGAAGGCCGGCGCCCCGCGGGGTGCCGGCCTTCCGTCTGCCCGCGTCGGCGACGCGTGCGCACAACCTCCGTCATGTGCACAAACTCCGCGGCATCCGGCCCCCGGCGACGGAGGTTGTGCACATCGCGGAGGTTCTGCACGCCAACCGCGCGGCACCGCGTCGACACGCGTGCGCACAACCTCCGACATGGGCACAGACTCCGCGGCATCCGGCCCCCGGCGACGGAGGTTGTGCACATCGCGGAGGTTCTGCACGTGACCGCGCGGCACCCCGCGTGCGCACAACCTCAGACATGGGCACAGACTCCGCGGCATCCGGCCCCCGGCGACGGAGGTTGTGCACATCGCGGAGGTTCTGCACGCCGGCCGCGCGGCACCACGGGCGCGACCGCGCCGTGAGCCGGGCCTGAACCGCGCGCGGCCGGCGAGCGCTGCGGCCGCGTCAGTCCTCGAACGCGCCGTAGACGCGCAGCGTGTTCTCGGCGACCTGGGCGGCGAGCTCGTCGGCATCCATCGACAGCTCCGCGGCGAGGAAGCGCAGCGTCACCGGGATGAGGTACGGCGCGTTCGGACGGCCGCGGTAGGGCACGGGCGTGAGGAACGGCGCATCGGTCTCGACCAGGATGCGGTCGAGCGGGGTGACCGCGAGCGCGTCGCGCAGGTTCTGCGCGTTCTTGAACGTCACGTTGCCGGCGAACGACAGGTAGTACCCCCGGTCGGCGGCGATGCGGGCCATGTCGGCATCGCCCGAGAAGCAGTGGAACACCGTCCGGTCGGGCGCGCCGACCCGCTCGAGGGTCTCGAGGACGGCGTCATGGGCGTCGCGATCGTGGATCTGCATCGCGATCCCGTGCTTCTTGGCGAGGGCGATGTGCGCCTCGAACGACCGGAGCTGAGCCGGGATGCCATCCTCTTCGGTGCGGAAGAAGTCGAGGCCCGTCTCGCCGATCGCCCGCACCCGCGGCTCGGCGGCGAGCTCGTCGATCACCGCGATCGCGGCGTCCAGCTCGCCCGCCAGCTCGTAGGCGGGCGCCTCGTTGGGGTGGATCGCGACGGCGGCGAGCACGCGCGGGTGCGACCGCGCCGCCCACGCCGACCACCGCGAGGAGTCGACATCGCCGCCGGCCTGCACGACCCCGTGGACGCCTACCGCCAGCGCGCGATCGAGCTGCTCGTCGAGGGACAGACCGGTCTCGCCGTCCTCGATCTCGAGGTGCGTGTGATTGTCGTAGACCGGGATGCCGAGGGGTTCGGGCGCGGGCGGATAGCTGACGTCGCGGCGGCCGTCGACCGAACGCTCGCGCACGTACTGACTGGGGTCGCCGCCGTCGATCGTGTTGCGCGGGCGCTCGACGGGCGTGGAGCCGGCCGCAGGGGTCGCGGACCCTTCGACGCGCTCGGGGACGGCGTCGGGCCCGCCGGCCCCGGGAGCTGCCCCGTCGGACGGCGCCATCACGCCTGCTCGACGCGCGGGAACAGCGGCGACAGCGCGGTCACCACCGAGCCCGGGCGGAGCACGCCCCAGCCGCCCGCCGCGCGGATCGGCTGCGCGACGAGCGCCCCGAGGGACTCCTCGGCGCCGAGGGCGGCCCAGAGCTTCGCGGTCGACCCCGGCATGACCGGCGACAGCAGCACCGCGAGGGCGCGCAGGCCCTCGGCCGCGGTGTAGAGCACGGTACCCAGGCGCTCGTGCTGCGCCTCGTCTTTGGCGAGCGCCCACGGCTCGTTCTCGGTGATGTAGCCGTTCAGCGCGTCGACGATGGTCCAGATCGCCGCGATGGCCTCGTCGATGCGGAAGCGCTCGATCGCCTGGTCGGCGGTGGTCGCGGCATCCGCCACGATCTTCTGGATCGCGCGATCGCCGTCGGTGTACGCGGCCGGGGCGGGCACGACGCCGTCGAAGTACTTCGCGATCATCGCCACCGTGCGCGACCCCAGGTTGCCGAAGCCGTTCGCGAGCTCGGCCTGATAGCGCGCCGACAGGTCTTCCCACGAGAACGAGCCGTCCTGGCCGAACGCGATCGCCGACAGGAAGTAGTAGCGGTAGGCGTCGGAGCCGAAGACGTCGGTGATCTCGGTCGGGGCGAT
Organism: Microbacterium testaceum; assembly: GCF_003075375.1. Taxonomy (GTDB): domain Bacteria; phylum Actinomycetota; class Actinomycetes; order Actinomycetales; family Microbacteriaceae; genus Microbacterium; species Microbacterium testaceum_E. The sequence goes on along the minus strand of NZ_QDFT01000018.1, from coordinate 30,308 downwards.
GCCGGTGAGCTTGGACTTCGACATCTTCTCGCCGCCGACGAGCAGCCACCCGTGCGCGAAGACCCCGCGCGGCACGTCGAGACCCGCGGCCATGAGCATGGCCGGCCAGATCACCGCGTGGAAGCGCAGGATGTCTTTGCCGACGACGTGGAACGCGGGCCAGCGACGCTCGAACTCGGCGGGGTCGGTGCCGTAGCCGACGGCTGTGGCGTAGTTGAGCAGGGCGTCGACCCACACGTAGATGACGTGCGAGGGGTCCCACGGCACCGTGATGCCCCAGTCGAACGCCGAGCGCGAGATCGACAGGTCTTTCAGGCCGCTGCGCACGAACGAGACGACCTCGTTGCGCGCGGACTCGGGACGTACGAAATCGGGTTCGGTCTTGTACAGCTCCAGCAGGCGGTCCTGGAACTCGCTGAGCTTGAAGAAGTAGTTCTTCTCTTGCAGCAGCTCGAGCGGCTTGGAGTGGATCGCGCACACCTTGAGCCCCTCGAAGGGGCCGGTGCCGTCGACGATCTCGGCCTCGGGCTTGAACTCCTCGCAGCCGACGCAGTACAGCGCCTCGTACTCGCCCGCGTAGATGTACCCGCGGTCGTGGAGCGCCTCGACGAACTGCTGCACGCGCTCCTCGTGGCGCGGCTGCGTCGTGCGGATGAAGTCGTCGTTGGCGACGTCGAGGGTCTCGAGCAGCGGGAACCACGACTCGGTCACCAGCTTGTCGACCCACTCCTGCGGGGTCACGCCGTTCGCGGCGGCGGCGCGCAGCATCTTCTGCCCGTGCTCGTCGGTGCCGGTCAGCATCCAGGTGTCGTCGCCCGCCTGGCGGTGCCAGCGCGCGAGCGTGTCGACGGCCACGGTCGTGTACCCGTGCCCGATGTGGGGCAGATCGCTGGGGTAGTAGATCGGCGTCGTGATGTAGAAGGATCGGCCGGAAGTCACCTGGTGATTCTACGGGGGGCCGCCGACACTCCCGCCGCGTGTGACGGGCGCCCCGGCGCGAGAGGGTCGGAAAACCGACGCCGGAACGACGCAGCGCGACCCCCACGCGCGAGAAGCGCGGGTCAGCGCTTCGCGGCGAGTCCCGCCTGGTACAGCTCGCGCGAGGAGTGGCCCGTCTGCGACGCCACCTCGGCGGCGGCGTCCTTGAGGCGCGCTCCCCCGCCCACGAGCGCGAGCACCTGGGTCACGGCATCCGGGAACTCCACCTCGCGCGCGGCCGCGCCGCCGACGACGATCGCGATCTCACCGCGGACGCCCTCGGCCGCCCACGCCGCGAGCTCGCCCAGCGTCCCGCGCTTGACCTCTTCGTACAGCTTCGTCAGCTCGCGGCAGACGGCGGCGGGACGATCGGCGCCGAACGCCCCCGCGAGGTCGTCGAGAGTGGATGCCAGACGGGACGGCGACTCGAAGAAGACGAGCGTGCGCTGCTCGGACGCCAGCTGCGCGAAGGCCTTGCGACGCTCTCCGGGCTTGCGGCGCGGAAACCCCTCGAACGCGAAGCGGTCGGTGGGAAGCCCGGCGACGGCGAGCGCCGTGACGACCGCGCTGGGTCCGGGCAGGGCGGTCACCGTCACCCCGGCCGCGGCGGCGGCGGCGACGAGGCCGAAACCGGGGTCGCTGACGGTGGGCATGCCGGCATCGCTGAGCACGAGCAGGTCGTCCTCGCGCGCGAGCGCGACGAGCTCGGCGGCGCGCTCCTTCTCGTTGTGATCGTGCAGCGCGATCAGGCGCGGACGGTTCTCGACGCCCAGACCGGCGAGCAGGCGCTGGGTGGTGCGGGTGTCCTCGGCGGCGACGACGGTGGCGTTCTCGAGCGCCTCGACCAGCCGCCGCGAGGCGTCACCGAGATTGCCGATCGGGGTCGCCGCGAGGATGATCACCGTTCCACCTTAGGCTGGGGGCCGTGAGCGCTGCCGCCCCTTCCCTGCTGCCCTCGGCCGAGCAGACGCGCCTCGACCGATGGCGCGACGTCCTGCTGGCCGATCCGCGGCGCCTGCGTCTGTGGCGGTGGGTCGCCCCGGCGATCATCACGCTGGTGGCCGCGGTGCTGCGCCTGGTCGACATCGGCAACCCGCACCAGCTCGTCTTCGACGAGACCTACTACGTCAAGGACTCCTGGAGCCAGTGGGTGCTCGGCTACCCCTCGCAGTGGCCCGAAGAGACCGATCCGCGCTTCGCCGCCGGCGAGACCGACATCTTCACCGGGATCGGCAGCTACGTCGTGCACCCGCCGCTGGGGCGCATCCTCATCGGCGCGGGCATGGCGCTGCTCGGCCCCGACTCCGCGACCGGCTGGCGCATCTCGGCCGCCGTGTTCGGCACGGCCACCGTGCTGCTGGTCTACCTGCTCGCGTGGAGCCTGACGCACTCGATCGTGTTCTCGTCCGTGGCATCCGGTCTCATCGCCATCGACGGACTGGGGATCGTGCTCAGCCGCATCTCGCTGCTGGACGTCTTCTTGACGTTCTTCATCGTCCTGGCGTTCTGGTTCGCGGTCCTCGACCGACGCCGCACGGGTGACCGGCTCGACGCCGCGATGGACGCCCTGCCCGGTCACACGCACACCTGGGGTCCGCTGCTGTGGGACCGCCCGTGGCTGCTGGCCGCGGGTGCCGCCGCCGGGGCGGCGACCGCCGTCAAGTGGTCGGGCCTGTACGTGCTCGCCGCGATCGGCGTCTACGCGGTCGTGACCGACGCGCTCGCCCGGCGCCGCCAGGGGATCGTGCAGTGGCCGATGGATGCCGTGCGCCAGGGCCTGATGTCGTTCGTCGTGCTCGTGCCGATCAGCGTCGTGGTGTACCTCGCGAGCTGGACCGGGTGGCTGTTCACCGACGGCGGCTACATGCGCGAGACGGACCAGAACGCGACCGGCGTCTTCGCGTGGGTGCCGATGGCCCTGCAGAACCTCTGGGCGTACCACCAGGAGATGTACAAATTCCACGTCGGGCTGGTCACCCCGCACAGCTACGCCAGCCCCGCGTGGCAGTGGCCGCTGCTGCTGCGCCCCACGTCGATGTACTGGCACCAGGACGACGTCGGGGTGAACGGCTGCACCCTGCCGGCCGGGTGCACCGAGGCGATCTCGAGCATCGCGAACCCCGTGATCTGGTGGGCCGGGATCGCGGCATCCGTCTATCTGCTCGTGCGGTTCGTGATGGTGCGGGACTGGCGCTTCGCGCTCGTGCTCACGGGCCTGGCCGCCACCTACGTCCCGTGGCTGCTGTACCCCGAGCGCACGATCTTCCAGTTCTACACCGTGGCGATGCTGCCGTTCCTGGTGCTCGCCCTGGCCTTCGCGCTGCAGGATGTCGCCCGCGGGGTGCGCGGGTCGTCGCGTCTCAGCGGACAGGTGATCGTGCTGGCGTTCCTCGTGGTGTGCGTGGGGGTGTCGGCGTTCTGGTACCCCGTGTGGGCGGGACTGCCCGTGCCGTACGAGTTCTGGCGCCTGCACAACTGGCTGCCCAGCTGGATCTAGATCGGCACCGCCCGGGCGGTCAGCGCAGGCGCGCGGGGTCGGTCGTCGGCAGCGCGCACGCGAACGCGCGGCAGTCGTACGCCGTGGCCTCGCCGCCCTGGGCGACCTTGCCCGCGAACAGCTCGAACCCCGCCTCGGCGAACGCCCGCGCCTGGTCGGGCGAGACGACGGCGACCACGTCCGCGGGCAGGCGTCGCGCCAGGTCGGCGATCTCGGCATCCGCTTCTCCGACGACGACCACCTGACGGGGCGCTGCGGCCAGCCCGACCGCGACCTCGAGGATCGCCCCGTGCGCGAGGGGCGACGACAGCGCGGAATCGGCGGCGGCACGCACGAGCTGGACGGCGACGTCGCGGTACCGCTCCCCCGCACCCAGGCGCCACAGGTCGAGCGCCGCGGCGGCGAACACCGACGGCCCCGAGGGCGAGGCCCCGTCGCTGGGCACGCCGTGCGCCCGCATCCCCTGCGCGAGAAGCACGGGATCGCCGCCGCCGGGGGGATGGATGCCGTCCCCGCCGACGCACTGGTCGACCAGAGCCCGCGCGCGCTCGGCGTAGGCGCTCTCACCGGTGGCCCGGGCGAGGGCCAGCAGGCCGCGTGCGAGCCCGCCGTAGTCCTCGAGCGTCGCGGGAGCGGCGCTGCGCACCTCGTCGAGCGAGGCGCGGCGCAGCGTCCCGTCGTCGGCGACGTTGCTCTCGAGCACCGCGTCGGCCGCCCAGCGCGCCGCCTCGACGAAGCGGGGGTCGGTGCGGGTGCCCGCTGCGGCCAGCGCGGCGATCGCGTGACCGTTCCAGCCGGTGACGACCTTGCTGTCGAGCGCGGGCGGGGTGAGCTGCGACCGATCGGCGACGCGGTAGTAGCCGCCCTCGTCGCGCCGGCCGTCGATGATCGACTCGGAGTCCTGGGCCGCGGCGATCCCGCCGCCGGGCAGCTGCAGCACGTCGACGAGGAAGCGGGCGGCGTCGGCCGCGAGCGCCTCGTCGCCGGCGGCGAGCGCGACCTCGACGAGGCCGGCGTTGTCGGTGAGCATGCGCTCGTAGTGCGGAACGCTCCAGTCGCGGCGCGTGGCGTAGCGGAAGAATCCGCCCTCGACCGCGTCGTGCAGGTCGGAGCGGGCCATGGCCGCGAGGGCGCGGGATGCCACGGGCGCCGCCTCGGGCGCGTTCACTGCCAGCGCGGGATGCTGCAGGAAGCGCAGCACCGGGGTGTTGGGGAACTTCGGCGTCTCGAACGCCGGGCCCGCGGCGAATCCGCCGTACTCGCGGTCCTCGCGCTGCGCCAGCGCGCGAGCGGCCTCGGCCAGCTGCGCGAGGGTCGGCGGTGCGTCGGCGGGCGCCGTGGTCGTGGCGGCGAGGGCGTCGCGGAGCGCGGAGCCGGTGGCATCCACTTCGCTGCGCCGTTCGGTCCACGCCTCGCGGACCGCGGCGAGCACCTGGCGGAACGACGGCTGCGGTGGACGGGGCGCGGGAGGGAAGTACGTGCCCGCGTAGAACACGCGCCCCTCAGGGCTGGTGAACACCGTCAGCGGCCATCCGAGGTGGGGAGTGAAGGCGCTGGCGGCGTCGAGATAGGCGGCATCCACGTCCGGATGCTCTTCGCGGTCGACCTTGATCGCCACGAAGCCGTCGTTCACGACGGCGGCGGTGTCGGCATCCTGGAACGACTCGCGCGCCATGACGTGACACCAGTGGCAGGTGCTGTACCCGATCGACACCAGCACCGGGACATCGCGACGCGCGGCCTCGGCGAACGCCTCGGGCCCCCAGGGGTACCACGCGACGGGATTGTCGGCGTGGGCCCGCAGGTACGGGCTCGAGGCGTTCGCCAGGCGGTTCAGGGCTCTGCCCGTCGTCAGTTCAGGTCGTCGGGGTGGGTGCCCACGCGGCCCGAGCCGTCGCCCGGGTCGATGCCGTCGATCGCGGCCATCTCGTCGGCCGTCAGCTCGAAGTCGAACAGGTCGAAGTTCTCTTCGAGGCGCTCGCGGCGCACGGACTTGGGGAACACGATGAAGCCGTGCTGGATGTGCCAGCGCAGCACCGCCTGGGCGGGCGACTTGCCGTGCGCCTCGGCGGCGTCCTTGACCGCGGGGATCTCGAACAGGTCGTACTTGCCCTGACCGAGGGGGCCCCACGACTCGATGTGCATGTCGTGCTCGGCACCCCAGGCCGCGATCTCGCGCTGGCTGAGGGCCGGGTGCAGCTCGATCTGGTTGACCGCGGGGGTGACGCCCGTCTCGGCGACGATGCGCTCGAGGTGCGGCACGAGGAAGTTCGACACACCGATCGAACGGGTCTTGCCCGCCTCGCGGATCTCGATCATCTTCTGCCACGCGTGCACGTAGTTATCGTTCTTGGGCGTGGGCCAGTGGATCAGGTACAGGTCGACGGCGTCGAGCTGCAGCTTCTGCAGGCTCTCGTCGATCGCGGCGAGCGGCTCGTCGCCGTCGTGGTGGTCGTTCCAGAGCTTGGTGGTGACGAACAGCTCGTCGCGGGCGATGCCGCTCGCGGCGATGGCCCGGCCCACGCCCTCTTCGTTCTTGTAGATCGCGGCGGTGTCGATGTGGCGGTAGCCGACCTCGAGCGCCTCGGACACGGCGCGCTCGGCGTCGTCGGCGGGAACGAGGAACACGCCGTAACCGAGCTGGGGGATGGAGTTTCCGTCATTGAGCTGGATGGAAGGAACGGTCATGCATCGAGCCTAGGCACTGGTGCTTCGAGCGTTCCCGGGGTTGACGCGGCAGCCGAGCCCCTTCGGCGCCCGCGTCGTGATTGACTTTGGCCATGACGTCGCAGCCGCCCACCCGCCACGCGCACCGCCGCCCGGTCTCGGCGTGGCGACGCGGCGCCAAGCTGCTCGCCATCATCGTCACCGTGGCCGTGGTCGCCGGGGTCGCCGTCGCGGGCTTCTACGCCTTCTCGCTCACGCAGACCCTCAAAGAGGCCGCGGTCCCCCTCAAGGACGCTCCGGCCGAACCGCCCGCCCTCAGCACCTACGACGAGCCGTTCGCGGTGCTCGTCGTCGGCACCGACGAGTGCGACGACGTCGTCTCGGCGGCCTTCGGCGCCCGCTGCTCCGACCCCGAGAACGCCGGCACCCGCAACGACGTCAACATGCTCGTACACGTCTCGACCAACCCGCGTCGCGTGACGGTCGTGTCGTTCCCCCGCGACCTGCAGGTCGAGATCCCCGAGTGCACCGCCGCCGACGGCACCGCGTTCCCGGGCGCCTTCAAGGCCTCGATCAACACGGCCTACGAGGCGGGCGGCCTCACCTGCGTCGCCGACACCGTGTCCGAGCTGAGCGGTCAGAGCATCCCCTTCGCGGCGAAGGTCAGCTTCGGCAACGTCGTCAACATCACCGACGCAATCGGCGGTGTCGAGGTGTGCATCGGCGGCGACGGCATCGACGACCCCGATGCCGGCATCCAGTGGGAACCCGGCAACCGCGTGGTGAAGGGCTTCGACGCCCTGGCGTTCCTGCGCACCCGCAAGGGCATCGGCGACGGCAGCGACCTCGGCCGCATCGGCAACCAGCAGCAGTACCTCTCGCGGCTGATGAACAAGCTCCGCAGCGACGAGGTGCTCACCAACCCCGGGACGCTGCTCAACCTCGCCAGCACCGCGGTGCGCAACATCGAGCCGAGCGAGAGCCTCGCCGACCCCGTGCGCATCGCCCAGCTCGCCTACACGCTCAAGGACGTGCCGTTCGACGACATCACGTTCGTGCAGTTCCCCGTCGTCGACGACCCCTACGACTCCAACCGCGTCGTCCCCGACGAGGCGTCCGCCGAGGTGCTGTGGCAGGCCCTCGCCGCCAACGCCCCCCTCGCCCTCACCGGCGACGCGGGACGCGGAGTGGTCGCCGACCCCTCGGCCCCGACCCCCGAGCCCACCGAGAGCGCGAGCGAAGAGGCCACCCCGGCTCCGGATGCCAGCGCCACGCCCGACGCGAGTGCGACGCCCGGCGTGGTCGAGCTGCCCGAGAACATCAACGGCAGCAAGGCCAGCCAGGCCACCTGCTCGAACGGGCTGGGCTGAGCGGGCCCGTACGCGTCGAGACCGCCGGCGGACCGCCGCGGTGACCGGACGTCCAGACTCGTGCGGGAGCATCGAGGGGTGAAGACCGCCCCCCGCTTCTCGGCCGCCGCGCTGCTCGTCGTGCTCGCGCTCGCCGGGTGCGCCCCCACGACCGGCGCCGCCCCGAGCGCGACGCCGACCGCGCCGCCCACTCCGACCCCCACGCCCACCCCGACGCCGACGCCCGACGCGCTCGCCGCGATGAGCCTGGCCGACAAGGTCGGGCAGATGTTCATGGTCGGCACCCCGGTCGAGGGCGTGAACCCGACCACGCTCGCCGCCGTGCGCGACGACCACATCGGCGGGGTGTTCCTGCACGGGCGGTCGGATGCCGGAACGGCCGCGATCGCCGAGCTGGTCCGCGGCTTCACCGCCGCCGTCCCCGCGGGAGCCCCGCGGCTGTGGGTCGCCACCGATCAAGAGGGAGGGACCGTCCAAGTGCTCTCGGGCCCGGGGTTCGACCGCATCCCCTCGGCCGTCGACCAGGCCGCGCAGGACGACTCGACCCTTCGCGCGAGCGCCGCCGCGTGGGCCGGTCAGCTCGCCGCCGCGGGGGTCACCATGAACCTCGGCCCGGTCGCCGACATCGTCACGAGCCCCGAGTTCGCGGCATCCAATCCCCCCATCGGCGAGCTCGCCCGCGAGTACGGCTACGACGGCGCCACGGTCGCCGCGAAGGCCGGCGCGTTCGCGGCGGGCATGCGCGACGGCGGGGTGCTGCCAACCCTCAAGCACTTCCCGGGACTGGGGCACGTCGACGACAACACCGACTACTCCACCGGGGTGACCGATCAGGTGGTCACGGGCGACGGGCCCGACGTCGGCGTGTACGCGTCGATCCTGCCGCAGGGTGACGCGGTGGTCATGATGTCGACCGCCGACTACGCGCTGATCGACCCGGACGTCCCGGCGGCGTTCTCACCCACGGTGGTCGGGGTGCTGCGCGACCGGCTCGGTTTCGACGGGGTCATCACCGTCGACGACCTCTCGGCCGCGGATCAGGTGGAGGTGTACTCCCCCGGCGAGCGCGCCACGCGCGCCATCGACGCCGGAGTGGACCTGCTGCTGGTGTCGGCCGACCCCTCGGTCTACCCCGAGATGCATCAGGCCGTGCTCGCGCGCGCCCAGTCCGACCCCGCGTTCGCGGCGAAGGTGGATGCCGCGGTGCGCCGCATCCTGGCGCAGAAGGCGCAGATGCCGTAGCGCCGGCCGGCCCGGGTGCGGCCCGGGTGCGGCCCGGGTGCGTCCGGGTGCGCCCGCGCCTAGGCGCCGATAAACGCGATCCGTGCCGAAACACGGCGCGGCACCGCGTGTCTCGGCACGAGAAGCGTTTATCGACGGGGCGGGTGTGGCGGGCGGGGCGCCGCGGGGCGCCGCGGGGCCGCACCGCGCGAAGGCGCCGATAAACGCCGATCGTGTCGAAACACGGCGCGGCACCGCGTGTTTCGGCACGAGGAGCGTTTATCGACGGGGCGGGTGTGGCGGGCGGCGCGGCGCGGGACCGCACGGCCGGGATAGGCTGGAAGGCTGTGTCCGTCGAACCCGTCATCGTCTACCCGCCCGAGCTGCCCGTCAGCGCGGCCCGGGACGAGATCGCGCGCGCCATCCGCGACCACCAGGTCGTGATCGTCGCCGGTGCGACCGGCTCGGGCAAGACGACGCAGCTGCCAAAGATCTGCCTCGAGCTCGGACGCACGTCGATCGCGCACACGCAGCCCCGCCGCATCGCCGCCCGCACGATCGCCGAGCGCATCGCCGACGAGATGCAGGTGCCCCTCGGCTCGACCGTCGGGTACAAGGTGCGCTTCACCGACAAGGTCTCGGCCGACACCCGGGTCGCGCTGGTGACCGACGGCATCCTGCTCAACGAGATCCACCGCGACCGGCTGCTCCGCCGCTACGACACGATCATCGTCGACGAGGCGCACGAGCGCTCGCTCAACATCGACTTCCTGCTGGGGTACCTGCGGCGCATCCTGCCCCAGCGCCCCGACCTCAAGGTCGTCGTCACCTCGGCCACGATCGATCCCGAGAGCTTCGCGCGGCACTTCGCCGCCGCCCCGACCGAGCCCGGCGGCGAGCCGACACCGGCACCGGTGATCGAGGTGTCGGGCCGGACGTACCCGGTCGAGATCCGCTACCGTCCGCTCGACGGGGCGGACCGCGCTCCGGAGGATTCCGACGACGAGGGAGCGGATGCCGCTCCCCCGACGCCTCAGCCGAAGAAAGCCCGGAGCGCGGCACAGGGCGGACGCGACGGCGACGACGCCGACGAGGTCGGCGCGGTCGTCGCGGCCCTGCGGGAGCTCGACCGGGAGGCCGCGGGCGACGTGCTCGTCTTCTTCCCGGGCGAGGCCGAGATCCGCGATGCCGCCGACGCGATCCGCGGGGCGTACCAGAAGGACGCCGCGCCGACCGAGGTGCTCCCCCTCTACGGACGCCTCTCCGCGGCCGAGCAGCACCGCGTCTTCGAGCGGTCGACGGTCGCGGGCGTGCGCCGCCGCGTCATCCTGGCCACGAACGTCGCCGAGACGAGCCTCACCGTCCCCGGTATCCGGTACGTGGTCGACACCGGCACGGCGCGCATCTCGCGCTACAGCAACCGCTCCAAGATCCAGCGGCTGCCCATCGAGGCGGTCTCGCAGGCGTCGGCGCAGCAGCGCTCCGGTCGCGCGGGTCGCACCTCGCCCGGCGTCGCGATCCGCCTGTACTCCGAGGACGACTTCACCCGTCGCCCCGAGTACACCGAGCCCGAGATCCTGCGCACGTCGCTGGCATCCGTCATTCTGCAGATGCTGTCGCTGGGCTTCGGCGACATCCAGGCCTTCCCGTTCCTCACGCCCCCCGACTCGCGCGGCGTCAAGGCGGCGTTCGACCTGCTGGTCGAGCTCGGCGCGGTGAAACTGCCCGCGCCCGGCGCGGAGCGGCGCGACCCGCGCGACGACGGCGACCCGTCACGACGGCGCGGCGGACGCGGCGACGACCGCGGACCGCGGCTCACCGAGATGGGTCGCGAGATCGCACGGCTGCCGATCGACCCGCGCTTCGCCCGCATGCTCATCGAGGCCCGCCGCAACGACGTGTCGGCCGAGGTGCTCGCGATCGTGTCGGGCATGTCGATCCAGGACGTGCGCGAGCGCCCCGAGGAACGCCGCGAGGAGGCCGATCGGTTCCACGCGCGTTTCACCGACCCGACCAGCGACTTTCTCTCGCTGCTCAACCTCTGGGACTATCTGCAGGACAAGCAGGCGGAGCTCGGCTCCAGCGCGTTCCGTCGCCTCTGCCGCAGCGAGCATCTCAACTACGTGCGGGTGCGCGAGTGGATGGACGTCCACCGGCAGCTGCGGTCGCTGGGGGCGGAGCGCGGCGAGGGCGGGCGCGGCGCCGGCGGGCGCGGCGCGAAGAGCCACGTTTCATTGAGGCCTGCTTCAGACCCCTCCCGGCCGCACTCTGCGGGACGCGCACCGGAAAAAGCGGGACGAGGGTCCGCCGACACCGCCCCCGAGGGACACGCCGCCGGAGACGCCATCCACCGGGCGATCCTGTCCGGCCTGCTGTCGCACCTCGGCATCCTGGATCCCCGCACCCTGGCGCAGACCAAGGACCGCAAAGCCCCGGGCGACACCCGTCCCGTCAAGGGCGAGTACATCGGCGCGCGCGGGGCCCGGTTCGCGATCTTCCCCGGCTCGGGGCTGAAGAAGAAGCGTCCCGCGGCGGTCATGGCCGCCGAGCTGGTCGAGACCTCGCGCCTGTTCGCCCGCACGGTCGCCGCCGTCGATCCGGCGTGGGCCGAGGACCTCGCCCCCGATCTGATCAAGCGCTCGCTGAGCGAGCCGCACTGGTCGAAGGATGCCGGCTCCGCCGCCGCTTACGAGAAGGTCACCCTGTTCGGGGTCGAGCTCGTCGGCCGTCGCCGGGTGCAGCTCTCGCGCTTCGACCGCCCGCTCGCGCGCGAGATGTTCGTGCGGCACGCGCTGGTCGAGGGCGAGTGGGACCCCTCGGTGCTGGACAAGCGTCTGACCGCCTTCCTGCGCCGCAACCTCGAGCAGCGTCGCCTGCTCGAGAAGATCGAGGAGCGCGAGCGGCGTCGCGACATCCTCGTCGGCGACGAGGCGGTGTTCGCGTTCTACAACGCGCGCATCCCCGCCGACGTCACCGACGTCCGCTCCTTCGAGACCTGGTGGAAGGATGCCGTCGCCCGCACGCCCCACCTGCTCGACCTGCGCGAGTCCGACCTCACCGGCGACCGCGCGCAGGGCGACGACCGGGCGTTCCCCGCGCGGTGGCGCCAGGGCGATCAGACGCTCAACCTCGCCTACCGCTTCGAGCCCGGGGCTCCGGACGACGGGGTGACGGTCGTCGTCCCCCTGCCGCTGCTCGCGCAGCTGCGCCCCGACGGTTTCGACTGGCAGGTGCCGGGCATGCGCGACGAACTCGTCACCGCCCTGCTGCGCGCGCTGCCGAAGACGATCCGCCGCAACGTCGTGCCCGCGGCCGACTGGGCCGAGAAGTTCTCGGCCGAGCTGGCCGAGAAGGGCCCCGAGCACGCGAACGGACTGCCCCGCACGACGCTCGTCGACGCCCTCGCCGCGCTCGTGCAGCGCGTCGCGAACCAGCGCGTCGGCGCGGCTGACTTCGAACTCGATCGTGTCCCGGCGCACCTGCTGCCCTCGTTCCGCGCCGTCGACGCGCGCGGCCGGGCGATCGGCTCGGACCGCGATCTGGGCGCCCTGCAGCGCCGGCTCGCCGACCGCGCCCGCTCCAGCGTCGAATCGGCCGTGACCCGCGACCGCCCCGCGGCGCGGTCGGCGGCGAAGGTCGCCGAGGCGTCGCCGGCATTCGCCTCCCGGTCGACACTCACGACGTGGGACTTCGACGAGCTCACCGAGGTCGTCGACACCCCCGTCGCGGGCGGGGTGGTGCGCGGGTACCCGGCGCTCGTCGACGAGGGCGCCAGCGTGGCCCTGCGCGTCGAGGCGACACCCGAGGACGCCGCGCGCCACACCCGCGCCGGCATCCGCCGCCTGATGCTGCTGGCCGTGCCGTCACCGGCCGCGTACGTGCTCGACCACCTCACCGCGAACGAGAAGCTGGCGCTCGCGGCATCCCCGTACCAGAACGCCAAGGCGTTGATCGAGGACGCGCGCGTGGCGCTGGCGGACGATGTGCTCCTGCGCGAGAGCTCGTCCGGGGTCGTCCGCACGAAAGCGGAGTTCGAGCGGGTGCGCGATGCGTTCTCGTCGGTCTCGGTGGACCGCACCTTCCAGACCGTGTCCCTCGCGGCGAAGATCCTGCTGGCCCAGCGCGAGGTCGAGCGGGCGATGAAGGATGCCTCGTCGATCACGCTGCTCGGGGCGCTCAACGACGTGCGCGGGCAGCTGAAGGGGCTGATCTTCCCGGGGTTCCTGTCGCGGACGGGCCTGCCGCGCCTGCAGCACCTGCCGCGCTACCTGGCGGGGGCGCTCGAGCGGGTGAAGACCCTGTCGGACAACCCGGGCCGGGACCGGCAGCGCATGACCGAGTACGAGCGCGCGACCGCCGGATTCATCGACGCCGGCGGCGCCGTGCCCCTGCCGGCCGACGCGCCGGCGAACCTCGTGCAGACGCGGTGGTTGCTCGAGGAGCTGCGCGTGAGCCTGTTCGCCCAGCGCCTGGGCACCGCCGAGCCCGTCTCGCCCCAGCGCATCGCGAAGGCGCTCAAGGGCGTCTGAGTAGCCAGGGTGTCGCCTTCGCGGCCTGCGAAGCGATGCCTTCCGGCGACCCGCGCGGAGAACGGGACGTGGATCACACGCCGAGTGACGCGCCCCAGGTGCGAAGAAGGGCCTCGAGCGCGCGTCGCTGATCGGCGTCGAGCCCCGCGAGCAGACGCTGCTCGTTCGCGATGTGGGCGGTGAAGGCCTCGTCGATCACCCGGCGTCCGGCCGGCGTCAGACGGATGACCCGCGCGCGTCCGTCGTCCGCGTCGTCGTCGCGCACGACGAGACCGGATGCCAGAAGCCGGTCGACGCGTTTGGTCACCGCCCCGCTGGTCACCATCGTGTGGCGCGCGAGCTCTCCGGGGGCCGCGGCGAACGGCTCCCCGGCGCGGCGGAGGGCGGCGAGGATGTCGAACTCCCCCTCGCCGAGACCGTAGCGGCGGTAGACCGCGAGCAGCTCCTCGCGCAGGTGATCGGCGAGGCGGTGCAGGCGTCCGATCACCTGCATCGGGGAGACGTCGAGGTCGGGGCGTTCGGCCTCCCACTGAGAGGTGAGGTTGTCGACGCGGTCGCTCGTCGGGGTCATGGCATCCACTCTATCTTCCATGGAAGCTATAGTGCCTTCCATGGAAGATAAATGGCGTCTCGTCGCCGTCACCGCCGTCGCCCCCGTCGCATGGGGGGCGACCTACGTGGTGACGCGGCACCTCCTGCCGGCGGACGCTCCGCTCTGGGGCGCGGCGCTGCGCGCCCTTCCGGCGGGTCTGCTGCTGTGGGCGCTCGCGCGCCGCCGACCGCGCGGGGAGTGGTGGTGGAAGGCGCCCCTGCTCGGGATGCTCAACTTCGGCGCGTTCTTCGTGCTCGTCTACGTCGCGGCGCAGCTGCTGCCCTCGTCGATCGCCTCGTCGATCATGGCCCTGGCCCCGCTGGCCCTCGCCGGGCTCGCTTGGCCCCTGCTGGCTCAGCGCCCCACCGTGCGGTGGGCGCTCGGCGCGATCGCCGGCCTCGTCGGCGTTCTGCTCGTGATCGGGCTCGGTAGCGGCTCGGTCTCGGCGGTCGGTGTGGCGGCATCCGTCGTCGCGCTCTTCGCATCGTCGCTCGGGGCCATCCTCACCACCCGTTGGCGGGACGAGACGCCTCTGCTGGCCACCACGTCCTGGCAGCTGACGGCCGGCGGCGCGGTGCTGGTCGTCGTCGCGGGCGTCTCGGAAGGTCCTCCGCCGCGCGTGGATGCCGCGGGCCTCACCGCGTACGCCGGCATCGCGGTGATCGCCACCGCCCTGGCGTTCGTCTGCTGGTTCACCGGTCTCCGGCACCTGCCGGCCGGGACGGTGGGCCTCATCGGTCTGCTCAATCCGGTCACCGGCGTGCTGCTCGGCGTGGTGGTCGGCGGCGAATCCCTGGTGCTGCCGCAGGTGCTCGGCATCCTGCTCGTGCTCGGAGCCATCGCCGTCACGAGCCGATCGAGGGGCCGGGAGCGTCCCGGCCCCTCGCGCGAGGTCACGACCGCAGCGTCACACGGCCCATCGTCGCCGTGACGTCGACCTGCGCGGGGGCGTCGGGGCTCGTGCGCAGGGCGTTGTCGACCGTGCCCACGCCGTCGTCGGTGGTCACGGCGTACTCGTCGTCGGGAAGAGTGACGTCGGCCGAGCCGGCGGTCACCTCGACGCGGGTCGCCTCGGGCGTCGTGCCCGCGAGCGCGGCGGTCAGTCGGCCGCCGGCCACGTCGAACGCGGCGGTCGACGCGTCGGTCAGGTCGACCGACGCCGAGCCCCCCGCGAGCGACAGGTCGACGGAACGAGCGGTGCCCGAGACGGTCGCGCTCCCCCCGCTGACCTCGAGGTCGAGAGCGTCGAAGTCGCCCTGGACGTCGAGCGCTCCCCCGCTCACGCGGACGTCGGCGTCGACGGAGGACCCGCGCGGCAGGGTGAGGGTCGCCCGGGAATCCGGGTCGATGAACGAACCGGTCGGCGAGACCACCCGCAGGTTGTCGCCGTCGCGCTCGAAGGTCCACGCGTTCGGTCCGCTCGTCGCCGCGTCGAGTTCGGGGCCCTCGACGTCGCCCGAGACGATCGAGAGCCGCGCGCCGGCCACCTGGACGTCGAGCGACGACAGCGCCCCGCTCTCGGCCGCGGACGACACCTGATCGCCCACCGTCGCGTCCCACCGCGACGAGGCCATGCCGTGCGCGGCGGAGAGACCCGTGCCGAGGAACGTCCCCAGCGCGATGAACCCACCGGCGACGATGGTCACGACCGAGATCGCGAACGCGGCGCCGCGACGACGCGGCGGCGCGGGAGGAGGGCTGTCGATGCTCATGAGGTCGCTCCGGTGTGATCGTGGCCCAGGTGCACGAGGGCGGCGATCACGCGGCGGTTGCCGGTGTCGTCCTGCTCGAGCCCGAGCTTGGTGAAGATGGCCGTGATGTACTTCTCGACGCTGGCCTCGGACACGAACAGCGCACCCGCGATGGCCTGGTTCGACCGCCCCTCGGCGATCAGCGCCAGGACGCTTCGCTCGCGCTCGGTGAGACTCTGCAGCCGTTCGTCGCGACGGCGCCGCGTCAGCAGCTGCGAGACGACCTCGGGATCGAGCACGGTGGCGCCCCCCGCGATCGAGGCGACCGCGTCGAGGAAGTCGGCGACGTCGGCCACCCGGTCCTTCAGCAGGTAGCCGAGTGCGCCCTGCCCGTCGGCGATGAGGTCGGCCGCGTAACGCTCCTCGACGTACTGCGACAGCACGAGAACGGCGAGATCCGGATGCCGCGACCGCAGCGCGATCGCCGCGCGGATGCCCTCGTCGGTCCACGTCGGAGGGAGCCGCACGTCGAGGATGCACAGGTCCGGCGTCGTGTCGACCACGGCGGCGTCCAATCCCTCGGCGTCGGAGAGGGCGGCGACCACCTCGTGGCCGTCATCGGCGAGAAGGCGCACGAGCCCCTCGCGCAGCAGGACGGAGTCCTCGCAGATCAGGATGCGCACGGGACGTTCACCTCCACCGTGGTCGGACCGCCCTGCGGGCTGTCGATCCGCGCCGTCCCGCCGGCCGCACCGATGCGGTTGACGATGCCGTCCAGCCCTCCGCCGGGGACGATCCGCGCCCCGCCGAGCCCGTCGTCCTCGACGCGGGCCCACAGCGAGCCGTCGTCGCGGACGCGGACGTCGACCCGGCACGCCGCCGCGCGCGAGTGCTTCGCGGCGTTCGTGAGGGTTTCGGCGATCGCGAAGTACACGGCCTCCTCCGCCGCGCGACCGCAGCGGCGCGGCAGGCGCACGTCGAGGGTCACCGGGATGTGCGACCGCGACGCCAGCGCCGAGAGGGCGGCATCCAGTCCCCGGTCCTCCAGCACCGAGGCGTGGATGCCACGGGCCAACTGACGCAATTCGGTGATGGCCGATTTGGTCGAGGCGTGCGCCTCGGCGATCAGCGCTTTGGCGGCGGCGGGGTCGTCGTCGATCTTGGTCTGGGCCAGGCCCAGCGTCATGCCGATGGACACGAGCCGCGGTTGGACGCCGTCGTGCAGGTCGCGTTCGATGCGCGTGCGCTCCACCTCGGCGGCGCGGACGGCGCCGGCCCGCCGGGTGTCGGAGGTACGAGCCTGCTCGACCAGCTGCGCCTCGCGGGAGGGGACGAAGATCGCCCGGGCGATGACGCCGTGGAGGATCGCGAGCCCGATGACGACCGCGAGGCTGAGGACGATGCCCGCGAGACCCACCGCCGGGGCCCAGGGACCCGTCACGAAGAGTCCCCCGAAGAAGCGCGTGTCGGAGGTGCCGAACAGCGGCCGCAGACCGATCGCCACGCTCCACGCGGCCGCGCCGATGGCCGCGAGCGTCACCAGGCCCAGCACGGTCGAGATCGCGAACGACGCGAGGGCCCGCCACTGCGCGGGCGCGATGGTCTGCAGCCACAGCGAGTGCAACCAGCCGACGAAACCCGGCCGCGGGCTGCGGCGCAGGCGGAAGGACGCCAGGCCCAGGTCGTAGAGCCCGTCCAGGCGCGCCCGCTCGAACCAGGCGACCGCGAAGAGCAGGTAGACGAGGGCGACGAGGAGGACGACGCCGAACAACAGGGCGGCGAGCAGACCGAGGCCCCAGCCGAGCACGGTGAAGATGGTGGTGAAAACCGCCGGCCCGATCACGCCCAGCGCGGCGAGCTGCGCCGCGGCTCCGAAGACGCGGCCCGGCGTGTTCACCCGCACCTTCGGGGCGACGGTGTCGAGCTCACCGGTCGGGCGCGCGGCCGGCGCGGGCCCGGGAACGGGGGGCGGAGGCGGAAGAACGGATGCCGTGGTCATGCGTTCCACGGTAGGACGCGCGCTCGCGCGGCGCCGCCCGGTCATCCCCCGCCTCGTTTCGGGTTATCCCGAAGGCGCGCGAGTCACCGGGAACACGCGGACGCCCCGCCGCACGAGGCGACGGGGCGTCCGAGGGGAGCGTGGCTCAACCGCGGGTGCGGTTCTTGTTCCACACGTCGAAGGCCACGGCCAGCAGCAGCACGAGACCCTTGATGAACTGCTGGACGTCGGTCGAGATGCCCATGAGCGACATGCCGTTGTTGAGCACACCCATGACCAGACCACCGGCGATCGCGCCGACCACGCGGCCGACACCACCCTGCACGGCCGCACCACCGATGAACGAGGCCGCGATGGCATCCAGTTCGAACAGGTTTCCCGCGCCGGGACCGGCGGAGTTGAGGCGACCGGTGAACACGATGCCGGCGAGGGCCGCGAGCACGCCCATGTTGACGAACAGCATGAAGTCGACGCGACGGGTGTTGATGCCCGAGAGCTTCGCCGCGGTGCGGTTGCCGCCGATGGCGTAGATGTGGCGGCCGAAGACGCTCCGGCTCATCACGGTGGAGTAGCCGATGATCAGCAGGGCCAGCACCACGAGCACGATGGGCGTGCCGCGCGATCCGGGAGCGACGCCGAGCAGGTAGGTGAGGTAGGCGATGAGCGCACCGCCGCCGATGACCTTGACCAGGAACGCCGCCTGCGGCTCGTTCTGCAGCTCGAGGGCCGCGCGCTTGGTGCGCTGGCGCACCTGGGCCACGACGAACAGGACGAGCGTCAGCACACCGAGCGCGACCGTGATCCACTCCGCCGGCGACGAGCTCGCGGGGAACAGGTCGGGGAAGAGGTAGCCGCCGCCGAGCTGGCGGTACTCGGTCGGGAAGGGCGTGATCTGCGTGTTGCCGAGCGTCATCTGGGTCAGACCGCGGAAGAGCAGCATGCCCGCGAGGGTCACGATGAACGCCGGGATGCCGATGTACGCCACCCAGAAGCCCTGCCACATGCCGACCACCGCGCCGAGCACGAGCGAAAGCAGGATGCCGAGCCACCAGGGCAGGCCCCACTGGACGATGAGCACACCCGACACCGCGCCGACGAAGGCGGCGACCGAGCCGACCGACAGGTCGATGTGGCCGGCGATGATGATCATCACCATGCCGATCGCGAGGATCAGGATGTAGCTGTTCTGGACGATGATGTTCGACACGTTGCCCGCGGTGAGCAGGCGCCCGCCGGTGAGGGCCTGGAACAGCAGCACGATGACGATCAGCGCGATGAAGATGCCGATCTCGCGCAGGCGCGACGTGAAGAACTGCACGAGGCCGCCGCCGGCACCGCCGGCGCCACCGCCGACGGGGCCCTTCGGCGTGGCAGGACCCTGCGGGGTCACGGTGTTGTCAAGCGCTGACATGGTCGGCTTCCTTTTCCTTCGTCATGAGCACCATGAGTGCCTCGGGGGTGGCCTCTTCGATGGGGAGCTGGCCGGTGATGTGGCCTTCGCTGAGGGTGTAGATGCGGTCGCAGATGCCGAGGAGCTCGGGCAGCTCGGAAGAGATGACCAGCACCCCCTTCCCCTGCGCCGCGAGGGCGTTGATGATCGTGTAGATCTCGTACTTGGCGCCGACGTCGATACCGCGGGTCGGCTCGTCGAGGATGAGCACCTCGGGGTCCGAGAAGAGCCACTGCGACAGCACGACCTTCTGCTGGTTGCCGCCCGAGAGCTTGCCGACGACCACGTCGACGCTGGGCGCCTTGATGTTCATCGATTTGCGGTAGCGGTTGGCCACGAGGTACTCCTCGTCGCCGTCGACGAACCCGCCCTTGACGAGCTTGCGCATCCCCGCGAGCGAGATGTTGCGCTTGATCGTGTCGATCAGGTTCAGGCCGGCGCCCTTGCGGTCCTCGGTGACGTACGCGAGGCCGCTGCGGATCGCGTTCGGCACCGTCGAGGTGTCCGCCTTCTTGCCGTTGATGTAGACGTTGCCCGAGATGCGCGAGCCGAAGCTCTTGCCGAACACGCTCATCGCGAGCTCGGTGCGCCCGGCGCCCATGAGCCCTGCGATGCCGACCACCTCGCCCGCCCGCACGTTCAGGTTGGCCTGGTGGATGACGGTGCGCGTGGCATCCGTGGGGTGGCTGACGTTCCAGTCCTCGATGCGCAGGACCTCGTCGCCGATCTCGACGTCGCGGTCGGGGTAGCGGTTCTCGAGCTCGCGTCCGACCATGCCGCGGATGATGCGGTCCTCGCTCGTGCCGCCGGTCGCGACGTCGAGCGTCTCGATCGTGCGTCCGTCGCGGATGATCGTGACCTCGTCGGCGATCGCGCGGATCTCGTTGAGCTTGTGGCTGATGATGATGCAGGTGATGTTCTGACCGCGCAGGTGGCGGATCAGGTCGAGCAGGTGCTCGGAGTCGTCGTCGTTCAGCGCCGCGGTCGGCTCGTCGAGGATGAGGAGCTTCACGTCCTTCGACAGCGCCTTGGCGATCTCGACGAGCTGCTGCTTGCCGACGCCGATCTCGTTGACGGGGACGTCGGGGCTGTCGCCCAGGCCCACGCGGGCGAGGAGCTTGGCGGCCTCGCGGTTGGTGGCATCCCAGTCGATCAGACCGCGGTGGGTGATCTCGTTGCCGAGGAAGATGTTCTCGGCGATGGAGAGGTAGGGGCTGAGCGCGAGCTCCTGGTGGATGATGACGATGCCGGCGGCCTCGCTGTCGCGGATGTCCTTGAACTCGACGGTGTTGCCGTCGAAGACGATCTCGCCTCGGTAGTCGCCCGCGGGATACACACCGCTGAGCACCTTCATGAGGGTGGACTTGCCCGCGCCGTTCTCGCCGCAGATGGCGTGAACCGTTCCGCGCTCGACGGTCAGCGACACGTCGGCGAGCGCGATGACGCCGGGGAACTCCTTGGTGATCGAGCGCATCTCGAGGATGGTGCTCACGAGGTCCTCCTTGCAGAACCGGCTCGTGGCCGGTGGGGATGATGGGGCGGGATGCCGGGGGCTGACCCGCGGGAGCCTCCGCCGCGACCCGATCGGGCCGCGGCGGAGGCGGGGCGGAGGAGCCGGAGCCCCTCCGGGGGATTAACCCAGGTCGGCCTCGGTGTAGTAACCGCTGTCGACGAGGATCTCCTTGTAGTTGTCCTTCGTCACGATGGTCGACTCGAGCAGGTACGAGGGGACGACCTTCTCGCCGTTGTCGTACGTCTCGGTGTCGTTGACCTCGGGCTGCTCGCCCTTGCGGATGTCGTCGACCATGGTCACGGCCTGCTTGGCCAGCTCGCGCGTGTCCTTGAAGATCGTCGAGTACTGCTCACCGGCGATGATCGACTTGATCGAGCCGACCTCGGCGTCCTGACCCGTGATGACGGGCAGGGCGTCGGCCGAGTAGCCGCCCGAGGTGAGGGCCGAGATGATGCCGATCGACAGGCCGTCGTAGGGCGAGAGGACACCCTGCAGCTTGGTGCCGCCGATGACGGTGAGGATGTTCTCCATGCGCTTCTGCGCGGTCTCGGGCAGCCAGCGCAGGATCGCGGCCTGGCCGAACTCGGTCTGACCCGAGGGGACGACCAGCGTGCCCTTGTCGAGGTACGGCTGGAGCGTGTCGATCGCGCCCTTCCAGAAGAAGGTGGCGTTGTTGTCGTCGGGGCTACCGGCGAACAGCTCGACGTTGAACGGGCCGGCGGCGCCGGTGTCCTTGCCCGAGGCGTCGAGGACGCCGAGGCCGGTCAGGAGCGAGGTGGCCTGCTGGACGCCGACCTTGTAGTTGTCGAACGTCGTGTAGTAGTCGACGTTCGCGGTGCCGTTGATCAGGCGGTCGTACGCGATGACGGGGATGTTCGCGTCCTTGGCCTGCTGCAGCACGTCGGTGAGCGTGGTGCCGTCGATCGAGGCGATGATCAGGGCCTTGGCACCCGTGGTGATCATGTTCTCGATCTGCGAGACCTGGGTGGGGATGTCGTCGTTGGCGTACTGCAGGTCGACCTGGTAGCCGAGCTCCTCGAGCTGCGACTTGACGTTGTTGCCGTCGGCGATCCACCGCTCCGACTGCTGCGTCGGCATCGCGACACCGATGGTGCCGCCGGCTTCCTGCGAGTCGCCGCTGCCGGCGCCGGTGCGGTCTCCCGCGCAACCGGCGAGGCCGATGCCGAGCGCGAGGACGCCCGCTCCCGCGACCGCCTTGAGCATGCTGTGCTTCTTCACTCTGGTTCCCTCCGTTGGGTATGTGGCGCGGTCTCTCCCCATGGAGCCCACCGCTAGAGGCGTCCGGCGCAGATCGGGCGCACGTGTCGACGGGGCGAAACGAAGCCGTCCGGCGAGGCGGGACACCCCGCGTCGTTCGAAACCTCTTCGTCTCGACGGATTCGCTCCGCAGCGAGTCCCGTCGGCCTGTGCGACCGGTCATGTGACCGTTCACATTGTGTGTGTGATGCTACCCCGCCCTGCGGCAGACCTGTCAAGTCCCTGCGTGTCGCGAATGCAGCCGTTGCGCAAATGTGACGTTCGAGAGATCCTCACGCGCGCGGCGGCGCGGTCGACGAGCGCACGATGAGGCGCAGGTGACCGGGCTGCGCCGCCGGGTCCTCGTCGACGCTCACCCCGAGGGCGGACAGCAGATCGGTCACCGCGCGCGTGCCGATGCCCGCGAAATCCTGACGGACCGTCGTCAGCGGCGGCCACAGGTGGGCCGACTCCGGCACGTCATCGAAACCGACCACCGAGATGTCCTCGGGGACGGATCGACCTATGGCCCGAACGGCATGCATGAACCCGAGCGCCATGTGGTCGTTCCCGGCGAACACCGCCGTGGCATCCTCGGTCCGCAGCAGCTCGAGACCGGCCTCGAAGCCGAAGTGCGCCGTCCAGTCCCCCAGCACGGGTGGACGCGGCGACAGGTCGTGCGCGTCCATCTCGGCGAGATAGCCGCGCATGCGGTGCTCGGCCTCGACCCAATCGCGGGGGCCGGCGATGTGAAGGATGCGCGTGTGCCCGAGCTCGATGAGGTGGCGCACCGCGGCGCGCGCCCCGGCCGTCTGGTCGTTGTGCGAGGTCGAGGTGCCCGTCGACGACACCGTCTGCACGGGCACCGGGAGCTTCAGTTCCTCGAGGATCGGCACGACCCTCGTCTGCGGCGCGACCGCGATGAGCCCCTCGACGGACTGCTGCATCAGGTGGTCGATCGAGGCCCGCACGTCGTCGGGCGCGCTCGTGGCGAGGTTCGTCAGCGTCAGCCGGTATCCCGCCGTCCGCGCCGCGGACTCGATCGCCTGCACCATCGCCGAGGTGCCGTGCGTCGTCATGCGCGGACCCAGCACGCCGATCAGCCGGGACCGGCTCGTCGCCAGGGCCCGCGCCGCCTGATTGGGCACGAACTTCAGCTCGGCGATCGCCGAGCGGACCTTCTCGGCCGTCTCGGGGCGCAGCTGCGGGCTGTTGTTGATCACGCGCGAGACCGTCTGGTACGACACGCCCGCCAGCCGCGCGACGTCGCGGATGCTCGGGGCGCGCCCGCTCGCCTCCGGGATGTCGGTGTCGCTCATTGTCCGCCTCATTGCGGGTCGCGCGCTGTTGCGTGACCGGTCACACGAGGATAACCGACGCGTCGCGATCCGCTCACCCCGGGCGGTGGACGCGGCGGGTGAGACGGCTCAGGACTCCAGCAGGGCGCGGTAGAAGCGGATGCCGCGGAGCCAGACGTCGATGCGGATCCGCTCGTCGGGCGCGTGCAGCGCATCGCGCTCCGCACGCGTCAGGTGGAACGGGGCGAAGCGGTAGTCGGCATCCGTCAAGCCCGTGTAGAACCGACTGTCGCTCGCCCCGAGCTGCAGGTACGGCAACGGGACGACGTCGTCGCCGAGGGTGGACGACACCGCCGCCGACAGTCGGCGCCACGCATCCCCGCGCCAGGGCGACACGGGAGAGGGATCGTCTCCGCGGCG
The DNA here is from genome assembly GCF_003075375.1 of Microbacterium testaceum. Lineage (GTDB taxonomy): Bacteria > Actinomycetota > Actinomycetes > Actinomycetales > Microbacteriaceae > Microbacterium > Microbacterium testaceum_E. The sequence continues at coordinate 6,826 of NZ_QDFT01000018.1, read as the reverse complement.
CAGCTCGATGTCGACGAGCGGATCGGCGATCGCCCGGCGCAGGTGGATGGCGGCGTCGGCGAGGGTGTCGCCCGTGAGCAGGCGCACGTTCACGCTCGCGCGCGCCGTGGTGGCCAGGACGTTGTCGGCCGAAGACCCCTCGAGACGCGTGACCACCGCGGTCGTGCGCACGAGGGCGTTGGTCTCGGGCCCGAGCGCGGCGAACACCCGCGTCAGCACGGGAGCCGTCACCGCCGCGTTGCGCAGGACGGCGCCCAGCGCGGGAGCCGTGTGGGCGGCCGCGGTGGCGAGCATCGCTCGAACGGGCGGGGTCAGGCGGCGCGGGAAGGGGCGTCGGCGCAGACGGTCGATCGCCCGGGCCACCCGCGCGGTGGCGGGCAGGCGCGGGGGCGTCGACGCGTGACCCCCGGCCTCGCGGGCGACCAGGTCGAAGGTGGCCGAACCGCGCTCGGCGACACCGATCATCGCCGTGGGCGCCGCCACCCCGGGCACGGCACCGTCGACCACCGCGCCGCCCTCGTCGAGCACCAGCGCGGGGCGCACACCCCGCTCGGCGAGAAGAGCGGCCATCGCCCGGGCGCCGCTTCCGCGCGTCTCTTCATCGTGGCCGAACGCCAGCCAGACGTCGGCGGCCGGCGTCACGCCGTCGGCGAGTGCGGCCTCGACGGCCTCGAGGATCGCCACCAGCGCCCCCTTGTCGTCGATCGCGCCGCGCGCGTGGATCGCGGCATCCGCGCCCTCCCCCACCACCTCGGCGGCGAAGGGGGGATGCCGCCACACCTGCCCGTCGACGGGGACGACGTCCTGGTGGGCGAGCAGCACGAGAGGCGCGTCGGCGCTGCGTCCGGCCCAGCGGTACAGCAGCGAGCGGCCCGCGACGACCTCGCGCTCGAGTCGCGCGTGCACCAGGGGGTACAGGCGTTCGAGGGCGGCGTGGAACAGCGCGAAAGCCTCGTCGTCGACCTCGGCCGGGTCGGTGCGCGAGACGGTCGGGATGGACAGCAGCTCGCGGAAGCGCTCGACCGGCGTCATGCAGCGAGCCTAGGCCGCGCGGGCGCGGCCGCCGGGGATCGACGTCGCATCGCGTCCCGTCGGGCCGCGGAGCCCGCCGTCGCGGATACGGTGGATGCCATGACCGGACTGCACTGGGGCATCCTCGCAACGGGCGGCATCGCGCACGCCTTCACCTCCGACCTGCGCACCGCGGGCCTCGACGTCACCGCCGTCGGCTCGCGCAGCATCGACAGCGCCCGCGCCTTCGCCGCGCAGTACGACATCGCGCACGCGCACGGTTCGTACGAAGAGCTGGTCGCCGACCCCGACGTCGACATCGTCTACATCGCGACCCCGCACCCCTCGCACGTCGACAACGCGCTGCTCGCGCTCGCGCACGGCAAGCACGTCCTTGTCGAGAAGCCCTTCACGCTGAACGCCGACGAGGCCGCGCGCATCCGCGACGCCGCCGCCGACGCCGGCCTGCTGGCGATGGAGGCGATGTGGACGCGGTACCTGCCGCACATGGTGCGCATCCGCGAGATCATCGCGGCCGGCACGCTCGGTGAGATCCGCGTCGTCTCGGCCGACCACACGCAGAAGATCTCGACCGACCCGGCGCACCGCCTGAACGACCTCGCCCTCGGCGGCGGTGCCCTGCTCGACCTCGGCATCTACCCGATCTCGTTCGCCATTGACGTGCTCGGCCTGCCCGAGCGCATCACGGCGGTCGCGCGACTGTCGGACGCCGGCAGCGACGCCGAGGTCGCGACCGCTTTCGTCCACTCGAGCGGGGCGCTGTCGACCAGCGTGTCGTCGTCGCGCGGAGCGGGGCTCAACACGGCCCAGATCGTCGGAACCGAGGCCCGCATCGAGATCGACCGCGTCTGGTACACCCCCACCACGATGCGCGTCGTCTCGCCCTCGGGCGAGGTGCTCGAGAGCTTCGACGGCAGCGTCGACGGGCGCGGGATGCAGTTCCAGGCGCAGGCCGCGGAGCGCTTCGTGTCCGAGGGCGCGGCGGCCAACGGCATCCTGCCCCTGGACGAATCGGTCGCGATCATGGGAGTGCTCGACGAGGTGCGCCGGCAGATCGGCGTGGTCTACCCCGGCGAGAGCTGAGCGCGCGGCGCCTGCCGCCGACGGTGTCCGGCCCCGGGGTGGGTGCGAAGGGCGCCCGCCGCCCGGGGTGGGTGCGCGGGGCGACCGGGTCGGCGCGTGGGGTACCCACCGCCCGCCGGCACGGGTCAGACTGGGGGCATGCCCGACAATCAGACCGCCCGCGTCGCCGTCTACCTCGACTTCGACAACATCGTCATGTCCTGGTACGACCGCGTGCACGGACGCAACGCGTACTCGCGCGATCGACAGAAGATCGCCGAGAACCCGATGGACCCCGAGATCGCGGAGCGCCTGACGAAGGCGACGATCGACGTCGGCGCCGTCATCGACTACGCGGCCTCGTTCGGCACGCTCGTGCTCACCCGGGCCTACGCGGACTGGTCGGCTCCGGTCAACGCCGAGTACCGCTCCCAGCTGGTCGCGCGTGCCGTCGACCTGGTGCAGTTGTTCCCCGCCGCCGCGTACGCCAAGAACGGCGCCGACATCCGTCTGGCCGTGGATGCCGTCGAGGACATGTTCCGCCTCCCCGACCTGAGCCACGTGGTCATCGTCGCCGGCGACAGCGACTACGTGCCCCTCGCTCAGCGCTGCAAGCGCCTGGGCCGGTACGTCGTGGGCGTGGGCGTGGCCGGATCGACGGCCAAGTCCCTCGCCGCCGCGTGCGACCGCTTCGACGCCTACGACTCGCTGCCCGGCATCCCGAAACTGGCCGAGACGAAGAAGGACAAGGATGCCGCTCCCTCGCGGCCGCGCGCTCGCAAACGGTCGAAGGACCCCGCGGTCGACCTGCTCGAGCGCGCGATGCAGCTCGAGGCCGAACGCGCCGACGGCGAGTGGCTGCACGCGTCGGCCGTGAAGGACCTGATGAAGCGCCTCGACCCGTCGTTCAGCGAGAAGGCTCTGGGCTTCCGCAGCTTCTCGGACTTCTTGAAGGCGCAGGGCGATCACGTCGAGCTGGACGAGGAGTCGAACGTCGTGCAGGTGAAGGCGGTCACGCGGGGCTGACGCGGGGCGGGGCCGACGCGGGGCGAGGCGCCCCGCGCGGTGAGGCGCCCCGCGCAGTGAGGCGCCCCGCGGGGTGAGGCGCCCTGCGGGGTGAGGCGCCCTGCGGGGTGAGGCGCCCTGCGGGGTGAGGCGCCCTGCGAGGCGAGGCCGCACGGCGCGGCGAGGCCGCAAAGCGGGATCGAGTGTCCAAGACACGCGGACGAGATTCGCGAAAACCCGTGTTTATTGGACACTCACCATGTATGCCGGTGCGCGCGACGCGACGCGGAGCCCAGCGGCGGGCGGGCGACGGCGTCGCGCAGCCGCGGCGCGCAACGGCATCGGGCAGCAGCGGCGCGCAACGGCATCGCGCAGCCGCGGCGGGCAGCAGCGGCGGGCGACGGCATCGGGCAGCAGCGGCGCGCAACGGCATCGAACGACGGCGGTGGGCGACGGCGGCGCGGAGCAGCCCCTGAGACCGGCGGGATCAGCGCCGTTCGGCCCCCGGCGCGACGTGCGTCAGCACGCGATCCCACACCGACGTGAGGGTGACGTGCCCGTTGACGGAGTCGATCTCGTCGGGCGGCACGACCTCGGCCTCGGCTGCGCGCAGGCGGTCGATGTACCACGAGGCGTCGTCGTGGTCGGCGGGTCCCTCGCCTCCGACCACGACGAGCACCTCGGCGTCGAGGTGTTCGAGCAGAGGCGTCCGCAGGTCACGGCTGAGCGGATCGGAGGGGCTGCGCACCCCCACGATCGCGAGTCGGTCGACCACGGGCCCCATAGCGGCGGCCAGGTAGATGGCTATCGGTCCCGCCGCCCGCTCGCCGACGAGGCCGACCGTCGCGCCGGGAGCTTCTCGCTCGAGCAGCGCGCGCAGGGCGTCGACGGTGAGTCCGGCCGGCGTCTGCCCACCGAAGACGGGCGGATCCTCGAGTTCGGGAGCGTCGAGTCCCACCGCGACCACGCGCACGTCGTAACTCGAGGTGACCCGCGCGTCGGGATCCGTGGTGGCGACGTCGCCGGTGCGCAGCACGAAGACCGCGCGCGGCGAGCCGGGGGTGCCGAAGCTCCGGTAGCCGAGCTCGCCGTCGAGCCAGGGGGCCAGACTCATCGCGTCATCCTTCCGCCGCCGCGCAGCCGCCGGGAAGCAGCGCGCGCAGCGTGTCGATCGTGTCGGCCTGGGCCGCGGGCTTGTCGGAACGGTACGTCTTGACGCGCGCGAAGCGCAGCGCCACGCCGCCGGGGTAGCGCACCGAGCGCTGCACCCCGTCGATGGCGATCTCGACGACGGTATCGGGGACGACGCGGATGCCACCGGGCACCTCGCCGGTCTCGCGCTCGGCGAAGTGCGTGGTCTGCCACGCCAGGAGCTCGTCGGTGAGGCCCTTGAAGGTCTTCCCGACCATGACGAAGCCTCCGGGCTCGCCGAACAGCCCGTCGGGATCGCGCGCGCCGAGGTGCAGGTTGGAGTACCAGCCCGCGCGGCGTCCGGAACCCCGCTCGACGCCCAGCACCACGAGGTCGAAGGTGTGCACCGGCTTGACCTTGAGCCAGCTCTTGCCGCGGCGTCCGGCGGTGTACGTCGCGTCGAGACCCTTCACCATCACCCCCTCGTGTCCGGCCGCGAGCGCCGCACGGGCGAAGTCGTCGGCGACGGCGTCGTCGTCGGTGATGACGGCGGGGATGCGCCAGGGCGCCGCGACCCGCTCGAGCTCGTCGAGCCGCGCGTGGAGGGGTTCGTCGACGAGATCCCGACCGTCGACGTGGAGGATGTCGAAGAACCACGGGCGCAGGGCGATTTCGCGCGCCGTCTCGGCTCCGAAGCGCGCCATCGTGTCCTGGAACGGGCGGGGGGCGCCGTCGTCGTCGAGCGACAGGGTCTCGCCGTCGAAGATGACGTCGGTCACGGGCAGGCCGCGCACGATCTCGACGATCTCGGGAACCCGATGGGTGACGTCGGCGAGGGTGCGGGTGAACACGCGCACCTCGTCGCCGTGCCGGTGCACCTGCACGCGTGCTCCGTCGAGCTTGTACTCCACCGAGGCCCGGCCCGCGACACCGAGCGCCTCGGCGACCGTCGCGGCGGTGGAGGCCAGCATCGGCTGCACACCGCGTCCGACGATCAGACCGACCGCGGCGAGATCGTCGGCGGTACCGGTGAGGGCCACCCGGGCGGTCTGACCCAGGTCGCCCGAGAGCATGGCGGCGCGGCGCACCGCGGCGGCGTCGCGCTCGGCGGCGCGGGCCACGGCATCCAGCAGGACTCCCTCGAGCGCGCCGGTGCGCAGTTCTCCGGTCATGATGCGGATCAGCAGATGCCACTCCCCCGCCGTGGAGCGCTCGGCCAGATCGTCGAGCAGAGCCGCGCGCTGGGCCGCCGAGCCGTTGCCGCCGATGCCCACCAGACGGCTGAACGCGTCGTCGACCTCGGCGACCGTGAGCGTCGACGCGGCGGCGTGGACGACCGCTCGGTTCGAGAGCGTCTTGTAGCCGACGCCGAGGCGCCCCTGCCGCGGGGCCGCCGTGAGGAAGCCGACGACGGGTTCGACCTCGTCGGGCTCGAGGCCGCGCAGCAGCGAGGCGAGGGCGTCCACCTTGGCCAGGCGCGAGCGCGTGCCGGTGACCGCCGCGAGGGTCGTCTCGATGTCGCCGAAGAGCATGCGGACATCGTGGCATCCCCCTCCGACATCGCCGGCGCGCTTGCGCCGGGCCGCCCGCGATGCCTAGGCACGCCGTCCGACGGGTGGCATACGAGGCGCGTCGTCGCAACCCCCGAACCGATGTCGGAGGTCTGAGGTGTGCTGAGGGTCTTCGCCAGGAATGAGGCCCCGTGAACGCTCCCGCCACACTCGAACAGTCCGCACGCACCGCCCGCGAGGTGTTCGGCTGGGACGACCTGCTGCCCGGCCAGGCCGAGGCGATCGATGCGGTCATCGGGGGTCGCGACACGCTCGTCGTCTTCCCCACCGGTGCCGGCAAATCGGCGGTGTACCAGATCGCGGGGTGCGAGCTCGGCGGAGTGACCGTCGTCATCTCGCCCCTGCTCGCCCTGCAGCGCGATCAGATCGACTCGATCGACCGCGCCCCCGACGCCCCCGCCGCGGTCGCGTTGAACTCGCGCACCAGCGCCCGCGACAAGAAGGCCGCATGGGCCGCGATCGAGAGCGGCGACCCGGTCTACGCCTTCCTCGCCCCCGAGCAGCTCGCCAACAGCGAGGTCTTCGACCGACTCGCCGGGGCCGACGTGCGCCTGGTCGTCGTCGACGAGGCCCACTGCGTCTCGGCCTGGGGCCACGACTTCCGCCCCGAGTACGCGCGCATCGGCGACGCCGTCCAGGCGCTCGGGCGCCCACCCGTGCTGGCGCTGACGGCCACGGCATCCGCTCCCGTCCGCGACGACATCGTCGCGAGCCTGGGCATGCGCGATCCGCACCTCGAGGTGCGCGGGATGGACCGCCCCGAGATCCACATGTCGGTGCGCCGCCACGAGGACGACGCCGGAAAACGTCGCGCCGTCGTCGAAGATGTGCGGGATGCCGGTGGCCCGGCCCTGCTGTACGTGGCGACGCGCAAAGAGACCGACGCCTTCGCCGACGAGCTGGTGGCCCTCGGGCTGCGGGCTGCGCCGTACCACGGTGCGATGGCGCAGAAACGGCGCGACGAGGTGCACGCGGCCTGGAGCGGTGGCGAGCTCGACGTGGTGGTCGCCACGTCGGMKCCAGGC
>NZ_QDFT01000017.1 GCF_003075375.1 Microbacterium testaceum | reverse complement strand
CTACGCTAGCTCGACACGCCCGGGAAGACGGGGATGCCGGCACGCATCGGCACGTCGCGGGCCGCGCTCACGGCTCGTCGTCGTCGTCCTCCCAGCGCCAGCGCGGACCGCGCGAGCGCGAGCGCACGAGGAAGACCCCGATAAGACCGGCGGCCAAACCGGCCAGCGCGACGACCGGACCGGCGAAGCCGAGGGCGACGCTGCCCGCCGCGGCCACCCCGCGGGCCAGGTCGGCTCCGCTGACGAGGGCCCCGACGACGATGCCGACGACCTCGCCCACGTAGGCCCCGATCGCGCACGGCACGGCCGTGAGGTAGCCCGGCGGATCAGCCCGCAATCCCCACCACAGCACGCCCGCGAACGCGCCGAGGGCACCGAGCTGGCCGAGGACGCCGGGCACGGCGCCGAGCCCGCGGACGGGGATCACGTCGGCGTCGAGCACCAGGCTCGTGACGCCCAGCGCACCGATCGAGAGCGCGATGAACGTGATGGCCGCGAAAACGACCGCGACCGGCGGGGTCACCCCCGTCGGTCGCGGATCGTCGGTCATGTCGCGGGTCTCAGCGCTGGGCGAGCTGAGGCCCCGCCTCGAGGGTGCGCTCGTACTCGCGCTGGGCCTCGGCGTTGATCTCGGTCACGCGGCGGCCTCGGGCCGAGACCCACGCACCGAACCAGATGGTGAGCTCGCGTCCGAGCACGAAGGCGACGATCGCGAACGGCGCGAGCACGTTGTCCTGCAGCAGCTCGAGCGACTGGCGTGCCGTGATCATCCAGAACGGTGCGGCCAGGAGCACGCCGAGCAGGTGTCCCGCCCACGCGACGACGCCGACGACGAGGCCCCAGACGACCCAGTGGCCCCAGCGTCCGCGGTTGATGAGGGCGCCCAGGAACCAGAAACCGAGGTAGAACGCCACCGTCGGCACCCACAGGCCCCAGGTGGTCAGCGCGGACAAGGCCTCCTGGCCCAGATCGGCGACCTGCACCCGTCCCGTCAGCAGGCCCAGACCCAGCGAGGCCGCCAGGTAGAGCACGGCGAACGCCAGGGCGGCGAGAAGACCGATCGCCCCGGCCGCTCCGCGGTTGCCGCGCGGGCGCGGCGCCTCGGGGGCCTGCACGAAGATCGGCTGGGCGCCGCCGTACGCGCGCGTCGGCTCGTCGTGGGCGGCGGTTGCCGCCGCGGCGGCTCCGGCCCCGGCGACGGCGGCACCGGCGACGGGGGCCGCGGTGGTCCGGGAGTCGTCGTGCTGCGCGGTCTCGTACCGGCGGGTGTCGGCATCGGTGGCGTCCGAGGTCTGCGCGTGCTCGGGCTCCGCGGAGGCGGCGTAGGCGGCCCAGCGCGCGTCCTCGTCGTCGAGATCGACCGACGACGATCCGACCGAGGTCGCGGCGCTGCGCGGCTCGACAGGCGAGGCGTCGTGCACGACGGGCGCGGCCTGGTCGCGGCGCTCGGTGACGGCGGCGTCGGACCGACGCTCGTGCTCCTCGCGCTCGTCCCAGGCGGCTTCGGCAGCCTGCGGGTCGACGGCGTCGCGGCGAGCCGCCTCGGCGTCGGCGAGACCCTCGTTGGCGCGACCGACGACGTCGTGCGCCTGGTCTTTCGGCTCGGCGACGGGGTCGCCGTACGAGTCCTTGGGTTCAGCGACGGGGTCGCCGTACGACTGGTGGTCGCTCATGGGATCTCCTCACGCGGTGCTAGCGGCGTCAGGCTATCCCGGGAAGGGCGACCCATCGGGGAGGCGTGCCGTCGGATCTGCGTCTCGACCGTGTCGGCCCCTCGGCTTAGGGTGTTCCCATGGCCCGTCCCCCGCTTCGCACGTCGGCCGCGATCGTCCTCGCCGCGACCGCAGCGATCGCGCTGAGCGCCTGCGCGCCGGACGCCGACGAGGCCGCTCCGCCGGCGTCGGCCCCCGTCGTCTCGACCAGCCCGACGCCCATACCGACCATCACGCAGACGGCGACAGCGGTGCGCCTGCCCGCCGACTGCAAGGCCATGCTCTCGGCCGACGTGCTCGCGCAACTGGGGACGACACCGCTGAACGACCCGTCGCTCGGACCGTCCGGCGTCCAGTCCGACGGGTCCCTCATCTGCATCTGGCGCGATCCCGCCGCCGACACCACGGGCTTGACCACGACCATCTCGGGAATGGACCGCGGCCCGGCCCTCGACATGCTCAACGAGCTCGTCACGACGCAGGGCTTCAGCTGCTACACGCCCGACGCCGGCACCCGCTGCGAGAAGACGTGGATCAACGACGCGTATCCCGTCAACGACGGGCGCACGCTCTACTGGCGCGACGATGTGCTGATCGACACCCAGTACTCCAACCTCGCCCCGACCGGCTACACCGGCAGCATCATCGCGTCGATCTTCGGCTGATCCCGCCGCCCCGCCCGCACGGCTCGGCGCACGACGGATAGGCCGGTCGACCGGCCACCACGCGCGTCAGCGGCCGAAGAAGGCGTGGGATGCCACCACCGCGGCGTAGTCGGTCGGCATCCACCCCACGAGGGTCGATGACACCCATCGATCGCCGCGCAGGTCGTGCACCTCGGTGACGTCCGCCGTCGAGCGCTCGCAGTGCTGGACGTTGGCGGCGGTCCTGCACGCGAACCCCTGCGACGCCAACGTGGACGTGACCGCGGCGACCGCCTCGGGCGCCACCGTCGACACCGTCGTCTCGAGGGAGCGACCACCCTCGCCGCGCCAGTGGCACGTCACGACCACCGTGGGGGCGGCCGCCGCGGCAGCCTCGGGGGTCGAGGCGGGCGGCGTGCGGCGCTGCGACAGCAACGCCTCGGGCGACCACACGAGCGAGGACCACAGCGGCTGCGAGTACAGGTGGCGGCAGTCCGCCGCGGGGGTGGGAGGTGGGCCCTGGTCGGCCGGGACCGGAGCGCTGGCGGCGCGCAGGGTGTCGCCCACGAACGCGACCGCACCGGGGACGCCGGGAACGGCGAGCACCACCATCGCCGCGACCGCCGCCACGCAGAACAGCCCCGCCGGCCATGCCAGCCACAGGCTGCGTCCACCGATCCGGGCCATGCGTTCCTCCACATCCACGGTAGGGGAACTCCCCCGCCCGGACCCGCTCCCGACACGCCGCCGGACGCCGCTCGACGCCCGATCGTCACCGCGCGGACACGACGAAGGCCCCCGGCGCGAGCCGGGGGCCTTCGAAGGATCGGGGATATGGCATCCCCGGTTCGGGAGGGAGCCGGACGAGCGGCTCCCTCCCTCGATCAGTTGTAAGTTCCGGGCGTGTAGTCGTCCGTCGAGAAGCTGTCGAAGTCGACGTAGCTCAGGTCGGCGTCGCTGTACGCGCCGTCCGAGGCGAAGATGCGGTTGGGGTACCGCTCGCTCTTGGCCTCTTCCGTCGCCTCGACCGTGACGTTGCGGTACTTCGCAAGTCCGGTTCCGGCGGGGATGAGCTTTCCGATGATGACGTTCTCTTTCAGGCCGACCAGCGGGTCGCTCTTGCCCTCCATGGCCGCCTGCGTCAGGACGCGGGTGGTCTCCTGGAACGACGCCGCCGACAGCCACGACTCGGTCGCGAGCGACGCCTTCGTGATACCCATCAGCTCGGGACGACCCGACGCGGGGCGCTTGCCCTCGCCGACCGTCTCGCGGTTGATGGTCTGGTAGCGCTTGAAGTCCACCAGCTCACCGGGCAGCAGGTCGGTGTCGCCGTGGTCGACGACGGTGACCTTGCGGAGCATCTGTCGGACGATGACCTCGATGTGCTTGTCGTGGATCGGCACACCCTGCGAGCGGTACACGCCCTGGACGCCGTTGACGAGGTACTTCTGCACCTCGCGGGCACCCTGCACGCGCATGACCTCCTTGGGGTCGAGCGTTCCGACCTGGAGGGGCTCGCCGACCGAGACGTGCTGGCCGTCCTCGACCAGGAGCGTCGCGCGCTTCAGGACGGGGTAGACCACCGGCTCGTCGCCGTTGTCGGGCGTGAGTATGACCTTCTTGGCCTTGTCGGTCTCGTCGATGGTGATGCGACCGTCGGCCTCGGCGATCGGGGACGCACCCTTGGGGGTACGGGCCTCGAACAGCTCCTGCACGCGGGGCAGACCCTGCGTGATGTCGTCGGCCGACGCGGAACCACCGGTGTGAAAGGTACGCATCGTCAGCTGGGTACCGGGCTCACCGATCGACTGGGCCGCGATGATGCCGACGGCCTCGCCGATGTCGACGATCTTGCCGGTCGCGAGCGAACGGCCGTAGCACTTCGCGCAGACGCCGACGGCCGAGTCGCAGGTCAGCACGGAGCGGACCTTGATTGTCTCGACGCCACCGGCGACCAGCTTGTCGATGAGCACGTCGCCCACGTCGTCGCCGGCCTCGGCCAGCACGGTGCCCTGCGCGTCGACGACCGCCGTGGCGAGCGTACGGGCGAACACCGAGTTCTCGACGTTGGCGTCCTTGACCAGCGAACCGGTCGAGTCGGCCGCGGCGATCGGGAGCTCGAGGCCCTTCGACGTGCCGCAGTCCTCTTCGCGGATGATGACGTCCTGCGAGACGTCGACCAGACGACGCGTGAGGTAACCCGAGTCGGCCGTACGCAGGGCCGTGTCGGCCAGACCCTTGCGGGCACCGTGCGTGGCGATGAAGTACTCGGCGACCGACAGGCCCTCGCGGTACGAGGAGATGATCGGACGCGGGATGATCTCACCCTTGGGGTTGTTCACCAGACCACGCATACCCGCGATGTTGCGGATCTGCAGCCAGTTACCACGGGCGCCCGACGAGACCATGCGGTTGATGGTGTTGTCGGCGGGGAAGTTGTCCCGCATCGCCTTCTGGACCTCGTCCGTGGCCTCGGTCCAGATCTTGATGAGCTCCTGACGACGCTCGGCGTCGGTGGTGAGACCCTTCTCGTACTGGCCCTGGACCTTCGCGGCCTGCTTCTCGTAGCCGGCGACGATCTCCGCCTTGTTCGGCGGGGTGAGGATGTCGCTCAGCGCCACCGTGACACCCGAACGGGTTGCCCAGTAGAAGCCGGCGTCCTTGATGCGGTCGAGGGATGCCGCGACCTCCACCTTGGGGTACTCCTCGGCGAGCTTGTTGACGATCTGCGACAGCTTGCCCTTGTCGGCCTGTTCGCGCACGAACGGGTATCCCTTGGGAAGCGTGTCGTTGAAGATCGCCTGGCCGAGCGAGGCGTCCACGAGACCGTGGGTCTCGTAGCCCTCGGGAGCCTGGCCCTCGAGGAAGGTCAGGCCAGGGATGCGGATGCGCGCCTTGGCCTGCAGGTCGAGGGTGCCCTCGTCCTTGGCCAGGATCGCCTCGCCCACCGAACCGAACGCACGGCCCTCGCCCACGGCACCCTCCTTGAGGGTGGTGAGGTGGTGCAGACCGATGATCATGTCCTGCGAGGGCAGGGTCACCGGACGGCCGTCCGACGGCTTGAGGATGTTGTTCGACGCGAGCATCAGCACGCGGGCCTCGGCCTGGGCCTCGACCGACAGCGGCAGGTGGACGGCCATCTGGTCACCGTCGAAGTCGGCGTTGAACGCCGCGCACACGAGCGGGTGCAGCTGGATCGCCTTGCCCTCGACGAGCTGGGGCTCGAACGCCTGGATGCCGAGACGGTGCAGGGTGGGTGCACGGTTCAGCAGCACGGGACGCTCGCGGATGATCTCTTCGAGCACGTCCCAGACCTCGGGACGGTAGCGCTCGACGGCGCGCTTGGCGGCCTTGATGTTCTGCGAGTGGCCGAGGTCGATCAGGCGCTTGATCACGAACGGCTTGAACAGCTCGAGAGCCATCTGCTTGGGCAGACCGCACTGGTGGAGCTTGAGCTGGGGTCCGACGATGATGACGGAACGGCCCGAGTAGTCCACGCGCTTTCCGAGCAGGTTCTGGCGGAAGCGACCCTGCTTTCCCTTGAGCATGTCGCTCAGGGACTTCAGGGCGCGGTTGCCGGTACCGGTGACGGGGCGACCACGGCGGCCGTTGTCGAACAGCGCGTCGACGGCCTCCTGCAGCATGCGCTTCTCGTTGTTGACGATGATCTCGGGGGCACCGAGGTCGATCAGGCGACGGAGGCGGTTGTTGCGGTTGATCACACGACGGTAGAGGTCGTTCAGGTCGGAGGTCGCGAAGCGGCCACCGTCCAGCTGCACCATCGGGCGCAGCTCCGGCGGGATCACCGGAACGACGTCGAGCACCATCGAGGCCGGCGACATGCCGGTCTGCAGGAACGAGTTGACGACCTTCAGGCGCTTGATCGCACGGATCTTGCGCTGGCCCTTGCCCTCGGAGATCTGCAGGTGGAGGCTGTCGGCCTCGGCCTGCAGGTCGAAGGTCTCGAGGCGACGCTTGATCGACTCCGCGCCCATGTGGGCCTCGAAGTACTGACCGAAACGGTCCTGGAGCTCGTGGAAGACGTCGTCCTCGGGCTTGAGGGCGCCGACCTCGAGCGTGCGGAAGTCCTCCCACACGCGCTCGAGCTTGGCGATCTGCTCGTCCGCGTTCTTGAGGGCCGCCGTCATGTCCTTCTCGGCGGCGTCCTTGACCTTCTTCTTCTGGTCGGCCTTGGCGCCCTCCGCCTCGAGGGCGGCGAGCTCCTCCTCGAGCTTGGCCAGGCGCGCGGCGATGCGGGCATCGCGGCGGTCGCCGAGCGTCTTCAGCTCGAGACGGATGTTGTTCTCCTGCGTGGCCAGGTCGCGGTGACGAGCATCCTCGTCGACCGAGATGACCATGTAGGCGGCGAAGTAGATGACCTTCTCGAGGTCCTTCGGCGCCATGTCGAGCAGGTAGCCCAGGCGCGAGGGCACGCCCTTGAAGTACCAGATGTGCGTGACGGGCGCGGCGAGCTCGATGTGGCCCATGCGCTCGCGACGGACCGAGGACTTGGTGACCTCGACGCCGCAGCGCTCGCAGACGATGCCCTTGAAGCGCACGCGCTTGTACTTGCCGCAGGCGCACTCCCAGTCGCGGGAGGGTCCGAAGATCTGCTCGCCGAAGAGACCGTCCTTCTCGGGCTTCAGCGTGCGGTAGTTGATCGTCTCGGGCTTCTTGACCTCACCGAAGGACCAACGACGGATGTCGTCGGCGGTGGCCAGACCGATACGGATCTGATCGAAAGTGGTTGATTCGAGCACTGGTTCTCCTGTGTCGGAATTCTCTGAAATCTGAGCTGGGTCGCTGAGCTGAAAGCTCAGATCTCGTCGATCGACGAGGACTCGAAGCGGCTGGAGATGTTGATGCCGAGCTCTTCCGCGGCGCGGAAGGCGTCGTCATCCGTGTCGCGCAGGTTGACCGCGGTGCCGTCTGCCGAGAGGACCTCGACGTTCAGGCAGAGCGACTGCATCTCCTTCATGAGCACCTTGAAGGACTCGGGGATGCCGGGCTCCTGGATGTTCTCGCCCTTGACGATCGCCTCGTACACCTTGACGCGGCCGAGGATGTCGTCGGACTTGATCGTGAGGAGCTCCTGCAGCGCGTACGCGGCACCGTAGGCCTCGAGCGCCCACACCTCCATCTCACCGAAGCGCTGGCCACCGAACTGGGCCTTACCGCCGAGCGGCTGCTGGGTGATCATCGAGTAGGGGCCCGTCGAACGCGCGTGGATCTTGTCGTCGACCAGGTGGTGCAGCTTCAGGATGTACATGTAGCCGACCGAGATGGGCGCCGGGAACGGCTCGCCGGAGCGACCGTCGAACAGCAGCGTCTTGCCCGAGGAGTCGACCATGCGGTCGCCGTCGCGGTTCGGGATCGTCGAGTCGAGCAGACCCGCGATCTCGGCCTCGAAGGCACCGTCGAACACCGGGGTCGCGACCTTCGTGCCGGGGGCGGCCTCGCGGGCCGACTCGGGCAGCTGGGCGGCCCACTCGGGGTTGCCCTCGACCTTCCAGCCCTGCTGGGCGATCCAGCCGAGGTGGAGCTCGAGGACCTGACCGAAGTTCATTCGACCGGGGATACCGAGGGGGTTGAGGATGATGTCGACCGGCGTGCCGTCGGGCAGGAAGGGCATGTCCTCGATCGGGAGGATCTTGGCGATGACGCCCTTGTTGCCGTGGCGGCCGGCGAGCTTGTCGCCCTCGGTGATCTTGCGCTTCTGGGCGATGTAGACCACGACGCGACGGTTGACGCCCGAGCCGAGCTCGTCGTCGCCGTCCTCGGCGTTGAACTCCTTGACGGCGATGATCGTGCCCTGCTCGCCGTGGGGCACCTTCAGCGAGGTGTCACGGACTTCGCGGCTCTTCTCGTTGAAGATCGCGCGGAGCAGGCGCTCCTCGGCGCTCAGCTCGGTCTCGCCCTTGGGCGTGACCTTTCCGACGAGGATGTCGCCGGGACGCACCTCGGCGCCGATGCGGATGATGCCGCGGTCGTCGAGGTCCTTCAGCAGGTCGGGGCTGACGTTGGGGAGGTCACGGGTGATCTCCTCTTTACCGAGCTTGGTGTCGCGCGCGTCGACCTCGTACTCCTCGATGTGGATCGACGACAGCGTGTCGTCCTTCACGAGGTCCTGGCTGAGGATGATGGCGTCCTCGAAGTTGTGACCCTCCCACGTCATGAACGCGACGAGGAGGTTCTTTCCGAGGGCGAGCTCGCCGTTCTCGGTCGCGGGACCATCGGCGATGACCTCGCCGGCCTCGATGCGCTCTCCGGCCGAGACGACCACGCGCTGGTTGTACGAGGTGCCCTGGTTCGAGCGGTCGAACTTGCGCAGGAAGTAGTCCTGCGTGCCGCCCTCGTCGAGCTGGATGGTCACGACGTCGGCCGAGACCTCGAGCACCACACCGGCCTTGTCGGCGGTGACGACGTCACCGGCGTCGATGGCCGCGAAGCCCTCCATACCGGTACCCACGACGGGCGACTCGCTGCGCACGAGCGGCACGGCCTGGCGCTGCATGTTCGCACCCATGAGGGCGCGGTTGGCGTCGTCGTGCTCGAGGAACGGGATGAGCGAGGTCGCCACCGACACCATCTGGCGCGGCGAGACGTCCATGTAGCCGATCTCGTCGACGGGGAAGAGGTCGACCTCGCCACCCTGACCGCGGCGGGCGAGGATGCGGTCCTCGACGAAGTGGCCGTCGGCCTGCAGGGCCACACCGGCCTGAGCGACGATGTGGTCGCTCTCTTCGCTGGCGGTGAGGTAGTCGATCGTGTCGGTCACGCGGCCGTCGACGACGCGGCGGTACGGCGTCTCGATGAAGCCGAACGCGTTGATGCGCGCGAACGACGCGAGCGAGCCGATCAGACCGATGTTCGGACCTTCGGGCGTCTCGATGGGGCACATGCGGCCGTAGTGCGAGGGGTGGACGTCACGGACCTCGACGCCGGCGCGCTCGCGCGACAGACCACCGGGACCCAGGGCCGACAGGCGGCGCTTGTGGGTCAGACCCGCGAGCGGGTTGTTCTGGTCCATGAACTGCGACAGCTGCGAGGTTCCGAAGAACTCCTTGATCGCGGCGACGACGGGGCGCACGTTGATCAGGGTCTGCGGCGTGATCGCCTCGATGTCCTGCGTGGTCATGCGCTCGCGGACGACGCGCTCCATGCGCGACAGACCGGTGCGGACCTGGTTCTGGATCAGCTCGCCGACGGCGCGGATGCGACGGTTGCCGAAGTTGTCGATGTCGTCGGTGTCGAGACGGATCTCGGCGGCCGAGCCGTTGCGGGTGCCGTCGAAGGTGACGTCGCCGCGGTGCAGGCGCACGAGGTACTTGATGGTCGCGACGATGTCGTCGACGGTCAGCACCGAGTCGCTGAGCGGCTTGTCGAGGCCGAGCTTCTGGTTGATCTTGTAGCGACCCACCTTGGCCAGGTCGTAGCGCTTGGCGTTGAAGTAGAAGTTGTCCAGCAGCGCGCGGGCGGCCTCGGCGGCGACCTGCTCGCCCGGACGGAGCTTGCGGTAGATGTCGCGGAGCGCGTCTTCCTTCGTGAGGATCGTGTCCTTCGACAGCGTCTCTTCGATCGAGTCGAAGCCGCTGAACTCGGCGAGGATGTCCTCGCTGGTCAGGCCGAGGGCCTTGAGGAAGACGGTGACCGACTGCTTGCGCTTGCGGTCGATGCGCACGCCGACCTGGTCGCGCTTGTCGATCTCGAACTCGAGCCAGGCACCGCGCGAGGGGATGACGCGCGCCGAGACGATGTCCTTGTCGGAGGTCTTGTCGGGCGTCTTGTCGAAGTAGACACCGGGCGAGCGCACGAGCTGGGACACCACGACACGCTCGGTGCCGTTGATGATGAACGTGCCCTTGTCGGTCTGGAGCGGGAAGTCGCCCATGAAGACCGTCTGGGTCTTGATCTCACCGGTCTGGTGGTTCATGAACTCGGCCTCGACGTAGAGCGGGGCCGCGTACGTCTTGCCGCGCTCCTTGCACTCTTCGATCGAGTACTTCTCGGGCTCGAGGTAGGGGTTGGTGAACGAGAGCTGCATGGTCTCGCTCAGGTCCTCGATCGGGGAGATCTCTTCGAAGATCTCTTCCAGACCGCTGATCTCGGGCACGTCGGTGCGACCGGCGGCCTGGGCCTCGGCGACGCGCGCCTTCCAGGCCTCGTTACCGACGAGCCAGTCGAACGACTCGGTCTGCAGGGCCAGCAGATCGGGAACGGTCAGCTTGTCGGAGATCTTCGCGAACGAGAGGCGGGATGCTCCGCGTCCGCTCTTGGGGGTGGTGGTGGTGGATGCGTTGCTCGCAGCAGCCAAGGGAATAACCTCCAGAAGCCCGGGCGAGGGGCTCGTGATTCCTTGTCGTCAGGTGGAGTGCGTTCCTGCCCCGAAAACCTGCTCGTCGCACGCCGCGGTGAAGCGGGGACGGACAGGCTCAGCCGACCACCATATGAGGGCAGGGGGAATCGAGGAGCGCAAAGTCCAAGCATACGCGGGAGGACTCGCCGTGTCCAGTCCAATTCTTGACGCGTCTGCGGACCTGCGGTATAACCGCGTGCGCCCGTCCGGCATTCCCCCGACCGACCGCGTCAGCGGCCCCGGAACCGCACGAGATCACCCGGACGCGCCTGCGCGAGGGCATCGAGAGCGGCATCCGGAACCACACCGATCACGGGGTACCCACCGGTCACCGGACCGTCGGCCAGCAGGACGACGGGGCGACCGTGCGGGGGCACCTGGATCGCGCCGGGGCGCATCGCCTCGCTCGGCAGCTCGTGGTGGCGGAGGCGATCCAGCACCGGTCCGTCGAGCCGGATGCCGACCCGGTCGGCGCGCGACGACACCGTCCAGCTCGCGCGCGTCAGGGTCGACCACGCCGAGGGGGCGAACCAGTCGGCGCGCGGGCCCTCGCCGACGGGGACGTCGACGCGCGCGGGCGGCACCGTCCACGGGAACGCGTCGACGACGGGCACGGCACCGGCGGGCCGACCGAGGCTCAGCACATCGCCGGCGGCGAGGGGCGCGCGCCCGAGCCCCGCCAGCGAATCGGATGCCGCGGACCCCAGCACGCGCGACGAGAGCACACCCCCGCGCGCGCCCAGGTACAGACGCACCCCGGCGCGCGCCACGCCGATGTCCAGCTCGGCGCCCGCGGCCAGACGCACCGGGGCGTAGGCGGGCACGGGGACGCCGTCGATCCGGAGATCGGCGAGCGCGCCGGTGACGGCGACCCACGTGTCGCGCTCGGCCCGCACGCGCAGGCCGCCGAGCACGACCTCGACGCCGGCGGCCGACTCGGCATTGCCCACGAGCCGGTTCGCCACGCGCAGGGCGCCACGGTCCAGGGCTCCCGAGCGCGCCACCCCCAGCGCCGCGCGGTGCGGACGGCCGAGGTCCTGGATCGTGGCGGAGGCCCCCGGCGCGAGGATGCGCAGCGAGGCCGGGGGGACGGCATCCACCCGCTCTTCTCGAGCACCCGACGCGACGCGCGACACGGGAGGAGGGGATGCCGCCGCGGCGAGCGCCCGCGACGGAACGAACCGCACGCGAGCGCGCGGGGGCAGCAGCACGGGGCGGGCGGCATCCGGGTCGAAGAGACGGACATCGGTCGTGGCGAGCAATCGCCACCCGCCCGGCGTCTCGCGGGGGTAGGCGCCGGTGAACTCTCCCGCGACGCCGACGGCGCCCGCCGGCACCCGCGTGCGGGGCGCCGCCAGGCGCGGGACGTCGAACCTCCAGTCAGGACTGACCAGGTAGGCGAAACCCGGCGCGAAGCCCGTGAAGGCCACGGTCCACTCGGCGGCCGCGTGCCGCGCCACCAGCTGGGCGACGGTCAGGCCGAGCAGCTGGGCGGTGTCGGTGAGGTCGGCTCCGTCGTAGCGCGCGGGGATCTCGACGAGCGGCCCGGGCGCCGCGGCCGGAGCGGTCGCGGACCCCGCGGCGCGGATCCATGCGCGCACGGCGGGGGCGCTCAGGCGCGAGGGGTCGAAGGCGACGAGCACCGTCCGGGCGGCGGGGACCAGCTCGTCGATCCCGGGCGGCGGGTCCGCGGCGAGCGCCGCGTGCAGCGAGAGCACGGAAGAGAGGTCGGCGACCTCCGCGAGGATCGCCCGCTCCCCCATCGCCCGCAGCGTCACCACGGCGCGCGGACCTCGACACCCGCGTCGTCCAGGGCCGCCCGGACCGCCCGCGCCATCGCGACCGCGGCCGGGCTGTCGCCGTGCAGGCACAGCGACGCGGCGTCGACCGCGACGAGCGTGCCGTCGATCGCGACGACCTCGCCGTCGCGCACGAGGCGGACGGCCCGCTCGGCGACGTGGACCGGGTCCTCGAGCAGGGCCCCGGGCTCGCCGCGCGGGACGAGCCCCCCGGCGGCGGTGTACCCGCGGTCGAGGAACGCCTCGCGCACGAAGGGCAGACCCGCGGATGCCGCGGCCGCCGTGATCGCTCCGGGAAGGCCGAGCACCGGCAGAGGCCGCCCCAGCGCAGCCGACAGATCGGCGACGGCGGCGACGACGGCCCATGCCTGATCCGCATCGTCGACGACCGCGTGATAGAGCGCGCCGTGGGGTTTGACGTAGCGGACGTCGGCGCCGGCGGCGACGAGGGCGGACAGCTGCGCCGACACGTCGGCGCGGAGCGCGAGCGGCTCGGGGTCGCGACGCACGCGACCGAAGTGCGCTCTGTCGTCGTACGAGGGATGCGCCCCCACGGCCACGCCGAAGCGCGCGGCCCGCGCGACCGCCTCGCACATCGAGTTCTCGTCGCCCGCGTGGCCCCCGCAGGCGACGTTGGCGCTGCTGACGACGGCGAACAGGGCCTCGTCGTCGGCGGTCGGCATCCCGTCGACGGTCTCGCCCAGGTCGGCGTTGAGGTCCACGCGCATGTCGCCACGGTACCGCCGCCCCGCCCGCGTCCGCCGGTCGGGCTGGACCCCTCCTGCGGGGCGCCCGGCTAGCGTGGAGCCATGGCACGCATGCGCATCGAACCCGACGACGCCCCCACCGCGCGCCTCTCGGACGGCACGCTCGCGCGCGTGTCGCCGTCGGGTTTCGTCTCGGGTTCCGAGCTCGTCGTGGACGGCACGCCCCAATCGCACGTCGATCTCGACGACCCCACCCACCTGCATTTCGAGTACGTCGCGCGCATGGGCGCCGTGATCGATCGACTGCGGATGCCGGGACAGCCGCTGACGGCCGTGCACCTCGGCGCGGGCGCGCTCACCCTTCCCCGCTACGTCGAGGCGACGCGTCCGGGCTCGCGCCAGCAGGTCATCGAACTGGAACCGGCGCTGTGGGATCTCGTGCGCGAGAACCTCCCCCTGCCTCGCAGTGCGTCGATCCGGGTCCGCATCGGCGATGCCCGCGCGGGCCTGTCGCGGCTTCCGGCCGGTCTCACCGGCGCGGTCGACCTGCTCGTCAGTGACGTCTACTCGGGGGCGCAGACCCCCGCCCACCTCACCACCGTGGAGTTCTACCGCGAGGCGGCGGCCCTGCTCGCCCCGGACGGCGTGCTGCTGGTCAACGTCTCGGACGGGCCCGGTCTCGCCTTCGCGCGCCGCCAGGTCGCGACCGTACGCGAGGTGCTTCCCGAGGTGATCGTCCTGGCCGAGGTGCAGGTGCTCAAGGGCCGCCGCTTCGGCAACCTGGTCGTCGCCGCCTCCGCGGCCCCGCTCCCCGTCGAATGGCTGCCCCGTCTCATGGCGGCCGGCCCCCACCCCGCGAAGGTCGCGCAGGGCAGCGAGATCGACGAGTTCGTCCGCGGATCCCGCCCCGCCGTCGACGGCGACGCGACCCCCTCGCCGAAGCCCTCGGCATCCATCTTCGACCGCTGACGCGAGCGTGATCGGGCCTCGACCGCGTGGCGAGTCGACCGACGGGCCGAGCGCGGCGCACACTGGTAGTCCTGCTGGACCGAGAGGAGCGCCGGTGAGCTACATCCACGGGTACGACCCCGACACGTTGCGCGAGGTCACCGACTCTCGCGAGTGCGCGGAGCGTCTCGAAGAGATCGGCGAGCAGCGCAGTCTGCACGCCCTTCTCGAGCGGGTGTGGCTGCTGAAGGTGCTCGACCGCTTCGACGAGGCCCTGTCGATCTCGGAGCAGTCCGTGCGCGTGGCCCGCATGGCGGGGACGCGTCGCGACCTGCTGCGCGCGCGCATCCTGCACGCCACGATCATGCAGTGCCGCGGCGCCTACGCCGCCGCCGAGCAGGAGCTGACCATGTGCGCCGAGGAGGCCGAGGGTCAGGGCTGGGCGAGCATCGCCGCCTTCGCCCTGCAGCACCGCGGCAAGGTGCACTACGACGAGGGCGACTACGAGTCCGCGCGTCGCGACTTCAAGCAGGCGCTGTTCCTGCGCCAGAACGCCGGCGCCACCGACAAGCAGCTCGAGTCGACCCTGCTCGCCATCGACGCGGCGGACCGCCGTCGCACGCGCGAGGTCGTCGCGAGCTGAGTGTCGGACCCCCCGCCTAGGATCCCGGACATGTCCGAACTGCAGCGCGTACGCACGTGGGCCGAGGCGCTGATCGCCCTGCACCTCGACGCATCGTGGTCGTTCGCCTTCGACAACGCCAAGCGGCGCGCGGGGCTGTGCGACTACGGGCGCAAGCGCATCAGCGTCTCGCGCTACCTCGCCGCGCGCTACGACGACGACACCAATCATCAGACGCTCCTGCACGAGGTCGCGCACGCGCTCGCGGGCGTCGGCGCCGGGCACGGCCCGGCGTGGAAGCGCACGGCCCGCGACCTCGGTTACGTCGGCGGCACGACCCACGCCGGAGAGACCGCGAACGAGCTGGCCCCCTGGGTGGGCACGTGTCCCGCGGGCCACATCGCGTACCGGCACCGCCGTGCGACGCGCCCCACCTCGTGCGCGCGGTGCGCCCCCTCGTTCGACCCGCGATTCGCCCTGTCGTGGGAGCGTCGCGACATCAGCCCCGCGACGAGACTGGCGGCGGCGACGCCGCGGTGAGGCGCTCGCCCCGTTCCGCGAGCGGGCAGCCCGCGGTGGGTGCATGACGCGGTGAGGCGCACGCCCCGTTCCACGAACAGACCGGCCGCGGCGGGTGCATGACGCGGTGGGGGCGGGCGTCCGAAACGGCCGGAGGCGCGGAGTCAGGCCGCGCGGAAGACGTCGCCGTCGAGGACCGGGACCACGGATGCCGCATCGCGCGTCGCGGCGACCAGGACGTCGTCGCGTCCGCCCTCGGCCGCGAGCGCCCGGCCCGCACCGCTGGCCGTGAGCAGGTGACGCACGGCACCGCCGAGCGCGCGGAATCCCTCGCCCGCGACCGCGGCCTCGGGCGAGGCGTGGTCGATGCCGAGATCGCCGAGCGCCGCGATGACGGCCCCGGCGCCGAGCAGGTCGTCGACGGCGAAGCGGGTGGCATCCGTTCCCGGATCCTCGGGGGCCCCCACGGCGAGGATCGAGATGCTCGTCCGCTCCCCCCGCGCGCGCTGACGGTCGAGCACGTGCGCCGCCACCGCCGCGGCGTTGCGCAGCCCCCCGACGACGACGTGCGCGCCGGCGCCCGCGGCCGCGCGCGCGAGGTCCGCGCCCGCGCCCGGGGCGAGATCGAGGACCCCTCCGCGCTCGCACGCCGAGAGGGCTCGCGCCGTCAGACCGAGCGTCTGGACCACGACGACGATGTGCGCGGGCGCGAGGCGTTCGAGCCCCGCGCCGCCCCAGTCCAGTCGCACCTGATAGTCGGACTGCGCGTAAGCGGCGGTGTTCGGCATCCCTCGAGCCTAGGACGAGCGTGCGGCGCCGCCGTCTTCGTCAAGCCGTGCTCGCTCGAGGTGCGGATGCGGCACGATCGAGGTCATGCGCATCCTGCTCAAGTTCGTGATCGACTGCGACCCGGACGCCGCCTGGCGCGCCCTGCACTCGCCGCGCGCCGTGGCGGAACTGTACGGCCCGCTCCTCGACGTCGAGGCGCTCGGCACCATGCCGACGTCCTTCGAGTCGGGCGACGACGTGCCGGTGCAGATGAGCGTCGCCGGGCTCGTTCCCGTCGGCCGTCAGCTGATCTCGGTCGCCGACCGCGAAACCCGCGACGCGAACGGACGGGTACGGGTGTTCCGCGACTGGGGCGTGCCGCTGACCGGTCCCCTGTCGAGCCTGGACGTCTGGGACCACCAGATGGCCGTGTCGGAGGCGCCCGGACAGCCCGGCAAGACGCTGTGGCGGGAGCGGCTGACGATCGGCGGCGCGACCGCACCCGCGCTGTGGCTCGGCCTGTGGACGACCTGGCAGTGGCGAGCGGCGCGGATCCGCGCCCTGGCGCCCACCTGGGCGCACAACCCCGAGAACGACGCCGCCTGACGCGCGCCGCGTCAGGCGGGGAACGCGGCCGGTTCGATCGGTCGCGCCTCGAAGAAGGTCTGCAGGACGACCGTGGTGCGGGTGTTCACCTGCGCCGCGGCGCGGATGTCGCGGATCAGCGATTCGAGATCGCGCGGCGTCGGCACGCGGACGAACAGCATGTAGGCCGAGTCACCCGCGATCGAGTGACAGGCCTCGATGGCCGTGAGGTGGGCGAGCAGTTCGGGGGCGTTGTCGGGCTGGGCGGGGTCGAGCGGGGTGATCTCGACGAACGCGGCGAGCGGGCGCCCCAGGGCCTCGGCATCGAGGATCGGACGGTATCCCTGCACGATTCCGCGCGCCTCGAGGCGACGCAGGCGGGATTGCACGGCCGACACCGACAGCCCCACCCGTTCGGACAGGTGGGACAGCGTCGCGCGCGCGTCGAGCGAGATCTCGCGCACGATGGCGGCGTCCACGGCGTCGTCGAGGCGCGGCGGAACAGCGGAGGCCTCGGTCATGCGCTCGACAGTAGCAGGCGGCCGCCGGACGACACTGGCGGACTCCGTAAGTTTTCCGTTAGCATCGCTACTCGGCAGGAATATTTACAGCCCTGATCGGAGGATGCCATGACCACCGCGACGACCATCCGCGCCACCCGTGATCTGCTCGACGGCCGCGGCGCCGACGAGGCCGAGCTCACCCCCGCCTGGGCCCAGCTCAAGGCCGCCGCCACCGCCCTCCAGCCCC
The DNA here is from genome assembly GCF_003075375.1 of Microbacterium testaceum. Taxonomy (GTDB): domain Bacteria; phylum Actinomycetota; class Actinomycetes; order Actinomycetales; family Microbacteriaceae; genus Microbacterium; species Microbacterium testaceum_E. The sequence continues at coordinate 49,158 of NZ_QDFT01000017.1, read as the reverse complement.
TCCAGGCCAAGGACGGCTCGATCGACGACACCGCCGCGGCCGCCGGCCCGATCGCCGACATCATCGAGGCCATCGACGCCCTCGCTCCGCTCTTCCCCCACGACGCGGCATACCTGACCGCCTCGATCGCCGACTTCCGTCGCTGGAGCGCCGAGGGCCTGGGCGTCCCCGACTTCCTCGACTCGCTGGTCGCCTTCCAGCCCCAGGAGCACCGGGTCGACGGCATCCGTCACCTCGTCGTGTTCCCCATGTACACGCAGAACGGCTCGAGCGAGCGGCACGTCGAGGCCGTGCTGGTCGAGGCGATCTGGCCCGAGTTCATCGCCCGCCTCGAGACCGAGTACACCAACCGGCTGTTCGTCTCGCTGCGCCTGATCGACTTCACCTCGGGCTACGACACCAACTCCGCGGTGCTGTTCCCCGAGACCGTCGCGATGCGCGAGATCCCGTCCTTCACGTGGGGTGCGATCTTCCAGGACCGCGAGGCCGCCCGCTACCGCCGCGTCACCGGCGCCGCCGCTGAGATCACCAAGCTCGAGCTTCCCGCCGCTGCCGCCCGCATGCTCGACGACCAGGCGCTGACCGAGCAGACGTTCGTGATGTGGGATCTCATCCACGACCGCACCCACATGCGCGGCGACCTGCCCTTCGACCCGTTCATGATCAAGCAGCGGATGCCGTTCTTCCTCTACTCGCTCGAGGAACTGCGCTGCGACCTGACGGCGTTCCGCGAGTGCGTGTCGCTGCAAGCGCGCCTGTCGGCGCGCGACGACCTCGACGACGCCGAGCGCGAGATGCTCCAGCACGCCGAGCTGGTGCAGTACGCGGTGATCTTCGACCGCATCTTCCGCTTCGCCATCACGGGTTCGCGCGTGCGCAACTACGACGGACTGGGCGGGCAGCTGCTGTTCGCGTGGCTGCACCAGCGCCGCGTCCTGCACTGGACCGACACCTCGCTCGCCTTCGACTGGGACGAGGTTCCCGCCGCGGTCGTCGCCCTGGCCGACGCGATCGACGAGCTCTACTGGCGCTCGATCGACCGCCCCAAGACGGCGCACTGGCTCGCCGCGTACGACCTGGTGCGCGCGGTCGTCACCCCGCACCCCGCCTCGGTGTGGGCGCGGGGCCTGCCGGACGAGGTTCTCGCGGGTCTGCCGAAGGGCTACACCGACGCGGTGATGGACGACGAGTTCCCCCTGTCGATGTTCTTCGAAGCGCTCGAGAAGAAGATGCGCCCCGTGATCGCGTCGACCGCGGGGATCCGCGGGACGGACTGACACCGGACGTCGGCGGAGCTCGGCCTCGGGAAAGGGCGGATATCGATGGATGCCGACACAGCGACCGGTGAGCTCGTGGGCGGCCGCCTCGTGCTCCTCGCCGGCGGGACCAGCGCGGCCGGCCGGGCATGCGCCCGCGCGCTGCTCGACGCGGGCGCACGCGTGGTGGTCGTCGGCTCCGACGCTGAGCGTCTCGCCGCCGTCCGATCGGCTCTGCCCGGCGTGGCCGTCGAGCGGAGCGATCTGACCGACGAGAGCGCCGTGATCGCGATGCGCGAGCGTGTGCAGGCCCTCCACGGGACGGTCGACGGCGTGCTGCACCTCGTGGGCGGGTGGCGCGGGGGCGGCGGACTGGCCGGTCAGAGCGACGCGGACTTCGCCTTCCTCTCGCGCGGGCTCACCGCGCTGCGTCATGTCAGCCGGGCGTTCGACGACGACCTGCGCGCCTCGACCGCGGGACGTCTCGCGATCGTCTCGTCGACGGCCGTCGCGCGCCCGCTCGCGGGCGGCGCCAACTACGCGGCGGTCAAGGCGGCGAGCGAGGCCTGGGTTCGCGCCGTCGCCCAGGGCTACGCAAAAGCGGCCCGAGACGTCGGTCGGGAGGCGACGGCGGCCGCCGCGATCTTCCGCGTGCGCAGTCTGGAGGGGCTCGAGGATGCCCTCGCCTCAGCGTTCGTCGGATTGTGGGACGACACCGCCGCGGCTGTCAACGACGTCGTCATCGAGCTGGCCGCCGGGTCCTGAGGCCGACGCGGGCGTCCGGGGCTCGGCCGATCGGTACTGCGTCGACAGGACGCGGTAGGACCGCGTCGCGAAGGCCAGCGCGGCGACCACGACCATCACGATCCCCGCCCCCAGGAACACGAGCGCGATGCCGCGGGACTGCCCCTCGCCGAGCAGCCAGCCCCATCCCGCACGGCCGGCGTCATCGTTCATGTACGGGATGATCAAGAACTGCGCGATCGGCGCGATGAGGAACGACGTCACCGGGGCGGCCGCGGACTCGAAGGCCGCGGCGAAACCGAAGACGCGTCCCTGCGTCTCGAAAGGGACCACCTTCTGGATGACCGTCTGCTCGGCGGCTTCGACGGGCGGGATGAGCGCCATGTACACCCAGATGCCCAGGCCGTAGAGCCACCACCACTCGCGCAGCGTGAAAACCGCCCCGAGAACGCCCATCGCCATGACGATCCAGAGCATCGTGCGGATGGGGTTGCGCCCGAGCCCGAAGCGGGCGACGAGACCACCGCCGATGATGAACCCGGTGGCGCTGATCGCCAGCACGATCCCCCAGACCTCGGCGTCGTAGACCCGCCCGTCGATCTCGATGCGGAAGAGCTCGAGGCCGTAGGGGTCCATGAGCGCCATGTACACGCCGCCGATGAGGTTGTTGAACGTCGAGAACACGATAAGTGCGAACAGGCCGGGGGCCGCGCGCACGGCGCGCATCGCGCCGCGGAGGTCGACAAGCGGCGTGCCGTCGGCCGCGGCCGAGGGCCGCGCCTCGGGGAGGCGGATCGTCAGCAGGTGCACGAGCGCGACGAGGGTCAGGACGATCGCGATCGCCAACGTCCACCCCATGCCGAGGAAGCCCACGGACAATCCGCTGAAGACGCTCGTGACGACGAAGGCGAGCCCCTGCACGGTTCCGACGAGCCCGTTGGCGTTGGCGTGCCGCTCGACGGGCACGAGCAGGGTGACGGTGGTCGAGAGGGCGATGTTGCGCAGGTTCTCGATCACGGCGCCCCCGAGGATGATGCCCGAGAACGCCCAGAACCACGGGGCCCCCAGGTCGAGGAGCGCGGTCTCGGGCAGGGCGAGCCACAGGGCGCCCGCCAGCAGGAAGGCGACCAGGGTGACGACGCCCGAGACGACCATGACACGGTGCTTGCGATGGCGATCGACGAGCGACCCGAAGACCATCGCGAAGACCGCCAGCAGGAGCATGTAGGCCCCGCCGACGATGCCGGTCGCGAGGACGGACCGCGTCTCGAGGTACACCCAGAACGTGAGGGCGAACCACAGGAAGCTCGTGGTCACGTTGGCGGCGGCCGTGTTGACCAGGACCGCCAGGAACGTGCGGCGACCGTTCGCCGGCGGCGCCACGACCACGCCGGACGCGGCGTCGGCGGAGTGCTCTTCGGTCATGGGGGTCACGCTAGACCGCACGTCCGACATCGGCCAGACCCCCGGCGCGGCCGGCCGTTCAGTCGATGAGGCCGCGGATGTCGGCCGCCGTGAGACGGGGACCCCCGGTGAAGTCCCCCGCCTCGCCGCCGTCGAGTACCCGCGAGAACAGCTCCGCCTTCGACTCGCGCAGCGCGATGACCTTCTGCTCCACGGTGTCGGCGGCCACGAGTCGGTAGACGATGACGGGCCGGGTCTGCCCGATGCGGTGGGCGCGGTCGATGGCCTGGGCTTCGACCGCGGGGTTCCACCACGGGTCGAGCAGCACGACGTAGTCGGCCTCGACGAGGTTGAGACCGACCCCGCCGGCTTTGAGCGAGACGAAGAACGCGGGATCGTCGCCGTCGCGGAAACGGTCGATCTCGTCCTGTCGGTGCGTGGTGGTGCCGTCCAGGTAGCCGGAGCGGATGCCCTCTGCGGCGCAGCGGTCCCTGGCGGCGCGCAGGAAGCGGGTGAACTGACTCAGGACGAGGACGCGGTGCCCCTCGGCCGCCGCCTCGACGAGCAGTTCGGCGAGCGCGTCCAACTTTGCCGACGGCGCCTCGCCCTCGTCGACGAGGGCGGGGTCGAGTGCGAGCTGACGCAGCATCGTCAGCGAACGGAAGATCGCGAACCGGTTGGCGTCGGCGTCGTCCAGCAGGCCCAGCAGTCGCTGCCGCTCGCGGTGGAACCGCCGGTCGTAGAGCCTGCGGTGCGTCGGGTGCAGGGTCACCTCGAGGACCGTCTCTTGCTTGGGCGGCAGCTCGGAGGCGACGAGCTCCTTGGTCCGCCGCAGGAGGAAGGGCCGGATGCGTCGCCGCAGCAGGTCGAGGCGCGCGGTGTCGCCGTTCTTCTCGATCGGGGTGCGGTACAGCGCGGTGAACGCCTCGCGGGTGCCGAGCAGACCGGGAGCGACGAGGGAGACCAGGGACCACAGCTCGAGCAGGTTGTTCTCCATCGGCGTGCCGGTGATGACCACGCGGAAGGGCGCGGGAAGCGACCGCGCCGCCCGATACCCGCGCGAGGACGGGTTCTTGATCTGCTGCGCCTCGTCGAGGACGAGGCCCGACCACTCGACCTCGGCGTACTGCTCCTGCTCGAGGCGCAGGAGCGCGTAGCTGGTCACGACGACGTGCGCGCCCGCGACCGCCTCGGCGATCGTCGTGCCTCGCCGGGTGCGGGTGGCGGTCACCGTCGCCACCCGCAGGTCGGGGGCGAACTGCGCGCACTCGCGCGCCCAATTGCCCACCACGCTCGTCGGGGCCACGATGAGGAACGGCGCCGCGTCGGCGTCGGACTCGACGGCCGCCTGCATCATCGCGATGGTCTGCACCGTCTTTCCGAGCCCCATGTCGTCGGCGAGGATGCCGCCGAGCCCGTGGACGCGCAGGAAGTGCAGCCAGTCCAGACCGACGCGCTGGTAGTCGCGCAGGGTCGCGCGCAAGCCCGACGGAGGCGGGACCGGGACGATGGCCGCGTCATCGGTCAGTCCGCGCACGCGCAGCCACCACTCGGCCTCGTTCGCGGCGAGGAGCCCCATCTCGGTGAGTTCGTCCCAGAGGCCAACGTTGTACCGGTTGATCCGCAGGGCGGACTCGGGGCGATCGACGAGGGCGCGCGCCTCGTCGATGACGAGCCGGAGCCGGTCGAATTCGGGGGTGTCCAGGCGCACGTACGAGCCGTTGCCGAGGAAGAGCACGCGATCACCGGCCGCGAGAGCCGTGTAGAGGGTGGCGGCGTCGACCTCGACCTCGCCCACCGTCACCCTGGCGTGCAGGTCGAACCAATCGCTGCCGTCATCGTCCCCGGTGCGGAGCTGAACGCTCGGGGCGTCGACCACCGCGTGGAAGGGACTGTCGTCGCCGGTCGTGAGGACGACGACGTGGTCGATCGCACCCAGCGCCGGAACACCCTCGGCCAGGAGGATCGCCGCCTCGGCGGGGGCGAGTCGTCGGGCCGGCGTCGACCCCGACGCGTACGGCTGCGGCACGTCGATCCCCAGCGACTGCGCCACGGTCGCGACCGCGGCGAGCACGCCCGCCTCGTGGGCCGCGTCCCGCCGGCCCCTCGTGGTCGAGCGATCCCACCGCGCCGAGATCGTGGTGGTGTCCGCCGCGTGATCGACCGCGATCTCGAGCACCGGCGCGGGCACGGGCGGCAGGTCGACCGTGCCCCGCGGCGACACGACCGGGGCGTCGAGCTGCAGCCGCGGGAGGTACTCGTTCACGAACGTCTCTCTCCCCCCGTCGTCGATCGTGAGGGCACCGGAACGCGCGAGCAGACCGCGGACGGGTCCGGTCACGGCCTCGGCGAGGCGCACGAGGGTGATGCGCTCGTCGTCTCCGTCGCGATCGGCGACGTAGGCCACGGCCACGGCGGGGTCGCCCACCACCCACGCGGGTGAGGCGGCGAGCTCGTCGTCGAGGCCGGTGGCGATCCCGCGCACCTGCAGGGAGGACCCCCGTCGATCGACCGCGACAGCCGCGGTGGCCGCCTCGTCGGGGATGCGGACGGGGTGGTGGGCGCCGGAGCCCGACACGATCGGCACCCCCGCGGCCGCCACCGTCTCGAGCTGCAGCCAGAGCGCGTGCGGGGGGACGGCGGCCAGCGGCATCCATTCGTCCGAGAGGAAGGCGCCGTTGCCGGAACGGCCGATGCGCCCCAGGCTGTCGAGCGCCGCGCGGGCGCGCGGCTCGGCGGGCAGCGCCGCCAGCTGGGACCACCCGGCGCGACCCTTGATCCAGGTGCCGCGCGAGCCGCGCATACCCGGGCGGGCCGTGAGGGTGAGGGCGGTGCTGCGGCCGTGTCCCCCGCCTCGGCGCACGGACAGGAAGAGACAGAGGTCGACCGGCGGCTCGTCGACGACCGGCGCGGACTGCGCCAGCAGCTCGTCGAGCGACCGCTGCCACTCGGGCTTGGGCGGCCGACCCGCCGAGATCATGCGGTCGAACAGCACGATGGCCGCCGCGCACGAGTGCTCGCACTCGGGCCCGCGGCCGCACGAGCACCACCCCGACAGCCGGGAGAGGTCGTCGCGGACGCGCAGTTCGAGATGCTCGTAGCCCGCGGCGCCGAACGACTGCGCAGAGACGACGAGGACGCCCTCGAACGCCTTGACCTCGCCCACCTCGACCGAGCCGTAGACCAGCAGCCGATCGGCGCGCGCCATGGCTCCCGCCGAGAAGATCTCGTCGGCGATGCTGATCGCTTCGGGGTCGAGGTGCATCCCCTCATTCTCGCCGTGCCCACCGACACCCGGCGGCGCGACGGCCTTCCCCGGGGAGACGGACCGAGGACGGGCGGGTGGGGAGGAGACGTGTCCCCACCGGTCGTTACGCTGGACGGGTGACATCCCTCCATGACGCGTCGGTGCGCGGTTTCGCCTCCGACAACTACTCCGGCATCCACCCCGACGTCCTCGCCGCGATCGCCGCCGCCAACGAAGGCCACCAGGTCGCGTACGGCGAAGACGTCTACACCGCCCGCCTGCAGGAGCTCTTCGTCTCGATGCTCGGCGAGGGCGTCGAGGCCTATCCGGTCTTCAACGGCACCGGCGCGAACGTCGTCGGGCTGCAGTCGATGCTCCCCCGATGGGGCGCCGTGATCTCGGCATCCACCGCTCACATCAACGTCGACGAGGGCGGAGCACCCGAGCGCGTCGGCGGCATCAAGCTGCTCACCGTGCCCACCGACGACGGCAAGCTGACCCCCGAGCTGGTCGACCGCGAGGCGTGGGGCTGGGGCGACGAGCACCGCGCGCAGCCGCTGGTGGTGTCGATCACCCAGTCGACCGAGCTCGGCACGCTCTACACCGTCGACGAGATCCGCGAGCTCGCCGCCCACGCCCACGGCCACGGCATGCGCCTGCACATGGACGGAGCGCGCATCTCGAACGCCGCCGCCGCCCTCGACGTGCCGTTGCGGGCGTTCACGCGCGACGCCGGCGTCGACGTGCTCAGCTTCGGCGGCACCAAGAACGGCGCCATGATCGGCGAGGCGATCGTCGTGCTCGATCCCGAGGCCTCGACGGGACTGACGTACCTGCGCAAGCTCGACATGCAGCTGTCGAGCAAGATGCGCTTCGTCTCGGCGCAGCTGGTCGCCCTGCTCGAGAACGACCTGTGGCTGAAGAACGCCCGCCACTCCAACGCCATGGCGCAGCGCCTGCGCGCGGGGGTCGAGGCGGGATTGGCCGACGGATCCATCCAGGGCGTCGAGTTCACCCAGCCCACCCAGGCGAACGGCGTCTTCGCGATCCTGCCGGTCGGCGTCGCCGATCGCCTGCGTCGGAGCTTCCGGTTCTACGACTGGGACGAGCTGCGCCGCGAGGTGCGGTGGATGTGCTCGTTCGACACCACCGCGTCCGACATCGACGCGTTCGTCGCGGCGATCGCCCGCGAGACGAGCGCCTGAGCCCGGCCCCGCGGGGCCAGAACGCCGGAGAGGGCCGCGGTATCCGGGGACGGATGCCGCGGCCCTCTCCGTCTCACTCGCCCGCCAGCCAGCGGCGGTAGGCGTCGAAGGTGCTCTCGCGACCGAGGAAAGACCGGACCAGGTCGCGCGCATCCCGCGTGCCGCCGGGCTCGAGGATCTCGCGACGGTACCGGCTGGCCGTGTCGGCGTCGAAGAGGTCGTCGTCGAAGGCCGACAGCAGGTCGCGCGCGATGACGAGGCTCCACTGGTACGTGTAATAGCACGCGCCGTATCCCGTCAGGTGGCCGAAGCCGGCGTAGGAGTGCGAGCCGTCGAGGGGCGTGACGGGACTGGCGGCGCGGTAGTAGCCGTCGACCGCCTCGCGCAGATCGGCGGGACGCTCGACGTGCAGGCGGTACGAGGTGGTCGCGTGGCCGAGCTGGCGGGCGACCTCGAGCGCGCGGCCGAAGGCGTCGGCGGTGCGCATGCGCGCGACCAGGTCGGCGGGGATGGGCTCGCCGTCGTCGTTTCGCGCGAAGGACGCCAGGGCCCCGGCATCCCAGGCCCATTCCTCGAGCAGCTGGCTGGGGGCTTCGACGAAGTCCCACTCGGTGGCGACGCCCGTCCAGCGCGCCCACTTCTGGTGTCCGCCGAGGATGTCGTGGACGAGGTGGCCGAACTCGTGGAAGAACGTCACGACCTCGTCGTGCTCGAGCAGGCCGCGCGAGAAGTTGCACAGCAGCACCGACTCGGGGAGCGCTCGGCCGGCGATGCCGGGCGCGAGTCCGAAGCACGCCGCGTGGTTGTACTTGCCGTCGCGGGGGTGCAGGTCGAGGTGGATGCGGCCGAGGCGTTCGCCCGCGCGCACCACGTCGTAGGTGCGCACGTCGTCGTGCCACGAGGGCGCGTCGACCGGGACGTACTCGACGTCGAGCAGGCGCCCGGTGGTCGAAAGGACGCCGTCCAGCACGCGGTCGAAGCGGAAGTAGGACCGGACGAGCTGCGCGTCGACGTCGTACTCCTCGCGCTTCAGCGCCCCCAGGACGTACCAGAAGTCGGCGATCGTGACGGCCGCGGCGTCGGGGTCGTCGCGCTGCAGGCGCGCGAGGACGCGGTCGTACTCCGCGGCGGCCGCCGGGCCCACCGCGGCGGCGACCTGCTCGAGGAACGCGGCGACCGCGGCACTGGAGCCGATCATGCGCGTCTCGGTCTCGTAGTCGGCCCAGTCACCGTAACCCAGCAGCGCCGCCCGCTCGGCCCGGACGGCCAGCAGCTCGGCGAGGACGGCCTCGTTCTCGGGCCAGGCCAGGTCGTTGTAGGCGCCGACGAGGGCGTGCCGCACCGAACGATCGCCGGCGTACTCGCGCACGGGCATGAGGTCGGTGTACTCGGTGGTGAGGGTGACCATGCCCTCGGCGTCGGCGGGGTGCGCGTCGATGAAGTCGGCCGGCAGACCCGCGAGCGAGGACGCCGGGACCCGGATCTCGCGACGCCCCTCGCGGATGTTGCGCGAGAACGTCAGCGACAGGGCGGTGTCGCGCTCGGCGAGCTCGCGCACGCGGTCGCGCTCGGCGTCGGAGAGGTCGACGCCCCCGCGCCGGAAGTCGCGGCGCACCTGCGCGAGGAACCGCTGCTCGCCGGCGTCGAGCGCCGCGTCGTCGCCGTCGGAGAAGACGGCCCACAGCGACGTGTCGAGGAGTCGTCGGGACTGCACCGCGTCGATGAGCTGCGCCTGCTTCTCGGCCGCGTCGCGCACGCCCTCGTCGGGGTGGGATTCGCTGAGCAGGTGCGAGGGAGCGGCGGCCGCGGCGAGCGCGATGTCGGCCTCGTTCCACAGGGAGAGTCGCTCGCGCAGCGTCAGGTCGGTCTCGGAGATGAGGCGCAGATCGATGGCGGTGACGCGGTCGAGCAGTTCGCGGGGCCGTTCGTCGGCGAACGCGCGCCACCCGTCGAGATCGCGGGGCAGGGTCAGGGGTTCCAGGGGAGAATCCGGCATCCTCCGACCCTAGGCAGGGCCACCGACACCGGCAATGCCCCCGGCGTGGGCCCGAGGGCGCGCGGCGGGTGGGGAGGACCCGTCAGCGCAGCGCGCCGACCGAGGCCAGGGCGAGACGGATCAGGGTGCCGCGGCCGCCCTCCATCTCGTCGGAGAGGGCATCGGATGCCGCCTCCTGCGGCGACAGCCAGGTGACCTCGAGGGCGTCCTGACGCGGCTCGCACGTTCCCGTGACGGGCACGACGTATGCGAGCGACACCGCGTGCTGGCGGTCGTCGTGGAACGCGCTGACCCCGGGGAGCGGGAAGTACTCGGCCACCGTGAACGGCGTCGGCTGGGGCGGCAGCAGAGGGAACGCCATCGGCCCGAGGTCGTTCTCGAGGTGGCGGAACAGGGCGTCGCGCACGGTCTCGCCGTAGCGCACGCGCCCCGAGACGAGGGTGCGCGTCATCTCGCCCAGCGGGGTCGCGCGCAAGAGGATGCCGACCTGCGTCACGGCCCCCATCCCGTCGGTCCGCACCGGGAGCGCCTCGACGTAGAGCATCGGCAGGCGACGGCGCGCCTCGGCCAGCTCGACCTCGCTCAGCCACCCCGGGTTGGGGTTGGGGCCGGGCTGCGCGCCCGGGAACGAGGCGGACAGCGGTTCGCGCTCGTCGCCGTTGTCGCCGGGATCGGGGTCGGGTGTGCGCACGGGCATGCTCCCTGTATACCAACGTCTGCCGCGGATATCGCACGCGCACCCCGCAACGCTCGAGCGCGGCGCCGGCGGGTCTCGCCCGTCGACGCCGATGTCGGAGGGCTTTGCGACAATGTCGACATGAGCGCGCATCCGTCCCTCGACCCGTCCGTGGTGCGCTGGTCGGTGCCGCCGAGCGAGCGCGGCGACCGTCCGGTGCTCGTGCTGCTGCACGGCTACGGTTCCGACGAGCACGACCTGTTCGGCCTCGTCCCGTACCTTCCCGAGCGCTTCGCGGTCGCGAGCCTGCGCGCTCCCCTGGCCCCGCAGTGGCCCATGCCGGGCGCGTCGTGGTACCCGATCGAGGGTCTCGACGGCCGCGACCCCGACGCCGTCACGGCGGCCGCCCACGCGGTGCTGTCCTGGGTGCAGGATGCCGTGGGCCCGGCGCCCGTGGGATTGCTGGGCTTCTCGCAGGGCGGCGCGGTCGCGCTGCAGACCCTGCGCGTCGCCCCCGCGGCCGTGGCGTTCACCGTCGTCCTGGCCGGCTACGCCGCCGACGGCGAACTGCCCGGCGACGCGGTGCTGGCCGCCCAGCGCCCCCCGGTGTTCTGGGGCCGCGGCGCCGCGGACGACGTCATCCCCACCGCCCTGGTCGACATGACGGCCCAGTGGCTGCCCGCGCACAGCGAGTTGAGCGGGCGCGTGTACCCGGGGCTGACCCACTCGATCTCGCAGGACGAGCTGGACGACGTCCGCGCGTTCCTCGAAGCCCGACTCGAGGATCTCGACGCACACGCGCAGGCCTGATCGCGGCGGGCGAACGCAACCCACGGCCCGATGTCGGAGGTCCGGGAGAGGATGTCGACATGGCCGACGTGTTGCAGAAGTTCGGTCCTGCGACGCAGGACTGGTTCCGCGGCGCCTTCTCCGCGCCCACGAACGCGCAGAAGGGCGCGTGGGAGTCCGTGTCGTCCGGCCGCAACGCGCTCGTCGTCGCCCCCACCGGTTCGGGCAAGACCCTCTCCGCGTTCCTCTTCGCGATCGATCGCGTGTTCCGCGAGAAGGGCCCCGAGGTCGTGCAGGCCGCCCCGAAGGCGCGGGGCAAACGGACGGCCTCCGCCAAGACGCCCACCCCGAACACGCGCATCCTGTACATCTCGCCGCTGAAGGCCCTCGGCGTCGACGTCGAGCGGAACCTGCGTTCCCCGCTCGTCGGCATCGGCCAGTCGGCGCGTCGACTCGGCATCGACGTGCCGAACGTCACGGTGGGCGTCCGCTCGGGCGACACCAGTTCGAGCGACCGACGCAAACTCGTCACCGATCCGCCCGACATCCTCATCACGACGCCCGAGTCGCTGTACCTGATGCTGACCAGCCAGGCGGCCGAGACGCTGCGCGGCGTGCACACGGTCATCATCGACGAGGTGCACGCGGTGGCCGCTACCAAACGCGGCGCCCACCTGGCCGTCAGCCTCGAACGACTCGACGCCCTGCTCGACAGCCCCGCTCAGCGCATCGGCCTGTCGGCCACGGTCCGCCCCATCGACGAGGTCGCCCGCTTCCTCGGGGGTTCGCAGCCGGTCGACATCGTCGCGCCGAAGGCGACCAAGGCCTTCGATCTGTCGGTCGTCGTCCCGGTCGACGACATGCTCAACCCTCCCCCGCCGCCGGGCTCGCCCGCTCCCGACGAGGCCGGCGACGGCGAGTGGTTCTCGGAGCGCCCCGAGAGCACCGAGATGGCCGGGTCGGTGTGGCCGCACGTCGAAGAGGCCATCGTCGACCGCATCCTGCAGCGCCGCTCCACGATCGTGTTCGCCAACTCGCGCCGCCTCGCCGAGCGTCTGACGGGTCGCCTGAACGAGATCTACGCCGAACGCGTGGGCATCGACGTGCCCGAGCCGACGGTCCCCGCGGGCGTCATGGCGCAGGCGGGGGCCTCGGCGGGCGTCGCGGCGATCCTCGCGAAGGCGCACCACGGCTCGGTGTCGAAAGAACAGCGCGCCCAGGTCGAAGACGAGCTCAAGTCGGGACTGCTGCGCTGCGTGGTCGCGACGAGCAGTCTCGAGCTCGGCATCGACATGGGCTCGGTCGATCTCGTCATCCAGGTCGAATCCCCGCCCAGCGCGGCCTCGGGACTGCAGCGCGTCGGACGCGCGGGCCACCAGGTCGGCGAGGTCAGCCGCGCGGCCCTCTTCCCCAAGCACCGCAGCGACGTGCTGCACACCGCCGTCGTCACCGAGCGCATGCTCGCCGGCCGCATCGAGGCCATCTCGGTGCCGCAGAACCCGCTCGACATCCTGGCCCAGCAGACCGTCGCAGCCTCGGCACTGGGCGCGATCGACGTCGAGGAATGGTTCGAGACGGTCAAGCGCAGCGCGCCCTTCCGTTCCCTCCCCCGCTCGGCGTACGAGGCGACCCTCGACCTGCTCGCCGGCCGCTACCCCTCCGACGAGTTCGCCGAACTGCGTCCGCGCCTGGTGTGGGATCGCGACGCCGGCACCCTGACCGGTCGCCCCGGCGCACAGCGCGTCGCGGTGACCAGCGGCGGCACCATCCCCGATCGCGGCCTGTTCGGCGTCTTCGTGGCGGGCGAGTCGCAGAACGCGCGCGTCGGCGAGCTGGACGAAGAGATGGTCTACGAGTCCCGCGTCAACGACGTGTTCACCCTTGGCACGACCAGCTGGCGCATCGTCGAGATCACCCATGACCGCGTCAACGTCGTCCCCGCGTTCGGCCAGCCGGGCAAACTCCCCTTCTGGCACGGCGACGGCATCGGCCGACCGGCCGAGCTCGGCGAGGCCCTGGGCAAGTTCTCGCGCGATCTGGCGGGCGTCGACCGCGCCAAGGCCGAAGAGCGGCTCCGCGAATCCGGACTCGACGACAACGCGATCACCAACCTGCTGGCCTACCTGGCCGAGCAGCGCGAAGCCACGGGCAGCCTGCCCACCGACAAGACCCTCACGGTCGAGCGCAGCCGCGACGAGGTCGGCGACTGGCGCATCATCCTGCATTCTCCCTACGGCATGCAGGTGCACTCCCCGTGGGCCCTGGCCGTCAACGCCCGCATCCGCGAACGGCTCGGCGTCGAGGGCGCCGCGGTGGCCAGCGACGACGGCATCATCGCCCGCGTCCCCGACGCCGCGGCCGAGCCCCCCGGTGCCGACCTGTTCGTCTTCGAACCCGACGAGCTCGAGCAGATCGTCACCGACGAGGTCGGCGGTTCGGCCCTGTTCGCCTCGCGCTTCCGCGAGTGCGCGGCCCGCGCCCTGCTGCTGCCCCGCCTCAACCCCAATCGACGGTCGCCGCTGTGGCAGCAGCGCCAGCGCTCCGCGCAGCTGCTCGAGGTGGCCCGACGGCATCCGGCGTTCCCGATCATCCTCGAGACGCTGCGCGAGGTGCTGCAGGACGTCTACGATCTGCCCGCCCTGCTGCGCCTGGCCCGCCAGATCGGCGAGCGCCGCATCCGGCTCGTCGAGATCACGACCTCGCAGCCCTCCCCCTACGCCCGGGACCTGCTCTTCGGCTACGTCGGCGCCTTCATGTACGAGGGCGATTCCCCCCTCGCCGAGAGACGGGCCGCGGCCCTGTCGGTCGATCCCGCGCTGCTGAGCGAGCTGCTCGGCAAGGTCGAGATGCGCGAGCTGCTCGACCCCGACGTCATCGCGCAGTTCGAGCGCGAGGCCCAGCGCCTCGATCCGGACCGCCGGGCGCGCGGCGTCGAGGGCGTGGCCGACCTGCTGCGCATCCTGGGCCCGCTCGACGCGGCCGAGGTCGCCGCCCGCCTCGACACCGAGGGCGATGCCCTCGCCGAGGCCGAACAGCATCTGGCGGCCCTCGTCGACGAGCGGCGAGCGATCCGCGTCACGATCGCGGGCGTCGCGCGCACCGCGGGCATCGAGGACGCCGGGCGCCTGCGCGACGCCCTGGGTGCGGCGCTGCCCGTCGGCATCCCGAACGCCTTCCTCGAGCCCCTCGCCGATCCGCTCGGCGACCTCGTCGCACGCTTCGCCCGCACGCACGCCCCGTTCACGACGGATGCCGTTGCCCAGCGGCTCGGCGTGGGCATCGCGGTGGCGCGGCTCACCCTGCAGCGGCTCGAGTCGCAGGGGCGCTTGGCGAGCGGCTTCTTCCTGCCCGAGGCGTCGGGGGGAGCACGCGGCGACGACACCGAGTGGTGCGACGTCGAGGTGCTGCGCCGCCTGCGCATGCGCTCGCTCGCGGCGATCCGCGGCAGCGTCGAACCCGTTCCCCCCGCTGCGTACGCGCGCTTCCTCCCGGTGTGGCAGCACCTCGGTCGCCCCCTCGAGGGCATCGACGGGGTGCTCGCTGTCATCGAACAACTGGCGGGGGTGCCGATCCCGGCGAGCGCGTGGGAGTCCCTCGTGCTGCCGTCCCGCGTGTCCGACTACTCGCCCGCCCTGCTGGACGAACTGACCGCGACGGGCGAGGTCGTGTGGTCGGGGCACGGCACGCTGCCCGGTCGCGACGGCTGGATCGCGCTGCACCCCGCGGAGGCCGCACCCTTCACCCTGCAGGACCCCGACGACGCCGACGACCCGGCGCCGGACTCGCTGGAGGCGCGCCTGCTCGCGGCGCTCGAGGGGGGCGGCGCGTACTTCGCCGCGCAATTGAAGCAGCTGGCCGGCGCCGAGAACGAGCAGTCGGTCAACGACGCCCTGTGGGCGCTGACCTGGGCCGGCCGCGTGACCAACGACACCTTCGCGCCCGTCCGCACGCTCCTGAGCGGCGGCGGGCAGTCGCATCGCGTGGCACGCCGCGCGCCGCGCGCCCGGATGTACCGCGGAGCGGCCATGCCGCGGGCGACCTCGGCGCCGCGACCCCCCTCGCTCGGCGGCCGATGGTCGCTCCTGCCCGCCCGCGAGCCCGACCCCGCCGCTCGGGCCACGGCGACGGCGAGCCTGCTGCTCGACCGGTACGGTGTGGTCACGCGCGGGGCGGTGCAGTCCGAGGGGGTCCCGGGAGGCTTCGCGCAGGTGTACCGCATCCTCGCGGGCTTCGAAGAGGCCGGCCACTGCCGCCGCGGGTACGTGATCGAGAAGCTCGGGGCCGCGCAATTCGCCGCGTCGGCGACGGTCGACCGCCTGCGCGAGTTCGCGGCCGTCGCCGATCCCCCGCCCCTGCGCACCGTGACGCTCGCCGCCACCGACCCCGCCAACCCCTACGGGGCGGCTCTCGGCTGGCCCGCGATCGAGGGCGTCACCCACCGCCCGGGCCGCAAAGCCGGCGGCCTGGTGGTCCTGGTCGACGGCGAGCTCAGCCTCTACCTCGAGCGCGGTGGCCGCAGCGCCCTCGCCTTCACCGACGACGAAGCGGTCCTTCAAGCCGCCGGTCGTCACCTGGCCGAGACGGCGCGCCGGCGCCGGCTCGACACGCTGACGGTCGAGCAGGTCAACGGCGAGTTCGTCTACGGAACCGCCGTGGGCCGCGCGCTGCGCGAGGCCGGCTTCGTCGAATCACCCAAGGGTCTGACGATGCGCAAGCTCACCGCCGGCGACACGCTGAGAGAGGCCGCCCGTGCGTGAGACCGCGCCCCGAGGGGAGACCGCGCCCCGACGCGAGACACCGCCCGCACGTCAGGCCCCGCCCTCACGTGAGACCCCGCCCCCACGTGAAACGCCGCCCTCGCGTCAGACCCCGCCGACACGTGCAACGGCGGTGACCCGTGCCTGAGGGCGACACCGTCTACCGCGCCGCCGCCAAGCTCCACGCCGCTCTCGCGGGAAAGGTCGTCACCCGCTTCGACATCCGCGTTCCGGGCAGCGCGACCGCCGACCTGCGCGGTGAGACCGTGCACGAGGTCGCCGCCCGCGGCAAGCACCTGCTGCACCGCATCGGCGGCTACACCCTGCATTCCCATCTCAAGATGGAGGGGCGGTGGGACGTCTACCGCCCGGGCGAACGCTGGCGACGCGCGGCCTTCAAGGCCCGCGCGATCGTCGGCGTGGCCGGGGCCGAGGCCGTCGGCTTCGATCTCGCGATGGTCGAGGTGCTGCGCACCGTCGACGAGCACACCGTGATCGGCCACCTCGGGCCCGACCTGCTGGCCGACGACTGGGACGAGGCCGAGGCGGTGCGGCGGGTCGCCGCCGACACCCGGGCGGCTCACGTGGCCCTGCTGGACCAGCGGAACGTCGCCGGGTTCGGCAACGTGTACGCCAACGAACTGCTCTTCGTGCGCGGTATCGCCCCCACCCGTCCCGCCACCGAGATCGACGCACAGGCGACGATCGCCCTCGGCGAGCGCATGATCCGCGCGAACCTCCCGCGTCCGGAACGCACGTTCACCGGTGACAGCAGACCCGGTCGACGGTTCTGGGTCTACGGGCGCGAGGGCGCCCCGTGCCGGCGATGCGGGACACCCATCCGCGCGACGAGCCTGGGGGCCTCGGCCACCAGCGAACGCAACGTGTACTGGTGCCCCACCTGCCAGCCCGCCTGACCCCGGGCGCACCCGCCCCGGCAACGGTCGCACCCGCAGGTCGCCGCCCCGATCCTCCGCGCAGGAACACGACGCGCCGAGAAGCGCCTGTCAACCCGCCCGTGGCTCCCGGTCGTGCGTGCGAAAACAGGGGGACAACTTCACCGGGAGAGCATGCCGACGATGTCTCGACATCGAAAAAACCGATACCGATACCGGCGACGAAGAAGCATGTGAGGGAATGGAAGGCATTCTCGACCGGTTGTCATACATGTCGGCCAGCCCGAGGGCCGATCGGAGGGGATCGTGGGAAAGAACTACATCGACATCGAGAACGACCACGGCGAGACGCTGCGTTACCGCAAGCACGTCAACGGTCGGGGCCTCGTCGCGCACGGTGCGAAGGTCCACCCGTCGGCGCTGGTCGAGAACGGCGCGTACGTCGAACCCGGCGTGCAGATCGCGGCCGGTGTTCGAGTCGGACGCGGAGCGTGGATCGAGTCCGACGCCGTCATCGGTCCGGAGGCCCGCATCGAGCCGCACGCGCACATCTGCGCGGGCGCCGTCATCGGTGCCGGCGCCCACATCGGCGTTCGCACGCAGGTCGGTCACAACGCGCGCATCGCCGTGGGCTCGCTCATCGGAGACGACGAGATCATCAACGACGGCGAGGCCGTCGCGACCGATCGTCGGGGGCTGCGTCTGGCCGCCTGAGCGCCGCGTCCCGGCACACACGACCCGCACCGCTCCTCGGAGCGTGCGGGTTTTCGTTCGCCCGGGCGCCGTAGCCGTCACGCCCGGACGGCGCGGCATCCGCTCTTCGAGATCAGGCCAGGATCGTCAGCACCAGACCGATCAGCGGCAGCGTGCCCTGCAGGGTCGCGGGGCGCAGGTACTTCCGGCCCGAGGTCACCAGCACCAGGGCCGCCGCGAGCATCGACCCGAGCGAGAAGATCAGCAGCGTGCGTCCGGCGACGTCGCCGACACCGTTCACGGCCCAGAGGATCACGCCGACCGCGGCGCCGACGGCCAGGAACAGGTTGTAGAACCCCTGGTTGTACGCCATCGGCTTGGTGATGTCCGCCGCGCGCTGGTCGGCGATGCCGAAGACCTTCCAGGTCGCCGGACGCGACCATCGCACGCTCTCGAGGATGAAGATGTACACGTGCAGCAGGGCCGCGAGGCCGGCGAAGACGAGAGCGAGGATGCCGATCATCCGTCCACCGTATCGACGCGGATAGCCTGGAGCCATGGCGAACGGCAGCGGATCCCGCGGACGCGGCGGCGCTCCGCGTCGGGCGGGCGGGACGAAACCGTCCGCGACGAAGCGGACCGCCGGTGCGAAGAAGCCCGCTCCCCGTGCCCGCGCGACGCCGGAGCGCACGCCCGCTGAAGAACCGCGCTCGTTCGTCCTGGGCGCGATCCCGGGCGCGACCCCCGGCAAGTGGATCGCCCTGTGGCGGGAGCGGATGCCGCACGTCACCCTCGAACTGCGCGAGATCCCCGTGGCCACCCAGCGCTCCGCCCTCGACGAGGTCGACGCCGCCCTGGTCCGCCTCCCCCTCGACGACCCCGACGACCTGCACGTGATCCGCCTCTACGAGGAGCAGCCCGTGGTCGTCATGTCGGCGGACTCCGACCTGACCGCGGCCGAAGAGCTCGATCTGGCCGATCTCGCGGGCGAGGTCGTGATCGTCCCGGCCGACGACGTGGTTCACCTCACGGTCCCGGATGCCGTCCCCCCGGCGTTCACGCCTCCGGCGGACACCGCCGACGCGATCGCCACCGTCGCCGCGGGCGTCGGCGTCGTGATCGTCCCGATGTCGCTGGCCCGGGCCCATCGGCGGCGCGACGTGGAGTACCGCGTCCTGCGCGACGGCCCCGTGTCCGCGGTGGCCCTGGCCTGGCCGCGCGAGCGCACGACCCCCGATGTCGACACGTTCGTCGGGATCGTTCGCGGCCGCACGGCGCAGTCCTCGCGCTGACCCGCCGCACGGTCGCCGGTGTCGTTGCGTTTCACCCTCGGCATCCATGAGGTTCACCCCGCATAGAATCCCTGGGTGACCGCGTCCCTGCTCTACGTCTGCGCCCGCCCGCAGCGCGATGCGGCCGTGGCGGAATGGGAGTCGTTCCGCGACGGCCTCGGGGTGCGTTCCGACGAACTCGTGCACCACGACCTCGTGCGCGAGCCGCTGCCCGCCGACCTGGACCGCTTCGCCGCGGTCGTCGTGGGAGGCAGCCCGTTCAACGTCACCGATCCCGACAAGACCGACGAGCAGCGACGGCTCGAGCGCGACCTCGAGCGGCTCGCGGCGGCGGCCATCGAGGGACGCACGAACGCGATGTTCACCTGCTACGGCATCGGGGTGGTGACGCGGTTGCTGGGCGGCGAGGTGACTCTGCGGCATCCCGAGGGAACGGGCCCGGCTGCCATCTCATTGACCCGCGACGGGCGCGCCGACGAGCTGTTCGGCCTGCTGCAGCCGCGCTTCGAGGCGCTCACCGCGCACAAAGAGGCGGCCGCGAGCGTGCCCCCGGGCGCGACGCTGCTCGCCGAGAACGACCTGTGCCCGGTGCAGGCCTACCGCGCGGGAGTCGGGCTGTGGGCGACCCAGTTCCACCCCGAGCCGACCACCGACGCGTTCGTGGCGCGCATGCGGGTCTACCGCGACGCCGGATACTTCGACGCCGACGCGTTCGACGAGGTGTCCGCCCACGTGCGCACCGCCTCGGTCGAGCAGCCCACGCGCCTGCTGCGCTCGTTCGCCGCGCGCGCCGTCGCCGCCTGAACCCGCCGGCCGCCGTCGCCGCCTGAGCCGCCGTCGTCGCCTGAGCTGCCGGTCTGCCGGACTCCGGGCTACCGGGCTACCGGGCTACCGGCCTACCGGCCTACCGGTCTGCCGGCCTACCGGTCTGCCGACCCACCGGAGCCGCCGAGCCGGCCACCCCAGGCACGAACGCCCCCTCCCCGCCGCTGTCAACCCCGAGCCCGGTATTTACCTAGCTTTTCTAGTGTTCTACTCATGAACGCAACAGCCGCATGGCGGGGCTCGGACCTCGCTCGCCAGATCGTCGTCCTCTCCGCCCTGTCGTTCATGCTGATCGCGGCGGTCATCGGCGCCGGGGCCTTCGGCAGCACCGCGGTCGAGGATCAGCAGGGCGGAGCCCTCAGCACGAGCGGTTCCTATCTCGCCCCGGCCGGGCCCGCCTTCTCGATCTGGTCGGTCATCTACCTGGGGCTCATCGCGTACGCGATCTGGCAGGCCCTGCCCGGTCAGCGCACGAACCCCCGCCAGCGCGCGCTCGGCTGGCTCATCGCGCTGACCATGACCCTGAACGGCCTGTGGCTGGTGGCGGCGCGCTTCGGCACGCTTTTTCTCACGGTGGTCGTGATCGTGCTGCTCCTCGCGGCCCTCGGCTGGACGTTCCGCGTCGCGGTCGCGACCCGCGAACCCCGGGGCGGCTTCGCGGACTCCGTGCTGATCGACGGCGTGACCGGTCTGCACCTGGGCTGGGTCACCCTCGCCACCGTCGCCAACACGGCCGCGTGGCTCACGACCATCGTCCCCGCGGAGTGGGAGGGCGCAGCGGATGCCATCGGCATCGCCGTCCTGCTCGTGGTGGCCCTCATCGGTCTGGCCATCGCGTGGCGCAGCGGCTGGCGCGTCACGCCCGCGATCGCCCTCGCGTGGGGTCTGAGCTGGCTCGCCGTGGAGCGCTTCACCGGTGAGCCGCAGAGCGGACCCATCGGGGTCACGGCGATCATCGTCGCCGTGATCGTGCTGCTGCCGCCCGTCGCGGTGAGCGTCCTGCGGCTGGTCCGCCCGAGCGTCGACTGAGCGCCTAGGCCCTCGCGCTCCCCCGCGCAAGCGGCACGCGCACCACGGCCGCGGGGCGTGTAATCGGGCCGTGGACTCGCTGCCTCTCGCTCTTCTCGTCGTCATCTTCGTCGCCGCCGCCGCGGTGGTGTGGGTGGCCGGCATCCAGCTGTCCAAGGCGACCGACGTCCTCGATGCGCGCCTGCATCTCGGCAGCGCGCTGGGCGGGCTGATCGTCCTGGCGGTGGCCACGAACCTGCCCGAGATCGCGATCACCGTGTCGGCCGCGATGGCGGGCAACCTCGAGGTGGCCGTCGGCAACATCCTGGGCGGGATCGCCCTGCAGACCGTGGTGCTCGTGATCCTCGACGCGTTCGGCAAGCGCGGACGCGGGGTGAAGCCGCTGACGTACCGCGCGGCATCCCTCACACTGGTCCTCGAGGGCCTGGTGGTGGTCGCCGTCCTCGCGGTGGTCATCGCGGGCAGCCAGCTGCCGGACGGCCTCGAGGTGCTGCGCCTGACCCCCGACGTGGTGCTGATCGCCGCCCTGTGGATCGTCGGTCTGATCCTCGTCCAGCGCGCCGGCGCGCACCTGCCCTGGCACGAGGACGGCCGGGCTCCCGACGCGACCCCGAAGCCCGCGAAGACGACGGACCGCAAGAGGATGGGGACGAGGAAGGCGGTCGTCGTCTTCTCGCTCTCGGCGCTCGCCACGCTCGGGGCCGGTGTGGTCCTGGAGCGCGCGGGCGACGCGGCCTCGTCGCAGATCGGCCTGTCGGGAGTGCTGTTCGGCGCGACCGTACTGGCGCTCGCGACGTCCCTGCCCGAGATCTCCACGGGCCTGCAGGCGATCAGGCAGGGCGACGACAACCTGGCGATCAGCGACATCTTCGGCGGCAACGCCTTCTTGCCCGTGCTGTTCCTGCTCGCCACGGTGATCTCGGGGTCGGCCGTGCTGCCGCGCGCGAACGGCGCCGACATCTACCTGACGGCGCTGGCGGCGCTGTTGACCCTCGTCTACGTGGTCGGGCTCATCTTCCGCCCCCGCCGCCGCCTCATCGGTATGGGCGTCGACTCGTTCGTCGTCCTCGTGCTCTACGCGGTGGGCGTGGCCGGGCTGTTCGCGGTCGCGGGCTGAGCCCGATCGCGACGCGTCATCGCCCCCGGCCGGCGATGCTCACGCCGTCAGCTCCACCACCACCGCCTGCTGCGGGTTCTGCACGGGCGGACGGATGCCGGCCTCGGCCAGCTGACGACCGGTCAGCACCGTGTCGTGGTGCGCCCACGGCAGCGGCGACTGCGCCGGCTCCTGCACGACGCCCCCGGGGGTGACCAGGCGCACACGGTACGAGCGGTCGGGGTCGAGTCCGGGCAGTCGCACGCGTCCCGCCGGCGAGGCGATGAGCGTCTGGGTCTGCGCGATCGTGAAGAACGCCCGGTCGCGATCGGCCGCGACCACGCCGCGCACGTCGAGGCCCGGGTCGGTGGTGTCGACGGTGACGAGCCGCCCGGTCGCCACCAGCGGGCGCACCCGCCGCGCGAGGGCCACCCACTCGCCCACGAGCGCGCGGTCGCGGTCTTCGAGGGTGGTGAGGTCCCACTCGATGCCGAAGTGCCCGAACAGCGCCACCGCTCCGCTGAACGCGAGCGAGACGGTGCGACCGGTCGAGTGCACGTGCGGGGTGGTCAGGTGCATGCCCATCATCTCGGGCGGGACGACCAGCGCGGTGTAGCGCTGCGTCTCGAGCCGCTCGACGGGATCGAGGCAGTCGCTCGTCCAGATGCGGTCGCTACGGTCCAGGATGCCGAGATCCACCCGCGCCCCGCCCGAGGCGCAGCTCTCGATCTCGAGGCCGGGGAACACGGCCTTCAGCTCGTCGATCAGCCGGTAGACGGCGAGCGTGTGGGCGTGCACGGCCGAACCGCCGCCGGGACCGGTCGCGGCATCCACGAGGTCGCGATTGTGGTCCCACTTGACGTAGGCGATCGGGTAGGTCCGGAGCACCTCGGTCATGCGCTCGAGGATGTACGCGTACGCGTCGGCGTTCGCCAGGTTGAGCACCTGCTGCTGGCGGGCGGAGGGCGGCAGTTCGTCGCGGCCGCGCAGGATCCATTCGGGGTGGGCGCGCGCGACGTCGCTGTCGGGGTTGACCATCTCGGGCTCGAACCAGAGGCCGAACTCCATGCCGAGTCCGACGACGTGGTCGGCGAGCGGGCTCAGCCCGTCGGGCCAGACGCCCTCGTCGACGTACCAGTCCCCCAGTCCCGCGGTGTCGTCGCGGCGGTGGCGGAACCAGCCGTCGTCCAGCACGAACCGTTCGACGCCGATCCCGGCGGCGACGTCGGCGAGCTCGAGGAGCTTCGGCAGGCGGTGGTCGAAGTACACCGCCTCCCACGTGTTCAGCGTGATCGGGCGAGGGCGCGCGGGGTGCTGCGGCCGTGCCCGCCACGCGTCGTGGAAGCGCGCCGCGAGCTGGTCGAGGCCCTCGCCCCACGACCCGTAGACGGTCGGCGAGGACACCTCGCCGCCGGGGCCGAGCACGATCTCTCCCCACGCGGTGAGCTCGCCGCCCGCGAGCAGCGCCTCGCCCAGCGGCAGGCGTTCGGCGAGGACGCGCTGGTTTCCGCTCCAGGCGACGTGGATGCCGTGCACCCGGCCGTTCTCGAAACCGAAGCCGGGGCGCCCGGCCGCCAGCAGCAGCGTCGCGTCGGCGCCGGGGCGCCCGCGGCGGCTCTCGCGCACGTGCGTGCCGAAGGTGAAGGCGTGACGCTGCGAGGAGCGCTCGCGCAGGTGCCGGCCGGTCGTGTCGAGGATCTCGGTCGCGTCCCACGGCAGCGGGAACGTCGGCTGCAGCGTCTGGACGACGAGATCGTCGACGCCGTCGTTCACGACGGTGAGGCGCTGGGTGACGAGCCCGGCGGCACCCACGTCGAGCTCGACGCGCAGGCGGATCGCGCGCTGCTCGTCGACGAGGTGCAGGGTCGCGCCGGTGGACCGGGGCTCGGCGGATGCCAGCGAGAAGACCGTTCCCTGCACCACTCCGCCGCGCCCGCCCTCGAACCCGGGAGTACCGGGCCAGCCCGCCGCCGCGGTCGGGACGAGGGTCAGGCGAGGGGTCTGGTCGATCCCGCCCGAAACGCGCTGCGGTTGCGCCGCGACGACCATCGACGACAGGTCCTCCGGCGAGAGGTCGCCGAGGTCGGGCCCCCAGTGGATCAGGGCGGGCGCGGTGAGGTCGACGACGACGCTCGTCCCCCCGTTGCGCAGGTGGAGGGCCGTCGGAGCGGAGTGCGACATGGCATTATTTTTATCACGGAACATATTGGTCGATCCGACCGGCGAAGGAGGTTGCCGTGCTCACCGAGAGCGAGTCCGCCGTCGCCCGCGAGGTGCTGCTGCACGGGCCGCTGTCGCGGCGCACCCTCGCCGCGCGCCTGCACCTCTCGCCCGCGAGCCTGACGCGGCTGGCTCGACCGCTCCTGTCCGCCGGCGTGCTCATCGAGCTCGACGATGACGGCGACGGCACGGTGGGCCGCCCCTCGCGCCCCCTCGACATCTCGCCCGCGGCGGGGACGTTCGTCGGCGTCAAGCTCACCGGCGACCGCGTGCACGTCGTGGCGACCGACGTCCGCGCCGACCTGCTCGACGCGCGGGACCGGCCGCTCGACGACCCCTCGCCCCGGGGCGCGTGCCTCGCGATCGTCGAGGCGGTCGAAGCCCTCGGTCGGGACGACGTCCGCGGGGTGGGCGTGAGCCTCGGCGGGCACGTCGCCGACGGCGTCGCCGTCCATGCCCCGTTCCTCGACTGGCACGACGTCCCCCTCGCCCGGACGCTCGAGGACGTGCTCGACGTCCCCGTGGCGATCGAGAACGACGTCGTGGCCCTCGCCGAGGCCGAACGCTGGTTCGGGGTGGGGCGCGGCATCCCCGGATTCCTCGTCGTCACGATCGGCGCCGGGGTGGGCCTGGGGCTGGTCGTCGACGGTCGAACGGTGCGCACCCCCGACGCCGGAATCGGCACGGTCGGCCATCTGCCGCTCCGCGCGGACGGCCCGCCCTGCCCGCTCGGGCACCGCGGCTGCGCCGACGCCCTGCTGACCACCACGGCGGTCGAGCGGCGGGCGTCGCGGGCCCTCGGGCGCGCGATCGGCTTCGATGACGCGATCGCCCTCGCACGCGCCGGGGACCCGGTGCTGCGCGAACTGTTCGCCGACACGGGCGACGCCCTCGGCGCGCTCTGCGCCCTCGCGACCACCCTCTCGCTGCATTCCGACGTCGTGCTCGCGGGCGAGGGGATGCAGGCCTTCGACCTGCTGCGCGAACGCACCGAGGCGGCGGTCTCGCAGCTCCGCCCGCCCTCGGCGTCCCCCGTATCGCTCCACCCGGACCACTCCGGGTTCACGGCGTGGGCACGCGGAGCGGCCGCGGTCGCCATCCAGGCCGCGATGGGCCGTATCGACCTCGCACGCTGACGGCCCCGCCCCGGAGGAGCGGGGCCGTCGGCGGCCGGTCAGAGCGCGGGGGCGACGATCGCGCTGGCTCCCGCGGGAACGGTGACGGCGGAGCCGTCGAGCACCACGCCCTCGGCGGTGGCCAGCAGGACGCGGGCGCCGGGGGCGACGGATGCCGAGGCCTCGGCATCCGAGAGGTTCACCACGACCATCAGGTCGCCGCGGTGCAGTTCGTAGACGCGCCCGCCCTCGGCCTCGCGCGCCGCGGCAGACAGGCCCTCGCGGGAGGGATCGGTCAGCTCGGGACGCTCGCGGCGGAGCTTCGCCAGCTCGCGGTACAGACCCAGCAGCTGGGCGTGATCGCCCTCGCCGACCTCGTCCCAGTCGAGCTTCGAGTTCTCGAACGTCGAGGGGTCCTGCGGGTCGGGGACGCTGTCCTCGTCCCAGCCCATCTTGGCGAACTCGGCGATGCGCCCCTCGGCGGTGAGCTTGCCGAGCTCGGGCTCGGGGTGCGAGGTGAAGAACTGCCACGGGGTCGTGGCGCCCCACTCCTCGCCCATGAACAGCATCGGCGTTCCGGGAGCGGTGAGGGTCAGCACGGCGGCGGCGGCGAGCCGGTCGTAGCCGAGCGTCTGCGACAGGCGGTCTCCGGCGGCGCGATTGCCGATCTGGTCGTGGTCTTGCGCGCAGGTGACGAGTCGCCAGTTGGGCACGTCGTCCGGGATCGGCTTGCCGTGCTTCTCCTCGCGGAACGACGAGTAGGTGCCGTCGTGGAAGAAGCCGCCCTCGCTGACCTTGCGGAAGGCGTCGAGGTCGGCGAAGTCCTCGTAGTAGCCGGTCGTCTCGCCGGTCAGGGCGACGTGCGCCGTGTGATGCCAGTCGTCCGACCACTGCGCCGTGAGTCCGTAGCCGCCGGCCTCGCGGGGGAGGATCAGCTTCGGGTCGTTCATGTCGCTCTCGGCGATGGTCGTGAGCGGGATGCCGCGGTGCGCCGACAGGGCGTCGGTGCGCTCGGCGATCTCCTGCAGCACGTGCGGGTCGCGATGGTCGAGCAGCGCGTGCACGGCATCCAGGCGAAGACCGTCGACGTGGTAATCGCTCATCCACATCAGGGCGTT
This sequence comes from Microbacterium testaceum, assembly GCF_003075375.1. GTDB lineage: Bacteria > Actinomycetota > Actinomycetes > Actinomycetales > Microbacteriaceae > Microbacterium > Microbacterium testaceum_E. The sequence goes on along the minus strand of NZ_QDFT01000017.1, from coordinate 22,800 downwards.
CTCGACGATGTAGGCGCGCACGGCGTCCTCATCGAGGTTGACCGAGTCGCCCCAGGTGTTGCGGCTGCCCTCGCGCAGGTACGCGCCGAACTCGGGCAGGTAGTTGCCCGAGGGGCCGAGGTGGTTGTAGACGACGTCCTGGATGACGGCCAGCCCCGCCGCGTGGGCGGCGTCGACGAAGCGCTGGTAGGCCTCGGGTCCGCCGTAGGCCTCGTGGACGGTGTACCAGAGCACCCCGTCGTAGCCCCAGTTCCACGTGCCGTTGAAGCCGTTCACCGGCAGCAGTTCGACGTGGGTCACCCCGAGATCGACCAGGTGGTCGAGCCGGCCGATCGCGGCATCCAGGGTCCCCTCGGGGGTGAAGGTGCCCAGGTGCAGCTCGTAGATCAGACCGCCGGCGAGCTGCTTGCCCGTCCAGGCGGCGTCGTTCCACGCGTAGACAGAGGGATCGAACCACGCCGAGGCCTCGTGCACGCCGCCGGGCTGACGACGCGAGCGCGGGTCGGGACGCAGATCGTCGCCGTCGCCCAGCACGAAGCCGTACCGCTCGCCGTCGGTCAGGTCGACCGGCGCCGTCCACCAGCCGTCCGTCGCGGACTCCATCTCGATGTCCTCGATCACGGTGTCGCCGCTGTCGTCCAACCGGCGCAGCCGCACCCGCTCTGCTTTCGGTGCCCAAACGTCGATGCTCATGCCGGTGTCCTTCTCTCCGCGTGAGGTGCCAGGAATTGTCGCTTCGCGAGCGCGTGAGGCGGCGATTCCCGGCGCCTCACGCGCTCGCGAAGAGAGGGTCAGAAGATCAGCAGTGCGACCGGGAGGAACGCCAGCAGATCGGCCAGGGGGGTCGGGCCGCCGGCGAAGGATCGACCGGTCAGCACGTCGACGACGGGCGTATCGGGCAGCAGCACGACCGTGTCGCGCCAGCCGCCCGCGGCCTTCAGCCCGTGGGGCAGGCGGGTCGCCACGGCGAACACGCCGCCGCGGTCGAACGCCACGACGTGAGCGGATGCCACTCCCGCCGCTTCCAGCGGACGGTAGATCTCGAGCGGGTGCTCGCGTCGCAGCCGCAGGGCGCGCGAGGTCACGAGCAGCTTGGCCGCGCCCGTGGCATCCACCGCGGGAGGACGTGCCCCCGGCGCATCGATCTGCGCGAGCAGGCGGGCCCGCTCGGCGAAATCGACCGCGCGGCGGTTGTCGGGGTCGACGAGCGACTGCTCCCACAGCTCCGAGCCCTGGTAGACGTCGGGGACGCCGGGGCCCATGATCTGCAGCAGCTTGGCCGACAGGCCGTTCGACCAGCCCGCCGGCGAGATCTCGTCGACGAAGGCGCGCACGCGTTCGGCGGCGGGTCCGGTGGCCGCGTCGACGACCGCGTGCATGCGCTCCTCGAAGGCCTCGTCCTGCTCCCACCAGCCCGTGGCCTCGGACGCCTCTCGCGCCGCCTTCTCGGCGTACGCGTGCAGACGCTCCCGGTAGACCTTCAGGCCCTCGGGCGTCGAGGCCGACGCGGGCCACGCCCCGACGATCGCCTGCCAGAGCAGGTTGTCGAAGGGCCCGTGTCCGGTCGACGCGATGCCGCGGAACTCGGCGAGCACCTCGGCCCAGCGTTCGGGGATCTCCGCGAGCACCGCAATGCGGGCGCGCGTGTCCTCGCCGCGCTTGGTGTCGTGCGTCGACAGCGTGGTCATGGCGGTCGGCCACGACGCGTGCCGCAGCGCCTGCGCGGTGTGGAAGCCCGCGACGTCGAGCGAGAACTCGCCCGGATCGCCGCCCACCTCGGTGAGCGAGCCCAGGCGGGTGTAGCGGTAGAACGCGGTGTCCTCGACGCCCTTCGCCATCACGGGACCGGTCGTCTGCTGGAACCGCCAGGCGACCTCGAGGCTCGTGTCGGCGAGCACCGGGACGAGCTTCTCGATGACGTCGCCCAGTTCGGGGCGGCGCACCTCGGCCTCGCCCGCGGCGGCGTCGAGGTGCGCGCGGCCGGCCGGCAGATAGGAGCGGTAGACGGGGAAGCAGGCGAGGATCTCGGCGAGCGCGTCCTGCAGGACGTCGGCCTCGAACTCCTCGCGAAGCGATGCGGGAAGCCCCCGCACGATGCGGCGGATCTCCGACACCTGGATCGAGTCGGCGATCTTGCGCTTGGTGTCGTGGATCAGGTCGTGCCAGCCGGTCAGCGGCGCGAGGTCGCTGTCGACGCGCAGGCGCGCATCGAGGGCGTCCAACGCCGCCTCTCCGGCGGGATCGGTCAGCACGCGGTCGATCTCGGCGAGAGCGTCGTAGCCGGTGGTGCCGGCGGTCTTCCACCACGAGGGCAGGGCTTCGCCGTGCTCGAGGATCTTCTCGCCGAGCACGTAGCCGACCTCGCCCTCGCCGGCGTCCTCGAGGGCGACGGCGAGCCGGTCGAGGTAGCCGCCCGGGTCGACGAGGCCGTCCGGGTGGTCCACGCGCAGTCCGTCCGCGAGCCCCTCGCGCACCCAGCGGAGGATCTCGGCGTGCGTGGCGTCGAACACCTCGGGCAGCTCGACGCGCACGCCCGCGAGGGTCGTCACCGCGAAGAACCGCCGGTAGTTGAGGTCGGCCGCCTCGTCCTGCCAGAACCGCAGCTCGAAGTTCTGCGCGGCGAGCAGCTGCTCGATCGCGGACCGCGAGCCCGAGGCCGCGGCATCCGTCCCCGTCCCCGGCGCGACCGGGAAGGCGTGCTCGTAGTAGCGGATCAGACCGTCGGGCGCATCGCCCGCGGGCGTCGGGTCGTACGAGATCTCGCCGATCTCGTCGGCCAGGTCGGCGCCCAGGATCGGCACCCGCACCTTGCCGTCGCCGAACTCCCAGTCGATGTCGAACGAGTCCGCGTGGGCCGACGCGCGGCCCTGACGCAGGACGTCCCACCACCACGCGTTGCTGCGCGGCTCCGAGACGCCCATGTGGTTCGGAACGATGTCGATGAGGATGCCGAGCTCGTCGGCGCGCGCGGCGCGCACGAACCGGTCGAGCCCCTCGGCGCCTCCCCGCGCGGGGTCGACCCGGGTGACGTCGACGACGTCGTACCCGTGGTCGGACCCGGGCGTGGCCTCCAGCAGCGGCGAGAGGTACGCCCACGACACCCCGAGGTCACGGAGATAACCCGTGACCTCGGCGGCGTCGTCGAGGGTGAAGCTGTCGCGGATCTGCAGGCGGTAGGTCGAGAGCGGATGCCGCATGTCGCTCAGAGCTCCGGCTTGGGCGCCTGCCCGGGCAGGTCGTCGGTGCCGATGGTCTGGATCTGGGCCGTGAGCGAGGCGGCGACCGAGTGGTCGACCTCGGGCTCGGGCAGATGGTGCTCGCGTAGGACCATGAGCGATTTCGGCTCGAGCGGAAGCGTCTCGCCCGGGTTGAGCGGCTCGGTGTTCGCGCGCTCTCCGGCGGTGTCGACGTACGCGTCCCACTTGGGGGCGTACTCGAAGTCGGGGAGGCGGAAGTCGACCTTGTCGTCACCGGCGTTGAACAGCACGAGGAAGTGGTCGTCGCTGATCGACTCGCCGCGGCGGTCGCGCTCGCGGATGCCCTGGCCGTTGAGGAAGACCCCCACCGCCAGGCCGAAGCCGTTGTCCCAGTCCTCGGGCTGCATGAGCGAGCCGTCGGGCCGCGTCCACACCACGTCGGGGATCGGCGCGCCCTCCTCCATCTTGACCGGGCGTCCGTCGAAGAACCGGCTGCGGCGGAAGGTGGGGTGCTGCTTGCGCAGACGGGCAAGGGCCGCGGTGAACTCGATCAGGGGGGTGTCGATGCTCGACCAATCCACCCACGTGATCTCGTTGTCCTGGGCGTAGCCGTTGTTGTTTCCGCCCTGGGTGCGACCGAGTTCGTCGCCGTGCAGCAGCATCGGCACGCCCTGGCTCAGCAGCAGCGTCGCGATGAAGTTGCGCTGCTGCTGCGCACGGCGCTTGAGCACCTCGGGGTCGTCGGTGGGACCTTCGACGCCCATGTTGCTGGAGCGGTTGTGCGATTCGCCGTCGTTGTTGTCTTCGCCGTTGGCGTCGTTGTGCTTCTCGTTGTACGACACGAGGTCGCGCAGCGTGAAGCCGTCGTGGGCGGTGACGAAGTTGATGGATGCCACGGGGAAGCGGCCCGAGTGCTCGTACAGGTCGGCCGAGCCGGTCAGGCGCGAGGCGAACTCCGCGAGGGCCTGGGGCTCGCCGCGCCAGAAGTCGCGGACGGTGTCGCGGTACTTGCCGTTCCACTCGGTCCACTGGGGCGGGAAGTTGCCGACCTGGTATCCGCCGGGGCCGACGTCCCAGGGCTCGGCGATCAGCTTGACCTGCGAGACGATCGGGTCCTGCTGCACGAGTTCGAAGAACGCCGCGAGACGGTCGACCTCGTAGAACTCGCGCGCGAGGGTCGAGGCGAGGTCGAAGCGGAAGCCGTCGACGTGCATCTCGAGCACCCAGTAGCGCAGCGAGTCCATGATCAGCTGCAGCGTGTGGGGGTTGCCCACGTTCATGCTGTTGCCGGTGCCGGTGTAGTCGGTGTAGTAGCGCTTGTCGTCGTCCTCGAGGCGGTAGTACGCCTCGTTGTCGATGCCGCGCATCGACAGGGTGGGGCCCATGTGGTTGCCCTCGGCGGTGTGGTTGTAGACCACGTCGAGGATGACCTCGATGCCGGCGGCGTGTAGCGCCTTGACCATGGCCTTGAATTCCTGCACCTGCTGACCGTGGTCACCGGTCGAGGAGTAGGTGTTCTGCGGCGCGAAGAAGGCGATGGTGTTGTAGCCCCAGTAGTTCGACAGGCCCTTCTCTTCGAGGGTCGAGTCGTTCACGAACTGGTGCACCGGCATGAGCTCGATGGCGGTGATGCCGAGCTTCTTGAGGTGCTCGATGACCGCGGGGTGGGCGATGCCGGCGTAGGTGCCGCGCAGCTCCTCGGGGACGTCGGGGTGCAGCTGCGTCAGACCGCGCACGTGCGCCTCGTAGATGAAGCTCTCGGCGTAGGGGATCTTGGGCTGACGGTCGCCCGACCAGTCGAAGAACGGGTTGATGACCACGCCCTTCATCATGTGCGGGGCGGAGTCCTCGTCGTTGAACGAGTCGGGGTCGCCGAACTCGTAGCTGAAGACCGGCTGGCCCCAGTCGATCTGGCCCTCGACGGCCTTCGCGTAGGGGTCGAGCAGGAGCTTGGCGGGGTTGAAGCGCTTTCCGTTGGCGGGGTCGTACTCCCCGTGCACGCGATAGCCGTACCGCTGTCCGGGCTGGACGTTGGGAAGGTACGCGTGCCAGACGAAGGCGTCGACGTCGATGAGCTCGAAGCACGTCTCCGTTCCGTCCTCGTCGAAGAGGCAGAGCTCTACCTTTTCCGCTCCTTCACTGAACAGGGCGAAGTTCGTCCCGTTACCGTCGTAAGTGGCCCCGAGGGGATAACTGGATCCTGGCCATACCTGCTGCACGTCGCTCACGATAGACCAGCGTCGTTTCCCGTGAAGGTCGCGGTCACGGCTGTTGACACCCGGCCACCCCCCGACTATGCGCGCGGGTCTCTATGCCGATCGCTCCCTCGACGCGACGCGCGCGTCAGGCGCGCTCAGGCGGATGCCGCAGCAGCTCGATGCGCTCGTCGAGGTAGCGCTCGAGGGGCATGTAGCCGCCGGCGGCGCTCCAGCGCACGAGCGCTTCGCCCTCGCGCACGGCCAGGGGTGCCGACCGGGCGTCCAGGCCGTCCAGGTCGAGGGGCCGCCAGCCGATGTGCACCGTCTCGCCCTCGGGGACTCCCCCGCGCGCCGCGGCGGCCGCGAGCTCCGCACGCCGACGTTGCGACTCGGCGGCGAAACCGCGGCGCACCTCGGCGCGCGACCGCACGATGTCGCCGGTCGCGAGCACCTCGCCGTCGGTCAGCAACAGCACCCCCAGGTGCCAGGCCGTACCCCGCGGCGCGATGCGGGACGCACGGGGGATGCCGAGCAGCCGCCGCCCCTCCTGCAGGTCGCCGATGCGCTCGCGCGGCGCGTCCGCCAGGCGCTCACGCGCTCCCCGCAGCAGATCCGTCACACGCTGGTTCACCGGTCCCCCTCGTCCCGCGCGGCGGCGGCCCGCTCGCGCGCACTCTCGGCCGCGCGCAGGGCGTCGGCGGCATCGGCGCGCTCCCCCTCGCGTGCGCGGACGGCTTCCTCGGCGGCCGCGAGATCGTGTTCGGCCTTCGACAGCTCCGCCCGCAGGCCGTCGACGCGCTCGCCGGCCCGGTCGGATCGTTCGCGCGCCGTCGCGAGTCGCCGGTCGCTCGCCGTCAGCTCGCGTTCGGCGTCGGCGCGGGTCCGCTCGGCCTCGCGCAGCGCCCGTTCCGCGGCCTTGCGGGCGCGGCGGGCGGCGAGATCGTCACGGGCCGCGGCGGGCGCGGGCACGATATCGGGCACCGAGCCCGCCACCGCGTCGCCGAACGACCCGGCATCCAGATCCGCGAGGTCGACGGCCGCCGTCAGGCGCCCGGTCAGGATGGCGGCCGCGGCCCGCTCGTCGACGATCGCGGCGTTCACGGTCTTCTGCACGGCGTCGGCGACGGACGCGCTCAGCGGCGTACCCGCCTCGGCGGCGAGTTCCGCGGCGCGGCGGGCGAGAGCGGCGACCAGCTGGCGACGCTGACGGCCCAGGCGCGACAGCTCGGCGGCATCCAGGTCGTCCTGGGCCTCGTGCAGGGCGCGCGACAGCTCGACCGCCTCGCCCAACTGTCCGTCGCGGACGAGCAGGTTGACCGCCCACGCGGCGACCGTGGGCTTGCGCAGCTTCGCAATCCGGCGCCCCAGAGCGCCGCCCGAGGCGGCGCGTTCGTTTCGCGTCGCGGTGAAGCGCGCGGGCGGGAGCGAGAGCAGTTCGGCGGCGACCTCGTCGAGGCGGTCGTCGTCGTCGCTCATCGTCCCATTCTGATGCCCCCGCTCAGAGCGGGACCACCCCGGGCCGCGGACCCCTGATCTCCCGGTGCAGTCGTTCCATTCGGCTGTCCAACTCGGCGGCGGTGACGGCCGCGTCCTTCAGCTCGGCGAGCAGCTCGTCCGGAACGAGGCGGTCGTACTTGTAATAGATCTTGTGCTCGAGGCTCGCCCAGAAGTCCATCGCGATGGTGCGGAACTGCACCTCGACGGGAACGTCCACGCGACCGGTGGACAGGTAGACGGGCACCTCGACGATGACGTGCAGGCTCTTGTACCCGTTCGCCTTCGGCTGGGCGATGTAATCCTTCACGTCGCGGACGGTGATGTCGTCCTGCCGGGTGAGCAGGTCGGACAGACGATAGGCATCGTCGACGAAGGAGCACGTCACGCGGATGCCGGCGATGTCCGTGATCGCCGCGCGGATCGAGTCGAAGTCGGTGTCGATGCCCTTGCGGCGCACTTTGTCGACCATGCTGTCGGGCGACTTCACCCGGCTCGAGACGTGCTCGATCGGGTTGTACGCGTGCATCTCCTGGAACTCCTCGCGCAGGATCGAGATCTTCGTCTCGACCTCGGCGAGTCCGAAGCGGTACTCCATGAGGAAGCGCTGGAACTCGTCGCGCATCGCCCGCAGAGTCGCTCCCGAGACGGTGATCTGCTGATCGTCCAGCGGGTCGGCCATGCTGCGACGCTAACGAGCCGGTCTACGAGGTCGCTGAAAGTCCGTCACGCGGGGATTCGGAGGCGCGCGGGACGAGCTCTCCGTCGACGACGTCGATGCCGATCAGTCCCCGGAAGACGTCCGGCAGGTCGTCGGGGTCGTCCGCTGGTCCGGGATGCCGCGGGGTCGGGGGATGAGTCACGGTGCCCTCCTTCCGTGCTGACTCCCACTGTGACACGCACGGCGCGCGGAGGGCCCCCGTCTTGACAACCGTTCCGGGGCGGTGGAGGCTCCCCGCTCTGGCGTATCGTGGGCCGCATGGGGACCATTCATTACGGGGGAAGCGGTACCACTGTCCACATCGAGGACCGCGCTCTGGCCCACCTGAAAGTCGTGATCTCGACCAAGCTCCGCCGCGGCGAGAGCTTCACGCTGTCGTGGCGGCACCGCGACGACGAGGAACGCGGACGCAGCACGCTGTGGCTGCACCCCGCGATCCCCCTGCGCTTCGTCTTCGACGAGACGGAGCCCACGACGCTGAGCCGGGAGTGGATCGAACGCCTGGCCGACAGTGCCAACTCGTCGGGCGGCATCATGCTCGTCCCCGAGGACATCACCCCGACCGAGCGCAGCGGTCCGGCCGAGCGCAGCGAGAAGAGCTGAGGCTCAGCCCTCTTCGACGTGAGCGTCCTCGCTCGGCTCGGGCGTGATCGCGAGGCCGTTCGGGCCCGACGCCGCGAGCATCAGGTCTTCGACCCAGACGCGGTTGATGCGCGGCTGGCGGCTGCCGTAGAAGTGGAACTGGATGGGCACCGAGGGGTGCATCCAGAAGCTGCGGCGACCGCTGCCGTCGCCCACCTCGACGTCGAACATGAACGACTCCGAGCGGCGCAGCTTGTTCATCACGACGATGCGCAGGTGCGCGAGCGTGCGGTCGTCGATGTCGACGGCGTTGGCGACGGTGTCGTAGATGAATCGGCCCATGCGTGCGAGCCTATCCGAGGAACGCACGTTCATCCGCTTTCCGGGATGCCACGTCGCCGCGGGCGAAGCAACCCCCGCGGAACGGTCCCTTCGGCGCGACTAACGTGCCGGTGTGGGAACGCTCTACTACGGCGACGTCGCGACTCCGATCGATATCGAGGATCGCGCGCTCGCGCACGTCAAAGTCGTCATCGCCACCAAGCTGCGCCGCGGCGAGAGCTTCACGCTCTCGTGGACGCACGGCCCGGGCCAGGAGGTGGGTCGCAGCACGGTGTGGCTGCACCCGTCGATCCCCCTGCGCTTCGTCTTCGACGAGCCGGAGCCGGCACTGCTCAGCCGCGCGTGGATCGAGGCGCTCGCGAACTCCGCGAACTCCTCGGGCGGCCTTCTGCTGGTGCCCGAACCGGAGGTGCCCGGGGCCTGAGTCAGGCCATCGGCTGATCGAGGATCTCTCGCGCGCCCTCTTCGACGGCGGTGGGGACGACGAGCGGCCGACCCGCCGAGAACGCCTCCCACTCGCGCAGCACGATCGCCTCGACGTGGACCGGATCCTCGAGGGGGTAGGCGGCACACAAACGCGTCACGACGTCCTGGAACGACGCAACCTCGATCCCGTCGATGACGTGGACGGCGTCGAGGGCACCGTCGGACGACGCGTTGTGCACGATGCTGTCGTCCATAGCCTCATGTTTTCACGGACGCCCCCGGGCGCCTAATGATCACGGGGAAAGAAGGCCGCCTACCTACCTTGTCGGCGAGCGACCTCTGCGCGGTCAGTGCGCGGTCGCGGCGTCGACGGGGTGCGGGTCGACCTGGTCGACGGCATCCTGCAGACGCCCGAGGCACGCGATGACGGCCGAACTCTCTTCGGGCGTCATGTCGACGACCGCCGACATCATGCGCGCGTGCATGGATCCGAGCGTGGCGCGCACCTCGTCGTCGCTCGCGGCGGTCGCGACGATGAAGATGCTGCGGCGGTCGGTGGGGTGCGGCACGCGCGTGACGTGGCCGGACTTCTCGAGTCGGTCGACGATCGCCGTCGTGGAGGCGGTGGACACGCCCAGGTAGCGGGTGAGCTCGCTCGGCGAGACCTGGCGCTGCTGACCGGCGGCCTTGAGCAGGTACCGCAGCACGAGCAGCTCGTTCTCGCCCATCGACATGGACTCGCGTGTGCGGCGGCGCATCGCCACCTCTGCGGCCCGGTACACGCGGAACGCCTGCAGCACGTCGACGGCGCGGCGGCGACGGTCTTCGTCGCTCGCGCCATACCAGTAGCGCGACGAATCCGAACCGTTTTCCACCAGGGCATCTTATGCCAGGTCCGCCCGTCCAGCCCCCTGCCGGTGCGCATGATGGACAGGTACCATGGTAAGTAGAACGGTTACCTACTTGATCGGCAACGAAGACACTAGCGCACCGAGGAAACCGGGGAGGCGACATGCGACACTCAGCGACAGCGGACGATGTGGTGAAAGCCCTCAACGACCTCACGGATTCGGGGATCGCCTCCGAGCGCGCCGCTCTCAGTTCGCTCGGAATCGGACCCAATGACGCGAAGGTGCTGCGGTTCCTTCTGCAGCGCGGAGCGGACGACGAACCCGTCACGCCGCGCATGCTCGCGTCGATGCTCGGCATCTCGTCGGCCGCGACCACCGCTTTGATCGACCGCCTCGCCGAGGCGGGCTGGGTCGAGCGCGAGCCGTATCCCGGCGATCGCCGATCGATCGTCGTCCGCGAGAAGATCGACCCCGACTCCCCCGCCCGCCGCATCCTGTCGGTGCGTCGGGCCTCGGCCGTGGCCGCTGCCGCCCGACTCGGCCCCGCCGAGCGCCGGATCGTGGCGGACTTCCTCGACGACATCGCCCGCGGAGAACGCGAGGACATCGACGAGCTGGCCGTGGACGACCGGCAGTCGCGCGCCAGCTGAAGCCCGGCCCGCATGATGAAGCCCCCGCGATCAACGATCGCGGGGGCTTCGTCATGCGCTCACTCGGTCGAGCGTCCGGTCTCGGACTGCAGACGCTCGATCTGCTCCGAGGCCTCGGCCTTGGTCAGATCGGCGGGGATCTCCTCGCCGGCCTGGCGCGCGAGCGTGTCGAGGTAGCTGCGCTGGGGCGCCGTCATCGGCTCGTCGCCGGTCACCCAGTCCGACGGGTCCTTCTCGGCGGGGTTGTCGCTCTCGCGCGTCGCACCCAGGGTCTCTTCTTCACGGGAGGTATCGCTCATGCTCGAAGGCTAGGCGCGCGATGAGCCACCCCACCCCGGGATTGACAGAGCGCACAGCCGGGTGCGGCATCCTTGTTCGATGCCCGACGAGTCCCCTCCCCTCGACGTCCAGGTCGACACGTACGAGCGGGATGGGGTGCGCACGCGGGTGACCCGTATGTCGACGGGGGTGAAGTCGGGGCCGACGTTCGTCCTCATCGCCGGGATCGGCGTCGCCGCGACCTACTTCGAGTTCCTCGCCCCGCTGCTCGCCGAGCGCGGCGACGTCCTCGCGCTCGACCTGCCCGGGTTCGGCGGGGTCCCGGCATCCGGACGACAGCCCACCGCCGCGTTCTTCGCGGACCAGGTCGAGGGGGTACTCGACCACTACGACCTCGACGATCCGGTCCTGCTGGGGCACTCGATGGGGACGCAGGTCGTCACCGAGGTGCTCGCGCGACGCGCCGGTCTGTCGCACGTCGTGCTCGTCAGCCCCGTCGTCGACGAGGGCGAGGCCAACGCCCTCATCCAGGCGGTGCGGTTCGTGCAGTCGACCGCGCGCGAGTCGATCCACATCGCGCTGCTGGCGTTCTCGGCCTACCTGCTGTGCGGAGTGCTGTACTTCCTCGAGGCGCTGCCGCACATGCTGCGGTACCGCATCTCGGACCGCGTGGGGCTGGGTCACGCGCGCCTGCTCCTTCTGCGCGGCGAGTTCGACCGCCCCTCTCCGCGTCGCCTGCACTCGCGCCTGATGGCCCGTGCCCGCCGGGCGCGGCGGTGGGAGATCGAGGGGGCGGCGCACTGCGTCGTCAACTCCCACGCGGTCGGCGTCGCACGACTGGTGCTGCGTCACATCGACGACGATCTCGCGGCGAAGGGTCGGATGCCGGCGGCCGAGGCCGCGGTGCCGCCGGCCGCCCACGCCGACCTGAGTATGGTCCTGGGCGCGATGGCCAGCCGCTTCGCCGAGTGGATCAGCGCCGCGGCGAAGGACGAGGACGGCGTCGAGAGGGCCAAGGTGCGGCATGCGCGCGTGCTGTGGCGGGCCTATCGACCGAAGGGCTGAGGACTACTCCCGAGGGCTCGTCCCGGCAACCCCCGCGAGGCCGGGCCGTCGGGCGCGCACGATGGGGTGGTGCCGACTCGCCCCCGCACCCCCGCCTCATGAACGTGCCCGTCGCCCTCGATCCCCGACGATGGTGGGCGGACGCGGTGACGCCCGACCGCCTGCTGCTGGCCGCCAAGACGGCCGCTGCGGCGGCCCTCGCGTGGTACCTCGCCCCGTACGTCCCGCTCGCGCAGAGCGAGTACTCGTACTACGCCCCGCTCGGCGTGCTGGTGAGCATGTATCCGACGGTCGCGCGCTCCGCGTCCAGCGGGCTGCAGGCGGTCGTGGGGCTCGGTCTGGGCATCGCCCTGGGCCTGGCGAGCCTCGCGGTCGTCGGCACGGGCCTGCCGCGCATCGTCGCCGTGGCCGCCGTGATCCTGATCGGCGTGCTGCTCGCGGGGGTGCGCGCGCTGGGGGTCGGACGCGACTGGGTCGCGATCGCCGGACTCTTCGTGCTGCTGCTGGGCGGCGCGGACCCGGACGGCTACTCGAGCTCGTACCTCATCACGATGGCCTTCGGCGTCGTGGTCGGTGTCGTCGTCAACCTCGTCGTCGTCCCTCCGCTGCGGGTGGGCCGCGCCGACGACCGGCTCACGGCGCTCCGCGACGACGTCGGTGCGGCCCTGCACGGTTTCGCGGACGCGCTCGCGGGGCGCAGCTTCGCGCCCGAGCTCGGCGATGCGGCGACCGCGTCGCTCACCGCGACCCTGGTCGAGGTGCGTGAAGAGGTCGATCTGGCCGACGAGAGCCGACGCTACAACCCGCGCGGTCGGCGGCTGCAGGCTCCCCGCGACCTCAACCGGCGACGCCTGGACGCCCTCACCGGGATCGCTGAGGCCACGCGCGAGCTCTCGGCCGCGCTCGCCCGGCTGACCGCGGATCCGTTCGTCGACACCCGCCTGCCCTCCGCGACGCGCCGGTCGCTCGCCGACGCCGTGGCGGCCGTCGCCCGGTTGGTCACGGCCCCGCCCTCGCCCGAGGCGACCGCGCGACCCCTCGGCGAGGCCGAGGCGGCCCTGGCCGACTACACCGACCGCCTGCGCCACCTCTCGGTAGACGACGAGCCCCTCGACGCGTGGGAGGCGGCGGTGAGTCTGCGCCGCGTGATCGCGGCGTGCGGGCCGTTCTCGGACCCGGATGCCGCTACCGCGACGCGGTGAGGGGATTCGCGTCAGTCGCGCTCCAGCGGTACTCGCAGGATCTCGTCGGTGTCTCCCCCACCGCGGTCGGTGTCGCTCGTGACGACCCAGAGGCTCCCGTCCGGCGCGGCGGCGACGTCGCGCAGCCGTCCGAACTCGCCGACGAAGAACTCCTCGGTGGCAGACGGATCGCCCGTGGACACCACGCGCACACGCTCCCCGCGCAGGTTCGCGATGACCACCGCGCCGTCCACCACCGCCAGACCGCTGGGGCTCGCCTCGGCCGGAGCCCACTGCTGCACGGGGTCGACGAATCCCTCGCGCCCACCGATGCCCTCGACCTCGGGCCAGCCGTAGTTCGCCCCGGGCTCGATGACGTTCAGCTCGTCCCACGTGTTCTGGCCGAACTCCGACGCGTACATTGTGCCCGCGGCATCCCACCCGATCCCCTGCGGGTTGCGATGGCCGAGGCTCCAGACGGGAGAGCCGGGGAACGGATTGTCGGCGGGTACCGAACCGTCGGGGGCCACGCGCAGGATCTTGCCGCCGAGCGCCTCGGTGTCCTGCGCCGCCCCGGGATCCGAGGCGTCGCCCGCGGTGATGTAGAGCATGCCGTCGGGGCCGAAGGCGATGCGCCCGCCGTTGTGGATGTTCGCCGACGGGATGCCGTCGATCACCGTCTGCGCCGACCCCAGGCGCAGCGCACCCGGCGCCCCCTCGAGCGGCAACCGCAGCACGCGGTTGTCGTCCGCGGTGGTCGCGTACGCGTAGAGCCACCCGTCGCGGGCTGCGATGCCGAGCAGTCCGCCCTCGCCGCCCGGCGTCGCGCTCGGGATCTCGCCGACCACGCGCGTCCCGCCGTCGACGACCTCGATGATCCGGCCGGTGTCGCGCTCGCTCACCAGCGCCGTCCCGTCGACGAAGGCCACCGACCACGGCGTCGTGAACCCCCCGGCCACCGGGGTCGGGGCGCCGAGCGAGGGCACGGGCGACGCGCCCGCTGGAACCCGCGGTGAGGCCGCTTCCGTCGGCCGCTCGGCGGCGCACCCCGCGAGCACGAACACGGAGGCGATCACGACGCCGGCCGCACGAGAGCGGCGCCCCGGCGCCCGCAGGGATGTCGTGGCCATGGGTCCTCCTCGTCGTCGGTGACCCTCTGGCCTACCCGGTGCACCTGGACGCCAGGTGGGGATTGCACGCCGCCCCGCGGCGCTTGCGGGTGGGGCGAGCGACGCGGGGCGGACGGGGAGCGGAACGCGGTCAGGCGACGACGCGCTCGGGCGCGGGCGCCTCGTCGTCGAACTCGACCTCGGGCGGACGACGTCGGAAGCCGCGCGTGAGGACGGCGAGCCACACCAGGCCCACGCCGATCCAGACGAGCCCGACGGTCAGCGCCAACGCCGACAGGCTGAACCACAGCCACGCGGTGAGCGCAAACCCGAGGCCGGGGAGCACGCCGTACCTCAGGATCGCCGCGCCCCCGCGGCGCCGCTCGTCGAACAGGAAGTGCTTGATCACCGACAGGTTGACGAGCGAGAACGCCGCGAGGGCCCCGAAGCTGATGAGCGAGGCCACGGTGTTCAGATCGGCGAACAGCGCCGCCAGCGAGACCACGCCGACGAAGACCGCCGCGCCGATCGGCGTCTGGTATCGACGGCTCACCCGGGCGAAGAAACGCGGCAGCACACCGTCGCGTCCCATCGCGAACAGGATGCGGGACACGCTCGCTTGAGAGGCCAGTGCCGCGGCGATGCAGCCCGCGATGTAGGCGACCAGGAAGAACACCTCGAGCCACCGGCCGGCGGACAGCTCCATGATCTGGTTGGCCGCGGCATCCGGATTCTCGATATCGGCCACCTCGGGGATCACCAGGGTCGAGACGTAGGCGATCACGGTGAAGATCAGACCGCCGATGATCGTGGTCAGCACGATCGCGCGCGGCACGGTGCGCGCGGCGTCGCGGGCCTCTTCGGACAGCGTCGAGATCGCGTCGAAGCCGAGGAACGACAGCGCCAGCATGGCGGCGCCCGCGAGCAGTCCCGGCAGGGTCAGACCGGCGTCGTAGAGCGGCTGCAGCAGCGAGACCCCGGGATTCTGCAGCACGTGCAGCACCGCGCAGACGGTGAAGACGGCGGCGAAGACGAGCTGCAACCCCACGAGCACGAGGTTGGCGTTGCGCACGACCGTGATGCCGACGATGTTCAAGCCCGTGATGAGCAGGACGCCGGCGAGGGCGAAGACCCACGGCGGGATGCCGGGCAGCTGCGCGTTGAGGTAGATCCCCATCAGCACGTAGTTGATCAGCGGCAGCAGCAGGTAGTCGATCATCAGCGACCAGCCGGTGAGGAAGCCCACGTGACCGCCGAAGGCGCGGCGGGCGTAGGTGTAGGCGCTCCCGGCGCGCGGGAACGCCTTGACGAGGGCGGCGTAGCTGAATGCCGTGAAGAGCATCGCCACGAGCGTGACGAGGTACGCCGTCGGCACGTGGCCGCCGGTGGTGACGGCGACGAGGCCGTAGGTCGTGAACACGGTGAGGGGCACCATGTAGGCCAGGCCGAAGATGACGAGGGAGGGCACTCCCATGACTCGCCGCAGCGAGGTGTCGGTGGAGGTCACGCGCTTTCCTGTTCGGGTCGGACGGCGGCGAGCGCGCTGACCCGCGCCGCGAAGGTAGGGATGCCGCGCCGCCAGGTGCCCAGGATGCGGGCGTCGGTGATGCGGTCGGCCGGCGCGCGACGGATGTCGCGGTCGAGCCACACGAGATCGGCGGCCATACCGGGGCGGAGCGTTCCGCGCCGGTCCTGGTCGCCGGCCTGGAGGGCCACGCCGCTCGTGGCGGCGTCGATGGCTTCGGAGAGGGTGAGTCGTTCGTCGGGCTGCCACCCGCCGGCCGGCTGTCCGTCGGCGTCCTGACGGGTGACGGCGGTGCGCAGCCCGAGCAGCACGTCGGGTGAGGTGACGGGCCAATCGCTGCCGAAGCTCAGGCGGGCCCCCGCGTCGCGCGCGGCGCGCATGCGGTACTGCCGCTCGCGTGCGGGCCCGAGCCGCGGGAGGGTGAGCTCGGTCATCACCGCGTCGGCCACGGCCCACTGCGGCTGGAAGCAGAACGTGATGTCGAGGTCGGCCAGCCGCGGAAGATCGGCCGGGTCGACGACCTGCGCGTGCGCGATGGTCACGCGACGACCGCGGCGCAGGCTCTCGCGGATCGTCTCGGCCGCGTCGATGGCGGCGCGCACGGCGGCGTCGCCGATCGCGTGCAGGTGCACGTCGAAGCCGGCGGCGTCGCACGCGGCCACCGCCGCGGCGAGCTGGTCGGGGCGCCAGTTGGGCAGGCCGCGCGTGCGGGCGTCGTGATAGCACTCGAGCAGGTGCGCGGTGCGGTTCTCGAGGATGCCGTCGACGAAGAACTTCACGGTGCGGCAGGTCAGACCGGGCTCGCCCGACACCTCGTCCGCGGTGGCGCGCAGGTCGTCGAGCTGGGCGGGCCACCGGGTGGGGTCGGCGCGCAGGGCCAGGTCGACGTCGACGGCGAGACGTCCCGCCCGCGCGGCGGCGATCCAGGTGGGAACGTCGTCGATCTCGGCCCAGGCCTCTTGCGCCCAGGCGATGCCCTGCGCGGCGAGGTGCGTCGTGGCCGCGGCGAGCGCGTCGACGTCGTCCGCCCGCGCGGGTCGGGGGGCGTGCGCCAGGACCAGCTCGATCGCGGGGCGCTCGACGAGGGTGCCGGACGGGGAGCCGTCATCGCGGCGGACGATGCGTCCGAGCGCGGGGTCGGGGGTCTCGGCATCCACTCCCCCGGCGCGCAGCGCCGCGGTGTTGACCCAGGCCGTGTGGTAATCCCACGCGTGCAGCACGACGGGGCGGTCGGGGACGGCGGCGTCCAGCCAGCGGGCGTCGAACAGACCGCCGTCCACGATCGTGGCGTCGTAGCTGCCCCCGACGAGCCAGGGGGCGTCCGAGGCCGCGGCCCACGCGCGGACCCGGCCGACGATCTCGGCGACGCTCGTCGCGTCGCGCAGCGCGGGCCCGGTGCGTTCGCGTCCGGCGAGCAGGGGATGCACGTGCCCGTCGCCGAAGGCGGGGAGCAGCAGGCCTCCCTCGAGGTCGATGTGCTCGGCGTCCTCGGGCACGGGATGCCCCGGCTCGGCGACGAGCCCGTCGACGACGACGAGACGGTCGACGTCGGACGTCCGCCCGTCGATCCGGATCGTGCCGCCCGTGAAGACGATCGCCATGGAGACCTCCCTGTGCCCGCGCGCTGCGAGAAACATACAACGTAGGTTTCCTGAACGCTACGGCCATCGCGCGCGCGATAACGACGCATCGACGACTCGTCACGAGCGTCTTACCTCGCCGAAACACGCCGCCCATCGCGTAGCGTGGTCGCACCCCACCGAAAGGCCCCGCGTGCCCCGGCCGACTCAGCCCAAGCTCTCGCGCGACGCGATCGCGCGCGCCGCCCTCGCCCTCGTCGACCGCGACGGCAGCGAGGGCGCGAGCATCCGGCGCGTGGCCGACCGCCTCAAGGTGCACCCGACGTCGCTGTACAACCACGTCCCCAACCTCGCCGCCCTGGTCGAGGACGTGCGCGCGATCGTGTCGTCGGGCATCGACTCCTCGTTCCTGCGCGAGCGCGAGTGGGAGGAGGGGCTGCTGCTGTGGGCGCGGTCGTACCGCGACGCGTTCCGCCTGCACCCGCGCGCCATCCCGCTGCTCATGGGCAATCGCGCCTCGGCACCGCTCCTGATGTCGCAGTACGAGGACTTCACCGTCGCCGCGGAACGCGTGGGCTGGACCAGCGACGACATCCTGCCGCTGCTGACCGCGTTCGAGTCGTTCATCCTCGGCAGCGTGCTCGACGGCAGCGGCCCCGCGGTCATCTTCGACCCCACCGGTCAGGAGCAGGACGTGCCGCGCTTCGCCGCCGCCTACGCCGCGCTCGACGGGCACGACGAAGACGACCCCGTGTCGACCCGCGCTTTCGAACTCGGCCTGTCGCTGCTCATCGCGGGGGCCCGACCCCCGGCCTCTCGCTGAGAGGCGCTCACATGCGCGCGTAGCGGGCGCGCGCGAAGCAGAACAGCCCGTAGACCACGAGTCCCGCGCCGACCAGCCACAGGATGAACTGCCCGAACGGCAGGCCCGCGAGCGAGCGCAGGCCCGCGTCGAGCCCACCGGCCGCGTTCGGATCGTGCGCGAAGGCGGCGACGAGGAACAGGATGCCGGCGACGCCCACCGCGATGCCCTTGGCGACGTAGCCCACCATTCCGAACGTGCGGATGCCGCGCCCGGTCGTTCCGCCGGGGCTCGAGATGTTCTTCATGAACGCCTTGGTGATGCCGCGGACGACGAAGGCGACGCCGATCGCGGTGACGGCGAGACCGATGATCACGAGCACCACCAGGCCCGCGGGCGAGGCCATCAGCTGCGCGCTCAGCGTGCGGGTCTGCTCGCCCGAGTCGGAGCGTCCGCCCATCAGCACGGTCAAGGCGGTGACGCCGATCGCCCCGTAGGCCACGGCGGTGCCGACGTACTTGGCGCGGTGGGCCCAGCGCTTCTTCGTATCGGGATCGCGTTCGGCGACGGCATCCGCGATCTGCCAGACCGCCAGCGCGGCGAGACCGATCACAATCACCCACAGCAGCAGCATGCCCGCCGGCGCGCCCGCGACCTGCTGGACCGCCCCGCTCTGATCGGCGCTGTCACCCCCGGAGCCGGTGGCGATCCCGATCGCGATCGCCCCGATGAGGAGGTGGAGCAGCCCCAGGACGACGTACCCGATCCGCGCCGCGACGCGGAAGGCCGTGGAATCCTGCGCCTTGTCGGCGGCGGCGGAGGCGGAGGAGGCGGCGGAACTCATCCTGGGACGATAGCGCTCAGCCCTCTTGCACGACCACCCGTTGCGCGCGGCGCACGCGCCACACCTCGACGAGGGCCCATACGAGGGTCGCCACCGCCACCCCCTCGAGGAACCCGGCCGTGACGTCCGAGAGCCAGTGGGCGTGCAGGTACGTGCGACTCCACATCATCAGCACGACCCAGACCGCTCCGGCGGCCCAGATCCACCCGCGGCGGAGGATCAGGGCGAGGGTGACCGCGATGGTGGTCGCCACCGCGGTGTGCCCCGAGGGGAACGACGTCGCCTGGGTCTCGGCGAGGGAGTCGAGGGGGCGGGCGCGGGCGATGACGGCGGCGAGCGGGGCGCCGATCAGGACGACGAGGGCGATGGATGCCGCGACGTTCAGGGCGTCCCACGGGCGTTTGACGAGCAGGAAGACGATGGTGGTCGAGATGCCGATGACGATCATGCCGATCGTGCCGCCGACCGTCGCGGGGATCCAGGCGACGATGACCGCCACGGGGTTCGCCAGAGACGCCATGGCGTCGTCCCACCACTGGTCGAGGGCCAGCGGTGCCCCTCCGTCGAGGTCGACCGCCAGGCGCAGCGCGACGAACAGCACGGTGGCGACGACGCCCGTGATCAGGGCCACGGGCCGGCGGTGGTCGACGCGCGGGCGATCGGGCAGCAGTGCGGGCTCGTCGGTGGTGGCATCCATGATCGAATCGTCCCAGCAGCGGTGACCGCGCGGGTAGCGCTTGCCCTCGGGACGTGCGGCACTCCAGCGGGCGAATTGCCTCTCGTCACCGCAAAACAAACGGTGTAGGTTTCTGCCCATGACACCCGAGGTCCTCTCCGTCGTCGACGCCGATGTCGACCGTCTGCACGCCGCCCTCGAGGCCGGCGAGGTC
This sequence comes from Microbacterium testaceum, assembly GCF_003075375.1. GTDB lineage: Bacteria > Actinomycetota > Actinomycetes > Actinomycetales > Microbacteriaceae > Microbacterium > Microbacterium testaceum_E. Next base: position 3,064 of record NZ_QDFT01000017.1, on the reverse strand, counting down.
ACCAGCGTCGAGCTCGTCGCGCGCTACCTGAACCGCATCGCGGCGTACGACCGCTCCGGCATCCGCCTGAACGCGGTGCCCGTCCTCGACCCCCGCGCGTTCGCGCAGGCGCGGGCCTCCGACATCCGCCGCGCGCAGGGTCGGTCGCTCGGAGTGCTCGACGGCATCCCGTTCACCGCCAAGGACAGCTATCGCGTGGCGGGGCTGCCCGTGGCATCCGGGTCCCCGGCCTTCCGCGACCTCGTCGCCGGCGACGACGCGTTCGCCGTCGAGCGGTTGCGCGCGGCGGGCGCGGTCTTCCTCGGACTGACGAACATGCCCCCGATGGCCGCGGGCGGCATGCAGCGCGGCGTCTACGGACGCGCCGAGTCGCCCTACAACGGCGACTACCTCTCGTCGGCATTCGGCTCGGGCTCATCGAACGGATCGGGAACCGCCACCGCCGCGAGCTTCTGCGCCTTCGGTCTGGGCGAAGAGACCTGGTCGTCGGGCCGCGCGCCCGCCTCGCACAACGCCCTCATCGCCTACACCCCCTCGCGCGGGGTCATCTCGGTGCGCGGCAACTGGCCGCTCGTGCCGACGATGGACGTCGTCGTCCCCCACACCCGCTCGATCGCCGACATGAAGCACGTGCTGGATGCCGTGGTCGCCGACGACCCGCAGACCGAGGGCGACCTGTGGCGCACGCAGCCCTTCATCGCCCTGCCGCGACCGTCCGAGGTGCGCCCCGCGTCGTTCGCCGACCTCGACCCGCTGCCGTTGGCCGGCCTGCGCCTGGCCGTCCCCCGCATCTACGTCAACGGCGACCCCGACAACGCCTCGCCGATCGTCACGCGCGACAGCGTGATGCGCCTGTGGGAGGGGCTGCGTGCCGACCTCGAGGCCGCCGGCGCCGAGGTGGTCGAGACCGACTTCCCCGTCGTCGACCGCTACGAGAAGCTGCACGACGGCGACGAGGACTTCCTCGACCGCGGCTTCGTCTCGCGGGAGTTCCTCGACGACGAGGTCGGCGACCTCGCGGTCTGGGCCATGGACACCTTCCTGCGCACCAACGGCGACCCGCACCTGCCCCGCCTCGCCGACGCCGAAGCGGCCCTGATCTTCCCGCATCCCCCGGGCGCTCTCGCCGACCGCTACGGCATCTGCCACTACGACATCTCGTACGACATCGGCGCCTACGTCGACCGGGCCCGCGCGTGGGACCCGGACTGGCGCGACGTCGCGAGCCTCGAGAAGGGCCTGCGCGGACTGGAGCACACCCGCCGCGTCGACTTCGAGCAGTGGATGGATGCCGAGGGCTTCGACGCCGTCGTCTTCCCGACCCAGTCCGACGTCGGGCCCGCCGACGCGGATGTGAACCCCGCCTCGGCCGACATCGCGTGGCGCAACGGCGTGTGGGTCTCCAACGGCAATCTCGTGCCCCGCCACCTCGGCATCCCCACCGTGACCGTGCCGATGGGCACGATGGACGACACCGGGATGCCGGTGGGCCTGACGATCGCCGGTCCCGCGTACAGCGACACCCGGCTCGTGCAGCTGGCCGAGGCCGTCGTCGACCTCGGCGCCCGCCGCACGACGCCGCCGCGCACCCCCGCCCTGCCCGACGAGGCGCTGTTCGACGCCCCTCGACCGGCCGCCGAGGGGGCGCTCGCGGTCGTCGTCGACGAGGTGGTCCGCGAGGACGGACTCGTCCGCTTCGCGGCGACCGTCACCGGCGGCACCGCCCAGGCGCACGTCGCGTACGTCGACGGCGTCCGCGTAAACGTCGAGCGGGCGGGCGATCGCCTGACGGGTGTGGCCCGCATCGCGCCCGACGCGTACGGTGAGCCCGTGAGCGAGTGGGTCGCCCCGTACGGCCCGCTCGTCGTCGTCGCCGTGCGCGACGCCGCCGGAGCCGTCGCCGGCGCCGTGGGCACGGCATCCGACTCGTCTCTCTGACGCCCGAATCGCCCGAGGAACCCGCCGTGACCGAGACTGCCCCCACCCAGGTCTTCGACTACTTCAGCCAGGTCGACCTGCCCACCCCGACGCTGTCCGACGACGAGGTGAGACGGCTGTTCGCCGAGACGTTCGGCGTCGAGATCGACGTCGACGCGCTCGGCAGCCAGCAGGACCAGAACTTCCGCGTCTTCCGCCGCGGGCAGGTCGAGCCCCTGGGCGTGCTCAAGCTGAGCAACCCGGTGTTCAGCGAGGCCGAGATCGACATGCAGGATGCCGCGGCCGCGCTCGTGGCCGAACGGAGCCCGCACGTGCGCATCCCGCGCCTGGTCGAGGGGCCCCGCGGGACGATGTCGGCGTGGTGGGACTCGAGCGAGGGCCGCATCCACGCGCGCGTGATCGAGAACATCGCCGGACGCACTCTCACGGGCTCGGACTACCTCTCGCCCGCCGTCGTCGAGGGTCTCGGGGCCCTCGCGGGCGCGGTGAGCAGCTCTCTCGCGGACTTCACCCACCCCGCGAGCGGACGGGTGCTGCAGTGGGATCTGCGGCACGCCGCCCGCGTGATCGACACCCTGCTCCCCCTCGAACCGGATGCCGAGGTGCGCGGCGTCGTGCGCCGCGCGGCCGACGCCGCCCGTGCGGCCCTGGCCCCCGTCGCCGACGCCCTGCCCGTCCAGGCGGGCCACTTCGACGTGACCGACGACAACGTGCTGCACGCCCCGGGCGAGAGGGTGCCCGACGCGGTCATCGACTTCGGCGACGTGTGCGCGTCGTGGCGCGTCGGCGAGATCGCCGTCACCGTGTCGTCGGTGCTGCACCACGACGGCGCGACGCCCGAGAGCGCTTTCCCCGCCATCCGGGCGTTCGACCGACTGCGCGATCTCAGCGACGCCGAGCTCGCCGCGCTGTGGCCGCTCGTGATCCTGCGCGGGGCCGTGCTCGTGCTCAGCGGACGCGCGCAGGTGCGACTGGACGCGTCGAACGACTACGCCTCGGTCGCCCTCGAGCGCGAGTTCCGCGTCCTCGAGCGCGCGGCATCCGTCCCGATCCCCGTGATCACCGCCGCGACCCGGGCAGCGCTCGGCCGCCCCCGCGCCGCCGAGCGCKGCCCGGGTCGCGGCGG
>NZ_QDFT01000016.1 GCF_003075375.1 Microbacterium testaceum | reverse complement strand
GTACCTGATCAAACCGTTCGCGCTCGCGGAACGCCGCGAACGCGAACGGTTTGATCAGGTACTGCACGACGCCGGTCGACACCGCGGCGCGGACAGTCGCGGCATCCCGCACCGCCGTGACCGCGATGATGTCGACCCCCGATCCCATCGCCCGCACGCGTCGCGCGACGTCGAGGCCCCCGCCGTCGGGCATGGTCATGTCGAGCAGCACCAGGTCGACGCGCCGCCCGGGGTCGGTGATCGCCGTCAGTGCGGCGCGCGCGCCCGACGCCTGCCCGGCGACCTCGAACCCCGGCACCCGTTCGACGTAGGCCGCGTGCAGTTCGAGGGCGAGGGCGTCGTCGTCGACCACCAGCACCCGGATCACGGGCCGACCGCCGGTGCGACGGCGGGGAGGAAGACGCGCACGGTGGTGGGCGCGTCCGTGACCTGCAGCGTCCCCCCGCGCGTGGCGACGATGTCGCGCACGAGCGTCAGGCCCACTCCCCGCCCGCCGGGCGCGTGCGCGGTCTTGGTCGACGCGCCGAAAGCGAAGGGATCGACGAGGGTCGGGTCGAAACCGGGACCGCTGTCGGCGATCTCGATGACGACGTCGTCGCCGCCGTCGCGCAGTGTCGCGCGGACCCAGCGGGGTTCGGCGCCGGCGGCCGCGGCATCCAGGGCGTTGTCGACGAGGTTGCCGACGACGGTCACCGCCTCGGCCGCGGCGAGGCGGAGCGCCGGGGTGGGTTCGGCGACGTCGATGTCGAGGCGCACGCCGCGCTCGGCGGCGTCGTCGAGTTTGCCGAGCAGCAGCGCCACGACGGTGGCGTCGTCGTCCGAGACCAGGCGGTCGGCGAGCTCCTGTCTCTCCCCGGTGGATGCCACGATCAAGCGCCGCGCCTCGTCCGTGCGGCCCAGTTCGAGCAGCGCCAGCAGGGCGTGCAGCCGATTGCCGTGCTCGTGCGTCTGCGAGCGCAGGGTGTCGCTCAGCGTGCGGACGCCCTCCAGTTCGCCCAGGAGCGCCTGCAGCTCGGAGCGGTCGCGCAGGGTCATCACCCGTCCGCGCTGGGGAGCACGTCGGCCGTTGAGGTCGCGCGCCTCCTCCTGGTTGACCAGCAGCACGCGATCGCCGGTGACGACGGTCTCTTCGACCATGCGCCGCCCGGTCGCGATGGCCTCGGCGAGACCGGCATCCATGTCGACCGCACGCGGGTCCAGCGAGACCTGTCCGCTCGTCGCCGGCGGAAGGCCCAGCAGGTCGGCGGCCTCGTCGTTGTACAGCACGATGCGCCCCGATCGATCGGTGACGACCAGCCCCTCGCGCAGCGAGTGCAGGACCGTCTCGTAGCTCTCGACGAGACGCGACAGCTCGGTGGGCGTGTACGACCCGGTGACGCGTCGCGCGCTGCGGCGGACGTAGAGGGCGCCCAGCACGCCCATGCCCACGATCGCGGCGGATGCCAAGACGATGAGCGGTGCGCGAGCGGCGATGTCCTGCTGCACGGCGCCGAGGGTCACGCCCACCGACACGAGCGCGACGATGGGTCCCTCTTCGGAGCCGTCCTGACGGATCGGCGCGATCGTGCGCACCGACGGTCCGAGGGTCCCCTCGTACACCTCGGTGAACGTGCGCCCCGCGAGGGCCTCGTCGCGCGACCCCAGGTACGGGTCGCCGATCTCGGAGCGGTTGCGGTGGGTCAGACGAATGCCGTCGGGCGTCATGATCGTGACGAACGACACGTCGGCCTCGGCGAGGATCTGCTCGACCATGGGCTGCAGGGTGTCGGAGTCGCCGACGGCGGCGAGCTGCGCGACATCGGGTTCGTGCGCGATGGTCTCGGCCACCGATCGCGTGACCTTCTCGGCCTCGCGTTGACCCGAGTCGCTCAGCTGCACGGACAGCAGGGCCGCGAGAACGCCCGCGACCAGGATGACGACGCCGAGCGATACCAGCGCCAGCCGTCCGCCCACACTCAGCCGCATGCTCACCGCCCTTCGTCGCGCCTGCCGTGAACAATACGACCACAAATCGTCACCGCGCTCGCCGTCGACCACAGTCGTGACATCCACCCGGCGCCTCCGCCGGACAACGAAGACGTTAGGAAAGGGATAGGCGCTGATGGCTCTCTCACTCCGCACCACTCGCGACGGTCGGCCGCGTAAGAAGATCGACCGCAACCACTGGCTCTACATCGCCGTCATCGTCGCCGTCGTCGGCGGCATCGTCGTGGGCCTCGTCGCCCCGGCCTTCGCCACGACCCTCGAGCCGCTCGGCAAGGGCTTCGTCAACCTCATCAAGATGATGATCGCCCCGGTCATCTTCTGCACGATCGTCGTGGGCATCGGCTCGATCGCCAAGGCGTCGACGGTCGGCAAGATCGGCGGCCTGGCGATGATCTACTTCCTGGTCATGTCGTCGTTCGCGCTGATCATCGGCCTGATCGTCGGCAACATCATCCACCCCGGCGAGGGGCTGAACATCGCCGGTGCGCAGTACGACGCCGTTCCCGAGGCCACCACCACGCAGGAGTTCATCCTCGGCATCATCCCGACCACGTTCTTCTCGGCCTTCACCGGCGGCAGCATCCTGCAGGTTCTCTTCATCGCCCTGCTCGTCGGCTTCGCCCTGCAGGGCATGGGCGAGCGCGGCGCGCGCATGGTCGAAGGGATCCGCAACTTCCAGGCGCTCGTCTTCCGCATCCTCGGCATGATCCTGTGGCTCGCCCCGATCGGTGCCTTCGGCGCGATCGCCGCGGTCGTCGGCAAGACCGGTTTCCAGGCCGTGATCAGCCTCGGCATCCTGATGGGTGCGTTCTACCTCACGTGCTTCCTCTTCATCACCCTGGTGCTGGGCGTGCTGCTCTACGCGGTCACCCGCGTCAACATCTTCACCCTGATGAAGTACCTCGGCCGCGAGTACCTGCTCATCGTCGGCACCTCGTCCTCCGAGGCCGCGTTGCCCCGCCTGATCGCCAAGATGGAGCACCTGGGCGTGTCCAAGCCCGTCGTCGGCATCACCGTCCCGACCGGCTACTCGTTCAACCTCGACGGCACGGCCATCTACCTGACGATGGCGTCGCTGTTCATCGCCTCCGCGATGGGCACGCCGATGTCGATCCCCGAGCAGATCGGCCTGATGATCTTCATGATCATCGCCTCCAAGGGTGCCGCGGGCGTCACCGGCGCCGGACTCGCCACCCTCGCGGGCGGTCTGTCGGCCTACCGTCCCGACCTGGTCAACGGCGTCGGCGTCATCGTCGGCATCGACCGCTTCATGTCCGAGGCGCGCGCCGTGACCAACTTCACCGGCAACGCGGTCGCGACCATGCTGATCGGTGTCTGGACCAAGCAGTACGACGGCGAGCGCGTCCGTCAGGTGCTGGCGGGTCAGATCCCCTTCGACGAGTCGCTCCTGACCGGTCACGACCACTCGGCCACTCCGTCGGCGGATGCCAAGGAGCAGGCGTCGCTCGAGGCCGGAACCGGTCCCGCGCCGGTCGACACCCAGGCGCTCAACGCCTTCCGCGCTCAGGCGGAAGCGGAGGCGGCGGCCCGGAGCCGCTCGTGACCCTCGCGCACACCCCGGCGGGGGCGGCTTCGGCCGCCCCCGCCCCTGCGCGTGTCGCGCTCGCGCGCACGTGGATGCTCCGCTCGCCGCTCGCGGGCGGCCTCGAGACCGCGGCCGACGTGCTCGTGCTCGACCTCGAGGACGGGCTGCCCGCCGGTCGCAAGGCCGAGGGACGGGATCGCGCGCGTCGGGCGGCCGCCGAGTCGCCCGTGTGGCTGCGCATCAGCGCCGCGGGCACGCGCGACGGCGAGGACGATCTCGCCCTCGGACGCGAGCTCGACGATCGACTCGCGGGGGTGGTGCTCGCGATGTGCGCCGGACCCGACGACGTCGCCCACGTCGCGGCATCCCTTCCCGAGGGCGTCCCCGTGGTCGCGATGATCGAGTCGGCGGCAGCCCTGCTGGTAGCCCCCGCGATCGCCGCCCACCCGGCGACGCGCCGCCTGGCGTTCGGAACGGGTGACTTCCGTCGCGACACGGGCATGGGCGCCGACCGCCTGGCGCTCTCGTGGCCGCGGGCGCAGCTCGTGGTCGCCTCGGCCGCCGCGGGGATCGCGGGCCCGATCGACGGTCCGTGCGGCGCGGTCGATCAGGCGCGGGATGCCGCGACGCACGCCGTGGCGATGGGCTTCACCGGGACGCTCGCCCTGCACGATGCCGCCGTCGCGGGCGCTCACGCGGGGTTCACCCCCGCGCCGGACGAGGTCGAGCGGGCCCGTGCGCTGCTGGGCGCGACGCCCGACGGTCCCGTCGACGGCTCGTACGCCCCGACTCTGGCGCGGGCCCGGGCCCTGGTCGAGCGCGCCGAGGCCCTCGCCGCGCTCTGACCTCGCGGGTCCCCGGACTCCTCGACGTCTCAGGACCTCAGCGCCCGCGCCGGCCCCATCGCCGCCGCGGCGCGGGAGCCTCGATCGCGGCGGCCGCCTCGCGGGCCCGGCGTCGCTCGGCCCAGGCCGCCACCTCGGCATCCACGTCCACCGTCGGCGTCACGACGGGCGGGCCGCCCAACAGCTGCCGACGGGCCTCGATCACCCGACGGTTGAAGTCCTCGAGGGCGTCGCGCACCTCGGCCTCGCGCGCGATGGCATCCATGCGCTCCGCCCTCTCGGCGTACTCCACCCGCAGAGTGAGGGCCGGAGGCCCCAGGCCGGTGAGCTGCTCGGTCTCGATCTTGCGCCGGATCCACCAGTCGGGGTCGTGCGACTCCCCGAGACCGGTGAGGGGTTTTCCGGCGCCGGGCAGGTCGTCGAACTCACCGCGGCGGATCGCCTGCTGGATCGCCGTCTCGACGAACGCCGCACGTTCGGCCGCGGTGGATCCGCGTTCCGGGGCCGAGCGCGTGGGCTCGGGTTCCAGCCCCGCCCCGCGCAGCGCGCGGTCGAGACGGTAGCGTTCGGCCGCCTGGCGGGGATCGTCGCTCATGCCGCCTCCGGCGTCTCACGCTCCAGGCGGCGCAGACGCACCCGGGCCATGTCCTGGGCGCGGGGTCCTGAGCCGAGGGCCCGTTCCGTGATGCGCAGCACGAGGCGTGTCAGCCCGAGCACGGGCAGGGGCCACCGCTTGACCCCGAGCATCTTGCGGTAGCGGCGCGGGATGGTCGCCACGGCCGCGGCGAACAGCACGCGGTACGACAGGCCCATCACCCCGGGGAACGGCGGCTTGCGCAGGAAGCGGACGACGTCGGCGACCCGCTCGTCGCCGCGCAGCTCGCCCCGGTCGTAGAAGCCGTCGATCTCGGCGCGCAGGGCGTCGCGGGTGAGCGGCGGATCGACGACGCGCATCAGGCGTCCCGCTGTCGCCCAGTCGGCGACGTAGCCGTCGGCGCCGCCCGGGATCGGCTGGCGCGACACCTCGTGCCCGGCGAGGAAGGCGTCGGTGAACGCCAGGTGCACCCAGCGCACCAGGTCGGCCGCCTCGGCGGTGTAGGCGCGCTCCGAGCCGTCGCCGGCACGGTATTCGCCCTTCACGCGCTGATGGAAGCGTCCGACGCGGCGGGTCTCGGCATCCGCCTGCGTCCGGGAACCATAGGTGAGGGTGATGACCCAGCGCACCGTGCCCGTGAGGCGTCCGATGGGGTCCTCACGGTAGCGGGACCAGTCGTGCACGCCCGCGAGGGCGCCGGGGTGCAGGGCTTGCAGGAGCAGGGCACGGATGCCGGCGACCAGCGTCCCCATTCCGGCGTGCACGGTCCACGCGGGGCCGTTCTCGGCGAAGTAGCCCGTGTCGTCCCCGTCGGCGATGGCGCGCACGTACGGGGCCATCCCGGTCGGGTCGCCCGCGAGAGCGACGAGGATCTTGCCCCGCAACGACTGGATCCAGCCGGGAGCGGAGGGGTAGGTCGCGTCGGTCACCCTTCCAGCGTGCCACCGTCTGAGCGGGTGGGCGCGGGAAGGGCGGCCGGGTCAGTGACCTTCGTGCGAGATCACAGGAACGGTGCCGTCGTCGCGCAACAGCACGGCGTCCTGCGTGGCGCCGAGAGCGGGGGTGACCAGCACCGCGACGACGGCGGCGGCCACGAGAAGGCCGATCACGCTCATCGGCTGCGCGGTGCGGGGTGCGCCGGAATCGCGGCGCAGACGACGCAGATGCGTCGCGGCGGTCGCTCCGACGACGACGAGCAGAACGGATGCCGCGGCCACGCCGATGATGCTGGTGTGCGCCGGGGCGAGGAACATCAGGCCGGTGGTCGCCACGAGGGCGAGCAGCACGCCGGCCAGCGTCGCCCGGGGGAGGACGAAGCGTCCGGTCGACAGGGCGGCGGCGCCCCATGCCAGGCCCGCCAGGCCCAGGACGACCATCCCGACTCCGAGGCCGCGCGCGGCGGCCCCGGAATCGGCACGGACGACCGCACCCGCGCCGAGGGCGGCGACGATGAGGCCGGCCCCCCACGCGGATACGGAGGGCCACGACCTCACGAAGGTCGCGGCAGTCATCGTCAGACCGCCGCGGTACGCGGGATGCTGCGCTCGGTGCCGAGACCGACACCCAGCAGCACGACCGCGCTGGCGAGGTGGAGGAAGTGGTCGGCGGTGTTCAGCGCGAGGATGTTCGCGGCGGTGCCGACCAGGAAGAAGCCGACGATGCCGAGCAGCAGGTAGACGGCGCCGACCGTGGTGTTGACGCCCTTGGCGGCACGGGCGTTGGCCAGGCCGGCGACGAGCAGCGCGGCACCGATCAGCAGGTGCGCGACGTTGTGCAGCGGGTTGACCTCGAAGATGCCGAGGAGCAGGCCGCCCTGGTCGGAGATGAAGCCGACGCCGCCGGTGACGGCGAATCCGAGCAGGCCGACGAGCAGGTAGACGGCGCCGAAGATGGTGGCGACGAGACGGTTGGGTGAAGAGCTCATGGTGAACCTCCCAGTGTGTTGACAGCGACCGTTCGGGCGCCTTTTCACATCTTCGGAGACAATGCGCTGTTCGGATTGCCCTTTGCGGGCAGGGGCCGTCTTCGGGTAGAACCCGGATACGACAGAAGGCCCCCGAGTACTCTCCGAGGCCCTCCGCAACGATTCCGACGGTACGAGCGGCCCCGGTGCGATCGGAGGGGATTGCGCTTTTCGGGGTGGTGACGTACTCGCGGCTTTGAGACACTCGCCGCATGCGTTTCGAGACGACCCTGTCGCAGACGGGCAACAACACCGGCATCGAGGTTCCCGCCGACGTCGTGGAGCAGCTGGGCGGCGGCAAGCGCCCCGCGGTGCTGGTCGACGTGAACGGCTACTCCTACCGGAGCACCATCGGGGTGATGGGCGGGCGGTTCCTCATCCCGTTCTCGTCCGACAAGCGCGCGGCGACGGGTCTCGCCGGCGGGGATGCCATCACCGTCGAGCTGACGCTCGACACGGCGCCGCGCACGGTCGAGATTCCCGACGACCTCGCCGCGGCGCTGGCGGCGGCCGGGGCACGGGGCGCCTTCGACGCCCTCTCGCCGAGCGCGCGCAAGGCGCACGTGACGAAGGTGACGTCGGCGAAGGCGGCCGAAACGCGCACGCGCCGCGTCGAGGCCGTCGTCGCCGCCCTCGCCTGAGCGCCGCCGGCACCGCGTCTCGACCCCGCCGGACGATAGCCTGGAGCGGGAGGTCCCGTGGGGCGCACGAAAGAGGCCATCGCCGAAGGGCTGTCCATCGCGACAGCGGCGGCGCGACTCGCGGTGCGCAACCGCATCCTCGTCGACACCATCGCGCGCGGCGGGCACTTCGACGGCGAACTGTTCGGCGAGTACGCGCGCGCGACCGTCCGCGCGCTCGCCGACGAGCAGGATCAGGCCGCCGAGCGCGTGACGCACCAGCGCAAGCGCGCCTGGGGTCGCTTCTCGGACTCGTCGGGGACACATGACTACCGCGATCGCGACACGCGCAACCTGCGTCGCCGGGCGAAGCAGTCGCGCGGTGTCGCGAAAGAGCTGCGGGCACTCGCCGACGACCCCGACCGGGTCGCCGAGCTGGTCGCGGATGCGCGGATCGCCGCGTGGGGCGATGTCGAGGCCAACCTGACCAAGAGGCTCGACGTCGAGGGCATGACGGCGGATGCCGATCCCGAGTACGCGCAGATGCGCAAGGCGCGCATGGACGCCCTGCGCATGGTCGACCTCGCCCGCCTCGCTTCGCAGGCGAAGCGTCGGGCGAAAGAGAAGGCGGCGGCCGCCGACGAGATTCCCGACGTCGAGACCGACGAGCCGCCCGCCGAGGGCAAGAGCGGCAAGAAGAAGAAGTCCGCCTCGCGCTGAGTCCCCGTCCCACGCCCGCCCGGGTGGCGTCTCGTCCGGGTGTCGTCGGCCGCTCCGGCGCCGATGTGGGTAGCCTCGGCGGCGACGAGAGGCGGTTCGCATGGCGCGACGACGGTTCGGACGCACGACGCGCGTGGCGCGCCCCGGCTACGCGATCGTGGCGGTGAGTGCGCGCGACGCGAACGGCTTCGTCCATCACTACGACGAGATCGAGACGCCGCTCGGGTCACTCCACGAGGCGGTCGCGATCCTGCAACTGCACTCGACGAGGATGGATGCCGCCCACGCGGGCGAGGAATCGGCGTAGTCGGCCCTGCCGCCACAGTGCGATGCCGGCGCACAGCATCCGAACAGAGAAGAAGCCCCGGCTGGAATTTCTTCACAGCCGGGGCTTGTCACTGTCTCAACACAGTGTGCGCCCGAAGGGACTCGAACCCCTAACCTTCTGATCCGTAGTCAGATGCTCTATCCATTGAGCTACGGGCGCAGGGCCTCCGCGCGAAACGGCGCGCAGGCCGTGGTCAAGCATAGCCGGGACCACCGGAGACGTCTAATCGGCCCCGAACGGCGTGCATCCCGGGCGTGGCGCGCGGGTGTCCGCGCGGTGTCGGGTCGGGGTCGTACGCTGGCGGGATGAGCGCATACACCTCCGCGTTCGAGCTGTTCTCCATCGGGATCGGACCCTCGAGCTCCCACACCGTCGGCCCCATGAAGGCCGCTTTCGAATTCGCCGCACGACTGCGGGGCGACGGCGCCCTGACCCGGGTGGCATCCGTCTCGTGCGCCCTCTACGGCTCGCTCGGCGCCACCGGCATCGGCCACGGCACCCCCGACGCCGTCGTGGCCGGGCTCCAGGGCCTCGAGCCCGAGACGGTCGACCCCGCCGCCGTCCGGCGCGCCTGGTCGGACTGGCCCGAGGGGCAGAGCCTCCTGCTCGCCGGCGCGCACGAGATCGCCTTCGCCAAGACCGACATCTCGCTCGAGCCGCGCACGCGCCTTCCCGGTCATCCCAACGCGATGACGCTCATCGCGCGCGACGCGCAGGGCCTGGTCCTGGCAGAAGAGACCTTCTACTCGATCGGCGGCGGGTTCATCCGCCGAGAGGGCGAACCCGCCCGCGTCGCGACGGCACCGCTTCCCCTCGCCTTCGCCGACGCCGCGACTCTCATCGAGTTGTGCGACGAACGCGGCATCACCATCGCCGAGGCCGCCCGTCTCAACGAAGAGGCCTTCCGCTCCGACGACGAGATCGCGGCGGGGCTGGATCGGATCTGGGATGCCATGGCCGCCTGCGTCGAAGCGGGGTTGCACAACGACGGGGTGCTGCCCGGCATCCTCAAGGTCAAGCGGCGGGCATCGGTCATCCGCGGGCAGCTCGAGGCGATCGAAGCCGAGGGGCACCGCGAGTTGCCGGGGGAGTGGCTCGGGGCTTTCGCCCTGGCCGTCAACGAAGAGAACGCCGCGGGCGGTCGGGTGGTGACGGCCCCGACCAACGGGGCGGCGGGCATCCTTCCCGCGGTGGCGATGTACTGGTGGCGGTTCCTGGCGGATTCGGGTCTCGGGGTCGGCAACGCCGTCACCCCGCACGGCGAGCTCGTCGGCAGCGCACTGCTCGGATACGACGGCCACGCCGTGACGCGGACCGAGGTGGCGCACTGGGACGACGAGGACGTCGCCGACGCCAACCGGCGTCGCGGCATCCGGCGCTTCCTGCTGACCGCGACGGCGCTGGGATCGCTCTTCAAGGCCAACGCCTCGATCTCGGGCGCCGAGGGTGGCTGCCAGGCCGAGGTCGGTTCGGCCTGCGCGATGGCGGCGGGTGGCCTGACGGCCGTCATGGGCGGCACCAACCGGCAGATCGAGAACGCGGCCGAGATCGCCATGGAGCACCACCTCGGGCTCACGTGCGATCCCGTCGGGGGTCTCGTGCAGATCCCGTGCATCGAGCGCAACGCGATCGCGGCGTCGACGGCGGTCACGGCGGCACGCCTGGCCCTGCGCGGAGACGGCAGCCACTACGTCTCGCTCGACGCGGTGGTCGAGACGATGCGTCAGACCGGCATCGACATGTCGACGAAGTACAAAGAGACCAGCGAGGGCGGCCTCGCCGTCAACGTCATCGAGTGCTGAGCGTCGTCCCCGTGGGAGCGTAGCCCGCGGGGACGGTCAGGCGCGGCCGCGCAGTTTGGCCGTGAGGGCCTGAAGCTGTGCGAGCTCGTCGTTGTCGAGGCGGGCCATCCGCTGGGCGATCGAGCGGCCGTGGGCGGCCGCGAGGCGGCGGAAGACGACGGCCCCGTCCTCGGTGGCGGTCACGAGCGAGCCACGACCGTCCTCGGGGTCGGCGCACTTGATCAGCAACCCCCGCGTGACCATCCGCTCCACCAGTCGCGAAACGCTCGGTTGACTGATCAGCATGTTGCCCGTGACGTCGCGCAGACGCGCGGTCATGCCCGGGGCACGCGTGACCGTGAGCAGCACGTCGTACTCGGCCTGCGTGAGCTCGGTGCCGTCGAAGTCCGAACGGATGTCCTCGAACACCTCGTGCTGCGCGCGGAAGAGGTTCTCCCAGGCTTGCACGGCGAGGCGTCGATCGGTCATCCCTAAACCATAGAGCTCATGGGGGCGGGCGAGCCCCGCGCGCGGGTATCACACGCGGGTAGCGCGTCGCGTCACCCGTCGGTCACCCGGCCGGCGGTCAGCGTTCACGTGCGTCTCCGATGAGATTCCTATGGTCGGAGCATCCCCCCAGACGAAGGTGGCTCCGCCATGCGCCCACGGCATCCCCGTGTCCTTTCCGCAACCCTCGCGACCGCGCTGGTCGCCGGGATCGCCCCGATCCTCGCCGTCCCCGCCGCGCACGCCGCGCTCGGTGCGCCCGCGGTCGTGGTGACCGAGATCGTCGCCGACAACACCGGCGCCGACAACTTCGAGTACATCGAGGTCCACAACGTGTCGGATGCCGCGGTCGACCTCGCGGCATCCGGTGTGACCTTCGCCTACTCGTACGACGACTCCACCGACCGCTCGCGCGACGTGCCGCTCACCGCCGAGCCCCTGGTGCTGGACGCCCACGAGACGGCCCTGCTGTGGGTGAGCTACACCTCGGGATCCGTCGACACCTCGATCCGCACGATCGAAGAATTCCGTGCCTTCCACAAGGTCGCCGCCGACGTCGAGGTCGTGCGGGTCACGGGCCAGCCCGGTCTCGCCAACGGCGGCAACCGCGGGATCCGGGTGCTCGTCGGCGGAGAACTGTCGTCGTGGTCGCACGCCCCCGCCGGTGCCTTCGGCGCCGATCTGGCCGCGCACTTCGCCCTGCCCGCCGACCCCGGCGCCCGACGCCTGGACGTCTTCGGCGTGAACGCCGCGCCGTCGCCCGGCAGCGTGCTGCCCGAGGCCGTCGTCCGGCCCGCCGGCCCCTCGCCCACGCCGACCGCGACCCCCGGCCCGACGGCGACGCCGAGCGCCACCCCGACGACGACGCCGCCGACCGGCTCGACCCCCGCGGGCGCGCCGTTGCAGGTCACCGAGCTGCTGCCCGACTCCGCGAACGTCGGAGGCTCCGACGGGTACGAGTTCATCGAGGTGTTCAACGCCACGGCGGCGCCGATCGACTTCTCGGATTACGCCATCGACTACCTCTACCCGGTCGAGGGAACCGTGAGCCGCTGGCCGGCCGTGCCCGCCGACGTCGTCATCCCGGCCCGCGGCACCCTGGTCTTCTGGATCAAGAACGGCGCGAACGACGCGCTCACCGTCGCGGACTTCAACCGGCAGTTCGGCACCGCACTGGTCGCCGGCGCCTCGCTCGTCGAGATCTCTTCGGCGGGCATGGCGAACGGGAGCGCTCGCGGCATCCAGGTCTCGACGAACACCGGCTACGCGGTCAGTGCGGCGTTCTACAACCTCGACGGACGCGACGACACCCAGGCCGACAAGGGCATCCGCTACACGACCTCCGAGGATCCCGCGCGGCAGCGTCTGCTCGACCTCGCGCCCGCGACGCCGGGAGCGGTGCAGAGCGATCAGGTGGCCCCCGCCCCGGTCGCCGTTCCGATGGACACCACCGCCCCCACCGTCACCGACCGGACGGCCGCCGAGATCACCCCGGGTGCCGACTTCGTCGTCGACCTGGCCCTCGCCGATGACGTGCAGGTGCGCACCGCGACGCTGGAGCTGCGCAACGACGTCGACGCCGAACCCCTGCGCATCCCGCTCACCGACGCGGGCGGCGGGGTCTTCCGTCACACCGTGAAGGCCGTCGACCTCACCGGCAAGCGGTGGTACGCCTACCGCGTGACCGCCTCGGACGGAGCGAACAGCGTCACGACGCCCGAGCGCCGGGTGGCGGTGGCCGGGCTCACCGACGCGCCCGTGCGCCTGAACCTCGCCGAGGGGGCGTTCGTGCGCGGAGCGACCGAGGTCGTGGCATCCGGGGACGCGTATCCGAGCCCGCTGACCCTGACGATCGACGGTGCCGCCGTCGAGACGACGCCGAGTCTCGAGGGCCGCCCCACCTTCGTGTTCGAAGCGACCAACGTCAACTACTACTTCAAGAACGGCGTGCGCATCGGCGACGACGTGCTGACAATCTTCGACAAGGGCACCGAGGGGTGGGAGACCATCGCGACCCCCGTGCCGCTGGACTACCTGCAGCGCGGCGGCGACCTCACGGTCAGCGTGTGGGCGGGCACCAAGAAGGCGCCCGAGATCGATCCCGACGAGAACAACGACGACTTCGAGATCCGCGGCCTGCGACTGGTGCTGCCCGACGGGCGCACGCTCACGCCCGCGGGCTACGCCGATCCCACGTCGGTGCTGCGCATGGGCGACAGTGCGGGCAAGCTCGACTTCTTCGACGCCCGTTTCACGGTGCCCGAGGACGCGTACTCCGCCGTGTCGCACACCTGGGACACGGCCGCCCGCGCCGACGGCGACGCCGTCGTCTCGGCGAGCGACGGCGATGAGACGGTGTCGGCGACGGTGCACGTCGACAACACCGCTCCCGTGGTCACCTCGCGGGTTCTCGACGGCACCGCCTACCGGGGTGAGATCGTCCTCGACGCCCAGGTCAGCGACGCGGGTTCGGGCGTCGCCTCGACCATCGCACGGCTGGACGGTCGAGAGATCACCCTGCCGTTCACGACCTCGTCGCTGACCCTGGCTGCCGGCGATCACGCGTTCGAGGTCGTGGCGACGGACGCGGTGGGCAACTCCACGACGTGGACGGCGACCTTCGAGACGTACGCGGAGCAGCCGGGTGCGGGTCTGCTCTCGCCGGCCGAGGGTGCGGAGGTCGCCGCCGGCGACGTGACGCTGCAGGCCAAGGTCGAGGACCCGCAGGGCGACGCGCTCGACGTGGCGTTCCTCGAGGGGCGCCGCCTCGACCTCGCCGACGGCGATGTCGCGGTGCGGTCCGGAACGGTCGCGGATGCCGCCGCCGTCGAGCGGACCGAAGCGCGCACGCTGTCGCGGGAGCAGGTCGAGGGCCTCGCCGCCGTCGACGGTTCGACCGCCGACGTCTCGAGCTCCGAGGCGTTCCCCTACCAGTTGTTCGAGGTGGCGGTGGATGACGCCGACGCCGGCGCCGATGTGCGATCGACCTGGTCGGGGCGGGCGAACGCCGGTGCCACGGTCGTGTTGTCGGTCCAGCGTCCCGACGGGTCGGGGTGGGACGAGGTGGCTCGCCACGTGGCCGCCGCCGACGACGAGGCCTTCACCCTCGAGGGTGTGGTCTCGGTCGACGACCACCGCGTCGACGGGGTCGTGCGCATGCTCGTGCAGCACTCCGAGGGCTTCGCGGCGCCGGATCGCAGCACGCGTGACAGCGCGGTCGAACCCCGCAACGCCGGCGATGTGCCGCGCTCGGAGTACGACTTCACCCTTGGGTGGGAGTCGGACACCCAGTACTACAACGAGAACGAGATGGCGGGTGAGCCCTATAAGCACCAGGAGGCGATCCACTCGTACTTCCTGGACCGTCGTGACGAGCTCAACCTGCAGTACGTGTTCCACACGGGCGACATCGTCGACGACTACGACGTCATCCCCCAATGGGACCGTGCCGCCGTGCAGTACGACCGACTCGACCGAGCGGGCCTTCCCTACGGTGTGCTGGCCGGCAACCACGACGTGGGTCACGACGTCGGCGACTACACGAACTACGGCACCTACTTCGGCGAGAAGCGATTCGCGGACAACCCCTGGTACGGCGGAAGCTACGAGAACAACCGCGGCCACTACGACCTCGTCTCGGCCGGCGGCATCGACTTCCTCATGCTGTACACCGGGTGGCTGCCCGACGACGCGTCCATCGCCTGGATGAACGACGTGCTGAAGCGCTACCCCGACCGCGTCGCGATCGTCGCCCAGCACGAATTCATCCTCACCACAGGCGGGCTCGGAGCCATCCCGCAGCGCGTGCTCGACGAGGTCGTGGCGACCAACCCGAACGTGCGGATGGTGATGTCGGGTCACTACCACGACGCCTTCCTGCGCACCGACGCGTTCGACGACGACGGTGACGGCGTCGACGACCGCACCGTGTACTCGATGCTGTTCGACTACCAGGGACTGCCCGAGGGCGGTCTGGGGTATCTGCGACTGCTGCACTTCGACAACGAGGGCGAACGCATGATGGTGCGCACCTACTCGCCGTCGCTCGATCGCTACAACTCGGACGAGCCCAGCCTTCTCGGGCCGGCCGACGACCCGTACGCGCAGCAGGAGTTCGAGCTGACGTACGACCAGCTGGGGATCGAGCCGCGCGAGCGGACGCTGGGCACCGAGGCGTTCTCGGCCGAGGTCCTGGGGTCGACCGAGATCGCGACGTTCTCGGACGTTCCCAGCGGCACGATCCTGTCGGCCACCTGGCCGGTGCCGGACGAGGGCGAGCACGGCTGGTACGTGCGCTCGACCGACCCCTACGGTGCGGTGGATCGCTCGCGGGTCGCGCTGTTTACGGTGGGCGCGGCGTCGGTCGAGCCGGGGGAACCGGGTCCGGGTGATCCCGGAACCGGGCTTCCGGGGTCAGGTCAGCCGGGGTCTGGGCTCCCGGGTTCGGGTCAGCCGGGGGCGGGTCTTCCGGGTTCGGGTCAGCCGGGGGCGGGTCTTCCGGGCTCGGGTGGTGCGGGGGCGTCCTCGAGCGGGTCCGCCGACGCGCTCGGGGGGTCCGAGGATCGTTCCGGTCGCACCCCGCTCGCCGTGACGGGACGGGATGCCGCCGCCCTCCTGCCGTGGGCTCTCGGGGCCGGTCTGCTGCTCGCCGTCGGTGCGGGACTCGCGATCGCGAGGCGGCGCGCTCGCCGCGGGTGACAGGTGCGGACGGGGTCCGCGTCGCGTCGCGGCGTCGGGCCCCGTCCCCCGCCCGCTCGGCCGGATCGCGTGGGTCGGCGGGGCGGTGGCATCCCGTGTGCCGCGGGTGACGAAAGAGTAAGGGCCGGTCGGAGAGGCTTCCGACCGGCCCTTGTCCCTGCACCAAGAGTGTCCTGCAATCACATGTCGGTAGCCGCCACAGCAAAACAACTACCGTGCGAGCACTCTATAACGGTGAGGTAACGGAGGGGAAGAGGTCGTCGTTATATTTCCGTGATGAATTTTCGGATGGTCGCCTCGGCGGCATCCGGGGTGCCTCAGCGTCCGCGCACGTGGTTCCACTGCGTGATGACCTCGGAACCGTGCTCGAAGCCCAGTTCGCTCACCGCCGACGTGCCGAGGACGAAGTAGCGCCCCCCGTCGGCGGTCAGCCCCAGCCAGGTGCCGGCCAGGGCGCGCAGGAAGTGGGAGTGCGAGAACAGCAGGATCTGCTCGCCGGCGCGCACGCGCGGGCGCAGTTCGTCCAGCAATGAGGCGGCGCGGGCCGTGACCTCGGCGATCGACTCCCCGGGGGTGGCGCCGGCCGGGGCGCCCGCCTGCCAGATCGTCCAGGGGTGCCCGACCTGCTCGATGATCTCGGGAGTCGTCATGCCCTCGAAGGCGCCGTAGTCCCACTCGACCAGGCGCGGCTCGGGTTGCGCCCGAGGGTAGCCGGCGCGCGTGGCGGTCTCGACGGCGCGTTGCAGCGGGCTCGTCAGAACGAGGTCGTAGCGCCGGGTCGCGAGCAGCGTTCCCGCCAGCTCGGCCTTGTAGGCCCCGGTCTCGGTCAGCGGGATGTCCGTGAGGCCGGTGTGGCGGCCGGTGCGGCTCCACTCGGTCTCTCCGTGCCGCACCAGCACGATGCGGCCGTCGGGTTCGGTCAGGTCTGCGTCCTTCACGGTTTCATCCTCGCGTGTCGTCGGGGTGTCGGCATCCGGGGCTGCCTGATACGGGCTGTTCGGTTGCGTCGCCGGGGCGGGGCGGGGCGGGGCGGGGTGGGGCGGGCCGGGCCGGGGCGGGGTGGTGCATCGGTGATGGGGATGGTCGCGGACGGATGAAGGGCCGGTCGGGAGATTCCCGACCGGCCCTTTCCTGCACGAGAGTGTCCTGCAATCACATGTCGGTAGCTGCCACAGCAAAACAACTACCGTGATCACACTCTATAACGGTGAGGTAACGGAGCGGAAGAGGATCTCGTCACGCTTTCGTGATTCATAGGTCGAGTGGCTCGCGGGCCGAGCGGTCCGGGTCCCCGCCCCTCCTCCACGGGGTGCTCGAGCGCTGGTCTGTGCACAAGAAAGTCCGTCTGACCGGGGCAATGTCGGAGGTCGGAGCTAGCATGCAGACATGTCACCCGAGACTCCTCCGCCTGCCGCTCCCGACGGGTCCCGCACTCGTCAGGCGCTGATCGCCGACGCGCTCGCGGCGGACGCGGCGTTCGCGGCGGCCGAAGTGTGGCGCACCCGCGCCTACGCGGCGCTCGGACAGTACGGGCTCGACGCGGCGGCGGGCGACCGCCCGACGAAGCGCGCATCCGACATGGCGTTGCGCGAGATTGCGTCCGAACTCGCGGCGGCGCAGCGATTGTCCGATCGCACGGTGCAGGCCCACATCGGCCGCGCGATGCAGATCGTCGACGATCTGCCGGTCACTCTCGCGGCGTGGGGAACGGGAACGCTGACCCGGGCTCACGTGCGGGCCATCGCCGACGTCGTGTCGACCCTGCCCGAAGAGCGGAGCGCCGAGTTCGACGCGATCGCCGCGTCCCTCGGGCCGCAGCTCAGCCCCGGGCGCCTGCGCGCCCGCCTGGCGGCGGTCGCCGAGAAGCTGCAGCCGACCACTCTCTCCGAACGGCACCGGCGGGGCCGCGAGACGCGCTGCGTGCGCATCGTGACGGGCGTCGACGGCATGTCCGACCTCATCGCCACCCTGCCCACGGTGCTCGCGGTGGGCATCTACGACCGTCTGACGCAGCAGAGTCGGGCCCTGATCGACGCGAGGGAGCAGGGGGCGGACGCCGTTTCGTGCGGGTCCGGCGGCGGGTCCGGCGGCGGTGTCGGCGCGGTGGGCGTGGACGGGGCGGAATCGACGGCCGAGGGGATTTCCGGCGACGACGAACGCACCACCGACCAGATCCGCGCCGACATCCTCGCGGATCTTCTCCTGACGACGGCCCCGTCCCTCGACCCGACCCACGCCGACGGCGAGGCGGGTGGTCTGGGTGCGATCCGGGCGCGGGTTCAGGTGGTGGTTCCGGCGTTGTCGGTGCTGCGGCCGGAGGACGAGAACCTCGATCCGGCAGAGCTCGTCGGTCACGGGCCGATCGACATCGACACCGCCCGCAGGTTGGCTGAGGCGACCGTCGTGCCGTGGGACCGGGTGCTGACGCACCCGGTGACCGGTGAGGTGCTGTCGACCGACACCTACCATCGCACCGCGGCGATCGACCGTCACCTCCGCGCCCGGGACCGACGGTGCCGGTGGCCGGGGTGCGCCGTGCCGGCCATCCGCTGCGAGGTCGACCACACGCGTGAATGGGCACGAGGCGGCAGGACCGAGGTGGCCAATCTCGGACACCTCTGCCAAAGACATCACTCGCAGAAGCAGTTCACTCGATGGAGCGTGCGCCAGCGAGCCGGCGGCGTGCTCGAGTGGACCTCGCCGTCGGGGCGGATGTACGCCGACGAGCCTCTGCCGTACTCACCGGCGGTGCGGTTCCTTCCGGACGAGTCGCCGCCGCCCGATTCCGAGCCGATCCCGTTCTGATGCTGCGGCTGGGTCACGTCCGTCCCCGGCCCGGGGCTATCTCCCGCCCGCCTCCGCCCCGCGCCCTCAACCCGTCCCGTCCGCCCCGCGCCGCGGCGCCTGCGAGGATGGTCGCATGCCTCACGACATCCGCCTCGTCGCCGTCGACATGGACGGCACGCTCCTCGACGGCGACGGCCGGATCCCGGCATCCCTCTGGGATGTCCTGCCGCGCCTCGCCGCGCGAGACGTGGCCTTCGTGCCGGCGTCCGGACGCCAGCTGGCCACCCTGCGCCAGGCGTTCGGAGACGCGTCGGACGACATGTCGTTCATCGCCGAGAACGGCGCGTACGTCGTCCACGAGGGTGCCGAGGTCGCCGCGTTCGCCCTGGAGCGAGACGTCGTCGAACGCGCGATCCGCCACCTGCGCGACCTCTCCGCCGCCGGCTACGACCTCGGCGTCGTCCTGTGCGGCAAACGCTCGGCGTACATCGAACGCACCGACGAGGACTTCACGGCCCACGCGGCCACCTACTACGCCGCCCTCGAAGCGGTCGACGACCTGCTCGCCGTCGACGACGACGTGCTCAAGATCGCCGTCTACGACTACGCCCTCGCCGAAGAGAGCGTGGGACGCGCCCTCGACGACATCGCCGCGACGCACCGCGTCGTCGTGTCGGCGCGGCACTGGGTCGACATCATGAACCCCGGCGTCGACAAGGGGACCGCCCTTCGCGCTCTGCAAGAGGCACTGCGAGTCGCCCCGGAGCAGACCGCCGCCTTCGGCGACTACCTGAACGATCTCGAGATGATGGATGCCGCCCACTGGTCGTACGCGATGCAGAACGCGCATCCCGATGTCCTCGCCCGCGCGCGCCACCGCGCTCCGTCGAACATCGACCAGGGCGTCCCCCGCACGCTCGCCGAGCTCTTCCCGGAGCGGTGAACCCGCTCAGCCTGCGGTGGGGAACGTCGCGTCCAACGCCGCCTCCAGATCGGCGAGCAGGTCCTCGGCATCCTCCAGCCCCACCGACAGGCGCAGGTGCCCGTAGCGGCGGAACGGCTCGGGATACGTCGCCGTGCGCGGACCGTCCGCCGCGGTGTGCACGATCAGACTGTCGTCGTGGCCGAGCGAGAAGCCGGACGTGATGAGCCGCAGCTGCGCCACGAAACGGTTCTGCGCGTCGGGATCGCCCTCGACGGCGAACGCCATCATGCCGCCGTACGCGTGTCCGCCGAATTGCCGTCGTGCGACCTCGTGCCCGGGATGGGACTCCAGACCCGGATACGCGACGAAGGCGACCCTCCGGTCCGCCTCGAGGAACTCCGCGACCCGCTGCGCCGAGGCGAAATGCTGACGCAGCCGCAGCGGCAGCGTGACCGATCCGCGCTGGATCATCCAGGCGTTGAAGGGCGAGACGATCCCGCCGACGTCGACCATCGCGTCGGCCTTGATCGGCTCGATGAGCTCGCTGCGCCCCACGACCGCTCCGCCCATGGCGTCGCCGTGGCCGTTGATGTACTTCGTCAGCGAGTGCACGACGAGGTCGGCGCCGTCCTCGAGCGGACGGTAGAACGGCGGCGGCGTGAACGTCGAGTCCACCATCAGCACCGCACCGGCGGCGTGGGCGATCTCGGCGAGCAGGGCGATGTCGGCGACCTTCGTCGTGGGGTTGGCGATCGCCTCGACGCACACGAGCACCGTCTCGGGACGCAGCGCCGCGCGCACGGCATCCGCATCCGTGACATCGACGAAGGTGGCCTGGATGCCGTAGCGCCGGGGGAGCAGTTCGGTCCACAGCCGCCACGTGGCCTCGTACACGACGTCGCTGACGACGACGTGATCCCCGGCGCGCACGTGCGTGAAGAACACGGCGTGCAGGGCGGCGACACCGGACGCGAGGACGACGGCGTCCTCGCCGTGCTCGAGCGCGGCGAGTTTGCGTTCGAGAGCGACTTGGTTGACGCCGGAGTTGCGGGTGTAGAGGTTCGGCGCGGTGGCCGACCAGCTGATCTCGCTCGGATCGTCGGGCAGCGCGAAAGAGTTCGACATCACCAGTGGCGTCTTCAACGCGCGGGTGCTGTCGAGCCGGATACCGCCGTGCACCGCCAGGCTCGACGGCCCCAGACTCCGCTCGACGCCGCGCTCCGGACGACCGGCCCCGCCGCCGACGGTTCCGCCCGCCTGCTCGGCCGTCTTCGCGTCGTCTGCTGCTGGCATCCCGGTCCCCTCTCGCGCCGGTTCGGCCCGGCACCTCACCCGAGGTGAGCGTGCGCGTCACCCGGCTCGATCAGCGTAGTGAGCGCATCGACCCGGCCGTCATGAACTACTGTGACCTGCGTCGCCCGGACGCCTCTTCGGCTCCGGGCTCGATCACGATTGCGAGTCTCCCCATGAGTCGTCCCACCGATTCGTCCGTCGACGTCCCCGCGAGCGAGGGCGGCCCCCGCCGCCTGCGCCGTGCCATGGAGGCGCGACACCTGGTGATGATCGCCCTGGGCGGCGTCATCGGGTCGGGATTGTTCCTCAGCTCGGGGTACACGATCAACCAGGCGGGACCGCTGGGCGCCGTGCTGGCGTACCTGCTGGGCGCGTTCGTCGTGTGGCTCGTCATGGTGTGCCTCGGAGAACTCGCGGTGGTCTATCCCGTCTCGGGATCCATCCACATCTACGCCGCGCGCACGATGGGGCCGGCGACCGGTTTCGCCACCGCCTGGTTGTACTGGTTGTGCTGGGTGGTCGCCCTCGGTTCGGAGTTCACGGCATCCGGCATCCTCATGCAGCGATGGTTCCCGACCGTCGACGTCTGGGTGTGGTGCATCGTGTTCGCGGGTGTGCTGTTCACCCTCAATGCGATCTCGGCGCGCGTCTTCGGCGAGACCGAGTTCTGGTTCGCCCTCATCAAGGTCGTCGCGATCGTGGCGCTCATCGTGCTCGGGACGATGGCGATCTTCGGTTTCACGCCGCTGTCGTCCGAGCCTCACGCGGCGGTCGGCCTGAGCAACTTCGTCACCTCGGACGGCCTGCTCCCGGCCGGCCTGGGCGGTGTGCTCATCACCTCGCTCGCGGTGTTCTACGCCTTCAGCGGCGCCGAGCTGGTCGGGGTGGCCGCGGGTGAGACGAAGGACCCGGCCCGCAACATTCCGCGCGCGCTGCGCTCCACGGTGCTGCGTCTGCTGGTGCTCTTCGTGGGCTCGATCATCGTCATCGCGGCCCTGCTGCCCTACGAGCAGGCGGGGCTGTCGTCGAGCCCGTTCGTCGATGTCTTCGAGTACGTCGGCGTGCCCTACGCCGCCGACATCATGAACTTCGTCGTGATCACCGCGCTCCTCTCCGTCGGCAACAGCGGCCTCTATTCGTGCGCCCGGATGCTGTTCTCGCTCGCCGAGGAGGGATACGCGCCGAAGGCGTTCACGCGCCTCACGCGCCGCGGCATCCCGATGATCGCTCTGCTGGTGAGCCTGGCGATCGGTCTGGTCTCGCTGATCTCGAGCGTCGTCGCCGCCGAGACGGTGTACCTCGTGCTGGTGTCGATCGCCGGTTTTGCCGCCGTCGCGGTGTGGATGTCGATCGTCGCGGCGCAGTTCTTCCACCGGCGCGCGTACGTCCGCGACGGGGGCGACCCCGCGGCCCTCGCCTTCCGCACCCCGTTCTACCCCCTCGTGCCGATCCTGGCGTTCGTGCTGCTGACGGCGTCGATCGTGGCGATCGCGTTCGATCCCAATCAGGCGCCGGCGCTGTACTTCGGCATCCCGTTCGTGGGCCTGTGCTACCTGTTCTTCTGGCTGCGGTACGGGCGCAAGGGCATCACCCCGGTGCGACGCGACGAAGAGGCGCCCCTCGCCTGACGGCTGTACACCGCGGCCAGTCCCGCTCGTCGCGCGCTCCAGATCGGTGGATGCCGCGCACCCCGCGCTCGCGTTAGCGTCGCACAACCACGAGCACGCGGGAGCAGACATGAGCACGCCCGACACCCCCGGCACCGACACCCCCGGCACCGCCGACGACAGCACCGCCGGCACCGCCGATCGCGCCGCCGCCGCCCGCGCCGACACGATCGTCGTCGGAGCCGGGGTCGCGGGACTCGCCGCCGCGCGACTGATCGCCCGCGCGGGTCGACGCGTGATCGTGCTCGAGGCCCGCGACCGCGTCGGCGGACGTGTCTTCACCGACCGCACGGGCGGTCACATCACGGACCGCGGCGCGTCGTGGATCCACGGCATCGACGACAGCCCGGTCGCCGCGGCGGCGCGCGCCTTCGGTATGCCGATGGTGGAGTTCACCGTCGGCGGGTATCAGCCGGACTCCCGTCCCCTGACGTACTTCGACGCCACGGGCGAGCGGCTCGACGAGGCCGCGGTCCGCGGCTACGCCGACGACATCCGCACGGTCAACGCCGCGCTCGTCGACGTGATCGCGCGATCGGGGCCCGACGCCACGTACGGCGAAGTCGTCGAACAGGTCCTCGCCGAGCAGGGGTGGGATGCCGAACGCGCCGAACGGGTGCGCGAGTACAACGACCGCCGCGCCCAGGAGCAGTACGGCATCGGCATGGACGGCCTGGGAGCCCACGGCCTCGACGACGACACGGTCAACGGCGACGAGGTCGTCTTCCCGAACGGGTACGACGAGCTCGCCACCCGCTTCGCCGAGGGCCTCGACGTGCGGCGCGAGCACCGGGTCACCCGCGTCCGTCGGACCTCGGGCGGCGTCGAGGTCGACACGGACCGGGGCGTCTTCGCCGCCGCCGACGTCGTGGTCACGGTCCCCGTCGGCGTCCTGCACGCCGGCGACGTGGTCTTCGAGCCGGCTCTGCCCGAGACGCACAGCCGGGCGCTGAGCCTGTTGCGCATGAACGCGTTCGAGAAGGTCGTGCTGCGCTTCGCGGAACGGTTCTGGGATGCCGGGGTCTACGGCATCCGTCAGCTCGGCGACGAGGGCGAGTGGTGGCACTCCTGGTACGACCTCGGCCGCCTGCACGACGAGCCGGCCCTGCTGACCTTCGCCGCTGGACCCGCCGCCGTGGCCACGCGCACCTGGAGCGACGACGAGATCGTGGCATCCACCCTCGCGCAACTGCGCCGGCTGTACGGCGACGCGGTGCCCGCCCCCACGAGCGCCGTCGTGACGCGCTGGCAGGACGACCCGTTCTCGCGCGGCTCCTACGCATACATGCTGCCGGGGGTCGGTCGGCGCAGACCACGACGACCTCGCCGAGCCCATCGACGGCGTGCTGCACCTCGCGGGCGAGGCGACCTGGGGCGATGACCCCGCGACCGTCCCGGGGGCGATGCTGTCGGGCCATCGGGCCGCGCAGAACGTGCTGGGCCGAGAGATCCCGGTCGGCGATCTCTGGGCCTGAGCCTCAGCGCGGGTCGGGGCCGGTCGCCGCGGGAAGGTCGGGGTGGTTCGACCACTGACTCCACGAACCCGCGAAGACACGGGGCTCGAAACCGGCGAGGGTGAGCGCGACCGCCTGGTGCGCCGCGGTCACGCCCGAGCCGCAGTAGACGCCCACGTCCATCCCGTCCTCGGCGCCGAGCAGGCGGAAGCGCGCGCGCAGCTCGTCGGGCGAGCGGAAGCGACCGTCCTCGTCCACGTTCTCGGTGGTCGGTGCGCTCACCGCGCCGGGGATGTGACCCGCGCGCGGGTCGACGGGTTCGACCTCGCCTCGGTAGCGCTCACCGGCGCGGGCGTCGAGCAGCAGTCCCGACTCGGCGAACCCCGCGACGGCGTCGAGTTCGAGCGCGGGCAGCGACCCGTAGGTCAGCTCGACCGAGCCGGGTGCGGGGGTCTCGGCATCCCCGTGCTCGAGGGTGAATCCCGCGTCGGTCCAGGCCCGCAGCGACCCGTCGAGCAGCCGGACGTCGGCCACCCCGGCATGACGCAGCAGCCACCAGGCCCGGGCGCTCGAGAGGTTCTTCAGGTCGTCGTAGACGACGACCGTGTCCCCGGGGTCGATGCCCCAGCGGCGGGCGGCGGATCGCAGCGTCTCGATCGGGGGGAGGGGATGCCGTCCCTCGGCCGGTGCGCCGTGGGCGGCGAGGTCGTGGTCGAGGTCGACGTACTGCGCGCCGGGGATGTGTCCCGCGCGATACGCGGGCAGGCCGTCGGGACGGTCGAGCCGCCACCGCACGTCGAGCACGCGGACGGGTCCGCCGTCGGCGAAGGCCCCGTCGTCGAGGGCGGTGCGCAGGGCGGCTGCGGAGACGAGGATCTCGGTCATGGTCCCAGTCTGGCGGTCATGCGGCCGTCGGGGGAGCGGGCTCGGATCCCCGCGTGGAGCCGTCGGCGACCCGCGCGCGGGCGCGATCGTGGCGCGAGGCGATCGGGACGATCTCAGTGGCGCGGGGCAGGCCCATCGCCGGGGTGCCGACGTAGATCGATTCGGCACGGTCGACGAGGTACGTCTCGTGCCAGATGCCGACCGCCTTCGGCGCCGTGCGGGCGCGACGGTTGAAGCGCGTCCAGGCGGGGCGGTGCTCCTGGTCGGGAGCGGCGGCGTAGGCGTACAGCTTGTCGAGCGAGGACCAGTACTGCACGAGGTACGGTCCGCGGGCTCCCACGAGCATCGTGTAGCCGAGTAGGCCGGAGTCGCCGTCCATGCTCAGCTCGCGCAGCATCTTGGGCATGTCGCCGAAGACCGGCATCCACAGGTCGGGACGCCACCACTGGTTGACGGTCATGCCGATGTGGAACACGACGAGTTCGCCGTTCCAGCGGTGGGTCATGCGGCCCGGAATGAGGGATGCCATGGCACGTCCTTTCTCGATAGTGACACTATCCAGTGTTGGATAGTATCGCTATCGAGTCAAGGGGGAGACGTGCGGATCTCGGAACTGTCCATGCGCAGCGGCGTCCCCGTCGCCACCATCAAGTACTACCTGCGCGAGAAACTGCTCCCCGAAGGCCAGCGGTCCTCACCCACGCAGGCCGCGTACACCGAGGCGCACGTGCAACGCCTCGGTGTCATCCGGGCGCTCGTCGACGCGGGAGTCGGCATCGCCGGGGTGCGCAAGGTCGTCGGCGTCCTCGAGGAGCCCCCCGAGAACCCCTACGACCTGCTGGGCGCCGCCAACGCAGCCGTCACCCCCGAGGTCTCGGCGGACATCGACCTCACCGCCGCCCAGGCGATCCTCGAGCGGATGGGCGGGGCCCCCGACGCCTGCGCCCCCGATCAGATCGCCGCTGTCGCGCACGCACTCGCCGCCCTCGACCGCGCCGGGTTCGTCGTCCCCGACGACGTCATGGACGCCTACGTGGAACACCTCGGCGCCCTCGCCGAGGCCGAGCTCGCCGCCACCCCGCAGACCTCGATCGAGGATGCCGTCCGATACGTCGTCCTCGGAACCGCCCTGGTCGAACCCCTCATCCTGGCGCTCCGTCGGGTCGGCGAGCAGGTCGCCGCCTCGCGCCGGTTCGGCACCCTTCCGGACTAAGCGTGGGGGTTCGACGCGGCGCCGTCGAGCCACAGCTCGTCACTGCGATCGCCGTGTGCGCCTCCGCGGCCCACATGGGCGTCGCTGATCTTCGGCCCCTTCGTGATGACGTGGACGAGTGCCATTCCATGGCCGCGACCCAGGTCGTAGTCGTCCTTCAGCCACTGCAGGATCGGTGTCGCCTTGGTGCCCGGGCCGAAGCCGCGCTGTCCGGCGAGTTCGACGAGCTGGCGCGGCGTAAGCCCGTCTTGGTCTCGATGGCGTCGAGATAAGCCTGAAACGACATGTCCCGAGGCTAGCGCCGCGCCACGGGGAGGCACCAGGGCGAACCGGCGGGCGGGGTAGCGTCGGAGGGGTGACCGTCACCGTCCATCGAGCGCCCGTGTCCGGCATCCCACCCCTGACGCTCTACCGCATCCTGTGGCTGCGCGTCACGGTGTTCGTCGTCGAGCAGCAGGCCGCCTACCCCGAGATCGACGGACGCGACATCGAACCCGACGCCGAGCTGATGTGGGCCGGTGACGGAGACGACGTCCTGGCCACTCTGCGCCTGCTGCGCGAGCCCGCGAACACGCGCATCGGCCGTGTCGCCACCGCGGCTGCGGCCCGGGGCCGCGGCATCGCCGCCGACCTCATGCGTTCCGCCGTCGCGTACCTGGATGCCGAGGCCCCCGGCCTGCCGATCCTGCTCGACGCGCAGCAGCATCTCGCCGAATGGTACGGACGGTTCGGTTTCGTCGTGTCCGGCGACGCGTTCGCCGAGGACGGCATCCCGCACGTGCCCATGCGCCGCGAGGCACCCGGGCGCTGACCGAGCCGCTGCGGCGACCTAGAGCTGGATGCCGTTGTCGGGATCGTTCACGCCGACGTTCCGGCCTCGGCTCGACTCGTAGGCGATGAGCCATCCCACCGACACCGCCGCGGCGATGACCAGTCCCAGCCAGACGTTCTGCCAGACGAGTCCGAACAGGATGCCGAGCCCCAGCAGCAGCAGACTGCCCAGCACCCAGTACGTGCGGCCGCGCGGCCAGCCGGTCCCCGTCTGCGTCATGCGCCCAGCCTAGGCGGCCGACCCCGCGGGACCGTCACTCGGCTTCGCCGACGGCCACCATCCAGGCCACCCCGAAGCGGTCGACGAGCGTGCCGTACAACCCACCCCACGGCGGAACCCCGACCGGCATCTCGATCCGGCCACCCTCACCGAGCGCCTCGAACCAGCCGCGCAGCTCGGCCTCTTCGTCCCCGGTGAGGGCGAGCGAGAACCCGCCCGCGGGCGCCAGCTCCATGGCCGAGGGGGTGTCCGACGCCATCAAGAGGAACCCGCGCGCGGTCCGCAGGCGCGCGTGCATGACCAGACCTCCCTCGCCCTCGCCCACCGGCATCCCGAAGTCGTCGAAGGTGGCGATGTCCAGGTCGCCGCCGAACACGGAATGGTAGAACTCCATCGCCTCGCGTGTGGAGGAACGGAACTGCAGGTACGTCACGAGCGCCGTGGTCATGACGAAAGTGTGCACCCGCCGCGCTCCGCTGTCACCACCCCCAGCCAACGGTCGTCGCGTCAGCGATCGCGATGATCCTCGGGGTGAAGGCGAGGGCCGCGACGGGGTTCGAGCGCCGAGCCCGCGTAGATCAGGCGGATGACGCGCTGCCGGTGGCCGGCGAAGGGCTCGAGCAGTTCGAGCATGCCGTCGTCGTCGGTGCGGTGGCCGGTCAGCGCGAAACCGACCTGATGGGCGAGGTGGTAGTCGCCGACGCTCACGGCATCCAGATCTCCGAAGGCGCGGATGCGCGTCTCGGCGCTCGTCCAGATGCCGACGCCGCGCAGGCCGATGAAGACCCGGTCGCGGGCCTCGCCGTCGACGGCGGCCTCGGCGGCGCGCACGACGCTCTCGCCGCGGCGCGCGGTCTCGACGATCGTGCGCGACTGGGGAGGCTCGAGTCCTGCGCGGTGCCACGCCCAGGACGGCACGTGGCGCCATCCGTCGATGCTCGGCGGGGCGAACATCGGTCGCGGCGTGGGACCGGGGGCCCGCTCGCCGTACCAGGTGACGATGCTGCGCCAGACCGAGAAGGCCTGCATGCTCGTGACCTTCTGCTCCATGATCGCGCTGACGAGGGCGTCGAACACGAGATCGGTGCGGCCGATCCGCAGGTCGGGGTGACGGCGGTGCCATTCGGCGACCGAGGGATGCCGCGTCGCGTCGAATCCGTCGGGGTCGTCGTGCGCGCCGCACAGCGCCGGGACCTGCGCGAGCGCCCATTCGGCACCGGGCCCCCAGGCGGCGGCGCGCACGGATCCGCCCGCGCTACGGCGCAGCGCGAGCGTCGCGATGCCGAGCGGGGTGCGGCTCACCCGCCACACAATCCCGCCGGTCGAGAGGGGCGTCGTCGCGTGATAGGTCGGGTCGTTCGCCCCGTGCCGCTGGGCGGCGATCGCCCGACCGACGTCGGTGGGAACGCGAGGGCGGTACTCGCTCTCGAGCGGTCGGTCGACGCGGGCGACGAGGTCGCGCGACGACTGCCGCGCGCGAACCCCGGTCGATCTCATGCCGACACCTTACGTCGACCCGCCGACATCGCGGCATCCGGGGCCGAGGCCGCGCGATCCGCCGCGGCGGAAGCCGTTCAGAACCGGTCGGGCGAGGGCGTGCCGTGGCCGTAGCGGATCGAGACGTCCGCGTGACGGTCGAAGCGGTAGCCCACGCCGCGTACGGTGCGGACGATGTCCTCGTACACCCCGAGCTTGGCGCGCAGGCGACGCACGTGCACGTCGATCGTCCGCTCGCCGGGAGCCTCGTCGTCGGTCGCACCCTCCCACAGGGAGGCGACGAGCTCGGTGCGCTCGATCGTGCGGCCCTCGCGCAGCACGAGGTACTGCAGCAGCTCGAACTCCTTGAAGGTGAACGCGGCGGACTCTCCGTCGATCAGGACGCGCTTGCGCGAGATGTCGACGACGACGCCGCCGGGGGCGCGGTCCTCTTCGACGGGCTCGTCCTTGGTGCGGGCCACCGCGGAGGGCTCGTGCAGGGCGAGGCGGACGACGTCGACGTCGCGCCCCCCGGAGCCGACGGGAGCGAGGGCGACGGTGGCGTAGGTCTCGGCGGCGGGGGCCAGCTCGCCGAGCGTGCGGCGCAGGGCCTCGACAAGGGTGCCCAGGCTCACGCCCGCGGCGGCGGCCTTCGCCTCGTCGATCCCGACGTAGAGCGCGAAGCCGCGGGGAGCGGTGGGGGAGGCCGCTCGGGCGGGCTCGGGAGCGGGGGTTGCCGCGGCGGCGGCGGGGGCGGCGCTCGCGGGGCGTCGGGCGGGGACGGCGAGGCGGGGAGCGGGCGACGACGCGGCGGCGGAAGCGGTCTGGGGGCGGTCGAGAACGGCGGAGAGCGACATGAGGAGAAGTCCTTCAGTGGTGAACCCTGGCGTCATCCGAGAGCGGGTTCGACGGGAGGTGAGGGCCGAAAGGCCGGTGAGCGGCGCCGGAGTACGCGTGATCGACGCGGACCGCTGGCGACCGGGGGACGGCGTCGGCGTTCAGAAGCACGAGGTCGTCCGGCGAGGAGTCGCGGTTAGCGGCACATTCGACAACACATCACCGCGCGGCCGGGCATCATCATGCCGGCAGTCCCGTTCGCCTCCCGGGCGGACAGAGAACGCGCAGTGACAGTCATGGGGGTGATTATGACCGAGGCCTGCGCCATCCGTCAAATCCGCGACGTCGCCGTTCGGACCGCGCATTCTGCGGAGCGGCGGAGCTCGTCTGGGGGAGAGGCCGTGCACTCTGCGCGATCGGCCCGGGGCGCGCGCCAGCGGCGTACGCTCTCGGCATGTCCGATCTGCTGTTCGCCGACGACAAGGCGGCATCCCGTTTCACCCTCCATCGAGGGGACGACCTGGTCTCGGTCCTCGACTATCGCGATGACGGGCGCACCATCGCCCTCACCCGGGCGTTCACGATCCCGACCTTCCGCGGTCACGGCTACGCCGCGGTCGTCACGGAACGAGCCGTGGATGCCATCGAGGCCGACGGTCAGCGCGAGATCCTGCCGGTCTGCTGGTACGTGGGCGAGTGGTTCGAGGCGCACCCGGAGCGGGCCGGCCTGCTGCACCAGCGCCCCTCGGCCTGACCCGCGGGGGTCGCTCGCCTCGTCGTAGGCGTGCCGCGCGCGGGGCGTCAACCCCTGCCCCTCCCGACCGACGCGCGACCAAGCTGGAGACCTCGAAAGGGGACTCATGAACGACGAACGCGATCTGCCCGAAGGCGTCATCGACGCCGACCCGCCCGGCGGGTGGGAGAGCGGTTCCGTCTCCGATAGTGAGACGGCCGAACGCAACGAGAGCGCGAAGGGGTCGTCCCGGTTGAACGACGCCTCGCCCTCGGACCCCATCGAAGGCGATGCCGCCAGCCAGGGCATCGACCCCGACCTGAGTACGGAGGACTGACATGGCGCACGACACCCGCGCACCCGAACCCGGCACCGGACCCGACGGCGGCGCCGGCGCCGCTGACTCCGTCGGCGGCGCCGTGCACCACGACCGCAAGGCCGGGGGCCCCGGCGAGCAGTCGGAGCCGCGCATGGACACCCACCCGACCGACGACGAGGCGCGCATCCAGGGCGTCGTCGTCCAGACCCGTGCCGATGTCGGCGACAAGAGCCCGGAGCGCATCGCCGACGTCCTGCGTCAGCGCTTCAACGAGATCGGTCTCGAACTCGGCGACGACCGCATTCGCGCGCTCGCGGCCGAGGTCGCCGGCGCCTGATCCCACCCTCGAACGCCCCGCTCCGGTCATCCGGGCGGGGCGTTCGGGTGCGCGGCGAGCCAGCCCGGGCGTTTGCTGCGAGCCGATGTCGGAGGCTCGACGTACCGTGTCTGCATGCGCATCCTGCACACCTCCGACTGGCACATCGGGCGCACCTTCCACGGGCATCCGACGCTCGACGCCCTGACCTCGGTCCTCGACGCGCTCGTCGAGCAGGTGCGCACGGCCCGTGTCGATCTCGTGATCGTCGCGGGTGACGTCTTCGACTCCGCGGCGCCGTCGGCCGCGTGCTATCCCGTGCTGTCGCGCACTCTGGGCGCTCTGGTCGACGCGGGCGCGCGCGTCATCGTCACGAGCGGCAACCACGATTCCGCCGCACGACTCGGCTTCCAATCCGGGCTGCTGCGGCCCGAGATCACCGTGCTCACCGACCCGGCCGCGGTCGGTACCCCCGTCACGGTGTCCGACGAGCACGGACCCGTCCACGTCTACGGCATCCCGTATCTCGAGCCGGCGATCGTCCGTCACCTCTGGCAGGGCGTCGAGCTGCGCTCCCAGGCGCAGACCATGACGCACGCCCTCGACCTGGTGCGGGCCGACCTCGCCGCCCGCGGCGGACGTTCCGTCGTCGCCGCCCACTGCTTCGCCGCGGGGGTCGAGGCGACGCCCGGCGTCGAGCGCGAGATCCGCCAGGGCGGGCTCGACGTCGTCCCGCTGTCGGCTTTCGACGGGCCCGATTACGTCGCCCTCGGCCACATCCACGGGCGGCAGCAGCTGTCCGAGCGGGTCCGCTACGCCGGTGCGCCGTTGCACTACAGCTTCGGCGAGGGCGACAAGCCCCGCGGCTCGTGGCTGATCGATCTCGACGCCTCGGGTCTGCGATCGGTGGAGTGGATGCCGTTGCCCGTCCCGCGACCCCTCGTCACCCTGCGCGGTCCGCTCGACGATCTGCTCGCGGACGAACGGTTCGACGGCCACGGCGAGCACTGGGTGCGCGCGGAGTACACCGACCCCACGCCGCAGCCCGACCCGATGCGGCGGCTGCAGGAACGCTTCCCGTGGTGCGCGACGGTGGTCCACCTGCCCGCCGGCACCCGTGCGGACGACGCAGAGGGGTACGCGCGGCGCGTGCGCGCGGCCCGCGATGACGCCGAGGTGATCGACGCCTTCCTCTCCCACGTGCGCGAGGGCGAGGGCGCGTCGGACGCGGAACGGTCCCTCATCCGCGAGGTGCTCGACGCCCACCGGGTCAGCGAGGCGCACGCATGAAGCTCCACCGTCTCGAACTCGAGGGGTTCGGGCCCTTCCTCGACCCGCAGACCGTCGACTTCGACGCCTTCGCCGACGACGGCATCTTCCTGATCACCGGCCGCACCGGCGCGGGCAAATCGAGTGTCCTCGACGGTGTCTGCTACGCGTTGTTCGGGGGTGTGCCGCGGTACGACGGAGCGGAGCGGCGGCTGCGCAGCGACCACTGCGGCCCCGACGACCCCACCCGGGTGACGCTCGAGTTCAGTGCCGAGGGAGAGCGCTGGCGCGTCACGCGCTCGCCGGAGTTCGAGCGTCCCAAGCGTCGTGGCGGCGGCACGACCAAAGAGCCCCACCGCGCCCTGCTCGAGGTGCGCGCCCCCGAGGGCTGGACGGGAGTGGCGGCGCGACCCGTCGACGTCGCCGCTCGTCTCGACGAGGTGCTGGGTCTGACGCAGCAGCAATTCCTCCAGGTCATCCTCCTCGCGCAGAACCGCTTCGCGCGATTCCTGCTCGCCAAGAACGACGAGCGGTTGGCGCTGCTGCGCACGCTCTTCGGCACGAAGTCGTTCGAGCAGTACGCGAGCGAGCTGGACGATCGGCGTAAGCGCGCGCGGGAGCGCCTGGCCGCCGAGGGGGTCGAGGTGGCCACCCTGCTCGACGAGGCCGAACGCCTGGCGGTCGAGATCGAGGCGGCGCCGTCGGCGACCCCGGACGAGGACGACCGCGGTGCGGGTGCGGGTGCTGGTGCGGGTACGGGTGCTGCTGGTGCCGGTGCCGGTGCTGGTGCCGGTGCGGGCGAGCCGGCGCGTCAGACCGGCGTCCGAGAGAGGCTTTCGCGCATCGTGCGCGTGGTGGAGCGCGCGGACTACCGCGTCGACACCCTGTCCCGCGAACGGATCGCGAGCGACCGCCGGCTCGACGACGCGCTCGCGGCCGAGCGCGAGGCGGCCGCCCTGCGCGACCGGCAGATCGAGCGCCTTCGGGTGCGCGACGCCCTCGGCGTCCTCGACGCCGACGCCCCGCGCATCGACGGACTCCGCTCCGAGGCGGAACGGGCCGGACGCGCCGAGGCCCTCCGCGCCGAGATCGACGCCGTCGAGGCGGCGCGCCGGGCCCGCGAGGGGGCCGAAGACCGCCGAGCGACGGCGCGGGAGCGCTGGCTGCGCGTCGACGGCGTCGATGCCCATGTCTCGGAACAGGAGCCCTTCACCGACAATCCCGCCGACGTCGCGCGAACCGCCGACGAATCCGCGCGCGATCGCCGCATCGACGAGCCGGCGCTGGCTCGCCTCGACGACGATCCGGCGCTGGCTCGCCGCGACGACGAACTGACGGCTCGACTCGACCGCGGCGAGGCGGCGCTCGCCGCCGAGGCCGAAGCCGCGACCCTTCGCGAAGAGGTCTGCCGCCTGTCCGCGCGCGACGACGAGCTCGGTCGAGAACACCTCTCGCTGACGTCCGGACGCGACGACCTCCCCGCATTGCTGGCGGAGCTGGACGAACGTCTCGAGCAGCTCGCGGGCGCGGCGAGCCGGCACGAGGCGGCGGTGGCCTCCCGAGACGACGTCCGCCATCGGCTCGAGGCGGCGACAGAGGCCGCGCGGCTCCTCGAACGGCGCGAGCAGGCCGATCTGGCCGCGCTCGTCCGCTCCGACGACCTGCAGCGTTCGATCGAGGCGTGGACGACGCTGTTGCGTCGGCGGCTGGCCGGTGCGGCCGTCGAACTGGCCCACGGGCTCGTCGACGGACAGCCCTGCGCGGTCTGCGGAGCCCGATCGCATCCGCATCCCGCATCGGGCGACGACGAGCCGGTGTCCGACGACGAGATCTCCGCCGCCGAAGACCGCAAGAACGCCGCGGCCGAAGCGGACCGCCTCGCGTCCGACGCGGCGCGCGTCGCGCGCGACGCCCACGCCCTCGCGGCCGCCCGTGCCGGCGGCGAGGGTGTCGAGACGCTGGCGGCGCGGCTCCGCGTCGCCGAAGACGGGGTCGCCGACGCGCTGGCGCAGATCGACGAGCACGAACGGCTGCGCGGCGAACGCGCGGCCGCCGCCGAACTCGGCGACCGGATCGCTCGACGACTCGCGGCCGTCGCCGACGAACGGGCGTCCGTGCGCCAGGAGCTCGCCCTCGCGCGCCAACGCCTGCAGGGTCTGGATGCCACGCTCGACGCCGCGCGCGGGGCCTTCGCCACGGTGGGCGAGAGCCAGCGCGACCTGCGCGACCGGCGCGACGCCGTGCGTGAGCTCCGGGTCGCCCTCGCCGCAGTCGAGGCCGCCGACGGTGCGCTCTCGACCGCGGTCGATGCGTTGACCGACGCGGTCGAAGCCAGTGCCTTCGCCGACGTCGAGGCCGTCGCCGCGGCGCTGCGTCCCGCGGGCCGCCGTCGCGAGCTCGACACGACCATCGCCGAGTACGACGCACGGGTGACCGCAACCCGACAGCAGCTGCTCGAGCTCGAGCTGCAGCTCGTCGATGCCGCCGACGAACCCGTCGACCTCGCGCCCTTCGTCGCGGCGGTGGCGGCCGCGCGCGACGACGTCCGCGACGCCGCGGCGCAGCACGCCGACGCGCTCGGGGCGGCGCGACGACTGCGGCAGCTGGCCGAGCGCGCCGACACCGCGCACGCGGCTACGGCCGCCCTCGCCGACGCGCACGCGGTGGTCGCACGGCTGGCCGACACCGTGTCGGGGAGAGCCCCGAACACCCGTCGCATGACGCTCGAGACGTTCGTCCTGGCCGCCGAGCTCGAAGAGATCGTCGCCGCGGCGAACCTCCGCCTCGAGCAGATGTCGTCCGGGCGCTACCGCCTGCAGCACACCGACGCGCTCGCGGCGCGCGGCGCATCCAGCGGGCTGGGTCTCGAGATCATGGACGCTTACACGGGTCAGTGTCGACCGCCCCAATCGCTGTCCGGGGGCGAGACCTTCCTCACCTCGCTGGCGCTGGCTCTCGGTCTGGCCGAGGTCGTCACCGCGCGGGCGGGCGGCATCCGTCTCGACACCCTGTTCATCGACGAGGGCTTCGGCTCGCTCGACGACGACACCCTCGACCTGGCCATGCGCACGCTCGACGAGCTGCGACAGGGCGGGCGGACCGTGGGCGTGATCAGCCACGTCGCCGCGATGAAGGACCAGCTTCCGGCGCAGTTGCACGTCACCGCGACCCCGCGCGGTCCCAGCATCATCCGTCAGGGGGTCGTGTCGGTCGCCCGGTGAGCTCCGTGCCCGTGACCCGACGGACGAGGGCCGCCCGCCGATACCACGTCGGTGCGCACCCCCACCGGCGCACCTAGGCTGGACGCATGCGCAAGAGCACCCTCTGGACCATCCTCGGCGTCGTCGTCGCGGTG
Source organism: Microbacterium testaceum (assembly GCF_003075375.1). Lineage (GTDB taxonomy): Bacteria > Actinomycetota > Actinomycetes > Actinomycetales > Microbacteriaceae > Microbacterium > Microbacterium testaceum_E. The sequence goes on along the minus strand of NZ_QDFT01000016.1, from coordinate 38,763 downwards.
ATCATCGCGTGGTTCCTGGTGAACATCCTGTTCTCGCTCATCGCGTTCGCGTTCCGCCTGCTGGCGGTCGCGGTCATCGCCGTGATCGTGTTCTTCGTGCTCCGCGCCGTCTTCGCCCGGCGCGACGTCGACTGACCGCACACGAACACGCACCCGCCACCCGTGCCTCGCACACGGTACCCCGCCGGGGACCGCACGATCTCGGAGCGGGCCACGTGTCAGGCCGTCGCACCGCACCCCGCTGCCGCGGGTAGCGTCCGAGCGCGGCGGCGCAAGCCCGCGTCCGGTGTCCGCGGCCCGGAGTAGCGTGCCACGCGATGCCTGATCAGTCTTCCGACGCCACCGCGGAGTCCGCACACCCGGTCACACGCGACATCGACCTGTCTCCCCGGCACCGGTGGCGCGCGTACTGGGTGGCCGTCGCCGTCGCCGCCCTGACCATCCTCGACCTGACCAAGGTCAACGTCGCCCTGCCCTCGATCGAGGCGGCCCTGAACGCCGGCCCCACCGAACTGCAGCTCGTTGTCACGGGGTACATCCTCACCTTCGGTCTGGTCCTCGTCCCGGCGGGGCGCCTCGGCGACCTGCGCTCGCGCCGGGTGCTCTTCCTCGTGGGGCTGTCGCTCTTCCTCGTCACGAGCCTCGCCTGCGCGCTCGCCCCGAACACCACCGTGCTGCTGGTGGCCCGGTTGCTGCAGGGGGTGGCAGCCGGCATCCAGATGCCGCAGGTGCTCGGTCTCGTGCAGCAGCTCTTCCAGGGCAAGGAACGGGGGCGGGCTTTCGGGCTGTTCGGCGCGACGATCGGTATCGCCACCGCCTTCGGCCCCACTCTCGGCGGACTGCTCATCGCCCTGGGCGGTGACACCGACGGCTGGCGGTTGATCTTCTGAATCAACATCCCGCTCGTCGCCGTCGTGATCGCCCTGGCGGCCTGGCTGCTGCCCGACACCCGCACGAAGTCCCATCGACGGCTCGACCTCGACCCTGTGGGGGTCATCCTTTTCGCCCTGACGATCCTGGCGCTGATGTGGCCGTTCCTGTTCACCACCGGCAGCCCGGACGACAACCCGAACCGATGGTGGTTGCTCGTCGCCAGCGTCGTCTTCGCGGCCGTGTTCGTGTTCTGGGAGCGTCGCTACGCCGAACGCGGTCGCATGCCGCTGATGCCGTTCTCGATCTTCTCGCTCTCGTCGTATCGCAACGGCGTGCTCATCTCGACCGCCTACTTCTCGGCGGTGCCCGCGATGTTCTTGCTCGGCACGCTGTACCTGCAGGGTGGACTCGGCCTCGAGCCGGTGTTCGCCGGGATGGTGACGATCGGTTTCGCGGTGGCTTCGGCCTGGAGTTCCTGGATCGGCGGAAACCTCGTCACGCGGCTGGGACGGCCCCTGGTGGTGTGGGGCATCGTCGGCATGGTCTTCACCGCGGGCGGGCTCGTGCTCGTGGCCCTGTTCACCGCGCCCGAGTGGACGCCGTGGGCCATGGCGGCGGTCATGGTCGTCGGCGGGTTCGCCGGCGGGCTCGTCATCTCGCCCAATCAGACGCTTACGCTGGCCGACATCCCCGTCCGCAGCGGTGGGGTCGCCGGCTCGGTCGGACAGCTCGGGCAGCGCATCGGCACGGCCGTGGGCACGGCGATCGCGCTCGCGCTGTTCTACGCGACCGTGTACCGCGAGCAGGGGGCGGTCGACGACCAGGTCGTCCTGTTCCACGACGCGTACGCCTCGGGCATGATCACGGTCGGCGTCTTCCTCGGGTTGGCCCTCATCGTGGGGGTCGCCGACCTCGCCGGTCGTGCGCGCTCCGGATCGCAAACCCCCTGAACGGAGAGCCCGATATCGAGCGGATGCCGCGTCTCAGACGCCGTAGCGCGTCCGGAACTCCGCCCGCAGCTCATGGCTGCACCGCTCGACGACGTCGTCCCAGAGCTCGGTCGCGCCGTCCTGGGCGCGGTCGGACACGGCGCGCAGGATGCGGATCGGCACGTCGAACTGCTGGGCCACCCAGATCAGGGCGTAGGACTCCATGTCCACCAGGCGCGCCCCGAGTCCACGGATGAGGCGGACCGTCTCGGCGTCATCGACGAAGTGGTCGCCGGTGGCGATGATCAGGCCGTCGTGCCCGGTCTCGACTCGCGTCGGGAGCGACACGTGCGCGCCGAAGGTCCCCTCGAGGTCCTTCACGTCGTGCTGGATGGCGCCGGCGATGTCATAGATACCGCCCTCGACCTCGTCGTCGATGGCTCCGGCCGTGCCCACGACCACGATCTCCTCGTAGTCGCCGGTCGCCAGCGCACGGGTGAGGGCCGAGGCGGCGGGGATCTTGCCGACGCCCGTCAACAGACGCTCGAAGCCGGGGATCTCGGCTTCGAAGGCGATGAGTTCGGACGCATGGGCGGCGACGAGGAGCTTCACTCCTCCATTGTCGCCGGTTCGGTCGGGCCCGCGTGCGCCGCGGGCCCGACCGACGTCACGCCTGCGCGGCTTCCGAGACGCGCGAGAGATGGGCGATCTCGTCGGCGCCGAGCTCCAGACGCGCCCCGGCGAGCAGATCGCCGACCTGCTCCACCTTCGATGCGCTGGCGATCGGCGCCGCCACCGTCGGCTGCGCGCGCAGCCACGCGAGCGAGGTCGCGGCGATCGAGGCTCCGTGGGCATCGCCCACCTCTTCGAGGGCGTCGATGAGCGCGAGGCCGGCGGGGGTGGCCAGCTTCGCGGCCCCTTCGGCGCGGGGGGAGTCGCCGGTGGCATCCGTCGTCCGATATTTTCCGGTGAGGAAGCCGCTGGCCAGCGCGTAATACGGCACGAGCGACATGCCGTACTGCTCGGCGACCGGGACGATGTCGGCCTCGACCTCGGTGCGGTGCACGAGGTTGTAGTGCGGCTGCACGGCGACGGGCAGGTCGGCTCCCGCGGCCTCGGCGAGCGAGATCCACTCGCGGATGCGCGCCGCGGTGTAGTTCGATACCGCGACGTAGCGCACGAGGCCGTCGGTCACGAGGTCGGCGAAGGCCGCCACGGTTTCTTCGAGCGGCGTTTCGGCGTCGTCGAAGTGGGCGTAGTACAGGTCGATGCTGTCGACGCCGAGGCGTCGCAACGAGGCCTCGGCCGCGGCCCGCACGTTCCGCCCCGACAGACCGCGGAAGTCGGGATGCGTGCTCACCTTGGTGGCGACGACGACGTTCTCGGGCTTGCGCGACGCCAGCCACTCGCCGATGAGCGTTTCGCTCTCGCCGCCCGAGTTACCCGGTGCCCAGGCGCTGTACCCGTCGGCCGTGTCGATGAAATCGCCCCCACCGGCGTGGAAGGCGTCGAGGACCGCGAAGGAGGTGTCGCGGTCGGCCGTCCAGCCGAAGACGTTCCCGCCGAGCGAGAGGGGGAGGATGTCGAGGTCGCTGCGTCCGATGCGCGTCATGATGGCCTTCCTGAAGAGGTTCGGTGACCTTCAGAACAACGGGCCGCGCGCGAGCGCATTCCCGCGCCACGCCGCGGTGCACACGTCCGGGCCCGACCGGGCGCCGACGGGTCTCCTCGTCGGGGATGTCGCGGTGGCGGACTCAGCTCCCGCCGGACAGGATGCCGATCAGCCCGCTGATCAGCAGCCACAGCCCGACGCCGGCCCCGGCGACCCAGATGGCGATCGTCCCGGGCGGGTACTTCTTCTTGCCGCCGTCCCCGGGCGCGCTCACGAGCGCACCATCATCACGATCGAGACGATGAGCACGGCGAGACCTCCGGTGATGGCGATGGCGGCGATGATGGGGCCTCCGCCGGCCGCGAAGGCCGTGACACCCAGGGCGAGGAACAGCGCGGCGAGCACGATGCCGCCGACCTGGTACACGCGGTATCGCTGACTCGTGGTCGATGTCTTCTGCTCGTTCACACTGCCCCCTTCCGCACCAGGCTACCCAAAAGAGCGCGGCGCCCCGATCCGCTGTGGACGACGGCGACCCCCGACCCCTCCGAGCGGGCGTAGCGTATGCGCATGGCGCGCCCCGTTCCCGATCCCGTCCGCCCCGGCCAGGAGTCCGTCTGGGACTACCCGCGCCCTCCGCGCGTGGAGCGCGTCGACAAGAGGGTGCAGATCGACTTCGGCGGGCGACGCATCGTCGACACCGACGACGTCGTCCGGGTGCTCGAGACGAGCCACCCGCCCGTCTACTACCTGCCGATCGCCGCATTCGGTGAGGCGCTGACGCGGGGGGAGGGAGCGTCGTTCTGCGAGTTCAAGGGCGGCGCGCGCTACTTCGACGTGCACGGGGGCGGGGGAGCAGTGGCCCCTCGCGCGGCGTGGAACTACCCGCACCCGATGCCCGGCTACGAGACGTTGTTCGACCGGGTCGCCGTGTACGCGGGCCCGATGGACAGGGTGGTCCTGGCGGGAGAGACCGTCGTACCACAGCCGGGCGGCTTCTACGGCGGATGGGTCACGGCCGATCTCGCCGGCCCCTTCAAGGGCGTCCCGGGCTCGATGGGCTGGTGACCGCCGTCCGGCCGCGGCGGGTCAGTCGCGGTCGAAGGCGTGCGGAACCGCCGCGTGCAGCTCGTCGAGCCACACGCGGGCGTTGCCGTCCGACGGGGCGCGCCAGTCTCCGCGCGGTGAGAGCGAGCCCGCGGGCGAGACCTTCGGACCGTTGGGGATCGCTGTGCGCTTGAACTGCGCGAACCCGAAGAATCGCTGCAGGAACACCTCGAGCCATCGGGCGACCGTGACGAGGTCGTAGGAGGGGCGTTCACCCTCGGGGTAGCCCGGGGGCCAGGTTCCGGCATCCGGATCACTCCAGGCGTGCGCCGCGAGGAAGGCGATCTTGGACGGCCGGAAACCGAAGCGCATCACGTGGTGCAGCGTGAAGTCGTGCAGGTTGTAGGGGCCGATGCGGTCTTCGGTGGACTGCATGCGGCCGTCCTGGCCCGCCGGCACCAGTTCGGGGCTGATCTCGGTGTCGAGCACGTCGCGCAGGACGGCGATGGTGTCCGCGCTCAGTTCTCCGGCCGAGATGACCCACCGGATCACGTGTTGGATGAGGGTCTTGGGGATGCCGGGATTCACCGAGTAGTGGCTCATCTGGTCGCCGACGCCGTACGTCGACCACCCGAGGGCGATCTCGGACAGGTCGCCCGTGCCGATGACGATGCCGCCGTGCATGTTCGCCAGGCGGAACAGGTAGTCCGTGCGCAGGCCCGCCTGCACGTTCTCGAAGGTCACGTCGTGCACGGGCTCGCCGGCGGCGAACGGGTGCCCCATGCGCGAGAGCATCTCGGTCGCCGCGGGCCGGATGTCGATCTCTTCGATCGTCGCGCCGATGGCCGTGGCCAGGGCGATGGCGTTGTTCTTGGTCTTCGCGCTCGTGGCGAAGCCGGGCAGCGTGTAGGCCAGGATGTCGCTGCGCGGACGCCCCATGCAGTCCATCGCGCGGGCGATGACGAGCAGCGCGTGGGTGGAATCCAGTCCGCCGCTGACCCCGAGCACGGGTCGCGGCCCGCCGATCGCGCGCAGGCGCTGCACCAGACCGGACACCTGGATGTTGAAGGCCTCGTAGCAGTCCTGCGCGAGACGGGCGGGATCGTCGGGGACGAACGGGAAGCGGTCGAGGGCGCGACGAAGGCCGATGTCGCCCGCGGGGGGTGCGAGCTCGAACGAGATCGTGCGGAAGGCCGGGTTGATCGTCCGACGGTTGTCGTCGAAGGTTCCCTGGCGCAGGCGGTCCTGGCGCAGGCGGTCGAGGTCGACGTCGGCGACGCTGCGGCGCGGACCGTCCGGGAACCGCTCGGTGGTGGCGAGCAGCTGTCCGCCCTCGTGGATCATGGTCTGGCCGTCCCACGACACGTCGTTGGTCGACTCGCCCTGACCGGCGGCGGCGTAGACGTAGGCGGCGAGGCACCGCAGGGACTGCGACTGCGACAGCAGGGCGCGGTCGTCGGCGCGACCGATGGTGATGGGGCTTCCCGACAGGTTGGCCAGCACCGTCGCGCCCGCCAGCGCGGCGCTCGACGACGGCGGGATCGGCACCCACACGTCTTCGCACACCTCGGCGTGCAGGGTGAGGCCGGGGACGTCGACCGCGTCGAACAGCAGGTCCGGCCCGAAGGGCACCGTCTCGCCCGCGACGGTGATGTGCCGACCGACCTGGTCGTCACCGCGCGCGTACCAGCGGCTCTCGTAGAACTCCCGGTAGGTGGGCAGGTAGGACTTGGGGGCGACGCCCAGCACGCGCCCGCGGTGGATCACCACGGCGCAGTTGAACAGGCGGTTGTCGTTGCGCAGCGGCGCACCGACGAGCAGGACCGGGAGCAGATCGACGGATGCCGCGATCAGACGTCGCAGGGCGCTCTCGACCGCGTCGAGCACGGGGTCCTGCATCACGAGGTCGTCGATGGCGTATCCGGTCAGGCAGAGCTCGGGGAAGACGGCGACGGCGACGCCCTCCGCGTCGCAGGCCCGAGCCGACTCGAGGACGGCGTCGGCGTTGGAGGCGGGGTCGGCCACCGCCACGGGGATGGTGCACGCGGCCACCCGCGCGAACCCGTGCCGGTAGACGCTTTCGAACGGCAGGTCGGTGCTCACCCGTCCAGTCTGTCAGCAGCGCCCGACACCGCGGCATCCCCTCGTCCCGACGGGGTTCGGAGCGGATGCCGCACGCCGATGTCGGTGGCCCCGATTAGCGTGGGACACCATGCGGTACATCGAGCAAGACGGGCGGATCGTCTGGAGCGCCAGCGACCTCAAGGCGGCGGCCGAGTGCGAGTTCGCCTGGCTGCGGGCGATCGACGCCAAGGTCGGGCGCATCGCCGCCGTCGACGACCCCGAGGACGCCACGCTCGAGCGGGCCGCGCGTCTGGGCACGGCCCACGAGGTGCGGGTGCTCGAGCGGTACCGCGAACGCCTGGGCGACGCGGTGCGCGAGATCCCCGCGGCCCGCTCGTCCGACGCCGCGGCGCTCGCCGAGGCGGTGCGTCTCACCGACGAGGCGCTGTCCGACCCCGACGCCGAGGTCGTCTATCAGGCCGCCTTCGCGACCGACGAGTTCGTGGGCTTCGCCGACTTCCTCGTCCGTTCGCCGTCCGCCGACCCCGGCGGGGTGCGGCCCTGGATCGTGCAGGACACCAAGCTCGCGCGCCGCGCGCGCGTCACGGCGCTCATGCAGCTCGCGGCCTACGTCGACCAGCTCGATCGGCTCGGCGTCCCGCGCGCCGACGAGGTGCAGCTGCTGCTCGGCGACGGCACGACGAGCACGCACCGCGTCGACGACCTGCTGCCGGTGTTCGAGCTGCGCCGAGCGCGCCTGCGCGCCCTCATCGCCGACCGGCGGGTGGGCCTCGGCGCCGCCGGACCCGTCATCGCCTGGGGCGACGCGCGGGACGAGCTCGACGTGATCGCCTGCGGCCGCTGCGCCACCTGCGAGATCGAGGTGGTGGCTCACCGCGACCTGCTGCTGGTCGCCGGGATGCGGCCGGTCCAGCGCGAACGTCTGCGCGCCGCGGGTGTCTCGACGATCGACGCGCTCGCGGCGGCCGTGCAGGCTCCGGCGGCCATGAGCGCCGACACCTTCGCGTCGCTGCGCACGCAGGCGCGCCTGCAGCTCGAGAGCCCGGCGGGCGTGCCGTCCGACGAGGCGCCGCTGCACGCCGTCCCGACGTTCGAGGTCGTCGCGCCGAAGTCCCTGGGCGTGCTCCCGCGCCCCGACCACGGCGACCTGTTCTTCGATTTCGAGGGCGATCCCCTTTACACCGAGGGGGCGGGCGAGCACTGGGGCATCGACTACCTCTTCGGGTGGGTCGACACCCGCGAGGTGTACGGCCGCCTGTGGGCGCACACCTTCGACGAAGAGCGGGCGGCCCTCGAGCGTTTCCTCGACATGGTCGCGCTGCGGCGCCGGCAGTACCCCGGCATGCACATCTACCACTACGCCCCGTACGAGCCCACGCACCTGCTCACCATGGCGGCGCGCTATGGGGTGCGCGAGGCCGACGTCGACCGTCTCCTGCGCGACGGCGTCTTCGTCGACCTGTACCCCGTCGTCCGGCGGGCGCTGCGGGTGGGGTCGCGGTCCTACTCGATCAAGAAGCTCGAGCCGCTGTACATGGGCGACGAGGTGCGCACGAGCGACGTGCAGCGCGGCGACGATTCGATCGTGAAGTACGTCGAGGCGCGGGCGCTCGCCGCCGACGGCGACGACGCGGGCGCTGAACGCGTCCTCGACGACCTCGCCGACTACAACCGCTACGACTGCGTCTCGACCCGCCGTCTGCGCGACTGGCTGGTCGACCGCGCGCGCGAGTGCGGAGCCGTCCCCGCGCGCAGCGCCGAACCCGACGAGCAGGCCTACGAACCGTCCCCCCGCGCCACCGCCCTCCACCGCTGGGCGGCGGATGCCGTCGAGCCCGACGCGACGGCGCTGCGCCTCGCCTCCGCGGCGATCGACTACTACCCGCGCGAAGAGAAGACCTACTGGGCGACCCACTTCCTGCGCCTGCGCGAGCCGCTGTCGGTGTGGGAAGAGACCCGTGACGTGGTCGTGGTCGACGCGGCGCGCTCGCGCGTGGTGACCGACTGGCACATCGCCGAGTCGGGACGCGGTTCCGAGCGACGACTCGTCGAGCTGCGCGGCGAGGTCGCCCCCGGAACCCGGCTGAGTGCGGATGCCGAACCCTTCGCCGTCTACGACCTGCCCGCCCCCTTCCCGCTCGACACCCGCCCGCGGTGGATCCACGGCGCGCGACGGGTGACCGTGCGCGAGGTGCTCGATGACGGCGCGATCATCGAAGAGGTCGCCGCCGACGGCGTCACGTGGGACGAGCTGCCCCTCGCCCTCACTCCGCCCGCGCCGCCGCGCGCGGGCAATCAGCAGAAGGCCATCGATGCCTGGGCCGACGCCGTGCTGGCCGCGGCACCGACGCTGCCCGCCGGTCCCGCCGCCGACATCCTGCGTCGGGTGCCCCCGCGCACCCGCTCGGGCACGCTCGCTCCGGTGACCGCCGTCGACGGGTCGGACGGCGATGACGAGGTCACCGCGATCGCGCGCAGCGTGGCCGATCTCGACCACAGCTACCTCGCGGTGCAGGGCCCCCCGGGTACGGGCAAGACCTACGTCGGCTCGCACGTCATCGCGCGATTGGTCGCGGAGCGCGGGTACCGCATCGGCGTCGTCGCGCAGTCGCACGCCACCATCGAGCACATGCTCGAGCAGGTCATCGCGGCGGGGGTGCCGGCATCCCGGGTCGGAAAAGCACCGAAAGACACCGCCGCGCCGCACGCGTTCACGGTGCTGCCCAAGAACGGCGTCGCGGCCTTCACCGCAGAGAACGCGGCGCACGGGTTCGTCGTCGGGGGCACGGCGTGGGACTTCAGCCACGAGGCGCGGATCCCGCGCGGCAGCCTCGACCTTCTGGTGATCGACGAGGCCGGACAGTTCTCGCTGGCCTCCACCATCGCGGTCTCGCTCGCCGCCCAGCGACTCCTGCTGCTGGGCGACCCCCAGCAGTTGCCCCAGGTCAGCCAGGGCACCCACCCCGAACCCGTCGACACCTCAGCTCTCGGGTGGATCATCGACGGAGCCGAGGTCGTGCCCGTCGAGCTCGGGTACTTCCTCGCCCGCACGCGCCGCATGCACCCGGCCGTGGCGGGCCCCGTGTCGCGCCTGTCGTACGAGGGTCGTCTGGCCGCGCACCCCTCGACCGCGCTGCGCCACCTCGACGGCGTCGATCCGGGCGTCCACGTGGTGCCGGTGCGTCACGCCGGCAACGCGACCTTCTCGGTCGAAGAAGCCGACGAGGTCGCTCGGCTGGTCGCCGACCTCGTCGGCCGCGAGTGGACCGGTGCCGAGGGCGGAACAGGAGACACGGCGATCCCGCACGTGCCGCGGACGCTGCGTCCCGACGACATCATCGTCATCACGCCCTACAACGCCCAGCAGGTCGCGGTCGAAGAGGCCCTCGCGGCCGCCGGCTTCGCGGACGTGCCGGTCGGGACGGTCGACCGCTTCCAGGGCAAAGAGGCGGTGGTCGCCATCCTCACGCTCGCGGCGTCATCCGGGCGCGAGGCCCCGCGCGGGCTGGAGTTCCTGCTCTTACGCAACCGCATCAACGTCGCGATCTCGCGCGCGATGCAGGCCGCCTACGTCGTCTACTCGCCGGCGTTGCTCGACGACCTGCCGCGCACGCCCGAGGGGGTCGCCCGCTTGAGCGGGTTCGCACGCCTGGTGCAGCAGAGGGGCTGAGCCGCCCCCCGGCGCGCCGCCCGCTGGCGCTCCGCCCCCGGCGCGCCGGCCCCGGCGCTCCGCCTCAGGCCGTGCCGTAGAGGCGGTCGCCCGCGTCACCCAGGCCGGGCACGATGTAGCCCTTCTCGTTCAGACGCTCGTCGACGGCGCCGAGCACGAGGGTCACGTCATGTCCCTCGACCTGCTTCTCGATCGCCGCGACGCCCTCGGGGGCGCCCAGCAGGCAGATGGCGGTGACGTCCTGCGCGCCGCGCGCGAAGAGGAAGTTGATCGCCGCACCCAGCGACCCGCCCGTGGCGAGCATCGGGTCGAGGACGAAGCACTGGCGGTCGCTGAGGTCGTCGGGCAGGCGCTCGGCGTACGTGGTGGGCTCGAACGTCTCTTCATCGCGCACCATGCCGAGGAAGCCGACCTCGGCGGTGGGGAGCAGCTTCACCATGCCCTCGAGCATGCCCAGGCCGGCGCGGAGGATCGGGACGACGATCGGGCGCGGCTCGCTGATCTTGACGCCCATGGTCGTGGTGACGGGGGTCTGGATCTCGATGGGGTCGACCCGGACGTTGCGCGTCGCCTCGTAGGCCAGCAGCGTCACGAGTTCTTCGGTGAGCTGTCGGAACACCGGCGATGACGTCTGCACGTCGCGCAGCACGGTGAGCTTGTGGGTGATGAGCGGGTGGTCGGCGACGTGGACACGCATAGGCTCAAGGCTAACCGCTTCCCCTGTCCGCCACCGCCTCGTTCTCTGGAGCCCGATGACCCCGACCGACCGCGACCTCGCGGCGATGCGGCACGCGTTCGCTCTCGCCGACGCCGCGTCGGCCGACGGCGACGTCCCGGTGGGGGCGGTCGTGATCGACGCGGCGGGACGGGTGATCGGCGAGGGGCGCAACCTGCGCGAGGTCACGCACGATCCCACCGCGCACGCCGAGGTCGTCGCGTTGCGTGCGGCGGCGGCCCGGGTCGGCTCGTGGCATCTCGCGGACTGCACGCTCGTCGTCACGCTCGAACCGTGCGTCATGTGCGCGGGGGCGATCCTGCAGGCGCGCGTGCCGCGGGTCGTGTTCGGATCCTGGGATGCCAAGGCCGGAGCCGCCGGGTCGATGTACGACGTCCTGCGCGACCGCCGCCTGCCCCACCGTGTCGAGGTGGTCGGCGGCGTCGACGAGCAACGCGCCGCGGCGCAGCTGCGGGCGTTCTTCGATCCGCGGCGCTGACGCGCGTCGGTCTGCCGCGGAGCCGCGCGCCGAGCCGACGCCGATCAGTGCTGCGCGACCCGCGCCGTCCCCGGGGATGCCGCCCCTCAGCGCGGCAGCAGCGGCAGGACCTCGGCGCCGACGAGGTCGGCGTGCTCGACGTCGCGGAGGTCCATCAGCTGGAAGTACACGCGTTCGGCGCCCAGGGCGCGCAGGCGCTCGACCTTCTCGGCCACCTGGGCGGGTGTGCCGATGATGTTGGCCCCGTCGTCGAACTGGGCGCGCGTGCGTCCGATCGCCGCGGCGCGGCGGTCGATCTCGGCATCGTCGCGCCCCACGATCGTCGGCAGCGCGACCGACAGCTTCAGCGTCGCGGGGTCGCGCCCCTCGGCCTCGCACGCGGCGCGGACGACGGCGAACTTCTCGGCCACCACGTCCTCGGCGACGAAGCCGATGTTGAACTCGGTGGCGTACCGCGCGGCGAGGGCCGGGGTGCGCTTCGGGCCGCCGCCGCCCACGATCACGGGCACCCGTGACTGCGTCGGCTTCGGCAGCGCCGGCGCCTCGTCGAGACGGTAGTGCGCGCCGTCGAAGCTGAAGGTCTCGGCATCCGGGGTCTGCCACAGGCCCGTCACGACCTGGAGCTGCTCTTCGAGCAGGTCGAATCTCTTCGCGGGGAACGGGATGCCGTAGGCGGCGTGCTCGCGTTCGAACCACCCCGTACCGAGTCCGAGTTCGGCGCGCCCGCCCGACATCGCGTCGACCTGGGCGACCTGGATCGCCAGGATCGAGGGGACGCGGTAGGTGACCGACGACACCAGGGTGCCCAGTCGGATGCGCGAGGTCTCGCGCGCGAGACCGGCGAGCGTGGTCCAGGCATCGGTGGGGCCGGGGCGCGGGTCGCCCTCGCCCATCCGCAGGTAGTGGTCGGAGCGGAAGAAGCCGTCCAGGCCGTGCCGCTCCGCCGACCGGGCGAACGCCAGCTGATCGTCGTAGGTGAAGCCCTGCTGGGGCTCGGTGAACAGGCAGTACTCCACGGGGGCCTCCGGGGGTGGGAGAAGGGATGCCGGGCGTCAGTCGGCGGAGCGCAGGATGATCGCCTCGGTGGGCGGCGCGGGATCGGCGGGGCGGCCGACGTAGCCGATGTGGGTGAGCAGCGCGCGGCGAAACTGCGCCGGGCGCTCGAGGTGGACGGAATGCCCGGCGCCCTCGACGGCGACCTCGGTCACCTCGCCGCCTTTGTCGGCGTAGGTGGCCAGCACGTCGCGGGTCTGCGACACCATCGGCTGCGCGGGGGCCACCTCGGCGCCGGGCCAGCCCGGGACGACGCCGAGCGAGCCGAGGTGGTTGAGGTCGTAGAACGACGTGTCCGAGACGATCGCGTCGGCGGTGCCGTGGATCCACAGGATCGGGGGCTTGGGGTCGAGGTCGACGATGCCGGACACGTCGAAGTACTTCGGGGCCAGCGAGTTCAGCACCCCGATCGTGCCCGGGGCGAAGCCGGGCCACGTCTCGGTCGCGACCGAGTCCCCGGGGTAGTTCCCCCCGGCGGTCGAGGTGGTGAGCATCGACTCGACCCAGACGTCCTCGTGCGCGCTCTCGTACCCCGCGGCCACGTAGCCCGAACGGAAAACCGACCGGGGCGAGGTCGGGGCGACGGCGGTGGTGTCGTGGTCGATGAGGCGCTGCACGAAGTCGGCGTTCGCGGCGCCCGCGCCGGTGCCGGCGTCGTCGTGGTTGAGGCGCGATCCGTCGCGGCGGGTGCCGCCGAAGCCGTAGGGCGAGACGGGCGCCTGCAGCGTGAGCGAGCGCACGGGGTGGTCGAGCGCGTACTGCAGGACGACCCCGCCGCCCATCGACCAGCCGACGAGGTGGGCCTCGGGGATCTCGAGCGCCTGCAGCGTCGCGTGCAGGTCGTCGCTGAAGTCGCGTACGCCGCGGGTGGCGTCGATGGGGGTGTGCTCGGTGCGACCGAAGCCGCGCAGGTCGACGGCGAGCACGCGCAGGTCGCTCGGCAGGTCCTGCATGATCTCCTGCCAGAACAGCGAGGACGACACGTTGCCGTGCACGAAGACGACCGTGTGGTCGGGGCTCGTGGCGGGGTCGTCCCCCGCTCGCTCGAGCACGTTCACACCCAGCCGGTCGGTCTCGACCAGGCGCGCGCTGATGCCGTCGAAGAGAGTCATGGGGGTCCTCCGTGTCGCTCGCCGGTGCCCCGGTACACCGGTTTCCGACTCTAACGCGCACCCCTGTGCACCGCATGCGGGCTTGCCCGGCGGGGCCGGATCCTGCTTCGTACACTGGAGGGCATGACGGATGCCACGACCTCCCTGCCCCCTATCGCGATCCTCGGAGCGGGCTCGATGGGAGGGGCCATCCTGCGCGGTCTCGTCGCCGCGGGTCTCACCGACGGCGGGGTCATCGCGACCAATCGCTCGATCGCGAAGGCCGCCGAGCTGGCCGAGCTCGAGGGGGTCACGAGCGTCGCGCTCGAGGCGCACCCGGCGGGCAACACCGACGCCGTCGCCGCGTCCGACATCGTGCTCGTCGGGGTCAAGCCCGCCATGGTCCCCGACCTGCTCGCCGAGATCGCGCCGCACCTGCGCCCGGGGGCGATCGTGGTCAGCCTCGCCGCGGGCGTGACCCTCGACACCTTCGGGCGGCACCTGGGCGACGACGTGGCGACGCTGCGATCGATGCCCAACACGCCCTCGCTCGTGGGCAAGGGCGTCACCGGCCTGGCCGCTGGCCCCGCGGCCTCGGCCGACGACGTCGCGGTGGTCCGAGCGCTGTTCGAAACGGTCGGAGCCGTGCTCGAGGTCCCCGAGTCGCAGATCGACGCGCTGTCGACGATCTCGGGCTCCGGCCCGGCCTACGTCTTCCTGCTCATCGAGGAGTTCACGCGCGCCGCCGTGCGGATGGGATTCGACGACGAGCAGGCGCGCCTGCTGGCGCAGCAGACCTTCATCGGCGCGACGACCCTGCTCGACTCCGCCGACGTCGATCCCGCCGAGCTGCGCCGCCGTGTCACCAGCCCCAAGGGCACGACCGAGCGCGCCGTGGCCGTGCTGCAGTCCGCGCACCTCGACGACGTGTTCACCGCCGGCGCCGAGGCGGCCCTGGCCCGCGCGAAAGAGCTGGCCGCCGGGAGCTGAGATGCGGCTGCGCTTCTCGGGATCGATCTGGTACTGGCGCGGGCCCGCGCCGTACCACTTCGTCACGGTGCCGCCCGCGGAGGCGGCGATGATCGCCGAGATCGCGCCCGTGGTGACCTACGGCTGGGGCATGATCCCGGCATCCGTCACGATCGGGTCGACGACGGCGACCACCTCGCTGTGGCCGAAGGACGGCGGTTACGTCGTGCCCGTCAAGAAGGCCCTGCAGGATGCCGAGGGCCTCGCCGTGGACGACGTGGTCGACGTCGCGCTCGACATCGACGCCTGACGTCCCGCCGGGGCCGCGCTCGGCGCGTCAGCGGTCGAGTGCGGCGAACCGTTCGATGTCGCTGTTGGTACCCGACACGATGATGAGGTCGTGATTGGTGACGACGGTGTTCGCCTCGGCGTAGCGGAACGGCCGCCCCGGGCTCTTGACCCCGACGACGGTCACGTTGTACTTCGAGCGCACGCCCGACTCGTTCAGGCCCACGCCGCGGACGAGCTTGGGCGGATACATCTTGGCCAGCACGAAGTCGTCGTCGAAGCGGATGAAGTCCAGCATCCGTCCGCTCACCAGGTGCGCGACGCGTTCGCCGGCCTCGGCCTCGGGGTAGATGACGTGGTTGGCGCCGACGCGGGCCAGGATCTTGCCGTGCGACTGCGAGACGGCCTTCGCCCAGATCTGGGGGACCTTGAGGTCGACGAGGTTGGCGGTGATGAGCACCGAGGCTTCGATGAGCGAGCCGACCGCGACGACCGCGACCTGGAAGTCCTGCGCGCCGATCTGGCGGAGCGCGTCGATGTTGCGGGCGTCGGCCTGGACGGCGTGCGTGACGCGCTCCGACCACTTCTGCACGAGTTCGAGATTGCCGTCGACGGCGAGCACCTCGCGGTCGAGGCGGTCGAGCTCACCGGCGCATGCGGCGCCGAAGCGACCGAGTCCGATCACCAGGACGGGCGCGTCACTGCGGATGCGTTCAACCAACGATGGGCCTTTCCACGGGGAGCGCGTACAGCTGCGATCGGGACGAGGCAGCCACTGCGGCGGCGAGTGTCACTGTACCAATGCGACCCATGAACATCGTGGCCGCCATGACGTAGACCGCCGGGTCGGGGAGCTCCGCCGTCAGACCGGTCGACAGGCCCACGGTGGCGAAGCCCGAGACGACGTCGAAGAGGACGTATTCGATGGGCGCGTCGGTGATGCGGCTGATCGTCACGGTCGACACGGCGACGATCGTCGCTCCCCACGCCACGACCGAGAGTGCGACGCGCTGGACGTCGCTGGGGATGCGGCGGCCGAACGCCTGGACCGAGGGGCGGCCCTTCGCCTCCGAGAACACCGCGAGGGCGAGGACGGCGAGGGTCGTGACCTTGATGCCGCCCGCGGTGGATGCCGACCCCCCGCCCACGAACATGAGCATCGACCCGACGATGAGCGTCGCGCCGTTCAGGTCGCCGATGTTGATGACGCTGAAGCCGCCCGAGCGCGTCATGGCCGAGAGGAAGAACGCCTGGAACGTGGTGTCCCACGCGTCCATGCTGCCGAAGGTCAGGGGGTTGTCGTATTCCAGAAGCAGAATGACGCCCGCGCCGACGACGAAGAGAACGACGGTGGTGATGATCGTCAACTTGGCGTGCAGCGACCACAGGCGGAACCGCCAGTAGTGGCGCCACAGCGTGAAGATGACGGGGAAGCCGATCGAGCCCAGGAACACGCCCGCCATCAGCACCGTCAGCAGGAAGTAGTCCTGCGAGAACGGGGTGAGGCCGTCGGCGTTCGGCACGAAGCCGGTGTTGGTGAAGGCCATCGCCGCGTAGTACGGCGCCTCCCACAGGGCGACCAGCGGATCGATGCCGCCCACGATCAACGACGGATAGATCAGCACCGTCAAGGCCGCCTCGATCACGAGGGTCGACAGGGCGACCGTGCGCAAGAGCTGGCCGACCTCGCCGAGGCGCACGGTCTGGCCCTCGTTGACCGGACCGCCGTGCGCGCGCAGCGGGTTGCTGTCGCCGGCGGCGATGAGCTTGGCGCGCAGACCCAGGCGCTTCGAGATGACCAGGCCGAGGATCGACGCGAGGGTCAGCACGCCGAGGGCGCCGACGTTCACGCCGATGTAGGTGATGACGTGTCCGAGCGGCGACCAGTCGGAATACATGTTGACCGTCGACAGGCCGGTGACGCAGATCGTGGACACCGCGGTGAAGAGGGCGTCGGCGAAGGGGATCCGCTCGCCGGTGGCCGACGCGGCCGGCAGCGAGAACAGCGCGGTGAACAGGGCGATGAGGGTCGCGAAGACGAGGACCGCGAAGCGGGCGGGGGATGCCGTGGTGAGATTGCGCAGCCGATCCCATGCCTCGTAAGCGATGCGTCGCATCCGGACGCGCCGTCGAGCCTCGTTCGGCGTCGCCGCCATGCGCCGCTCCTCTCGATGCGCGGACCCGAATCATGGTACTCGGGCCGACGCGCCGCTAATCTGATGCCATGGCGGACATCTTCGACGTGATCGCTGACGGAACGCGTCGCGACATCCTTCAGCTGCTGCTCGACCGGGCCACCGGGGGTGAGCGGGGGACGAGCGTCTCGCAGATCGTGGCGGCACTCGGCGTCAGCCAGCCGACCGTGTCGAAGCACCTCAAGGTGCTGCGCGAGGCCGAACTGGTCTCGGTCCGCGAAGAAGGTCAGCACCGCTACTACAGCCTCGCCGTCGCCCCTCTCGACGAGGTCGACGACTGGCTCGTGCCGTTCTTCTCTATCGACGAGGACACCGAGCCCGCGCTGCCCGAGTCGGCCGTCCACGCCGCCGAGGTGGTCGGCCGCGCCGCGGCCTCGGTCAAGCACTCGTTCTCGACCGCGCTGCGCAAGTTCCCCGGTCGATGAAGGCGAGGGATGCCGCCGCCCGCGGCATCCATGATGCACATCCGTCACAGAGGGCCCACAGGTTTACAGCCGTCTCGCGCAGACCCTAGAGTGTGCTCAGCATCAGAGGGTGAGTTCACCCGGAACGAGGGGTGAAAGCGATGGCCGAGCTGCCGGACGTGCGGTTCCTGACGGTCGCCGAGGTCGCCGAGCTCATGCGCGTCTCGAAGATGACGGTCTATCGTCTCGTGCATTCCGGAGAGCTCCCCGCGGTGCGCTTCGGACGCAGCTACCGTGTGCCGGAATCGGCGGTGGTCGAGGCTGTGCAGCGACCGGTGTCCGACGTCGGCTAGACTGATCCGAGGCTTTTTTCCAACGCCTGCTGTTCCCGGGGGCCGACATCGGCACCCAGACCCCGACTTAGTGAGGTTTTCCGTGGGTTCTGTCATCAAGAAGCGCCGTAAGCGCATGGCGAAGAAGAAGCACCGCAAGCTGCTTCGCAAGACTCGTCACCAGCGCCGCAACAAGAAGTAAGCGGCCACCACACCGAGCGCCTGTCCGAAGCGACGGGCGCTTCGTGTATGCGCCCGCGACCCGCGAGCGCGCCGTCCGTCCGTTCTCCCGGAGGTAAGCATGCAGTCCATCTCGGTCCACGACCTGCACGCGGGGCGCGAGCGTCCCCTCATCGACGTGCGCGAGGAGCACGAGTTCGCCGCCGGTCACGTGCCCGGCGCCGTCAACCTGCCCATGTCGACGCTGGGCGAGCACCTGGATGAGCTTCCGGGTGAGCCCTTCGACGTCATCTGCCAGCTCGGCGGCCGGTCGGCGCGCGTCGTCGAGGCGCTCACCGCCCGCGGACACGACGCCACCAACGTCGAGGGCGGCACGGGCGACTGGATCGCCGCGGGGTACGACGTCGAATCCTGATCCCGTCGCTGCTCCTAGGATGGAGAGCGTGACCACCCTCACGCTGATCGGCAAACCCGGATGCCATCTGTGCGACGTGGCCGAGCAGATCGTCGAGACGGTCGTCGCCGACCTTCCCGTGCGCGTCGCCGACCGCGTCGACATCGAGCAGGCCTCGATCGCCGAGGATGCCGAGCTGTACGCGCAGTGGTGGGAGAAGATCCCGGTCGTGCTCATCGACGGCGAGCTGCACGCGCACTGGCGCGTGTCCGCCGACCGCCTGCGTGCCGCGCTCCTCGCGGCAGACAAAGAAGGAGCCTCTTCGTGAGCATCCGCCACATCGTCCTCTGGAAGCTCGCGGCGGACGACGCCGACACGCGTGCCCTTCACGCCGAGCAGATCGCCGAGCGGTTGACGGCGCTGAAAGATGTGATCGACGAGATCCAGCACATCGAGGTCGGTCGCAACGTCGCCAATCCGCAGTCCAACTGGGACGTCGCCCTGGTCAGCGAGTTCGCCGACGTCGACGCCCTCGAGCGCTATCAGGTGCACCCGGCGCACCAGGAGGTGGCGGGGTTCGTGCGCTCCGTCGTGGCGGAGCGGTCCTCGGTCGACTACCCGTTCTGAGCCTCACCGACGCCGTCGGGGCGGTCGAGACGCCGTTCAGCCGATCGGTCGGACCGTCGCGGGAACGGGCGCGAGTGCGATCCGTACGGCGGCGCGATCCTCGAGCTTGAGCTCGGGGGCGTGCTCGATGACGACGCGCGACCCGTCCGTGGTCCGCACGGTCGAGCGGCGCACGCTGCCGAGGAAGGTCGACTCCTCGACCACGGCGTCCGTACCGGGGGAGTCCGGGGCCACCAGCACCACCTGCTCGGGGCGGACCACGACCTCGCAGTGGCCGTCGTGCGCGGCCTCGGCGAGCGGGAGTTCCTGCCCCCAGACCTCGACGACCGCGCCCTCGACGATGCCGGGCACCGCGCTCACCGGCCCGAGCACCTCGGCCACCGCCGCATCCGCAACGCGGGCGTAGACCTCGTCCGGGCCGCCCGCGGCGACGATGCGGCCGGCATCCATCACGACCAGCTCGTCGGCGACCGCCGCGGCTTCGGCCGTGTCGCGCGTCGCCCAGAGCGTGGTCACCCCGCGCTCGCGCAGCTCGCGGATCAGGGCGTCCCGCGTCTGCGCACGGGCGGTCGTGTGGAGCGCGGCGAGGGCGTCGTCGAGGACGAGGGCCCGCGGCCGGGTTGCGAGCACCCGGGCGATCGCCCACCGCTGTCGGTCTCCGTGCGACAGGCGGTGGACGTTGCGGTCGGCGGCGCCCAGCCCCATCAGCGCGCACAGGCGCTCGGTCTCGCCCGCGGGATCGGCGACCCCGGCATGACGAGAGGCGGCCACGATGGCCGCGCGCGCCCGACCGAACCGCGCGACGGGAGCCCGATCGCTCACCTCGGCGACGCGTGGCGCTGCGGGGCCGGTCCGACCCTCGATCTCGACCCTTCCGCTGTCGGGACGCTCGGCACCCGTCACGAGTCGCAGGAGCGTGGACGCCCCGCAGCCGGACGGACCGACGAAGGCGACGATGCGTCCCGCGTCGATCTCGAGATCGACGTCGCGCAGGATCGCGGTGCCCGCTCGGTCGCGGCTGACCGCGCGCAGAGAGATCGTCCACCCCGACGGGCGTCGCGCGTCAGCGGACGACGACGGATCCACGGGGACGATGGCGACCATGCGCCCACGCTAGATGCCGCCGATGACATGCGAACGCCCGGGGAGTGAACCCCGGGCGTCGCTGTACCGAATGTTTACGCCGGCTTACGGCGCGAGGCGCGTCGGGCCGCGGAAGAGGTAGGTGACCTCGCGGATCGACGACTCGCCGAGCATGAGCATGAGAACACGCGCCAGGCCCATGCCGAAACCGCCATGCGGGGGTGCGCCGAAGCGGAAGAAGTCGAGGTAGAAGTCGAGGTGCTCGGGGTCGAGACCCTTCTCTTTCGCCTGCTCGATCAGCACGTCGACGCGGTGCTCGCGCTGCGCACCCGTCGTGATCTCGACGCCGTTGAAGAGCAGGTCGTACGACTTGGTGAGCCCGGTCTCTTCGTCGCGCATGTGGTAGAACGCGCGGATCTCGGGGTGGTAGTCCGTGATGAAGACGAAGGGGTGGCCGAACGTCTCTCGCACGTGCGCGGCGATCTGCCGCTCGCCCTCGGGGTCGAGGTCGCCGTCGGTGCGGGGGATGTCGTACCCGCGCGCGGCGACGATCTCGCGGGCCTCGGCCAGCGGAATGCGCGGGAAAGGCACAGCCGGCACCTCGACCTCGACGCCGAAGAGCTCCTGGATCTCGGCGCCGTGCTTGTCGGCGACGGCCTGGAAGGCCGTGTGCAGCAGTTCCTCCTGCATGCGCGCGACATCTTCGTGCGAGTCGATCCAGCTGATCTCGGCGTCGATCGAGGTGAACTCGGTCGCGTGGCGGCTGGTGAACGAGGGGTCGGCGCGGAAGGCGGGGGCGATCTCGAAGATCTTCCCGAAGCCGGCGACCTGGGCCATCTGCTTGAAGAACTGCGGGCTCTGCGCGAGGTAGGCCGTCTTGTCCTCGAAGTACGGCACCTCGAACAGCTCGGCGTTGGACTCAGAGGGGGATGCCATCAGCTTGGGGGAGTGGATCTCGATGTAGTCGCGCTCCACCCAGTACGAGCGCATGGCGTGCTCGAGCGTCGTCTGCACGCGGAAGATGAGGTTGTTGCGACGCTGGCGCAGGTCGAGGAAACGCCAGTCCATGCGCTTGTCGGGGCTGCTGTCGGCCGCGATGGGCGTCTCGGGGTTCGCCGAGGCGGCGACCCGGAGCTCGCCGACCTTGATCTCGACGCCGCCGAGCTTCACGCGCTCGTCGTGCTTGAGCTCGCCGCGCACGGTCAGGAACGTGCCGGTGGCCAGGGCGCCGATCGTCTCGGTCAGCTCGAGGGCCTCGGCATCCTGTTCCACGTCCTCGGACGGACGCGTCGCGGGGTTCACGAGCTGGACCGCGCCGGTCTCGTCGCGAAGGACGACGAACTGCACCTTCTTCTGATCGCGGACGGTTTCGACCCAACCCGACACCTCGACGGGGCCGGCGGGGAGGGATTTCAGCTGGTTGACCAGGACGCGTTCGCTCACGATCGACCAGTCTACGTGCGCGACCCGCCCGGAACCGGGCGCGAACCTACGATGGGGACGTGACCACGCCCCCGCCCCCGCAGTCGTTCCCGCTGCCGCCGCAGTCGTTCCGGACGCTGCGCCCCGAAGCGCGGGCGAAGACGTCGCGTCCGTGGGACGTCGTGGTGACCATCGTGCTGCTCGTCCTGCTGCCGCTGTTGGCGCTGGCCGCGTCGTACGCGGGGGTTCTGCTGGCCTTCGCCTCGGACGCGTGCGGAGCCGACCGCTGCGACGCCGCGCTGATGAACACGGGCTTCTGGGCAGCGGTGGTGTCGCCGTGGGTCGTGTTCGTCCTGGGTCTTGTCGTCACGATCGTCAGCCTCGTCCGCCATCGACTCGCGTTCTGGGTGCCGCTGCTGACGATCGTCGTGATGGCCGCCGCCTGGTTCGTCTCGGCGGCCATCGTGGGCGCGGGGGTGGCGGCATCCTGAGTCGTTCCGCCGCCGGCGTCGCGAGAGGGCGCTCGGGGGCAACCCCCAGGAATGCCGCGTGACCGGCCCGTAGCCTGGGACTGGGCGTCCGGACGGGCGGCCGATCACCGAGCGCGAAGGCACCCGATGACCGACATGACCCTCACCCTTCCCCGCTCCGGCGCCGGCTCGGCACCGGACAGCGGGGGCGACTCCTCGTGGCTGACCTCGCTCGCCGACTGGACGGTGTCGCTGATGGAGGTCATCGGCCCCGTGGGCGCCGGTGTCGCCATCGCCCTCGAGAACCTGTTCCCGCCGCTGCCCAGCGAGGTCGTGCTGCCGATGGCCGGCCTCACGGCCAGCCGCGGATCGTTCACCCTCTTCGAGGCGCTGCTGTGGACGACCATCGGGTCGATCGTCGGTGCGTTCATGCTCTACGGCCTCGGCCGGTGGCTCGGGGCCGAGCGCCTGCGCGCCTTCGCGGCGAAGATGCCGCTGCTGCACCCCGAGGACGTCGACCGCACCGTGGCGTGGTTCGAGCGGCACGGGGGCAAGGCCGTGTTCTTCGGGCGGATGATCCCGATCTTCCGCAGCCTCATCTCGATCCCCGCGGGCGTCTCGAAGATGCCGCTCTGGCGATTCGGTCTGCTCACCGGGGCCGGGAGTCTCATCTGGAACACGATCTTCGTGCTGTCGGGTTACCTGCTGGGCGAGAACTGGCACATCGTCGAGGAGTACGCGTCGATCCTGCAGTACGTCGTCATCGCCGCGGTCGGAGTCGGCGTCGCCTGGTTCCTGTACTCGCGCGTGCGGTCGCTCATCGCGGCGAAGAAAGACGCCTGACCCGGCGGGATATCTCCACGTCGAGGCAACCGGCATCCGGACTCAGTCAGACCACAGAACCCGCCCGTAGACTGGGAACGTGCCCGCCGACCGCCTTCATCTCGTGCGCCACGGAGAGGTCCACAACCCCCGTCGCGTGCTCTACGGTCGGCTCCCCGGATTCGGTCTGAGCGTCGACGGACGCCGCATGGCCCGCCAGGCGGCGGAGCACGTGCAGGCGCTCGAGCGACCCGTGTCGGCGCTCGTCGTGTCGCCGCTGCAGCGCACCCGCGAGTCCGCCGAGCCCTTCGTCGAGCTGTTCGGCATCGAGCCGTTCATCGACGACCGGGTCATCGAGCCGAGCAACGTCTTCGAGGGGCGTCGCATGAAGCAGGCGCTCGCGAATCCGCTCAACTGGCGCCACCTCGTCCAGCCGGACGTGCCCAGTTGGGGAGAGCCCTACGCGCACATCGTCGCCCGCATGACCGCGGCGATGCAGGACGCCTGGGACCGCGTTCCCGCGGGCGACGTGGTGGTCGTCTCGCACCAGCTGCCCATCTGGGTGACCCACCTCGCCCTGTCCCACCAGCCCACCCGCCACGACCCCCGCAAGCGCCGGTGCGCGCTGTCGAGCGTGACGAGCTTCGAACGGCGAGACGGCGCCGACGGCTCGGCCCGCTGGGTCGAGGTGGCGTACGCCGAGCCGGCGAGCACCGCCGGAGCCGTCGATGTAGGAGCCGTCTGATGCGCCGAATCCTGACCGCAGTGGGGGCGATCACCGCCTCCGCCGCCCTGATCGCGGGCCTGGCCGCCTGCAGCGCCGACCCGCTGGCCGACCAGTACCGCGCCGGCGACAACAAGGGCTACATCGCCGCGAACGGGTTCCAGACCGCCGAGATCGCTCCCGAGAACCGCACGGAGCCGGTGCAGTTCACCGGCACGCTCGACAACGGTTCGCCCGTGTCGAGCACCGACTTCGCGGGCAAGGTGCTCGTGGTCAACTTCTGGTACGCCACCTGCGGCCCCTGCATCATCGAGGCACCCCGCCTCGAGCAGGCCTATCAGACCTTCCAGGGCCAGGACGTGGCGTTCCTGGGCATCAACACCTACGACCAGCCCGCCACCGCGCTGTCGTTCGCGCGCGATCACGAGGTGTCGTACTCGAGCGCCATGGCGGTCGACGACGCGCCGCTCAAGCTCGCCTTCAGCCAGGCGACCTCGCTGAACGCCACCCCCACGACCCTCGTGCTCGACAAGCAGGGTCGCGTCGCCGCCCGCATTGTGGGCGAACTGCCCGAGGCGTCGATCCTCGAGGCCATCGTGCGCACGCTGGTCGCGGAGAACGCGTGAACCCCGGCGCTCTCGTCTTCGACGGGGCGCTGTGGGTCGCCCTTCCCATCGCCCTCGCGGCGGGGCTGATCTCGTTCCTCTCGCCGTGCGTGCTGCCGCTCGTGCCCGGATATCTCGGCTACATCGGCGGTGCCGTCGCGCCGCGCGGAGGATCGGCATCCGCTCCGGGTCGCGGACGCCTGCTGTGGGGAACGCTGCTGTTCATCGCGGGGTTCACCGCGGTGTTCATGGCGGTGAACGTGCTCGGCGGCACGGTCGGCATGTTCTTCCTGCGCTACGCCGATCTGATCACGCGGGTCATGGGCGTGGTCATCATCCTGCTCGGGCTCGTCTTCATCGGGCTGTTCGGCGTCGCGCAGCGCTCGGTGCGCCTGCAGGCCCGCGGCAACCTCGGGCTGATCGGGGCACCCCTGCTGGGCGTGGCGCTCGGCATCGGCTGGACGCCGTGCATCGGCCCCACCCTCGCGGCGATCATCTCGGTGTCGTACAACCTGGGAGACCCCGGGCGTGCGGCCCTGCTGGGCCTCGCCTACTCGCTGGGGCTCGGCATCCCGTTCCTGCTCCTCGCCCTCGGGCTGGGATGGGCGACCCGCTCCGTGGCGTTCGTGCGCCGGCACATCCGCGTCGTCAACCTCATCGGCGGGGCTCTTCTGATCGTGCTCGGCCTGCTCATGGTCACCGGCCTGTGGGGGCAGTGGATGTCCGTCCTGCAGGGGGTGATCGGCACTGTCCAGCTCCCGCTCTGACCGTTCCCGAACCGACCGAGGCACCACTGTGACCGACCCCCTGCGCCCGTCCGACCACGCCGACTCCGCACCGTCCGCCGGTGCGGCGGCGAGCGACGACATCACCCAGCCGCAGCTGGGCGTCGTCGGCTGGCTGCGGTGGGGCTGGCGGCAGCTCACGAGCATGCGCACCGCCCTGGTGCTGCTGCTGCTGCTCGCGATCGCCGCCGTCCCCGGTTCGCTCGTCCCGCAGCGCAGCGCCGACCCCAACGGCGTCACGCAGTACTTCACCGACAACCCCGACCTGGCGCCGGTGCTCGACAAGCTCAGCCTGTTCGACGTCTACACCTCGCCGTGGTTCTCGGCCATCTACCTGCTGCTTTTCATCTCGCTGATCGGCTGCGTGCTGCCGCGCACGAAACACCACTGGAAGGCGCTGCGCTCGCAGCCTCCGCGGACGCCCGCGCGCCTCTCGCGACTGGACGACCATCGCACGCGCGAGATCGCGGTCGAGGGCGACGCGGATGCCGCCGGAGCCGCCGCCGTCGAGACCGCGGCCGCGCAGCTGCGCAAGAGCGGCTACCGGGTCGCCCGCTACGACGGACGGGGAACGTTCTCGGTGTCGGCCGAGCGCGGCTACCTGCGCGAGACCGGCAACCTGCTCTTCCACGGTGCACTGGTCGGCGTGCTGATCGCCGTCGGCGTCGGCGGCGGCTTCACCTACACGGGCCAGCGCGTCCTCGTCGAGGGTCAGGCCTTCGCCAACAGCCTGCTCGACTACTCGTCGTTCAACCCCGGACGCTTCGTCAACGGCGACACCCTCACGCCGTACTCGATGACGCTCGACCGGTTCGACGTCACCTACGTGCCGCCGGGGCAGCCCGGTTCGGGCCAGGCCGGCAACTTCGTCGCCCACGTCACCACCCAGGCGCCCGGTTCCGACCCGCAGGACGGCGAGGTGCGCGTCAACCACCCGCTCGACGTGCAGGGCGACCGCGTCTACCTGCTCGGCAACGGCTACGCCCCCACCGTCACGATCCGCGACGCCCAGGGCAACGAGGTGTTCCACGACTCGGTCGCCTTCCTGCCCCAGGATGCCAACATGACCTCGCTCGGGGTCATCAAGGTCGCCGACGGGCTGCCGCAGCAGCTCGGTCTGCTCGGGTTCTTCTACCCGACGATGGACGTGCTCGACACGGGCGCCCTCACCTCGACGTACGGCGCCCTCGAGTACCCCACGTTGACGTTGCGCGTGTACGAGGGCGACCTGGGCATCGACGACGGCACCCCGCGCTCGGTCTACACGCTCGACCCCTCGGGCATGACGCAGATCGCGGGCGGCGACAGCGGGAACCCGGCGATCCAGCTCATGCCCGGCCAGACCGAGGACCTGCCCAACGGTCTGGGGACCATCACCTTCGAGAACGAGGCCCCGGCCGGAGCCGTCGGCTACGAGGGGTCGGTCAAGCGTTTCGCCTCGCTCTCGATCCACCGCGACCTGGCGGGTCCGTGGGTGCTCGGCTTCGCGCTGCTCGCCCTCTTCGGACTGCTCGCGGCGCTGTTCGTGCCGCGCCGTCGCATGTGGGTCAAGGCGAGCCCGCAGAACGGCACCGTGCTCATCGAGTACGCCGGCCTCGCCCGCGGCGAGGACCCGACCCTCGCCGCCGCCGTCGACCAGCTGGCCGACAAGCACGGCGCGACCCTTCCCGCCCCTCCTTCCCAGAGCCACCCCGACACCGGAAAAGTAGACTGAGACCATGCCCGGAACCGACCCGCTTCTCCTCGATGAGATCTCCCTCCTCCTGGTGTGGACGGCGGTCGCCATCTACGTGCTGGCGTTCATCGCCTACGCCATCGACCTCGCCCGCCGCTCCGACCTCGCGCTCAAGGCCAAGGACGAGGTCGTCGCGCGCGAGCTCGTGACCGCCGGTGGCGGGGGAGTGATCACCACGGGCGGGGGGTCGTCGGCATCCACCCCCTCCGCCAAGCCCCGCTACCTCTGGGCGCGCCTGGGGACGGTGCTCACGGCGCTCGGCTTCGTGTTCCACCTCGTGGCGACCGTGCTGCGCGGCGTCGCCGCCGAGCGCGTGCCGTGGTCGAACATGTACGAGTTCGCCCTGACCGGCCTGCTGCTCATCATCGCGGTGTACCTCGCCGTGCTGACCAAGTTCGACCTGCGCTTCCTCGGCGCGCTGATGACGGGCCTCGCGGTGCTGCTGCTCGGCGGTGCGACGCTGGCGTTCCACGTCGAGGTCGTCCCCCTCGCCGACCCCCTGAAGTCGGTGTGGCTCGTGGTGCACGTGTTCGTCGCGAGTCTGGCGACCGCGTTGTTCGCCCTGGCCTTCGGTCTGTCGGTCGTGCAGCTGATCCAGACGCGCCGCGAGCGCAAGCTCGCCGAGGCCCCGGTGGATGCCGCACCCTCGCGCAGCTTCCTCCGCACCGTCCCGAACGCCGACGCCCTCGAGTCGCTGGCGTACCGCTTCGCGATCGTCGGCTTCATCTTCTGGACCTTCACGCTGATCGCCGGATCGATCTGGGCGAACGACGCCTGGGGTCGCTTCTGGGGCTTCGACACCAAAGAGGTCTGGACCTTCGTGATCTGGGTGCTCTACGCCGGTTACATCCACGCCCGTGCGACCCGCGGCTGGCGAGGAACCCGCTCGGCGTGGCTGTCGATCATCGGCTTCACCGCGGTGCTGTTCAACTTCACGATCGTGAACGTCTTCTTCAAGGGGTTGCACGCGTACAGCGGGCTGACCACGTAAGGCGTCGCCCGTCGCGTTCGGGCCCGTCCGGCTGACGCCGGGCGGGGCTTTCGCGTGGGCGGGTGGGCGGGTGGGCGCGGGGTCGGGTGAGCGCGGGGCGCGTGGGCGCGGGGTCGGGTGGGCGCGGGGGCGCGTGGCCGCGGGGTCGGGCGTCGGTGCGCTCGCGTCGAGCGCGCGATGCGCGAGTGTCCACGACGCGCCGGGTCACGGCATCCCGGCCTGGCGTGTCGTGGACACTCAGCCGCTCGTGGCCGCGGCCTCGGCCCGACGACCCGTCGAGTGTCCAGAACATGCCGGGCCGCTGCCTGCCGGCCCGGCGCGTCGTGGACACTCAGCAGCTTGCGGGCGCGGCCTCAGCCCGGAAACTCGAGGCCGCTCGTGGGCGCGGCCTCGGCTCTGCGACCCGTCGAGTGTCCAGAACATGCCGGGCCGCGGCGTCCCGGTCCGGTGCGTCCTGGACACTCAACGGTGCGGGAGCGCGGACGCGCGCAGCGCCTGACGAACGGGCGCGACGACGTCCCGCATCGGCGCGTCGAGGTGATGCGCGACGACGCGGATGAGCGTCCATCCCTCTTGAGCGATGGCGCGCCAGCGATCGGCATCCCGGCGGAACTGCGCGGCATCCGCGTGCTGCCGACCGTCGTACTCAATGGCGACGCGCTCGTCCGGGTACGCGAGGTCGAGGCGGGCGACGAAGACCCCGTCGGATGTGCGGAGGATCCAGTTGATCTGCGGCTCCGGCAGACCGGCGCCCACCAGCACAAGGCGGACGGCGGTCTCCCGGGGGGACTCGACCCCAGGGCGGATCAGGTCGGCCGCCTCCCGCAACGAGACGGCGCCCCGACGTCGGGCGCGGCGGGCGGCCTCCTGAAGCTCCCGGATGGTCTCGCCCTCGCTGAGAGCCCAGTCGCCCGCCGCAACCAGGTCCTCGGTCCGAAGGATGCCGCCGAGCTGCGCCCACGTTTCGACGCGGGTCGCGATTGGGAGGTCCCTCAGGAGGGTCACACCGTCCTGCGGCATCATGATGCGGTGTCCTTTGACACCCCTGGTCCGCGGTTCGCGCAGCGGGGGGACCGAGCCCACGTGCAGGGAACCCTCTGCGGGAACGGGTAGGGGCATACCCCAGAGTGCGGCCGCGGTCGTGTGGCTGAAGAACTGGCCGCCCGCCATTCGCGGCAGGAAGGCACGGCATCGCGCCTCCAGCCCATCCAGGGGGTGATCCCTCAGCGCGCGGACGCCGTGGAAAGGGGACTGCAGGTCTGCGGCGAGAAGCCGCCGACGCGGGATGCCGTGGCTGTCCGCATCGCGGACGTGGAACATCGGCCCGAGGTCGGACGGGAGCGGTCGCGGTCGCATGACGACAGCCCACACCGTCGTCGTGCCCGACGATCGCGCTTCCGCCGTTCTCGTGGATAACCTCCCGTTGTGGAGGACGCCCGAAACCCCCGAGGGTCGTCGAGTGTCCACGACGCTCCGCTGGTTGCGCCCGCGGCGCGGCGTGTCTTGGACACTGAACGGGTGGGGCGGCCCGAGACGGGCCCGGCCCGGTGCGGGAGCGCCCCGCGTCCCGCGTCCCGGGCCCCTCGTCCCGGCCCCGCGTCCGGCGCCTCGCGTCCCGTGCCCCGCGTCCCGGCCCCGCGTCCGGCGCCCCGCGTCCCGTCGAGTGTCCACGACGCTCCGCTGGTCGAGCCCGCAGGGCGGCGTGTTGTGGACACTCAACGGATGTGTCAGGCGCCGCGCGGGTCAGGCGGGCGCGGACCGGCGCGCGGCCCGGGCCGACGCGGACCGGCGCGCGGGGCGGACCGGGGCGGACCCGCGCGGGTCAGGCGGGCTGGGCGGCGGCGCGGGCGGTGGTCGTGCGGCGGCGCACCACGATCAGCGTGGTCGCGATGAGCGACAGCACCGCCCAGACCACGAACCCGGCGACGCCGGCCCCGACCCCGCCGGCCGACGAGAGGGCGCCGAGCATCGCGTCGTACACCGGCGCGGTGGGAAGCAGCGACGCGACGGCGGCCAGTGCGGGCGGGACGGTCGACACGATGCTCGCCCCGAGCGCGAGGGCTCCCACGACGGCGGCGACCCAGCGTCCCGCTCCGCCGAACACGGCCACCAGCGCCTGGTGCACGGCCGCGAACGCGATGCCCGCGGCGACGCAGACGAGGGCGAACACCGCCCAGTCGCCCCAGTCATAGTCGGATGCCACCTGCACGACCGCGGCGACCAGCAGGCCCTGCACGGCGCCGACGAGGGCCGCGGGGGCGAAGCCGCGCAGGGCGACCAGGGCCGACGGGCGGCGGCTCGTCAGCGCGCGGGCCGAGACGGCCTGGAATGCCACGAACGAGGCCAACCCGCCGAACCACAGCACGGCCATGGCCAGCAGCGGCACGGCCGCGACACCGAAGAGCGAGTCGCTCACGCCGGTCGCCGACACGGGATCGGCGACGACGTCGGCGAGGCTCGTCGCCTGCGCGTCGGTGTAGGTCGGCAGCTGCTCCACCGCGGTGTCGAGACCGTCGGCGAGCGACGAGGTGCCCGAGGCCACCTGGCCCACGCCGTCGGCGAGTTGCGCCGCGCCGTCCTCGGACAGGGAGACTCCGGATGCCAGCTGCCCGGCGCCCGAGCTGAGCGCCTGCGCGCCGGTGCCGAACTGCCGCGCCCCGTCGGCGAGCTGCGTTCCTCCACCGGCGACGCCGTCGATGCCGCCGGCGATCGTGCCGAGTCCGGTCGCGGCCTCGCGCGCACCCCCGGCGAGGCCGGTGGCGCCGTCGGCGAGCTGCTGGTTGGCGGCGGCGATGGCGCGGATGCCGGCGGGCAGCTGCGCGGCCTGGCCGGCGAGCGAGCCGATCTGCGTGACCGTCTGCGTCGCCTGGGGCAGGGCGCGGTTCGCCGCGTCCGCGGCGTCGCGCAGCGCCTGGCACTGTTCGGCGGTGCCGGTGCACTCGGCGGCGGCCTTCTGCAGGGCGGCGGCGGCATCGACGAGGGCGGTGTTGACCTGCGGGGCGGCGTCGGCGAGCTTCTGCGCGTCGGTTGAGAAGCCCGGGGGGATCTGGTCGGCGAGCCCGTTGATCTGCGTCGCGAGCTGCTGGTTGCCCGCGGCGATGCCGTCGGCGCCGGTCGCCAGCTTGTCGACTCCTGCCGCGGCATCCCGTGTTCCCGTCGCCAGAGCGCTCGCGCCCGAGGCGAGCTTCGTCGCCCCGTCGGCCAGGGGGGCGGCGCCGGCCGCGAGCTGCGAAGCCCCGTCGGCGAGACCGGACGCGCCGGTCGAGAGCTGGCCCAGGCCGTCCTTCAGGGCGGTCGCCCCGTCGGCGGCCTGCGAGGCGCCGTCGGCGAGCTGATGCGCGCCGCTCGCCGCGGTGCCGAGCTGGTCGCTCAGGGTGGTGAAACCGAGGAACACGTTCGTGAGGTACTGCGAGGACAGCTCGGTTCCGAAGACGCTGGAGGCGGTGGATGCCAACTGCGCGGTGATCGCGCCGTCGACCACGCGGGCGTCGGGAGCCGTCTGGACATCGATGGTCGCCTTCTCGGGCGTCTCGCCCGGGCGGGTCGACAGCGAGGCGGCCGTGAAGTTCTCGGGAATCGTGACGACGGCGGTGTAAGTGCCGTCCTTCAGCCCCGCGGCGGCGTCGTCGTCGTTCGAGATCACCCAGTCGATGTTGCTGGGCTGATCGTCGGCGCCCTTGACCAGACCGCCGGTGAGCTGACGACCCAGGGGGACGAGCTGACCGTTCAGCTCGACGGCCTTGTCGTCGTTGACGATCGCGGCGGTGATGTTGTCGAGCCGGTCGGTGGGGTTGTACAGCGCGCCGACCAGGATCCCGCCGATGACGGCGGGCAGCAGCAGCACGCCGATCAGGGTCAGCCAGGTGACGGGGCGACGGGAGCGGGAGCGCTCGACGGGGAGAGTCATGCGAACACCTCGGAGAGATCGGCGTAGGTTTCGGGCTGCGCGGACGGCGTGGCGCGTCGCGGGGTGACGAGGGGGAGGGATGCCACGTCGGGACGCTGCGCCTCGGCGAGCAGGGCGAGGGCGCGGCGTTCGTCCCGCGCCGAGACGACGAGGGTGAAGGGAGATGCCGCGTCGTCGTGGCGCTCGCGCAGATCGCTCGCCGCACGGCGGAGGACCTGGGCGACATCGGCGGCGGCGTCGGCGTCGAGGCGGTCGACGTCGCACACCACGACGATCCGCGAGCCGCCCGCGACAGCGTGCGTCACATCGGCCGCGGCGGTGCGCGGGTCGTCCAGCAGCGCCACGCCCACCCGGGCGCGCACGGCGCCGGCGCGTTCGGGCACGAGCAGTTCGTCCACGCGCAGCTTGCCCTCGATCTTCGACAGGCGCCCGGACAGGGCCAGCAGCATCGTCCGGGTGGTGGACGTCTCACCGGTGACCAGCAGCGTGCCGCCGTAGCCGAGGCGCAGCGAGACGTCGCGGAACACCGGCTCCTCGGCATCCGTCGCCGTCAGGGTGCCCAGGTCGTCGGCGGCAATCGCCATCGCGGGTTCGGCGGGCCAGTCGGCCAGGTGCACCTCGCGCTCGACGGCCTCGCCCTCGACGTCGAGCTTCGGCAGGATCCGATCGAGCCAGCGCGGCATCCACCACGCCTTCGCCCCCAGCAGCGCGAGGATCGCGGGCACCAGGGTCATGCGCACGAGGAACGCGTCGACGGCGACACCGACGGCCAGCCCGAGGGCGATCGGCTTGAGGCTCGAGTCGCCCTCGGGGACGAACGCGACGAAGACGGCGAACATGATGACGGCCGCCGCGACGACCACGCGGGCGGATGCGGCGAACCCGCTGCGCACCGCGCCGAGCGCCACCTCGCGGGGGGAGCGTCCCTCGCGGTCGGCGTGCACGAAGTCCTCGCGCATCCGCGAGACGAGGAACACCTGGTAGTCCATCGCCAGGCCGAACAGCACGCCCATCACCACGATCGGCATGAAGCTGATGATCGGTCCGACCTTGGCGACGTGCAGGGCATCGGCGAACCATCCCCACTCGAACACCGCGGCGACGACGCCGAACGAGGCCGCGACCGACAGCAGGTAGCCGCCCGCGGCCGTCAACGGCACCCAGATCGAGCGGAACACGATCATCAGCAGCACGAGCGACAGGCCCACCACGAACAGGCCGAAGGGCAGCAGGGCGGCGCCCAACTGGTCGGAGATGTCGATCGTGACCGCGGTGTAGCCGGTGACGAGCAGGCGGACGCCGAACTGGTCGAACAGGCGGTCCTCTTGCGAGCGGAGCTCGCGCACCAGGTCGGCGGTGCGCGGGTCGTCGGGAGCGGTCTCGGGCACGATCTGCACGATGCCGGTGTCGGCGGTCTCGTTGGGGGTGGCCAGGGCCACCTCGGCGACACCGGGCACCTTGGCGATCTCGTCGCCGATGTCCTGCATGAGCGTCAGCGGATCGTTGCTGGTGACGATGGTGCCGGTCATGATGAGCGGGCCGTTGGCGCCGGGGCCGAAGTACTCGTCGGTCAGTTCGTACGCGACGCGCGCCTCGTCGCCCTCGGGCAGCTGGCCGGCGTTCGGAAGCGTCAGGGCGAGCGAGGCGGCGGGGATCGCGGTCGTGCCGAGCACCGCGATCACGGCGACCGTGGTGACGACGGGATGCCGCGTCACCAGACCCACCCAGCGCTTGGCCGGGCCGTTGCGCTGCGCGCGGGCGGTGGCCGCGGCGGCACGCTCCTCGCGCTCCGCGGCAGCCTCGGCCAGGGCGTCCGCGTCCTCTTGGGCGGACATGCCGCGGCGACGACGGCGCGTCGCGCCCTTCTTCTTGTAGCCCCAGCCGACCACGCGGTGACCGGCGAAGCCGAGGAAGGCCGGGGTGAGCGTCAGCCCGACGCACACGGCGATCGCCACCGCGACCGAGGCGGCGATGCCCATGGTCGTGAGGAACGGGATGCCGGCGAAGCCGAGGCCGATGAGGGCGATGAGCACGGTGATCCCGGCGAAGACCACGGCCGAACCGGCCGTGCCGACGGCGCGCGCGGTCGACTCCTCGGGGTCCATGCCCGCCCGGGTCTGGTCCTGATGTCGCGAGACGATGAAGAGGGCGTAGTCGATGCCGACCGCCAGGCCCAGCATCACCGCCAGCAGCGGCGTGGTCGAGGAAACCGTGGCGAAACCGGTGGCGATGAAGATCAGGGCGATCGACAGGGCGACGCCCAGGATCGCGGTGGCCAGCGGCATCCCGGCCACCAGGAACGATCGGAACGTCACCATCAGCACGAGGGCGGCGATCAGGACGCCGAGAGCCTCGGTGAGCGAG
This sequence comes from Microbacterium testaceum, assembly GCF_003075375.1. GTDB lineage: Bacteria > Actinomycetota > Actinomycetes > Actinomycetales > Microbacteriaceae > Microbacterium > Microbacterium testaceum_E. Next base: position 4,892 of record NZ_QDFT01000016.1, on the reverse strand, counting down.
GCGCCCGGGATCTCGGTCGCGAACAGCTGGCCGCCCAGCACCGCCTGCGACCCGGCGGGCAGCGCTGCGCCCAGGGCGCTCGCCGCCTCGCGGAGGCCGTCCTCGGTCGCCTGGGGGACGGCGGTGGCCTCGCCGTCGAACTGGATGCGCACGATGGCCGCGCGGTCGTCGTCCGAGATCCCGCCCGAGATCCGGTCGTCGTAGGGGTCGGTGACCGCGGCGACGAAGTCGAGAGCCGTGATGTCGGTGTTCGTCTTCTGGATGGCCTGCTGGTAATCCTGATCGCGGACGCTCCGGCCGTCGGCGGCGACGACGACGATCTCGGCGCTCGCCCCGCTGACCTGGGGGAAGGTGCGCTCGAGCATCTCAAGCCCGGCCTGCGACTCGGTGCCGGGGATCGTGAAGGTGTTGTCGGTGCCCTTGGCCAGGAGCGCGACCCCGCCGCCGGCCAGGACGAGCACCAGCAGCCACGCGGTCAGGACGCGCCACGGGTGGCGGAACGACCAGCGACCCAGGGTGTACAGGAATGTCGACACGGTGACTCCCACGTTCGGCGGACGGGTCGATACATCACCGTATCGAATACATCAATGTATCGTAGTGGCCGACGGGGAGTTCGAAGCTGAATCTCCCCCGGGAACAGGAGGACGCGGATGACCGACACCGCACCCGCGCCGTCGCGCCGACGCGAGAACACGCGCACGCGTCTGATGGATGCCGCCGCCGAGATGTTCGCCGAGGTCGGCATCGACGCCGCCTCCGTCGAGGCCGTGTGCGAACGCGCCGGATTCACCCGGGGAGCGTTCTACTCCAACTTCGCCTCGAAGGAGGAGCTGTTCCTCGCGCTGTGCGCCCGGTCCGCCGAGACGACCATCGCCGCCGTGCGCGATCGGGTGACCTCGATCGAGGACAGGGGCCTCGACGTCACGGGCGAGGTGCTGCACCTCGTGCAGGAGGTGCTCGAGATCGCCGGGGACGACCGCCTCGACATCCTGCTCGGGGCCGAGATCCGGGTGCAGGCGCTGCGCAACCCCGAGTTCGCCGCCGCGTACCTGTCGTCCAACGCCGCCCTCGCCGAGAGCGTCACGCAGCTCGTCTCGGACATCGCCCGCGCGCGCGGCCTGTCGCTGCGGGTCCCCGCGAGCGTCGCCACCGAGGTGCTGCTGTCGGCCTGGGTCGCGACCGCCGAGACCGCGATCATGACGCGTCAGACGGCCGCCGAGTCGCGCGCGCACCTGGGCGAGCGGCTGGAACAGCTCGTCCGGCTCATCGTGGAGTGATCTGCAGCAGCGCGTGACAGCGCCGAAGACGATCGAGCCACCACGTCGTCCTGTCCTCGTCGGCGGCGACCCGGTCGAGGTCGGCCGTCGTCGGACGCGGACGCTCCACGCGCAGCAGCCCCTCGTGTGCGCGGAGGGGGGATGCCACGACGTCGGCCGTGAGCAGCGACGCGGTGCCGAGACCGCAGTCGTACTCGAGCTCGGGCAGCGAGGCGGCGAGGGCCACCCCCATCGACAGCCCGATCGAGGTGTCCAGGGCACTCGACACGACGGCGGGCAGCCCCGCCTGCGCGACGATCTCGCGCGCGGCGTGCACGCCACCGAGGGGCTGCGCCTTGATCACCAGCAGGTCGGCGGCCCCGGCTCGGGCGACGCGCAGGGGGTCGGCGGCCTTGCGCACACTTTCGTCGGCGGCCACCGGGATGTCGAGGTACGCGATGCGCTCGCGCAGCTGGGCGAGCTCGTCGACCTCGGCGCAGGGCTGCTCGACGTACTCGAGATCGAACTCCGCCAGCGCGTGGACCGCGCGCTCGGCCTCGTCGACGTTCCACGCGGCGTTGGCGTCGACGCGCACGCGCCCCTCGGGGCCCACCGCCTCGCGTACCGCGCGCACGCGCGCGACATCGTCGGCGAGGGTCTGACCGGCCTCGGCGACCTTGACTTTGACCGTGCGGCATCCGTCGTACCGCGCCAGGATTCGGGGGACCTCGGATGCCGCAACCGCGGGCATCGTGGCGTTGACGCCGACCGTCTCGCGCACCGGGGAGGGCGAGGGGCGCCACCCGTAGTCGAGGGCGCCGGCGAGCCAGGTCGACGCCTCGGCGTCCGTGTACTCGACGAAGGGTGAGAACTCGGTCCAGCCCTCGGGGCCCTCGAAGACGACGGCTTCGCGTACCCGGATGCCGCGGAACCGCGCCGCGAGCGGCAACGAGACCACGCGCGCGGTGGCGAGGACGTCGGCGAGCGGGGGGAGGGCGGCGCTGCTCATGCCCTCATCCTGCCGCTCAGCGCGGTCCGCCGCCGCCGAACCCGCCGAACCAGAACGTCTGGCGTTCGGTGGTGTAGGAGGAGAGATCCTTCTGCGCGTCGAGGGATTCCCTCGCGGCCTCGGACTGCTCGTGCGTGCGGCGCGGGCCGAACAGGTAGTCGCGCACTCGCGACAGCTTCGACATCTTCTTCGTCATGATGACTCCGATCGTCTGGCCTCTCCACGCTACGTGTCATCGCGTCAGGCGTCCACCCGTCCCGGTGTACGGGGGCGGGCATAGGCTGACCGCATGCTCTTCGACACCCCGGTGCGTCTCGGCGTCCAGATCCAGCCGCAGCACGTGCAGTACTCCGACATCCGCGACGCCGTCCTCCGTCTCGAAGAGATGGGCGTCGACGTCCTCTTCAACTGGGACCACTTCTTCCCCCTCTACGGCGACCCCGACGGCGAGCACTTCGAGTCGTGGACCATGCTGTCGGCGTGGGCCGAGCAGACCGAGCGCGTCGAGTTCGGCGCCCTGGTCAACTGCAACAGCTACCGCAACGCCGACCTGCAGGCCGATATGGCCCGCACGGTCGACCACATCAGCAAGAAGGGCGGCGACACGGGTCGCTTCATCTTCGGTACCGGCTCGGGCTGGTTCCAGCGCGACTACGACGAATACGGCTACGAGTTCGGCACCGCGGGCTCGCGGCTGAACGCCCTGGCGACCGACCTCGACCGGGTCGCCGCCCGCTGGTCGAAGCTCAACCCGGCCCCCACCCGCGAGATCCCCGTGATGATCGGCGGCAAGGGCGAGCAGAAGACGCTGCGCATGGTCGCCCGTCACGCCGACATCTGGCACAGCTTCGTCTCGCCGGACGAACTGCCCCACAAGTTCGACGTCATCCAGAAGTGGGCCGAGAGCGAGCAGCGCGACCTGTCGGGACTCGTCGTCTCGAACGAGCTGAAGGACCGCGACGAAGACGTGGCCGACGCCCTCTACGACGCCGGAACGCGCCTGTTCACCCTCGGGTTCTCGGGTCCCGACTGGGACTACTCGATCGTCGAGCGGTGGCTGCGCTGGCGCGACGGCAAGAACGCGTGATCGAACGGCGCCCCGGGGGATCCGGGGCGCCGACCGGTCACGGCTTGAACTGCGCTCCGCCCGAGGTGCCCGTCCAGTTCTTGACGGCCTCGCCCTGGTAGTGCGCGGTCTCGCTCTGGTGGTTCATCGAGCGGCGCGCGTCCTCGGACTGGTCATGGGTGGGGGCTCCGAAGAAGTACTCGCGGATGCGACCCAGGATCGACACTTTCTTCGTCATGCGGACTCCGATCGTCGGGGTCGTCCAGGCTACGGGGTGGCGCCGGGTGCGTCCAGCGGTCGTATCGATCCTGCGTCGGTGCCCGCGCGTAGGCTGAGGACGTGACCGTCTCCGAGCTGTTCGACCCCGCGGAGTGGACGCCGGCGCCCGGCGCCGCCGACTACACCGACATCACCGCGCACGTCACCCACGACGGACGCATCGCCCGTATCGCCTTCGACCGGCCCGAGGTGCGCAACGCCTTCCGGCCCCACACGGTCGACGAGCTGTACCGCGCCCTCGACATCGCCCGACAGGACCACCGCATCGGCGTCGTCCTGCTCACGGGCAACGGACCGAGCGCGAAGGACGGCGGCTGGGCGTTCTGCTCGGGCGGCGATCAGCGCATCCGCGGTCGCGACGGGTACAAGTACTCGACCGACGAGGCGACGGTCCACGATCCGGGCCGCGCGGGACGCCTGCACATCCTCGAGGTCCAGCGTCTCATCCGCTTCATGCCGAAGGTGGTCATCGCGGTCGTCCCCGGGTGGGCGGCGGGCGGCGGCCACTCGCTGAACGTGGTGTGCGACCTGTCGATCGCCAGCCGCGAACACGGTCGCTTCAAGCAGACGGATGCCGACGTCGGCTCCTTCGACGCCGGCTACGGTTCCGCCTACTTCGCACGGCAGATCGGGCAGAAGTTCGCGCGCGAGATCTTCTTCCTCGCCGAGGAGTACTCCGCCGACCGCGCCTACGAGATGGGTGCGGTCAATCGCGTCGTCCCGCACGCCGAGCTCGAACGCGAAGCCCTGGCGATGGCCCGGACCATCCTGACCAAGTCGCCGACGGCGATCCGCATGCTCAAGTACGCCTTCAACGCCGTCGACGACGGCCTGGTCGGTCAGCAGCTGTTCGCGGGGGAGGCGACGCGTCTGGCGTACGGCACCGACGAGGCCGCCGAGGGGCGCGACTCCTTCCTCGAGAAGCGCGACCCCGACTGGTCGGGCGTGCCGTGGCACTACTGAGCGTCGGACCGAGCGCGTGAGGCTCGAGCCGCCGGCATCCGGCGATCCGCGCGACGTCGTGCGGGCGTTGCGCGCGGCGGTCCTGGGGGCGGGACCCGCCGTCGCCCTGGGCGGGGCGGACCTGCCCGGCGATGCCCCCGCCGGGACGGCCGTCGTCGTGACCACCTCGGGCTCGACCGGTGTGCCCAAGTCGGTCGCGATCTCGCGCAACGCCCTCATCGCCAGCGCCTACGCCACGGCCGCCCGCATCGGCGAGGGGTCCTGGTTGCTGGCCGTTCCGGCCACGTACGTGGCCGGAACGGCCAGCAACCAGGAC